>DIXJ01000016.1 GCA_002436015.1 Synergistaceae bacterium UBA6083 | reverse complement strand
AGATCGCCGCCGGAAACCTTATCGATTCGAATAAGAGGGGAGTCCCCATCAGGGACTCCCCTCTTTTGTTGCGTCGAAGGGGGCCCCCGGGCCCCGCCCCCCCTATTCCTCCATCATGCAGTGACGAGATAAAAGAGCGATAAGGCGAATATGTTATAATTCATTTAACAGAACGGTAACATGCAGGAAAACCCGCTGGATGAAGATTTGCCTGTCGTGGCAAGCAACGGTCTTTTGCATGGAAGGTGGAAAGGATATGAGACGTTCTTCGATCAACGATTCCTTCCGAAGGATAAGAAGTCGCATGGCGACTGCGGGAAAACACGTCCTGATTCTCGATTATGACGGCACTCTTGCTCCTTTCCGGATCGATCCGTCAAAAGCGGTGCCTTACCCGGGTGTGACCGAAGTCCTGGCGAAAATCCGGTCCGTAGGCGGTTCCCTGTTCGTCCTTACCGGGAGGGAACCGGAAGAGGTGCGAATTCTCCTCGGAATGAGCCCGGCGCTGGAAATATGGGGATGCCATGGAGCTGTGAGGCTGATACCGGACGGAAGACGGGAAATGCCGGAGATTGAGGAAGCGATGCGGATGAAGCTGAATGAGGCGGAGCGTAAAGCCCTTGCCCTTGGAATGGGAAGAGTTGAAAGCAAGACAACAAGTGTTGCTCTTCACTGGAGAGGCGAGTGCGAGGAAAATGAAGCACGAATGCGCCGCGCCATTTCCGAGGCATGGGGGCGGATGGGACACGCGGGGTTCTCGGTCGAAAAGTTTGATGGCGGACTGGAAATGAGAATGGAAGGTTTTGACAAGGGGAGGGCGGTTAAAGCCATTATGGCAAAGTACACGCAACAGGATTATGCCGCTTTCCTGGGAGATGACCAGACCGACGAAGACGGGTTTGTCATGATACGAAAACTGGGGGGGCTCGGAGTGCTTGTACGGCAGAAATGCCGGGACACGGCAGCAGGACTGTGGCTCAAGCCTCCCAGCGGCCTGATGGCCTTCCTTGAACTCTGGCTGAAAGGTGTAACGGAAGGGAGGGGCCTCGAGTTATGACGGAGGACCAGGGCAGGAGGATGGTTGTCGTGTCGAACCGCCTTCCCGTTGTCCTGGAGGAGGTGGCTGGCCAATGGGCCATGAAGAAGGGCTCTGGTGGCCTGGTCACGGCCTTGAGTCCCATACTCAGGGATCGAGGGGGGCTCTGGGTGGGGTGGAGCGGAACGACAAAGCCCTTGCCGATAGAAAAAATAAAATCGATTCTAGGGCCTTTTTCCCGTGAAAGCGGTTTCCGCCTGCTTCCGGTTTTTCTTTCCGAAGAGGAGATGAACCTCTTCTATTACGGTTTCTCTAACGAAGTGATCTGGCCCCTTTTCCACGATCTCCAGACCCGGTGCAACTTCGATCCCGGCTACTGGGACACCTATATGGCCGTGAACCTGAAATTTGCCAGGACCGTCATGAAGCACCACGAACCCGGAGATTTCGTCTGGGTCCATGATTACCATCTCATTCCGCTGGCGGGGTTCTTGAACCAGTCCGGCTTTCACGCGGCATGTTCCTTTTTTTTGCACATCCCCTTCCCGTCGCCGGACATTTTCTTCAAGCTGCCCTGGCGGGCGGAACTCCTCCATGCTCTCCTGCACTACAAGTTCGTGGGTTTCCAGACGGTCCGTGATCGACGGAATTTTACGGATTGCCTGCGGGTTTTCTTCCCGGAAACACGGGTGGAGGGCAGGGGGCCTATCGTCAGGATAAGTACGGGAAAATCGGAGATCCTCGCGGGGGCCCTTCCCATCAGCGTGGATTCCGCCGATTTCATCCGTTTTTCCCGTTCGAAGGAAGTCGAAGAAAGGGCCAGGGCGATCCGGGATGCTTACAGGGGTACTCGCATCCTGTTCGGCGTTGACCGCCTGGACTACACAAAAGGGATCCCCGAGAAACTCAAGGGGTTTCGCCACGCATTGAAGGTATTCCCGGAACTGAGGGGGTCCGTTACCCTTATCCAGCTCCTGATTCCAAGCAGGGAGACGGTCCCGGCCTACCGGACGCTGAAGGATGAAATCGATCGGCTGGTCGGCGAGATTAACGGAGAGTTCACCACCGGAGACTGGGTACCCGTCGTTTACCGCTACCAATCGATGGAACGGGCGGAACTCGTCGCGCATTACCGGGCTGCAGATGTCGGCTTCGTCACTCCCCTGAAGGACGGGATGAACCTTGTGGCGAAAGAATATGTTCTTTCCCAGGCCGACAACAGGGGGGTTCTCGTCCTGAGCGAGTTCGCGGGGGCCGCGGCCCAACTCGGGGAAAGCTGCCTGCTTGTGAACCCTTACAACGTCAAGCAAATCGCCTCGACGTTGGCAAGGGCGCTTTCCATGGGTGAAGGCGAAAAGAAACGCAGGCTTGAAAACATGAGGCGGACTCTCAGGCGGCACGACGTGTTCTGGTGGGTCGACAACTTCCTGCGTGCTTCAACGGGTCGTGAACTGAAGGACTTCCCCGAAAAAGACCTGGCCCCGATCCTGCCTCCGAGAAGGACGGATCCTTTCGTGAAACCTACTTCCCCAGGCAGAACTGGCTGAAAATCGTATCGAGCAGGTCCGAATCCGCCGATAGGCCCAGGAACCGCTCAAGGGCATAGCGGCTGTCTCGAAGGCAGGAGGCCGTCAAGTCCATGGACTGGGCCGATTCCGCCTCCCCGATCATCGAAGCGGCCACTCTCAGTTCCTCGACTTGCCGGGCCGAGGCATTCCATGCTTCTTCCAGCACCCCTTCCCCCATTGCGGCATGGACGATTTCCTCCTTTAGCCGCTCAATTCCTGCGCCTGTCTTTGCGGAGACCCCCAGGACCGGGATCCCGGGATGGAGTTTCTCGATGGGAATCCTGTCAAGGGCTTGAGGCAGGTCTTCCTTGTTGAAGAGGACGATGAGACGGGCTCCGTGCAGTTGGTCTTCCACGAGGGCGTCTTCGCTGCTAAAGGGTCGGCTGCCGTCAAGGACCCAGAGCTTGAGGTCGGATTCCTTGAGCGCCGAAAGCGTATGGGCGATCCCGGCTTCCTCGATCAGGTCGGAGGGACGCCTGATACCAGCGGTGTCGACGAGGCGGATCGGGACGCCGCGGTGGGTCAGGACGGCTTCTATCACATCCCGGGTCGTGCCCGGGATTGCCGTGACGATGGCCCTTGATTCCTGGAGAAGGGCGTTCAGCAGGGATGATTTTCCCACATTGGGGCGCCCTACGATCGCGACGCGTACCCCCTCCCTTAGGACTTGCCCGTCCCGGCATCGCCTGTGGAGAGACTCGGCATCCTTGCGCAGCTGGTCAAGCTCGGGAAAGATTTCGGCCTTGCCCGGAGAAGGGATGTCCTCCTCGGGAAAGTCGAAAGACGCCTCAAGTCGCGCGCAAAGCAGGAGCAATCGTTCCCGCAGGTTCCTGACCGCACCGGATAGTTCCCCGCGAAGGGACCTTGCTGCCGAAGAAAGGGCCCGGTCGCTTCGGGCCCGGATGATTCCAAGGACGGATTCCGCCTGGGCCAGGTCCAGGCGGCCGTTAAGGAAGGCACGACGAGTGAATTCACCGGGCTCGGCAAGCCTTGCCCCAAGTTCGACAAGCCTTTCCATGGCCCGGCGCGCGGACATGCTCCCCCCGTGGCAATGGATTTCTGCCATTCCTTCGCCTGTGTAGCTGTGAGGGGCTTCGAAGCGGACGGCCAGGACCTCGTCGATGAATTCGCCTTCCCCGTCCAGCGCGTGCCCGTAGCGCATGAAGCGTGGGGGGGAGTCGGCCAGGTTTTGCTTCGCCTTGAAAAGGCCTTCGGCGCATGACACGGCATCGGGGCCCGACAGGCGCAGGATGGCGATTCCCGCCTCTCCCCACGCGGTGGAAACGGCAACGATCGTGTCTTCGTTCATTCCTTCCCCTCCTAAAAGGGCGAGGGGGCGGAAACTGCTTTTCCACCCCCTTCGCCGTGCAGTTCGAAGTTTTTTGAGCCTAGCGGCCGAGCAGTTCCTTCATGGCATCGCCGAGGCGCCGGACACCTTCATCGATGGTCTCGGGGCTTGAGAAGGTGTAGTTCAACCGCGCGTTGTGCTCTCCGCCGCCGTTCGGGAAGAAGGGCATGCCCATGACGAAGGCCACTTTCTTTTCGATTGCCTTGTCAAACAGGGACTTGACGTCGATGTGGGGCATGTCGAGCCAGTAGAAGAATCCGCCTTCGGGCTTGACCCAGGAGACCTCGTCAAGGGGCAGGTGGTGCCGGAAGCTGTTTTCCATGGCGTCCCGCTTTTCGCGGTAATTGGTGATGATCTTGGGCAGGTGGGTGTCCAGGTAGCCCCTGCTGCAGTATTCGTAGGCCAAAGCCTGCGTGATGGGGCTGGAGCAGAGATCCAGGGCCTGCTTGAAGACGGTCAGCTTGCGAATGATGTTCCTGGGGCCCGTGCACCACCCGACCCGGGTTCCCGGGGCCAGGATCTTCGAAAAGGACCCTGCGTAGAGCACCCCTCCCTCGGGGTCCAAGGAGAAAATGGAAGGAAGGTGCTCCCCGTCAAACCGGACATACCCGTAGGGGTCGTCCTCGAAGATGGGGATCTGGAAGCGATGGGAGATCTCGACCAGTTTCTCTCGGCGCTTGAGGCTCATCGTCGAACCGCAGGGATTGTGGAAATTCACGATCGTGTAGATGAACTTGACTCTTTTCCCCTCTGCGCGTGCTTTTTCCAGGGCTTCGGGGATGAGGTCGACGACCATGCCCTCAGCGTCGGTCGGGATGCCGATGAAATTTGCGCCGTGGTTATGGAAAGCGGAGAGGGCGGCCAGGTAAGACGGATCCTCCGTCAGGATGGTGTCCCCCGGGTCGACCATGGCCCACCCCAAAAGGTCGAGAACCTGCTGGGAACCCGTTGTCAGGAGCATTTCCTCCTGGGAGACACGCCGTCCCATCCGGGGGGCTGTCCACTCGGAGAGGAAGCCCTTCAGGGGAGGATATCCCTCTGTTGTCCCGTACTGGAGCAGGTTCCTCCCGTCGTTTTTCAGGACGGTAACGCCCTCGAAGAACTCTTCGACGGGGAAGACATCCGGGGCAGGCATCCCCCCGGCGAAGGAGATCATGCCGGGCTGCTTGATGACGCTCAGGATTTCGCGAACCGGGGACGGGCGAACGTTCTCAGACTTCTTGCTGTAGTTGGTTTCCCACACGTTGTCCAATGCTTTCTCCTCCTTGTTTTCTGGCGCTTTCACTTACGCCCCCAGGGAATCCCGCAGGGCGTCTCCAAGCCGCTTCATTCCTTCTTCGGTCTGTTCGGGAGAGGCAAAGGTGAAACACATCCGGAAGGCCCGTTCCCCTCCTCCGTTCGGGAAGAACGGTTCCCCCAGGACGAAAGCAACCTGTTTGGCGATGGCCCGGTCGAAGAGTTCCCTGGCTAAAATCCGTGGGGTCTGGAGCCAGTAGAAGTAGCCCCCCTGGGGCTTGACCCAGGAAACTTCCTCCATCGGGAGGAAGCGGCGCATCGCGGTCTCGAAATCATCCCTCTTTTTCCGGTAATGGGCAATGATCTTCGGGAGGAATGCGTCCAGGTAGCCCAGTTCACAATATTTGTAAACCTGCGCCTGGGCGACGACAGAAGTGCAGACATCGACAGCCTGCTTGAAAACGGCCATTTTCCGGATGATTTCCCTGTCTCCGGCCGTCCAGCCGACCCGGGTCCCGGGAGCGAGGATCTTGGAGAAAGACCCGGCGTAGATCACGATCCCTTGGTCATCGAGGGAAAAGAGGGTGGGGAGATGTTCTCCGTCATAGCGGATATACCCGTAGGGGTCGTCCTCGAGGATCGGGATGCCCCATTCCTGGGCGATGCGAACGAGTTGGTGCCTTCGTTCGAGGCTCAGCGTACAGCCGAGCGGATTGTGGAAGTTCGGGATCGTGTAGATGTACTTGACCTTCTGACCACGGCACCTCGCCTGCTCGAGGAGGGCCGGCAAAAGGTCCACCCGCATTCCCTCCGCATCGCAGGGAACCGTGATGAACGAGGCCCCGTGGTTCCGCATGGTCCCCGTCGAACCGAGGAATGTCGCTTCCTCGCAGACGATGCTGTCTCCCGGATCGATAGTGGCCCAGCTCAACAGGTCGACGACCTGGGTCGAGCCGGCCGTGATGAGGAGTTCGTCCTCTGCCGGCATTTTTCCCATACGGGGGGCCGTCCAATTCGAAAGGAAGGATTTGAGGGGAGGGTAGCCCTCCGTTGTCCCGTACTGGAGGATATCCCGGCCCTGCTCTTCCAGGATGAGGTTCGCGGCTTCCCTGAAGGCGTCGACCGGGAAAGCGGCAGGATCCGGCATTCCCCCGGCAAAGGAGATGACGCCGGGACGCCGGGTGAGGTGCAGCATTTCACGGATCGGGGAGGGTTTGAGTGAACGTGACGCGCGGCCATAGAGCGGTTCCCAGAAAGAACTCATGATCCACCTCCATCGTAAGGGTGCATACAAGTGAGGCGGGACCCTGGAGCGGCCCCGCCTCGTTCCTATTTCCCGCCGAGTTCGCTTATCGCGAGGCCCAGTCGCCGGGCTCCCTCGCCGATTTCTTCGGGCTGGGCGAAGGTAAAGCAGGTTCGCAGCGTATCGCTGCCGCCGCCGTAGGGGTAGAAAGATTCCCCGACGACGAAAGCGACCCCCTTCTCCACGGCCTTGTAGAAGAGTTCCTTCGTATCGACTCCCGGCAGCCGGATCCAGAAGAAAAAACCACCTTCGGGAACGGAATAGACGGCGTTCGAGGGGAGAACGCGCTTAAAGGCTTCAGCCATGGCGTCGCGCTTTTTCCTGTAATGGTCGAGAATCTTTGGCAAATGGCTGTCCAGGTAGCCCAGCCGGCAATATTCGTAGACGGCGGCCTGGGCGACGACGGAAGTGCACATGTCCACACCCTGCTTGACCATGACCATCTTGCGGGTGACCTCTTTAGGGGAGACGACCCAGCCGACGCGGGATCCGGGTGCAAGGATCTTGGAGAAGGAGCCGGCGTAAATGACCATGCCCTGCGTGTCCATGGAGAAGATGGTTGGCTCGTCGGTTCCGTTGTAGCGAAGAAGCCCGTAAGGATCGTCTTCGTAAATGGGGATTCCTGTCTCGACGGAAATCTCGAGCAGGCGGCGGCGCCGTTCTGCCGAAAGGGTAGTGCCAGAAGGGTTCTGGAAGTTCACGATGGTGTAGATGAACTTGATTTTTTGTCCCTCTGCGCGGGCCTTACCGATGATTTCGGGAAGGAGGTCGACCTGCATGCCGTTTTCGTCGCAGGGAACCCCGAGGAAGCGAACGCGGTGGTTTCTCATCGTGTGTAGGGCCCCGGGGTAGGTGGGTTCTTCAACGATGACGGTGTCCCCAGGGTCGACCATGACCGAGCAGAATAGGTCGGTAACCTGCTGGGAACCTGTCGTGATGAGCATTTCCTCGGATTGCGTCACCCGCCCCATCTTCGGTGCCATCCACTCGGCAAGGAAAGACTTGAGGGGTTCATAACCCTCGGTCATGCCATACTGGAGGACTTCCTGCCCTCTTTCGGCGAAGATGTGCGCCGCCTCTGCAAACTCCTTGACGGGGAAAATCGCAGGGTCCGGGTTCCCCCCTGCGAAGGAGATCATTCCCGGTTTTTTGGTCAACTTGAGAAGCTCGCGGATAGGCGAGGGCTTCAGGCTCGCCCCGACCTGGGAGTACAAATCCTGCCACGCTTTTTCGCTCACAACGGATCCCTCCTGAAATGACAATGAAGACGGCCGAATTATAGCACGAAGGGAAGGACGAAAAACCCGCCGGATTGGGTCACTCCTGTGGTTCGGACCACGTGAAATCTTGTAAGATGAGGGTGTTCCCTGAAAGGGTACTTTTGGTTAAACTAAAGGTGCCATTTTGCATTATGAGAACGGATTGAAAAAGCAGGAACCATCCTTTTGCCGGGGGGGGAGATCGTGGAAAAGGCAATATATCCGATCCTCGATAGTCTCCCCTTTGCTGTCTTTTTCCTCGACGGCGATCTCCGTTTCTCCATCGTCAACAAGGATTTTTATGAAATTGCAGGGTTGGAGGCCAGGGCCTGCGTGGGCCGGCTTTTTTTCGAACTCTTCGTTGACAGCGAACGGCTTGATGCCATAGAAATATTATCGGCCCTGCAGGAAGGGAGAACCTCGGAAGCGTATTTCGAAATACACGTCCGGAAGGAAAACGGCAGGGAGCGCTGTTTCGCGGTCCATATCGTTCCGGTTGAAGAAGCAACGGAGCGAATGGCTTATGCTGGGGGACTCCAGGATATCTCCCACTGGAAGTCAATCGAAAAAAAGAAGGGGCGTCTCCTGGAGGAACTTGCTTCTTCCAACCGGGAACTGAAGGAATTCACCTCCATCATCTCCCACGACCTCAAAGCGCCCCTGCGGTCCATTTCCTCCCTTGCGGGCTGGATCCGGGATGATTTCGCGGAACGGTTGGGAGAAGAGGGCCGGGAGAACCTGGACCTGCTGGTCGAACGAGTTCGGCGGATGCATGCCCGGATTGAAGGGATCGTGAGATTTTCAAGGTGCATAAGCTTGCGGGAAAAACGGGCGGAAGTCGACGTGGATTCCCTGCTCTCGGAAACAATAAAGCGGATTTCCCCGCCTGAGGGAGTCCGGATCGTGAAGGAATCGGCTTTTCCTGTGATATTCTGCGAAAGGGCCCGTCTCGGCGAAGTTTTCCTGAACCTCATCGGCAACGCCGTGAAGGCTGTCAACGGGCAAAACGGAGAGATCAGGCTCGGAGCCTGCCTGGAAGAAGATCACTGGAGGTTCTGGGTGAAGGATAACGGGCGAGGCATCCCGAAAGAGCACCAGGACCGGATTTTCAAGCTTTTTCAAAAAGTCTGCCCGGAAGACGAGGGCGTAGGCATCGGGCTGACCCTGGCCAGGAAGGTCGTCGAGATGGATGGCGGAGAGATAAGCGTCGATTCGTCTCCTGGAGAGGGTGCCGTTTTTTCCTTCACCTTTCCTTTTGCAGAGGATTGTTTGGATCCCGGCCTGGGAACCGGGGAGAAGTTAAAGCGAGGGGGTAGCCCGAGGTGACGCTCAGGAAGAAGACCGTCTTGATCCTTTGTTTTTCCGCCGTGCTCATCGTTGCCTTGATCATCGCTGCTTCAAGGGGGATCCTTTTCCAGCGATACATTGATCTTGAAAGGGAGAACCTTGCCCTGAACTCCAGGCGCATTGAATCGATCGTGTTGGCCCAACAGGATCGATTTGCCTCCTCCGCCCGCGACTGGGCGGTCTGGGACAGCGCGTACGCTTACGTTAAAAGCCCTAACGCTGCTTTTGAAAAGGAGAATATTGTTCCCGATACCTTTGAAAGCCTGGGCATAAATTACCTTGTCTTCATTGACACAGAAGGGGCTGTTCTTGCTGGAGAGGGGTACGACCTGCAGAAGAAGGAACGGATTCCGTTTCCAGAACCCCTTCGCCGGATTCTCACTTCCTTGGCGAAAAGTGAAAAGGGTCCCAGGAACGGTGCGGGGAAAGCGGGTGTGTTTTCTTTGGCAGAAGGGGTTTTTGTCGTGGCCGGGTACCCGATCCTCAGGAGCGACGGAAGTGGACCTGCAGCGGGAACCCTGTTCATGGTACGGCGGCTTGACGAGATCCTTCTGGCCAGGATTTCCCGCCAGGCCGGAGTCCCTATCTCTCTCCTGCCTCTCAGTTCGCCTGAAGTCCCGGCCCGTTTCCTGATCGAATCCGAAGAAACCGGTCGACCGGTCGACTACAGGGTCGAGGGAGACCAGATAGCCGGCTACCTTCTGCTGAAGGACCTTAGCGGTATTCCCATTGCCGCGATGAAATTCCTCCTGCCGCGAGCCATCTACGACCAGGGGCGGAGAACCCTGGCGATTTTCGTCGCCCTTTTCATCTCGTTCAGCGTCGGCATTATCGCGATTGTCCTTTTCCTGCTGGACAGGGTCGTCCTTTCCCGCCTCACCCGGCTGAGCGCCGAGGTGCAGGCGATCTCGGCGAGCGAAGACCTGGGGAGAAGGGTCACCCTGGACGGAAGGGACGAACTGGGGGCTCTCGAAAGCAAGGTCAACCTCTTCCTCTCGGCTCTACAGAAGTCGACCGGGAAACTCAAGGCGGCGAACCAGGAACTCCAGGATTTTGCCTATGTCGTGTCGCATGACCTCAAGGCTCCGTTGAGAGGGATTTCCACGCTGGCCGGCTGGATCTCGACCGACCATCGGGACAGCCTGGACGAAGACGGGCAGGAAAAACTGGACCTTCTCATCGTCCGGGTTCGGCGGATGAATGACCTGATCGACGGCATCCTGAAGTATTCGCGGGTCGGCAGGAGCAGGGAGGAAACGATCCCGGTGGACTGCAACGCCCTCGTGGCTGAAACCGTTGACCTCCTGGCTCCCGGCGAGAAGTTCACCGTGGCGATCCAGGAGAACCTGCCCACCGTGGCGGCTGATCGCACGAAGCTGGGCGAGGTCTTCCAGAACCTGATCAGCAATGCCATGAAGTACATCGACAAGCCCCAGGGGGAGATACGTGTCGGGTGTGAGCCGAACGGCGACGGCTGGAAGTTCCACGTGGCGGACAACGGGCCCGGCATCGATGAAAAGTACCACGAGAAAGTATTCCAGATTTTCCAGACCCTGGGCCCCAAGGACACGCCCGGAAGCACGGGGGTGGGCCTTGCGGTCGTCAAGAAGATCATCGAGCAGATGGGCGGGGAGATCTGGATCGAATCCGTTGCAGGAGAGGGATCGACGTTCTTCTTCACGATCCCCTTCCGCTTCCCGAATACCCAACCCAGTTGAGGGAGGTCCTGCCATGAACGAGCAGAAGACGATCCTGGTTGTCGAGGACGACGAAGTCGATGTGATGACCATCAAGCGGGCAATGAAGGAAATCCACGTCACCAACCCCGTGAAGGTTAAATGGAACGGGGAGGAAGCCCTGGAATACCTCCAGGGAGAGAAGGAACTGCCGGGAATCATCCTGCTGGATCTCAACATGCCCCGCATGAACGGCGTCGAGTTCCTGAAGCATATGAGGGCTGACGAGCGCCTGAAACCGATCCCGGTCATCGTCCTGACGACCTCCCGGGAGGAGCAGGACCGGGTTTCAAGCTTCAACCTGGGCGTAGCGGGTTACATGATCAAGCCCGTGGATTACCTGCAGTTCGTCGAAGTCATTAGGGCGATCAACCTTTACTGGACCCTGAGCGAGCTACCCTAGGCATTCGGAGGGACGGCCATGGAGGAGAAGATGAACGAGGAACGCCTGAGTATTCTTGTGGTCGAGGACGACGAGGTGGACCAGAAAGCCTTTATCCGCCACGTCCGGAACGAGAACCTGCCTTATGACTACCACATCGCGGGATCATTGGCCGAGGGACGGGCCCTTCTAAAGGGAAACCGCTATGACCTTGTGATCTCGGACTACTTCCTCGGTGACGGCACGGGTTTCGACCTGATCGAGGAACTGGATGACACCCCCCTTATCTTCGCCACGGGGACGGGGGACGAGGAAATTGCCGTCAAGGCCATGAAATCGGGAGCCTACGACTACCTGATCAAGGATCCGGAGAGTTGCTACCTCAAGGTGCTTCCCATCACGGTGGAAATGGCGCTCCAGAACAAGAGGCGGGAACGCCAGGTCGTGATGCTTTCCCACGCGATGCAGAGCATCAAGGAAAGCGTTTGCGTCACCGACAAAGAGGGCCGGATCACGTACACGAACGATGCCTTCACCGGGACTTTCGGTTACCTGAAAGGCGAGGTCCTTGGAAAGGAAGTCCAGTCACTTTTCAAGGGGAAGGCTCACAAGGCCTTCCTGGAGGTCATTTCGGGTGCGGCCGGCATGGAAAGCTGGCAGGGAGACCTCGAGAGCAAGAGGCGCGATGGGGAATCCTTCCCTATTTCCCTCTCCATCTCAAGCGTGAAGGATGAAGCGGGAAGAAATGTCGGCTACGCGGCGATCATCCGGGATATCACGGAACTGAAGCTCTACGAGGATAAGATCCGCTACATGGCCTACCACGACCAGTTGACGGACCTGCCCAACAGGCACTTTTTCTTTGCCAAGCTTTCGGAAGTCCTCGGAGTCAAACGGCAGGATATCGAACCCGTGGCCGTGCTCTACCTGGACCTAGACCAGTTCAAGCAAATCAACGACCTCCTGGGGCACGACGTGGGGGACCACCTCCTGAGAGCCGTGGCCCGGCGTTTGGCCCAGAGTGTGCGGGGAGATGACTTCGTCAGCCGGATGGGAGGGGACGAGTTCACCTTCATCCTGAAAGGACTTAAAACGAAAGAGGAGGCCGAGGTTGTCGCAAGGCGAATCCTGGGGTGTTTCGACGACCCCTTCACGGTTGATGGAGGGACCTTCCGGATCAGCGGAAGCCTGGGTGTCAGTTTTTATCCCTTTGACGGGCGAGATTCGATCACCCTGGTGAAGAAGGCGGATGCCGCCATGTACCAGGCAAAAGCGGAGGGGGGCAACGGGGTCTTTTTTTCCGAGGATATCCAGGAGGTCTCATGAAGAACCGCCTTGGCGCGGAAAAAAGCCCATACCTGCTCGCGCACTCGGAAGACCCGGTCGACTGGTTCCCATGGGGGATTGAAGCCCTTGAACTGGCCAGGAAGGAAAACCGGCCGATTTTCCTTTCCCTCGGTTTTTCGGCTTGCCACTGGTGCCATGTTATCCATCGGGAAAGTTTCCTTGACCCGGAGATCGCCGGATTGCTGAACCGCTCCTTTGTCCCGGTTAAGGTGGATCGGCAGGAGAGGCCGGACCTCGATGCCGTGTTCATGTTTTTCTGTACGGCGATGACGGGGGGGGGAGGGTGGCCCCTGACCGCCATCCTTAGCCCGGAGGGACTCCCGATTTTCGTGGGAACCTATTTCCCCCCACGATCAACGGCCCGGATGCCCGGCCTTTTGGAAATTCTGGAAGAAGTTTCCAATCGCTGGCCGAAGGAAAAGGAAGAATTGGCAACCAGATCGTCTCTTTTTATCGAAAAGCGGTTGCCTGAGGTTTATTCAAATGTTGCGCCTGTCCCCGCAGGAGAGGCCCTGGACGCAGCGTTCAAGACCTTTCTCAGGACAAGAGACTCGCGCCATGGCGGTTTTGGCATGGCCCCGAAATTTCCCCTTCATGGGAACATCCTCTTTCTCCTCGGCTACTCCAGCCTTTTCCCCGAATCAGAAGCCCTCGGGATGGCCGTGCACCAGCTTGAGGCCATGCGGCTTGGCGGAATCTTCGACCACCTTGGATACGGGTTTTACCGCTACTCCGTGGACCGGCAGTGGCGCGTCCCCCATTTCGAAAAAATGCTGGGAGACAATGCGCTCAGTGCCCTTCTTTACCACGAGGCCGGACTTGCGAGTTCCCGCCCTGCACTGGGACGCGTTTCAAAAGAGGTCCTAGCGTACCTCAGAAGGGACATGAGAAGGGATGACGGAGGCTATTGCGCTTCCGAGGATGCCGATTCGGGTGGAGAGGAAGGGTTGTTTTACACCTGGACGCCGGGAGAGATCACCCGTGTCCTGGGAGAAGAAGAAGCGGCGCGCTTCTGCAGGGTTTTCAACGTTTCGGAGGAGGGGAACTTCGAAAGGGGGCGGAGCGTCCTCTGGCGCGAAGCGGGGGGAAATAGAGATGGCGAAGCCCTGGGACTGGATCCCGCCCTGGAAATGGACTGCCGCCTGCTCCTGGAGGCTCGTTCCGGGAGGAAGCGCCCTGCACGGGACGATTCAGCGCTGGCCGAATGGAACGGGTTGCTTCTGGCAGCTCTTGCCCGGCTTGGAACGGAGGATCCGGAATCGCTTGCGGAGGCGAAAGCCCTGTGGGCGTTCTGCCGCGAGAGACTTTTCCGCGAGGACGGCAGGCTGCTCAGGGTTGTGTATGCTGACGGAACGGCTGGCCACAAAGCTTGCCTGGACGATCATGCAGCGCTCCTTTGGGGGGTGGCCGAGCTATACGGGGCGACCCGTGAGAGAGAGGTCCTTGAAGCCGGCAAAAGCCTTTCCAACCAGATGGAAAACCTTTTCGGCCGGGAAGGGCAGGAGGGTTTCGATTTTCTTCCTTCGGACAGTGAACTTTTTCCCATCCGGATCCGGCGGGCCGAGGACGGGGGATTGCCCTCGGGGAACGGCATGGCTGCCTACGGGATGGCACGGTTTTACCGGTTCACCGGCGACAAAGGATGGAAGGAGAAGGCCCAATCCATCTACCGGGGCTTTCCTTCGGAGATTGCCCGCTTGCCGGGGGCCTTTGCCTCTCTTCTGGCGGGCATGGCCGAGATTGAACGGGTCGATACCCTCGGGACCGCTTGACGATTGGGGTGCCGGATGCTATAAAGGACCATCTTTTTATTTCTTCAGGAGTGCGCAGCCGATGAAAGAAAAGGCGAACTTTTTCCAGGGTTCTTTCGGGTCTTCCAGCACCTCTTGCGGTTGCAAGTGGTGCAATCTTTGTTTGTTCCCCGGCCTGGGAAGACCCCTTTAGACAAAAATTTAGGAATAAGGGAAAACCAGGGACCGGGAGAAACTCCCGGTCCCCATTTTTTTATGGAGGTGCGCCCATGTGGAAAGTCATGATCGCAGAATCGGTTCACGAAGAGGGAGCCCGCATCCTCGAGCTGGCTCCTGATGTCGAGCTTCTCCTGAGACCGAAAATAACCCGCAAGGCCCTCCTCGCGGAAATGGAATCCGTGGATGCCATCGTGACGCGGAGCGGGACGACGATCGACAGGGAGTTCCTGGAAAATGCCCCTCGGTTGAAAGTCGCGGCCCGTGCGGGTGTCGGGGTCGACAACATTGATCTTGCGGAAGCCAGCCGCCGGGGTGTAGTCGTCATCAATGCCCCCACGGGCAACACCCTTGCGGCCACTGAACACACGATGGCCCTCATGCTTTCGATGGCCAGGAAGCTTCCCCAGGCCCACGCTTCCGTGACATCGGGAGAATGGGAAAGGAAAGCTTTCATGGGATTCCAGCTTCACGGAAGGCGTCTTTTGATCGTGGGGCTCGGGCGGATCGGGACCCAGGTGGCCCTGCGAGCCAGGGCCTTCGGGATGGACGTGGCCGCCTACGATCCGTATGTTTCGGCGCAGCGTATGGAAAGCCTGGGCGTCAGGCGCTTTGAAGACCTGTACGAGGCGCTCCGGTCTTCGGACATCGTGACCCTTCACGTCCCGGCCACGGCGGAAACGCGCGGGATGATCGGGCCTGCCGAGATCGCAGCTTTTCGCCAGGGATCCTGCCTGATCAACTGTGCCAGGGGAACGCTCGTGGACGAATCCGCCTGTGCGGCTGCCCTGAGGGAAGGGAAGCTGGCCCGCGTTGCTTTCGACGTTTATTCCGCGGAGCCGCCGGGAACCGGACACCCTCTCATGGATCCGGAACTTTCCGACCGGGTTGTCCTGACACCCCATCTGGGCGCGAACACGGTTGAAGCCCAGTCGGCAGTGGCCCGGATCGCGGCCGAAAACCTTCTTGCCGCTTTGAGGGGGGAGCCCTACGAACATGCGGTCAACCTTCCCTTTGTCGAACAGCGAATGACGGGAGCCAGGAGGGCGTTCCTCGACCTGGCAAGGCGTATCGGGACCCTGGGAGCCTACCTTGCGCCGCGGGCTGCAAAAGGTGTACGCGTGATTCGAAGGGGGCCGCTTTTCGAAGAGGAAGACACGATTTCCTTTGAACTCCCCTATCGGCTTGCCCCCTTCACCGTCTCCCTGCTCAAGGGATTCCTGGAAGTGCGGCAGGGGCCAGAGGTCAACCTTATGGTGGCACCCCTGGTTGCCGCGGAAAGGGGAATCTCTGTCGAGGAGGGGAGGGGAGAATCCGGGACCTACCGGAATTGCCTTGAGGCGACATTCCTTTCCGAGTCGGAGCCTGTGTCGATCATGGGGACCGTAACGGAGGAAGGGAAAATGAGGATTGTCCAAGTCAACGGTTACTGGATTGATTTTGTTCCCCAGGGCGCTGTTCTCCTTTTCAGCAATTTCGACAGGCCTGGGGTGATCGGGCGGGTCGGCTCCCTGCTGGGAGAGGCCGGAGTGAATATCGCGAATTTCGCCCTCGGCAGGAGGAACGGTTGCGGGCAGGCCCTTGGGGCGCTTCAGATCGACAGCGGGGTCCCCGCGGAGGTGGTTGAGGCCCTTCGCCTGGACGCCGACCTTCTATGGGCTGCCTGCCTGGATTTCGAGTCGAGATAGGGGACGCCCCGACAGAGCGGCTTCCTTCGCTTACAATAGGCCTGTTGATGATTTTCTTTCGCAGGGGGTGCGGATCGTGGGAACAAGGATGGAGCTGCTGAAGGAACTGTCCCAGGAGGGCTCTTCAAAAATTGTCCTTTTAGTCATGGATGGTCTCGGGGGACTGCCCTCGGAAAACGGCCAGACCGAGTTGGAAAAGGCCTATACGCCCAACATGGACGAGATCGCCGCGCAGGCGGAATGCGGCCTGCTTGAAATGGTTGACATCGGTATCACGCCCGGGAGCGGGCCGGGACACCTGGGGCTTTTTGGCTATGACCCCCTTGAGTTCCAGATCGGGAGAGGGATCCTCGAAGCCCTGGGAGTCGGGGCCGAGGTGAAGAGCGGCGAGATCTGTGCGCGAGGCAATTTCGCTACGTGGGGTCCTGGCGACCTGATTGTGGACCGCAGGGCGGGGCGCATCAGTTCGGAAAAAAACAGGATGCTCATCGATCGCCTCAAGAACGAGATCAGGGAGGTCGAGGGAACGGCCGTCCGTTTCTACCCCGGCGAGGAGCACCGTTTTGTCGTGGTCCTGTCGGGGACCGGTCTCTCCGAGGCTGTGAGTGACGCAGACCCGCAGAAGGAAGGACTTCCCATGAAGTGGGCCCTTGCTTCCAGGCCCGGGGGAGAGAAAACCGCCGGTGTCGTCAATGCGCTGGTGAAACGCATACGCCAGGTCCTGTCGGATGAAACCGCGGCCAACGGGTGCCTGCTCAGGGGATTTTCCGGGGCTCCCGTCATCCCGGGGTTGCCCGAGCTTTACAAGCTCTCCCCGGCGGCCATCGCGACCTATCCCATGTACAGGGGGCTGGCCAGGCTTGTCGGGATGGAGATCATCGATGCAGGAAGGACAATGGAAGACCTTTTCTCCACCCTCGAAGCCCATTGGGATGCCCATGACTTCTTCTTCGTGCACGTCAAGTATACGGACAGCCGGGGAGAAGACGGGGATTTCAATGCGAAGAGGGACGTCATCGAGAAGGTCGACCGGCTCATTCCCAGGCTCGCGGACCTACACCCCGATGTTCTCGTGATCACGGGGGACCATAGCACCCCGAGCCAGATGAAGGGGCACTCGTGGCACCCTGTCCCGTTTCTCCTCCAGAGCGCATGGGGAAGGCCGGACGAGGTCCTGGCCTTCGGTGAGCGAATGGTGGCCCGCGGGGTACACGGTCGAATCCCGGCCCACAGCCTAATGGGGCTGATGCTGGCCCACGGGTTGCGGCTGGCCAAGTTCGGTGCCTGAGGAACTCCATGGAAGAGAAAACCCCGGGTTGCCTTGAAATCCGCAAGCTCGCGCCGGGCGAATCGTTCAAGGGGATCGGTGTTGTGCAGAAGCTGAACCGGCGCAGCGACAAGAACGGGCGCCCCTTCTGGGAGGTTACCCTGTCCGATTCAACGGGAAGCTTTGACGGCAAGGTCTGGGGAGATGCCGCCTGGTGGGATCTTACGGATGGCGGGAAGATAGCCCTGGACCCCTCATCGGAAGTTTTTCCCAAAACCCTGAGAGGCAAATCCCTGGGGGTCCAGGGAAAGATGGTCGAATTCCGGGGGCAGCCCCAGGTAAACGTGACCGCTCTTTACCTACTGGACCAGGAGAAGTATCCGCCTTCTCTCTATGTCCAGGCTTCCCCGGTGCCTCAGGAAGAACTGGAAAAGGCGTTCAAGGAACTGGTAGAGAGGGAATCCGGGCGTTTCCGTCCCTTTCTCGAGCACGTGTTTTCCGGGGAGTTCTGGGAGCGCTTCAGGCATTCCCCTGCGGCCGTAACCCATCACCATGCCTACGCGCATGGATTGCTGGAGCACACCGTCTCGGTCGCCAGGCTTGCCCTGTCGATGGGCCGGGCTACAGGCGACAACCCCCATGCGGAAGTCGACCTCGACGTGGTTGTTGCAGGGGCTCTCCTCCACGATCTCGGCAAGGTTGAGTCCTACACCCTCTCCCCGGTTCCCGAGATGACCTTGCCCGGTGCCGTTCTCGATCATGTGGGGCCCGGGTTCGCCCGCTTCGTGCGGCTTGCGGAATCCTGGGGGCTGGACGAGCGCTCGACCCTTGCCCTCGGGCATATCCTCCTGAGCCATCACGGACAGAAGGAATACGGGGCGGCGGTTTTGCCCGCCACGCCGGAGGCGCTGATCGTTTCTTCTGCAGACGAGCTGGACTTCAGGCTTTTCTGCTGGGGGGACGCTACAAACAACCTTTCGGAAGGAGACGAGATCAGCGACTTCCACTACTCGGCCCAGCGCCGTTTCTGGAAGTGGCAGGAATAGCCCACCCTATCTTCATAATGTGATAAAATGGCAAAGTGAAACAAAGCACGGCAGGAGGTGAAAGACCATGTTGAGGATACGGCTGGAATATTGCACGGCTTGAGGGTACCTCGAGAGGGCTCTCGGCGTTGCCGGGACTTTACTGGGCAAGTACAAGAACCAGGTCGAATCCTTTGAACTCGTTCCCTCCGGAGGCGGAGTCTTCGAGTTTTCCGTCAACGGGGAACTGGTTTATAGCAAACGGGCCACGGGAGTGCACGCGGATCCGGTCATTCTCCTGGCTGAAGTGGAGAGGTACCTCTAAACGGGAGAGATTCAGCCGATAAGGCGGCGAAAGCTCTTTTTCGCCGCACTTTTTTTGCTCAAGGAGGCCGAAAAGCCGTATGACATACACGTTCAATACTTCTGAAAACGACGCGGGCCGAAGGCTCGACCGCATATTGAGGACAAGGTGGCCCCAGGTACCCCTAGGGAGGATCATGGGGGCACTCAGGAAAGGGGAGGTCCTGCTCGACGGGAAACCCGCGGAGCCTTCTATCCACCCCGAGCAGGGGCAGGAAATCCTTGTGCCCTGGGAAGCCCCTCGGCTAAAGGAACCGGGTACCGGAAGAGCGGACCTTTCGTTTGTCTTCGAGGGAAAGTCCGCCTGGGTGCTCGACAAGCCCGCGGGTCTTCTGGTCCAACCGGCAGGACCCGGCAACGACAGCCTTATCGGTCGAGTCTGGAACCGCTTTCCCGATTCCGCGGACGGCTTCAGGCCGAGCGCGGTGAACCGCCTGGACCGGAACACATCCGGCCTGGTAACGGTCGCCCTTTCCGGACCTTCTTTGAGGGCCTTGCAGGAAGCCTGGCGAGCCCGCCTGGTGAGGAAAACCTACCTGGCCGTCGTGCTAGGGGAAACGCCTTCCTCCGGGCGAATCGATGTCCCGATCAAGAAAGACCCGGCCAAAAACCGTGTTGACACGGCCCCTGACGGGGAGCTCGCACTAACGCATTTCGTCAAGGTTATCGGGGATCGGGAACTCTCGCTCCTGAGGGTCGAACTTGTGACGGGAATTTCGCACCAGGCCCGCTTCCACCTGGCTTACAGGGATTTTCCCATCCTTGGCGACCCTAAATACGGACGTTTTGCGGCGAATCGCTTCTGGATGCAGCGGGGAGTCCATCGCCCTCTCCTTCACGCCTGGATGATCGAGTTCCCCGAGCTCCCGCCCTGCCTGGACGACCTTTCCGGGCGCAACCTGATCTGTCGCCCGCCCAAAGACATCCAGGAAGTTCTAAGGGGGAAAGGTTGGCTGGATTACGTAATGGGGGTATAATTAGCAGAAGAACAAAGAGAAGGGGGGAAAACAGCATGGCAGATTTGGTTGTCGAGCTGAGCAAGAAAGCACGGGAAACCTTCGCAAAGTGGAATGGAGAAGGCCATATCGAGATCACCAGCATCGGATCCGGCTGATGCGCACACAAGGCCGCCCTCGTTGAGGGCGGCAAGCCGGAAGACCCGGAGGCCTTCATTGAGCTCAAGCAGGAAGGGGTAACGCTATGGGTTCCGAAGGACCTGGCGTTTGAAGATGACCGTGTGAGAATCGACGTGAAAGGAATGTTCTGGAGCACGATGGTTCTCGTGGAGACAGCTATCCTGTAAGGGCTTGCAAATACTCGATATGACGGACTAAAGAACAAATTTGGGGGTTGGTTTCCGCCCGGGAACCGGCCCTCCTCTTTTGTCCAGTTCGCCCCTTGACAAGAGATTCCTTTCACATATCATAAGCAAGGTTTTGGATAATGTATTCGGCGTCACCTGTTGTTCATTCGGTCCAGACAACCCCCAAGTGGGGGGAAAACCATCAGGAGGTGTTTGTTCCATGTCCGTGGTCAAGCGTACTTCCACAAACGTCCTGCTCGATATCGCCCTGAAGAATTTCTACGGAGCAGCGGAAGAAATGGGCCTCGAAGAGGAACTCGTCGAGATACTGAGCCACTCCGACAGGAAACTCGCGGTTTCCATCCCCGTCATCATGGATGACGGTACGACGAAGGTTTTCAACGGCTTCCGCATCCAGCACAATTCCGCCCTCGGCCCCAACAAGGGTGGCCTGCGCTTCCATCCCGAGGTCTGCATGGATGAGTGCGAAGCGCTCGCCATGCTCATGACCTGGAAGTGTTCGCTGGCCGGTATCCCCTACGGCGGCGGCAAGGGCGGCGTCGAGTGCAACCCGCTTGAGCTCTCCAAGGGCGAGAAGGAGCGGATTACCCGCGGCCTGGCTGCCCGCATCGAGCCCCTTGTCGGCGCATGGACCGATGTCCCGGCCCCCGATGTGAACACCGGCGGACAGGAAATGATCTGGCTCATGGACACGATCAGCAAGATGCGCGGTCACCTTGAGCCCGCCATTTTCACCGGCAAGCCCATTTCCCTCTGGGGTTCCAAGGGTCGTACCCAGGCCACCGGCGTCGGCGTGGCCACCTGCGCCATGGAACTGCTGAAGGTCGTCGGCAAGGACGTCAAGGGCGCCACGGTTGCCGTCCAGGGATTCGGGAACGTCGGCACCTTCACGGCCCTCACCCTGCATGAGCACGGAGCAAAGGTTGTTGCCGTCAGCGACATCACCGGCGCCTACTACGCTCCCGAAGGCCTCGATATCCCCAAGGCCATCGCCTTCGCCAACGCCCACCCGAAGAAGCTCCTCGAAGGCTTCACCCAGCCCGGCGTGAAGAAGCTCGATGGCGAGGAACTTCTGTTCCTGCCCGTTGACGTCCTCTGCCCCTGCGCTCTTGAAGGCGCCATCAACGGCAAGAACGGTGAAAAGGTCCAGGCGAAGTACATCGTCGAAGGCGCCAACGGCCCCATCACTCCCGAAGGCGACGAGATCCTCAGCAAGAAGAACGTGATCATCGTGCCCGATTTCCTCGCCAACAGCGGCGGCGTGGTCGGTTCCTACTTCGAGTGGTGCCAGGACCTCGGCGGTTTCTTCTGGACCGAGGAGGAATACCTGAAGCGGCTGCACATCATCATGACCGACAACTTCAAGAGGGTCTGGGAATACGCGAGCGAGAAGAACGTCAAGATGCGCCGGGCCGCCTTCATGGTCGCCATCCAGCGCGTGGCCGATGCCGTCCGCCTGCGCGGGACGTTCCTCTAGGAAAGTCGCTGCAACTCGACTGGAATAAACAGGGATACGGCCAGAAGGGCCGGCGGGAAAACCCGCCGGCCCTTCTTTGTTCTCTCTTAGCTGCTTTAATTAGAAATTTTTCCGAGTGACTGGAAAAAGCGGTATAATAACGATAGTTTCACAACGTGCAGAAGCAGATGGATGGAAGCGAACAAGCGACAAGGGATCCGTCAGCAGAAGGGACACCGAAACCAGAGCAAAGGAGGAGGAGGACAGGCATGTCGAAAATGAATCCGTTCGAAATGTTTCTCAAACAGGTAGACGAAGCGGTGCCATACCTGAATGTCGAGCAGGAGTTCATCGATATCCTCAAGGAACCCAAGGAAGTTCTTGAGGTGACCATTCCCCTGCGACTGGAAGACGGGAGCGTGAAAATCGTCAAGGGATGGCGCAGCCACCACAATAATGCCCTGGGCCCCTACAAGGGGGGGGTCCGCTACCACCCGAACGTCTCAAAGGATGAAGTCATGGCCTTATCGGCCTGGATGTCCATCAAGTGCGCCACCGCGTCGCTGCCCTATGGAGGGGGCAAGGGGGGTGTCCGGATTGCGCCTCGGGAACTCTCCAAGGCAGAGCTGGAACGCCTCAGCCGAGCGTACGCTCTTGGGACCTCTCGGTTCATGGGAACCGATATCGACATCCCCGCTCCCGATGTCTACACGAACCCGCAGGTTATGGCCTGGTTCCTGGACACGTACGAAAAAGTACTGGGATGGAGCGAGCCGTCAGCTTACACGGGCAAACCCATTGAAATAGGGGGTTCGCTTGGCAGGGGTGACGCAACCGCGAGAGGTGGAGGATACGTGTTGCGGGAAGCCCTCAAGGAGATGGGTATTCTAGGCAAGCCTCTTACTGCCGCAATCCAGGGGTATGGCAACGCAGGAAGTTTTGCTCATCTTCTCTATGAAGAATTCGGCGTGACGGTAGTCGGGGCAGCCGACAGCAAGGGGGGGACCTACAACCCCAAGGGGCTGAACTATACGGAACTCATGAAGCACAAGCGAACGAGCGGGACCGTGGCGGATTATCCCGGAGGGGAGAGGGTCTCGACGGACGAAATCCTGGAAGCCCCCGTGGACATCCTCATCCCGGCGGCCCTGGAAGGAATGCTGACCGAGGCCAACGCGGAGAAAATCAAGGCGAAGATTGTCCTCGAGCTGGCGAACGGTCCTACGACCCCCGAGGCGGATGCGATCCTGCACGAGATGGATACGCTGGTGATCCCGGATGTCCTGGCCAACTCCGGCGGGGTTACCGTGAGCTGCTTCGAGTGGATCCAGGGGCGTACCGGGGATTTCTGGACAGAAAAGACGGTTCACGAGAAACTGGACGAACGTCTCACGCATGCCTTCCACGAGATCTGGAAGCTCAAGAAGCAGCACAACATCCGGATGCGCCAGGCCTCCTACGTGCGTGCCATGGGCAGGATCATTGCCGCCATGCGGTTCCGTGGTATCTGGCCATGAGACCTGCTTGAACCGGGAGCGACTATAAATGCAAAAAAAGAGGCGGAGAGCCCATCGGGCTCTCCGCCTCTTTTTCGCTCTTGGTCGTTTCTAAAGCAGCATGACCTGCCCGACTTCGGAGTCGCCATCCATGTAAACGGCAAAATCCCCGTGGTAGACCCGAACGGCCGGGTGGTGCCCCTTATCGTAAGGAGTCTTGTCAAACCACTCCTTGTTGTAGGTATTGCCAGACTCCCCTGCAAAGACGGGAAGGTAGAGTATTCCGTCCACGTCCAGGTCAAGGAAGAAGTGTGTGCCGTAGGAAAGTTCGGGGGTGAAGTTGCTTTCCCGAATGCCCACCTCGACCATGCAGCCGCAATGGCAGATCTCGTTATACTTGACGGGTACGCCCAGGTCGGGGTTGGTGCTTCCCCACCGGCCCGGCCCGACGAGGATGTACCGGGTGCCTGCGAGTAGGGCATTGGCGCGTCCCACCTCCCGGGCGACTTCGTAGAAAGTCGAGTCGCTGCCATAGAGGTCCGGGTCGACATAGACAAGATGCTGGGCTCGTTCCAGGATCCCGTTGCTGACCATCCGGTTGCCCCTCAGGAGAAGCTGGTCTTCGGGAACATCGGGTATCTTCACCTGGGCCATCTCTTCGTAGGCGGCCAGCGGCCTCATCTGGATAAGAGAAAGCTCCCGACTTTCGGTATCGTAGGTGAATTCGATGTCCACCGGCAGCCCCAGGGAACTTTCCAGGTGGGCCAGGAGCGAGCGCATGACCTGGAAAAGGTAGGGGTGCCGGGTGGGCAAGGCGGAAAAGGAAAAGACCGGCTTCGAGAATTTCTTCAGGGGGCTTCCCGCCCAGTAGAGAAGGTTGTCGGTGTAAATTTCGACGAAGGAATGGACCGACTTGTGCTGCTTCAGGATGTAGGGAAGGAACTGGCGCAGCGACCCGGTCATGAACGAGCCGAAGTTGCGGTCGATGTAATCGAAATCCACCTGGCTTGCAGAAGCGATTTCCCCGGGCTGGTTTCCCTCTGGCCGCAGGTTCGGGTTGGTCAGGTAAAAGACCCGGGCCTTGGCTCGATCAACGGTCCTTGTACCCAGCCCGAAGCAGAGGCGCATCACCCCGTCTTCCTTGCGGACCCGGGGAGTCGGCCGGCGATAGACCTTCGAGAAGGCCGCCCCGGCCAGTTCCGGGTAGTAGAGGTGCCCGTGAGCACGACCCATGATGGGCTGGACCAGGACGGCCATGGCTTCGTCCTCGTCCCGGTAGCCGTGCTTGTTTCGATAGGCCCTGGGCGCCGGGTTGAAAAGCGAGGCCCAGACAGAGCGGATGCCGTCTTCGAGTTCACGGGCCCGGGATTCTGGAGTGCCGACGTTGGCGGAAAAGCATGTGTCGTATTTCCCGGCAAAGGAGAGCTGGACGGAGTCTTCCAAAAGTGAGCTGGACCGGATTGCAAGCGGGCGATCGCCAAGGGATTCAAGGGCTTGCCGGAGGTCGGCCCGAAAGCTTTCCCGGAGGGTCCCCCTGGAGAAACCGAGTTCGATTCGCTCGATGTCCGGTTCGGAATAAACCCACTCCATTGTGTTGTCCTGGATGAAATCCCTGAAGATTTCCGTGCCGACGACGATGGTGGAGGGAGGAAGGGCGACCGTCTCCTGCAAGGGGGAACCCTGCAAGGCGTCAAAGGCGAAGGCCAGCCCCTTCGCCTTGCCTCCGACAGGGCCTTTTCCGATCAGCCACCCTCTCCTGGCATAAATGGATTCGGCGTCGAAACGGGAAAAATAGCTGAGGCTTTCCCTTCCAGTCATGCGCATCCCTCCCTTGGTGTACTGCCTAGGGATTCAGCCGGTAGATTGTCCTTGGCCAGGGGATTGCCTCGCGGATGTGCTGCAGCCCGCAAATCCAGGAGACGACCCGCTCGATCCCCATGCCGAAGCCGCTGTGGGGGAACGACCCGTAGCGACGGAGGTCCAGGTACCAATCATAGGAAGATTCGGGCAACCCTTCGTGGCGTATTCGTGCGAGGAGAAGGTCGAGATTGTCTTCCCTCTGGGATCCACCGATGATTTCCCCGTAACCTTCCGGCGCAAGGAGGTCATCGCAGAGGACAAGGTCTTCCCTTTCAGGGTGCTGCTTCATGTAGAAGGCCTTGACCTTCTTCGGGTAGCACTCGACGAAAACCGGCTTGTCGAACTGGTTGGTCAGGATGGTTTCGTCATCGCCGCCGAAATCGTCACCGTAGGGGATGTCGCTTCCCAGTTTTTGCAACAGGGCGACGGCGTCGTCATAAGTGATGTGGTAAAAGGGCGGCTTGATCTTCTCGAGTGCGGAAATATCCCGCTCCAGGAGTTCGAGTTCCTTCCGGCAGTGGGCAAGAACTCCCTCGATCACGGCGCAGACCAGTCCTTCCTGGAGGGCCATGTTGTCGTTGTGGTCGGCATAGGCAACCTCGGGCTCGATCATCCAGAACTCCGTGAGGTGCCTGCGGGTCTTGGATTTTTCCGCCCGGAAGGTGGGGCCAAAGCAGTAAACCTTTCCGAAGGCGGCGGCCGCCGCTTCCGCGTATAGCTGGCCGGTCTGGGCCAGGTAGGCCTTTCCCATGTCGAAATATTCGACCTCGAAAAGCCCGTCTGCACCCTCTCCTATGGACCCGGTAAGAAGTGGGCTGTCAACGAGGAGGAATCCGTCCTGGTGAAGGTATTCGCGGCAGGTCCAGATAACCCGCTCCCTGATCGTGAGGATGGCCTTCTGCCGGGCGGACCGGATCCAGAGGTGTCGTCGGTCGAGCAGGAAATCGATGCCATGCTCCTTCTTCGCGATGGGGTATTCCTCGGCCGGATTCTGGACGATCTCCAGCCCGGTTACGGAGAGCTCGACTCCCGAGGGGGCCCGCTCGTCGCTTCGGACACGTCCATGGACGATGATCGAGGCTTCAAGCCAGAGTCCCTTCGCGGCTGCGAATTGTTCGTCCGGGACTTCTCCCTTGACCATGACGGCCTGGACAAAACCCGACCCGTCCCGGACCTGCAGGAAGTGGATTTTTCCGGAACTCCTCTTGTTGTACATCCAGCCTTTCAGGGTGACCTCCTGGTCCACGAACGAAGGCAGATCACGGATCATGGTCCACGGTGCGGGCAAAGGCGCCAACCTCCCTCATTTCATGATGCATCGTCTAGGACCTATGATACACTAACAGATAGAAAAAAATGAGAGGAAAGAAGGGATGGGGGCCAGCTTTTCCCCATCCCGGATGCGAGGTGAAAGAGATGACCGGAACCAGCCCGGCAGGGCCTATCGGACCAGAGCTACTGGCAGCGGCGGAAGAGATATCCGACCGGCTGATCGCCTGGAGGAGGGCGTTTCACCAATTCCCCGAACTGGCTTTCGAGGAGAATGTCACCTCGGCCCGGATCGTTGAAACACTTTCTTCCATAGAAGGGGTCGATGTGGTCAAGGGCTTTGGTTGCCCGACTTCGGTAGTCGGAGTGATTGGAGGGGACCTTCCCGGCAAGACGCTGATGATCAGGGCGGAGATGGATGCCCTGGCCCTGGACGAGGAGACGGGGGTCCCCTTTTCCTCGTGTATCCCCGGCGTGATGCATGCGGCAGGGCACGATGCCCACATGGCCTCGTTGCTGGGTGCGGCGACTCTCCTCGCGGATAGGAGAAGTGAGCTCCAAAGGCCCGTGGCGCTCCTTTTCCAACCGGCGGAAGAGGGCAAGGGCGGCGCGAGAACGCTCGTCCAGGCAGGACTGATGAAGCGATTCAACGTCGGCGAAGTTGTTGCACCCCTGTTATGGCCCAAGTCCCCCTACGGGACCTTCATGACCCGGCCGGGTGTCATCACGGCCCTTTCCGATCGCATCCATGTCGAAATCCGTGGGATAGGCGGGCACGCGGCCCTGCCTCACGTGACCGTTGATCCCATCCTGATCGGTGCGCACATTGTCCTGGCTGTACAGAGCCTGATCAGCCGGGAGCTTGATCCGCTGGAGAGTGCCGTGATCTCCTTCGGGCAGGTGGAGGCAGGGGAAGCCTACAACATCATCCCCGAAACCGGCCACATGTGGGGAACGCTCCGTGCCTTCGATACGAGGGTGCGCGACTTCCTGAGGGAACGCCTGGAAAGCCTTGTCCCTGCAGTGGCTTTGGCTTTCAGGGGATCCGCCGTACTGGATTATACCCAGAATTACCCGCAGACCCAGAATGACTTCGAGTTGACGAAGGCCGTGCTCGAATGCGCAGATAGTTTCTTTGGCTCCGATCAGGTCAAGGGCATGGAACGTCCTCTCCTTTCCGGGGAGGATTTTTCCTTCTATTCGCTGGAGGTTCCCTCCTGCCTCATGCTGATAGGCACCGGTGAGGAAGTCGGGCTTCACCATTCCCGCTACCAGGTCCCGGAGGAGGCTCTTCCCCTTGTGGCTGCATGGGAGGCGTTTATGGGCATGACCCTTTCCGGGGAAATAGCGCCGGGTGTGCTATAGTTTAACGGTTTTGGAATGAATTGCCCCTTCGCGAAACGGTGGACGGGGCATGATCATAAGACTCGACTGGGGAGGATTCCAGATTGAACGAAAGACTGGAAGAAACGTTCATCAGCCTCGCCAAGGGTGCGCCGGGCCAGCGTTCCATCTGGTGGCGGGGCACTTGGTGGTCGCGGAGTTGCCTTATGGAACTGGTGGAAGGATGCGAAACAACCCTTAGCCAAACCGGGTTCCGGGAGGGGCAGCGGCTGGCTCTCCTCCTTCCGAATTCACCCGTGACCCTGGCGCTCTGCCTTGCAGCCTGGAGACTTGGAGGGACGGTCATCCCTCTCAACGTCCAGGCCGGAGAAATGGAGATCCTCCGCTGCACAGCCCACGCAGACGTATTTGGCGCGTATCTTTGCAAGGGATTCGAGCCGCTTGCGGAAGCCCTATCCAAGAATGGCGTGCCAAGTGCCATCACGCCGCTCGAGGGGCCCATTCCCGACCTGGCCGGTCGGCAGGGCATTCCCGAGACACCGGAAACAGCGGTCATCTTCTTCACCTCGGGAACGACAGGCTCCCCCAAGGCCGTTTGCATCACCCACGACAACATCCGGTCCAACGTGAACGCTTCCCTGCACCATTTCACGGAGTTGCGCGACAATGAGGTTTTCCTCAACGCCTTGCCGAACTTCCATACCCTCGGCTTCACGGTGTGTGGCATGCTTCCCATGCTGGCAGGGATGGGACAGGCCATCGTCCCGACTTTCATGCCGGCAGAGGCAACCCTTGAAGTCATGAGGACCGCCAGCGTGACGACCGCGATCACGGTTCCGGCCATGGTGGCCCTCCTGGAAGGGGCGGTCGCCAGAGGTGCGGCTCCCCCGCAGGACCTCCATATCCTTGCCTCAGGCGGAGACCGCCTGCCGCCGAAGATCGCGGCACGATCCCCCCAGCTGTTGGGGATTCCCGTCCTGGAGGGCTACGGCCTCACGGAGACTTCCCCGGTCGTGGCGGTCAACCCCTCTTATTCCAGGAACAAGCCGGGCACGGTCGGTCCCCTGATTCCCGGATTCACGGCACAGGTCCGGGATGCCGGAGGATTGGAAGTCGAGCCGGGCCAGGAAGGCAGCCTCTGGCTCCAGGGTCCCTCCGTGACCCCGGGATACTTCAGGCGCCCGGACCTTACGGCGACCCGTTTCAAGGACGGGTGGTTCGATACCGGCGACATGGTCCGGATCGACGAAGACGGCTTTATCACGATCGTAAGCCGTGTCAGCGACATCATCATCGTGGGTGGATTCAACGTTTATCCCCAGGAAGTGGAGGGGATGCTCCAGGAGCACCCTTCGGTCAGGGAAGCCGCGGTTGTCGGGGTTCAGAACCCTGCCCTCGGGGAAGTGGTCAAGGCGTATGTCGTTCCGCAGGCAGGAACACGGGCGACTCCCAGGGACCTTGTGGCTTTCTGCCGGGAACGCCTTTCCCATTACAAGGTGCCGCGGGTGGTCGAATTCGTAGAGGAACTGCCGAAATCCAGCATCGGGAAGGTCTTGAACCGGGAACTCAGGAAACGTGCCCAGGAGGGGACGTCTTGTTCGGATTCGATATCGAACTGATCGGGACCCTTTCCAGGGGAGAGGAGCAGCAGCTCAGGAACTTTCTCCAGGCCCATGGACTCGCTTTCGAGGGGAAACCGGATGTGACGGTTTTTGTGAAGGACCCTTCCGGGCATCTGGCGGCGACCGGAAGCCTGCAGGGCGAAGTTATCCGCATGGTTGCCGTCGATCCTTCCTGGCAGGAAGCCGGCCTTTCGGCCGTAGTGGTTTCCCGGCTGGTCGAGGTTGCGCGCGACAAGGGTAAAACCCGGCTTTTCGTTTACACCAAGCCTGAGTCGGCCCCCCGTTTTATCGGTATGGGCTTCCTTGAGCTGGCCCGGGTCGAAAGCTCGGTTGTCCTCCTCGAGATGGGGGAGCCCGGCATCGCTGCCTACCGCGCCTACCTCGAAGGGGCAAACAAGCCGAGCCGGAGGAACGGGGCCGTCGTTGTCAACTGCAACCCCTTCACCCTCGGGCACCTCTACCTGGTCGAGCAGGCGGCCGCTTCATGCGAGAACCTTTTTGTCATCGTGGTGGAAGCGGACCTGTCCCTGTTCCCCTTCATCGATCGCTTTGTGCTCGTGCAGGAAGGGACATCCCACCTGGCTAACGTGACGGTTCTCAGGAGCGGTGCCTATGCCGTTTCCCCGGCAACTTTCCCGACGTATTTCCTGAGGGACAAGGGGACGGAGGAAATGGCCGCGATCCAGGCGCGGCTGGACGTGACACTTTTTGCGAACCTTTTTGCCCCTGCCCTGGGTTTAAAGGTCCGCTTCGTCGGGACCGAGCCTTATTGCGAGGTTACGGGATCCTACAACGAAGCCATGAAAGCGATCCTGCCGCCTAGAGGTGTCGAACTGCTCGAGATCCCCCGATATGCCCTGGAGGATGGCACGATCGTTTCTGCCTCCACGGTCAGGGAACGAATACGTTCCCGGGACTGGCAAGGGGTTCGCGGGCTCGTCCCCGATGTGACTTGGGACTACCTCAACTCCCCGGCGGCAGGCGGAATCATCGCACGCATCCAGGCTTCCCGGAGCCGCCACTAACCCTCTTTTCCAGGAAGCCGAGGTCCAGCAGGGCTTCGGAAACAGCGTCATAACGACAGGCTTCTTCCTGCAGGACGTTCCCAATGGCCACGAAAGCTCCCCTCCCGAAGCGACGAAGGCTTTCCCGATCGCTTTCCGTGTCCCCGAAGTAGACCGGGTTCCGGGTTCCAGTTATCCTGCACAGGCGGGCGAAACCCTCTCCCGATGGCTTGCTGATCCCGCTTTCAGGAGTGACGACGCGCTCTTTCGGGAAGTCCTGCCAGCCCAGCCGGGCCAAGGCGAGTTCAAGTTCGGGCAGGAACCTCCCCGTGTATATCGCTGCGGGAAGCGAGAAATCGCCCCAATGGCAGCAAAGCAAGGGTTTTTCCTCGTGCCATAGGCCTCTTTCGACCTTCGTCCGACGGTGTTCCCCGGGAAAATATTCCCCGAGGTACATTTCTTCGCAAAGGGTCCTTAGTGCGTTGCGGTCGACGGGATCCCCATAGCGGGATCGGGCGTGATCGACAATCCCCGAAGGAGGAAACTCCTCCAGGATGGATTCCCACTGCACTGGGGAAGGCATGGACCGGGAAAGGCGCAGATCCCCGGAGGCTCTGGCGGATGCTGCGGCAACCGTCAGGAGCACCCACGCGATGTCGTAATCGTCGTTGAAGCCTGGATGGCGCTTGCTGATGCGGAAGTGGTCCATCGTAAAGCCTGTGCAGTTGGTTTTTCCTCCGATCATGAAGGTCCACCCCCACTGGATTGCCGAGCGGATCACAGAGGGATAGGAAGCGCGGGTGTCAATAAGCACTCCATCAACATCGAAAACAAGGAGATCTCCCCTGTCCATCGGGGACAAATTCTTCAAACCCACCTTTTCTCCGCCTTTCCAAAGAGAAGTCCGGTACAATCTAAAGCATAAGCATACACGATGGGCATGGAGGAGGCCGATCCCTTGCTGGAAATTCCACTTCATCGCGAAAGCGGGACGGCCCTGTACTTCCAGGTGGCGGAGCACCTGCGCCGGCTGATCGGAAGCGGGGCACTCCCACCGGGGACGCGGTTGCCGGGAACGCGGGTCCTTTCCGAGGAACTCGACGTCAGCCGTACGACGGTCATGCAGGCCTATGCCCTCCTGGAAAGGGACGGGGCGATCCGCCTGCAGGGCCGCAGCGGAGCATTCGTGCTTGGGAAATGCGTTGAGACCGGCATCCTTGTGAAAGGAGAGGAGATCCTCGACCTGGCGTCGGGCCTACCCTCGATGGACCTGGTTCCCGTGAAGTACCTTTCCAGGGCTCTCCGGGACATCCTGGGCCTGTCGGCCGAGGCTGCCCTGCTGGGGTCCCCGCCGGAAGGGCTTGAACCCTTGAGGCGAGCCCTGGTCACCCACGCTGCCGCTCGGGGAATCCCCGCTTCATGGGAAGGGCTCCTGGTAACCGCGGGATTGCAGGAGGGGCTTTCAACCCTCTTGAAAGCCCTGGCGATTTCGGGAACCCGGACCCTTTGGGTGGAACCCCTCACTTATCCGGATGCCGTGCTGATGGCGAGAAGCGAAGGTCTCGAGGTCCGGTGCCTTCCGGGGAACCCGGCAGACATACCGGAATGCGTTTCCAATATGAGCCCGCTCGATGCCCTCTACCTGATCCCGAGCTTTCACAACCCCCTTGGCCGGACCCTTCCCCTCAACCTTAGGCGGGCAATCCTTGCTGAAACGGTCCGGAAGGGGGCCTGGGTGATCGAGGATGACGCTTACGGGGAACTTCGATACGGGGAAGAGAGCGTCCCTGCGCTGAAATCCCTTCCTGAAGCGGAGCGGGTCATCTACATGGGATCTTTCAGCCAGGTCCTTTTCCCGGGCCTGAGGTTCGGTTACCTGTTGCTTTCCCCGTCTCTTTCGGAGAGTGCGGGCGCGGTCCGGAGAATACGGACCGGCGGCGCCTCTTCTCTCGTCCAGATGCTGGTGCTCCGGCTCATCGAATCGGGAAACCTGGCAAGGGCCCTGGATGCAGCCCGCCTCCAGATGTCCATCCGGATGGAGGCCCTCACGGGCGCCCTGTCCAGGGAGTTTCCTGAATATCCCTTTTCGCGGCCCGAGGGAGGGATTTACCTGTGGTTGGGGACTCCCGGCCTGGACGGGGCCGAGGCGGCTTCCCTGGCCGAGGCCAGGGGGGTTAAACTCGTCCCGGGCAGGGAATTTTCCGTCCTCGGGGAGAGGGTCGAAGCCGTGCGGTTTTCGATCAGCCGACTTGGGGCCCAGTCCTTGCCCCTGGCTGTTTGCGCCTTGGCCGCAGCTTGGGGGAAACGGTGATGGGTTCCCTCGAAAGGGTCCTCCAGGGGAGGGAGGAACGTTCAAGCCTGCAGTCCAGGCTTTTCCGCAGGGGACTCGTGGTTGTCCAGGTATCCCTGAACATTCCCGGTTTCCCGAAAAGGCTAGAGGGAGACATTTTCTTCGCCGACCGGATGGCAACAAGGGCTCTGGAGGAAATTTGCGCCCTCGGGGGAAATGTCCTCCAGGAAATCGGGTTGCTCAACGACGCAGGCTACGCCGTCCTTGTCGGTGTCCGGCTGGAGGGATCCCTGCACTTGTTGAAAAGGCGCTGCATCGCCCTGGAGGAAAGCTTTCCCTGGGGAAGGGCCTTCGACCTGGATGTCCTGACCTCGGCAGGAAGCGTCAGCCGGCAATGCCTGGGAGAACCTCCCAGGCGTTGCCTTCTCTGCGGGGAAGAGGCGAAGTCCTGCGCCAGGGAAGGCCGGCACGACAGGAGGGAATTGCGGAAAGTCCTGGAAAGGCTGCTGATGCAATCCCTTCAGGAAGAGGATTCGTCCCTCTCTTCCCGGGATCGTGCCTCTGCATCCAGTTCCTTCAGGTAGCGTTTCCATGTCCAGAAGGCGGCAACGGTCGTCAGGCTGCCCAGGAGGAGTCCCTGGACGATGTACTCGATCCTTCCCCTGCCGAAAAGGAATCCGCCCAGCCCGGCAAGGGCTCTGCCAAACAAGGCCAGAGTGGTGATGGAAAGGATCAGGGTCAAGAGTCTCAATATGGAAACCTCCTCAGGGGGATGTCCTGATGCCTTAACAGTTTACACGAAGACTTCCCAAGGGAAATGTTGTGTGCAACCTCACCCCGTGCTAAGATTGCATGAAATGGAAACAAAACAGAAAGGTATGCAGAATGACGGGGGGTTCATAAATCCATGAGGGAACCGCGCTTTTACACCACATCGGCCGACTACGTCTACCAGGACCTGAGGCACCGCATCATCACCAAGCAGTTGAAGCCCGGCCAGCGTTTGCCCGAGGTGAACATTGCGGTCCAGATGGGGGTAAGCCGGACTCCCGTTCGCGAGGCGCTGAGGCGTCTTGCCAGCGAAGGACTGGTCAGCATCATCCCGAACAGCGGGGCTCGGCTTGCCTCCCCGACCCAGAAGGAAATGGAAAACGCCTATGTGCTCAGGGAACACCTTGAGTGCCTTGCCATTCGACTCGCCGCCGAGAGGATCACCGAAAGGCAGCTGAGGCGTCTCGAAGACTCGGTCCTGGAAGAGGAGCGAGCCTTTTACGAAAAGAACATGGAGCTTTACCTGGAGGTAAACGAGAACTTCCACCGGGCTATTGCCGAAGCAAGCGGTAATCGAATCCTGGCAGAGTACGTCGAAAACATCCTGGCCCGGACAAACGTCTATATCGTCTTCTATGATCCCTTCTACAACATCGAGACCAATCCGAGCATTCCCCAGCACAGGGCCATTATTGGTGCCCTGAGCGAGAAATCGCCCGAAAAGGCCGAGGCTCTTATGAGGGAACATCTCCGGTTCTCCATGGAGGATCTCCAGGCCCCGAAGGATAACCCGGAGTTTTAGGAGAAGGCTGAAAAGGGAGGCCTGCCAACCGGCAGGCCTCCCTTTTCAGCCTGTGGACGAACCTTTATGAGAAAAAAATATCAATGTAATCCCGGATTAACCCCGCACTTGGTATAATCCCGTTGTTCACCAAACGCTCAAACTAGGAGGGTTAAACATGCCCGTTCGCAAGTTGCCGACGCTTGACCTGAAGCGAAACTATGACCGCGTGAGGAACGAGATCAGGGAGGCAGTGGACAAGGTCCTGGAAAGCCAGCACTTTATCCTCGGCCCCGAGGTCAAGGCTTTCGAGGCGGAAGTGGCCTCAACCCTGGGTGTTCCCCTTGCCGTGGGCTGTGCTTCCGGAACCGACGCCCTGATCCTGAGCCTGATGGCCCTGAACGTGGGGCCCGGCGACGAGGTCATCACCACTCCATACAGCTTCTTCGCCACCGCGAGCTGCATCACGCGCGTCGGAGCCCGGCCGGTTTTCGCCGATATTGATCCCGATACCTACAACTTCAAGGTCGACCATGTACTGGAGAAGATCTCCACGAAAACCAGGGCGGTGATTCCCGTCCATCTTTTCGGCCAGATGGTTCCTCTGGAAACCCTGGCCCCGGAGTTGCGGTCCCGGGGGATAGCTCTTGTGGAGGATACGGCCCAGGCTTTCGGAGCGAGCCGGCACGTGGGCGGCGAGATTCAACACGCCGGGGGTGTCGGAGACGTGGGCTGCATTTCCTTCTTCCCGACAAAAAACCTTGGAGCGTACGGGGATGGCGGGATGATCACCTCCACGAGGGAAGACCTCGCCATGAGCCTGAAAAGCCTGCGCGTCCACGGATCAACGGAAACCTACTTTCACGAAACGGTCGGGATCAACAGCCGGCTCGACGAGATCCAGGCCGCGATTCTCAGGGTACGCCTCCGTCATCTCCAGGAATGGAACGAGGAGCGGCGCCAGGCTGCAGCCCGTTATGCGCTCCTTTTCCGGGAAGCAGGGCTCATGGAAAGGGTTCGTCCCCCTGTCGAGGCTCCCGGAAACACCCACATCTACCACCAGTACGTCATCCGCTGCGAGAGGCGCGAGGCCCTGCAGGCACACCTTGAGTCCGAGGGCATCAGCTCACGGGTCTACTATCCTCTCTGCCTTCACCTGCAGCCCTGTTTCTCGAACCTTGGCTACAGGGAAGGCGATTTTCCGGAAGCAGAGGCCCTGAGCCGCGATTGCCTGGCCCTTCCCATCTTTCCCGAGCTCAAGGCGGAGGAACAGGAATGGCTCGTGTCTTCGATGGAGGCCTTCTACCGGAAATAGGTTTTGACCAATATTGCCTTTCCGGAAAGTCTCGTGTAAAATCCGAATCGAAAGCCGCGGGTAGCGCGATCGACCGCGTGCACAGAGGAGGTTTTTGAGGGATGGTTCCATTTTTCTTCGATCCGACGTTCCTTTTGCTTTTACCTGCCCTGGCCCTCGGCATCTGGGCCCAGTCCAGGGTGCAGGGAGCGTTTGCGACTTACAGCCAGGTCTACTCCCGCAAGGGAGCCAAGGCCTGCGACGTTGCGAGGGCGCTGATGGATCGCTTCGGCCTTGCAAGCATCCAGATCGAAAGGACTCCGGGCAACCTGACCGACCACTATGACCCGCGATCGAAGGTCCTTCGCTTGTCGGAAGGGGTCTATTCAAGCCCGAGCCTGGCGGCGATCGGGATTGCTGCCCATGAAGTCGGGCACGCGATCCAGGATGCGGAGGATTACCGGCCGATCAGGGTACGGAACGCCATCGTCCCGGTGGCGAGCCTGACTTCCTGGATGGCCTTTCCCCTGTTTTTCATCGGGCTTTTGATGCGCTCGCCGCTTCTCATGGATCTCGGGATCATCTTCTTTCTCGGGGTCATCGTCTTTCACCTCGTGACGCTTCCCGTGGAGTTCGACGCTTCGGCCAGGGCCCTGCGGCTCCTTGCCGATACAGGGACTCTCGACAGCGACGAAATCGGCGGGGCCCGAGCCGTTCTCAAGGCAGCGGCGCTGACCTACGTGGCAGCGGCAGTCATGGCGGCAGCCCAGCTTCTGCGCCTCGTGCTCCTCCGGGGGATGGTCGGCGGCCGGCGGGACTGAACCTAATGTCCATGGAATGGCTTCGGCAGGGTGGGGGCGACCTCCACCCTGCCGTTTTTTTAGTGTCCCACTCCAGCGCAAGGCGAACTTCCCTGCTAGGGGTGGTATGATTCGAAGGGTTTGAATACAGGCGGCAAGGAAGGCAGGACTGACATGAGAGGAATTGAAGCGGCCCTGGAATGCCGGCGGGAAGTCCGGAAGGGAGCTTTTGCAGCTGAGGCCCTCCGCAAGATCGGAGGAGCGATCGAGACCCCCGACAGGGTCCTGGCCTCCTCTCTCCTCTATGCCGCCTCGCGGCGGGAATCCCTCTGGAAGCACCTGTTGGGGCTGTTCCTGCGCAAGCCCCTCCATGCCCTGTCGGCGGAAACGGCCGATGCCCTCCTGGTCGGGACGGCGGGCCTCGTGGAGTTGCGCCACTTCTCTCCGAATGCACTTGTCAGCGCTCTTGTCGGGCATGTTAAGACCGGGAAGTCCCCCCATGAGGCAGGGCTTGTCAACGCAGTGCTCAGGCGGGTCAACGAGGAAGCTCCCCAGGTCCTGGACAGGATGGGGCGTTCCCCTGATGCGCGAGACCAGTGCATGATCCGGGGAATACCATCCTGGGCGGGGCGTCGCTGGACCGAAGACTGGAGCAAGGAAGAAGCCCGCAGTCTCATGAAGTTGTCTTCCATGACGCCTTACATGTCGCTTCGAGTCAACAGGCCGGAATATGAAAGTTCCCTCCGCCAGGCTCTTGGGCAGGCGGGGATCCGGGCATGGCCCTCCCCGTTTGTAATGAACGGTCTCAGGCTGGCTTCCAACCCGTTTCCCCCTTCACTGCCCGGTTATGCCGAAGGGTGGCTAACCCCGCAAACCGAATCCGCAATGATGGTCGTCGAGGCCTTCATGGCACTTCTGGAAGGAGGCCCGGTCCTCGAGATGTGCTCTGGAAGGGGGGTCAAGAGCGGTCAACTGCTTTCCCGCCTTCCTGGAGAGGTCCCTGTGGAATCCTGGGAACTGAGTCCCGGAAGGGTGGCTTCCGCCAGGTCGGAAATGAACCGGATCGGGGTGGCGCAAAGGGCCTGTTTCCGGACGGGGGACGCCTTGAAGCTTGAACCCGGGCAGCCCCCGAGGGCGATCCTGCTGGACGCCCCCTGTTCCGGAAGCGGGACATGGAAACGACATCCCGAGTCAAAGTGGCGTCTTTCACCGGAGCGCCTCACCCAGATGGCAGAACTTCAGTCCGCCCTTCTTGAACGGGCCTTCAGGCTTGTGCAACCGGGGGGAGTCGTGGTGTACTGTACCTGTAGCCTCTTCAGGGAGGAAAATGAACAGGCTGTCGGGGCAGCTCTGCGTGGTGGCAGCGATGTTGTGGAACTGCCTCTGGACTTCCCGGACAGAACTTCGGTGAGGGGAAAACCTTACGGCCGTGTCCTTTGGCCTGGGCTTCCCTGGACTGATGGTTTTTACACCGCAGCTTTCATGAAACGGTCTTAGGAGGGATAAGCACGTGAAATGGATCCGTTGGACGATGCTCCTTCTTGTTCTCGTCATCGCAGGATCGGCAACGGCCGCTTTCTATTTTGTCTTCATGGGTGGGCGGACGATCTCGATGCCTGCGGTCGAGGGAATGATGTCTGCGCCTGCCGTGGAAACGGTCCAGAAACTGGGCTTGCTGGTTCGCATCGACCAGGTGACTTCACAACTTCCCTCGGGCACCGTCGTTTCCCAATGGCCCGTTTCGGGAGAAAAGGTTGCCCGGGGCCGCCTCGTCGCCCTGAAGGTCAGCCGTGGCGGAGAGAGAAAGGCGCTCCCGGACGTTCGCGGGCTGGAGTTCGGCGAAGCCAGGGCTAAGCTGGCGGAAGCCGGTTTCCAGATCGGGGATGTCCTGCGCGTGGCCGATGCCCAGAAACCGGGTGGGACGGTTATCGCCCAGAGCCCTTCGGCGCCCGCCATGGTTCCGCTTGAAAACCGCATCGATTTGCTTTTAAGCCGCGGCACGGGAGCCGAAGGCGGGCCAGTTGACGTCCCCGATATCCTGGGCCAGCATGAAACCGCCGCAAGGACGCTCCTGGCATCGGCCGGCCTCGGTTCCCAAACACGCTACGTCTATTCCGAGGCAACCGCTCCGGGGATCGTGACCTCCATTTCCCCGAAAGCGGGGGCGAAGGTTCCTGGCGGAAGCCGTGTCACCCTGACGGTCGCTACGACGTCAAAAGCTCAGGCCGGAAGCCCGGAGGCTGAAAACGAAGAGGACGCCGAGGCCCCGCCGAAGAAGACCGTTGCGGAAAAGATTCCCGAGCCGGAGGGAAAAGCCGTGATCGCTCCAAAGAAAGCGGAGGCACCGGCGGAACCGCAGGTGCCCGAACCGTCAACGCCCAGGCCGGAAACGAAAGTCGTCGCGGTTTCCACTGCTCAAAGTCCGGTGCCTGCTGCAGCGAAAACCGATGGACCTCGGCATACCGCAAGGGTTCGTTACCAGGTGCCGCCGCTTTCGAAGCCTATGTCGCTTCGAATCGAGGTTGTGGATCTCGACGGGACCCGGACGGTCCTTGAAAAGGAAGTCAAGGGCGGGGAATCCATCGCAGTCAATGTTCCCTACGTCGGGGAGGCGGCTGTCACCGTTTACCTGGGGGGGGAATTTGTTTGGCAGGACAGGTACCGGCCATGAAGTGGCCCCAGAAGCCTCCCCTGATCGCACCGTCTCTCCTTTCGGCCGATCCCCTGCGAATGCAGGAAGGGATTGCCTCTCTCGGCGGGGAATACGACTGGCTCCACCTGGACATCATGGACGGCCATTTCGTCCCCAATCTCTCCTACGGGCCAAGCCTCTTGAAATCACTGAGAGCGGCAATTCCGGAAGCTGTTCTTGATGTCCATCTCATGGTGGAACCGCCTGAGAACTTTATCGCCTCCTTTCTCCAGTGGAAACCCGACTTCCTCGTCGTTCACCAGGAAGCCACGCCGCATCTCCACCGTGTCCTCCAGGCAATCCGGGAGGGCGGCAGCCGACCCGGTGTGGCCCTGAACCCGGGCACGGCCGTGGAAACGCTGAAGCCGGTCCTTCCCTTCGTGGATCTTGTGCTGGTCATGTCCGTTAACCCGGGTTTCGGGGGGCAGGCTTTCATCCCCGAGGTCCTTTCCAAGACGAGAGCCCTGTGCCAGTGGAGGGAAGCGGGAAAACTGGAGTTCCTCGTGGAAATGGATGGTGGCCTCGGTGCCTCGAACGTTGCCGAGGTCGTGCGCGGCGGGTGCGACGTGGTCGTCGCGGGAAATGCCATTTTTGGTGAGGCGGACCCGGCATCTGCCGCGCGACTGTTGCGGAAAAAGGCTAGGGAGGCGAATTCCGTTGAATGATCAAACGGTGAGGGAACTGGGGGCCTACCTCCGCTGGAAACGCAAGGAAAAAGGCAAGTCCCTGGACGATGTCGTGAAGGAAACCCGCCTTCGGGTGGAGATCCTGCGAGCCATGGAGGAGGGTGAGATCCATTCCCTTCCTGCCCCCGTCTATGCCAGGGGAATGGTGAAACTGTACCTGGAGTACCTCGATTCGAGCGAGCTTTTGCCCCAGTACGAGGAATTCCTGCGCGTCGGCGAAAAGGGAACCCTTTCAGGGACGCCCTTCGCCAAGCCTCCCGTGACGAGGGGCTTCAAGCGCAGGGACAACCGATGGATCGTGATCCTCCTGGCCCTGGCCGTCGTTGTGGCCGGCTATCTCCTTTGGCAACAGAAAGGGACCCTTGGGAATGCGATTGACAGGAAGGCCCAGCAGGCGACGGTGGAGGCCCAGATCCAGGAAAAGGAGGCTCCTCCTCCCGCGTCGGCAAGCTTCACCGCAGTCGCCGACGAGGAAGTTCCAAGCCCTGAAGCAAACAGCGAAAGCGATGACCTGAGCTGGTTGCCGGGCCACGATGCGAAGCCTGGGAGTCCTGCTGCGGTCGGCCTGAAGCAGCTGGAGATTTCCGCTTCCGAGCCGTGCTGGCTCCAGGTGACTCGTGGAGGGCAGTCCCTGTTCCGCGGAACGATGAAAAAAGGCGAAACCAGGGTGTTTGCGTCGGAAACAGACATCCAGGTCCGCTATGGCAAGCCCTTTGCGGTAACGGTCCGCTGGCTGGGGAAAGATCTTGGGCGTCCGTCTTCCCAGCAAAAGGTCGTCACGATCCTTTACAAGGCTGATGGCTCGTTCTCGGTCCGGTAAGAGATACCCGGTTTTTCTTCTCAGCCTCGGCTGCGCAAAGAACCTCGTGGACAGCGAGCGACTGGCCGCAAACCTTGAGGCTTGGGGTTACGAACTTGTCGAATCCGTCGAGGAAGCTCGTACGGCTATCGTCAACACCTGTGGGTTCATTCGCCCTGCGACGGAGGAAAGCATACAGGCCCTCCTCGAGATGGAAAGGTTGAAAGCCGCGGGCCGCCTCGATTCGATCGGGGTGGTTGGTTGCCTTTTGAACCGTTATGGGGATGATCTTAAAAAGGAACTGCCCTCCGTGGATTTCTGGGCCAAGGCGGAGGATTGGGAAACGCTTGGCAGATCCCTGGGGCAGGGCACCGTATGTTGCAGCCAGGGACGGTTGAATCTGCCGGGGCAGAGGAAATGGAGTCGTTACCTCAAGATCGCGGAGGGGTGCGAAAACCGCTGTTCCTATTGCACGATCCCATCCATCAGGGGCGGCCTCAGGAGCCTTCATCCCGATTTTTTGGCCAGTGAGGCCCAGGAGCTCGTGGGGCAAGGAGCCCGTGAGATTTGCCTCGTCGCCCAGGACCTGACGGCCTGGGGCACGGACCTTTACGGGAAGCCTTCATTGAAGGTACTCCTGAAAGAGCTGGAGGGAGCCCTCCCTGAAGGAACCTGGCTTCGCCTGCTTTACCTCCATCCCTCGGGGATTGACGAGGAGCTGCTGGAATGGGTCATCGGGAGCTCTCGAATCCTGAATTACCTGGACATACCTATACAGCATGCTGACCCGCGGGTTCTGGAGGCCATGAACAGGGCGATTCCCCCCGACCGCCTCCGGGAAATTTTCAAGCTCATTCGGGAGGCCGACCCGGATTTTGCCCTCAGGACAACGGTCATGGTCGGGCATCCTGGCGAGGATGAAAAGGCGTTCGACGCCCTGCTCGCTTTCATCGGCGATGTCCATTTCGACCGGCTCGGGGCGTTCGAATTTTCGCCGGAAGAGGGAACGGTCTCCGCCTCACTTGGGGGGAAGGTTCCGGCCCGGGTGAAAAAGAAGCGGTTGGGACGGCTGATGAGCCTCCAGGAAGAGCTGTCCCTGGAGCGGCAATCACGCTTTGAGGGAAAGATGATGAAGGTTCTCGTGGAATCGATTGACCCCGGGGAGGACTTGGCTTTCGGGCGGTCCTACCGGGAGGCCCCCGAAGTGGATGGACTGGTCGAGATACGCGGCGGCGGCGGCCTTGTCCTGGGCAGTTTCGCGACCGTCCGCATCATGGAGGCACTTGAACACGACCTTGTTGCGGAGGTGCAGCCCGATGGGGTATAGGATGCCGGAAACCTGGCAGGGAAAGATCAGCACTCTTGGCGGCCTGGGTTTTTTGACGGGCATGCCTGGCACCGTTGGATCCGTTGCCGCTTTTCTTGTCGCCATGGTCCACCCTGTTCCGCTCTGGATCATTCTTCCCGCCGCGGCCCTTTCTGTTTGGGCCTCGGAAGGTTATTCCAGGCGGGAAGGCAGGGAGGATCCGCCTGAAGTGGTCGCGGACGAGGCGGTCGGCACGTGGCTGGCCCTCTGGGGCCTGCCTCTTGGCTACGGGCTCCCGGCCCTTTTCCTCTTCAGGGTGATCGACATTATCAAGCCCATCCCTGTGTCAACGGCGGAAAAGTTGCCGGGCGGATGGGGGATCGTTGCCGACGACGTGGTCGGGGGCCTCATGACGAATGCCCTGATCCGCGGTGTCAGCTGGCTTTTTTTTGGTGGCGGCCTGCACTTCTTTCTTCGCTGAGGAGGGATTGAAATGGCGGACGGCGTGGCGCTCCTGGCCATAGGGGACGAGCTCCTTAGCGGTATCCGGGCTGACACCAACTGCACCTGGTTGGCATCGCGGCTGCACGATGCGGGCGTGCCGGTTCGGGGCATCCAGGTTCTTCCCGACGATGAAGGCCCCATCCTGGAAGCCTTGGGGCGCTGGGTTGGAAAGGTCGAGTTCATTGTCCTTTCCGGCGGCCTTGGTCCCACCCACGACGACCGGACGAGGGGGGCACTGGCCCGCTATCTCGGCGTTGGGCTGCAGCCGGATGTGGAGGCCTACGACCGGATCGTATCCCGTTATGCAGAACCCCTTAAAAGCCGGATCGAGGCCACGCGATCGACCCAATCCCTCATCCCCGAAGGGGCTCGTGCCTTGTTCAACTCCCAGGGTTCCGCGCTTGGCATCTCTTTCTCTGCCCATGGAACCGAGATGTTTGCCTTTCCGGGGGTACCCTGGGAATTCAGGGCGATGGCAGAAGAGAACTTTCTGCCCCGAATCCGAAACCTTTCATCCTGGAAACAGGTTCTGGTCGCGGGTTGGCCGGAAAGCCTTCTTGCCGAAAAGCTGAAAGACACGCTCGAAAACCCTGCCCTGCACGTGTCCATCCTTCCGTCCGCCGGCCTCGTCACCCTCGTGTTCAGGGGAGAAGTCGAAAAAGTGGAGGCTGCCGTTTCCCGTGTCAGGGGAGAACTCCCCTCGGATTGCCTTGAAGAGGGTGAAGCCGGTATGGCAACGGCCGTAGTGGCTCTTGCCCGAAAGAAGGGGGTCTCCCTCTCCTGCGCGGAATCCTGCACGGGAGGCCTGGTGGGGGCGGGCCTTACCGGGGTTCCCGGTTCTTCCAGCGTCTTTCTCGGTTCGGCTGTCTGCTACTCCAATGGCGCAAAGGCTTCGATCCTCGGGGTCGGCAGGGTGCTTCTCGAGGCCCATGGTGCGGTCAGCGGGGAGTGTGCCGTCGAAATGGCCCGGGGGGCCCGCCGGGTTTTTGGCTCGGACCTTGCCATCGCGACCACGGGGATTGCTGGCCCGGACGGGGGAACTGCCGAAAAGCCGGTTGGGACGGTATGGTTCGGGGTTTCGGGCCCCGCTGGGGAGCGGTCCTTTGTCCGAAACCTCGCCGGTGACCGTTCGCATATTCGCCGCTGGTCCACCGCAATTGCCCTCGAAACGTTGTGGCGAAGCCTGAAGGAGGGGTAGCCGATGGGTGAAAGGACACGATCATTTCTCTGCATCGAGCCGGAGCCCGCCCTGCGTGCCACCCTGAAGAGCTGGCTAGATTCCCTGAGAGGCCTGGCCCCGAGGCTCAAATGGGTTCAAGGGGATGCCGTTCACCTCACCCTCAAGTTCCTCGGCGAACAGCCCCAGGAAAAGCTTACCGAGATGAGGAACCTGCTCCCCGAAGCCCTGGCGGCCAAAGCCATTCGTTCCTTCTACCTGGAACTCTCAGGGGTTGGGGCCTTCCCGAACTACAGGCTGCCGCGCGTGCTGTGGATGGACCTGGCTGGAGAAACGGACGCGCTTTGCGATCTCTGGCGCACGGTCGAGGGGCTTGCGACCCGCATGGGTTTCCCGCCCGAGCCTCGTCCGTTCCGTCCGCATTTGACCCTGGCACGCATCAAGGACCCGGGGGATTTTTCCCTGGCCTTGGCAAGAACACTGACGGAATCCGACCCCCCGGGGGGACGATGGCGGGTCAGTTGCGTCACTCTGATGAAAAGCGAGCTCCGTGCGGGTGGTCCCCAGTATTCCCCGCTCGCGACATTTCCGCTTTATAGGGTTTAAGGCAAAGGAGGTGCCATCCTGAAATGGCGAAAACAGGCAAGGGGGCTCTGACCCGGGAAGACATCCTGGACCAGGCCCTGGAAGACATCAAGGGTAAGTTCGGAGACGGGGCGATCATGCGCCTCGGTGACCAGACCAACGTCGTTGTGGACGTGATATCCACGGGGATCCTTCCCCTGGACGTTGCGCTGGGCGTTGGAGGGCTACCCCGCGGGAGAGTGGTTGAGGTTTTTGGCCCTGAAGGATCGGGAAAAACCACTTTGGCGCTTCATGCTATCGCGGAAGCCCAGAAGGCAGGAGGAATTGCCGCCTTCATCGATGCGGAACACGCCCTGGACCCCCGGCTGGCGGCAAGCCTTGGCGTGGATGTCCCGTCCCTCTACCTGGCCCAGCCCGATAGCGGGGAGCAGGCACTCTATGTCCTGGAGTCCCTTGTTCGTAGCGGGGCAGTGGATGTCATCGTTGTCGACTCTGTCGCGGCATTGACCCCACAGGCGGAGATCGACGGAAAGATCGGTGACACGCAGGTGGGCCTGCAGGCCCGGCTGATGTCCTATGCCTTGCGGCGGCTGACGGCCGCCATCTCCAAGAGCAAGGGGATCGTCATTTTCATCAACCAGCTCCGGGCCCAGATCTCCACGATGGGGTATGGGGGTCCCCAGGAAACCACCACTGGGGGAAGAGCCCTGAAGTTCTACAGCTCGGTTCGGATCGAGGTTCGGAGAGGGAAATCCATCACCCAGGGAGACGACGTCCTCGGTCACGAACTCTGGATCAAGGTTGTCAAGAACAAGCTCGCGCCGCCTTTCCGGACTGCGCACACTTCCCTCATCTATGGGAAGGGAATCCCCGCCGAGATGGCGGTTGTGGATATGGCCATTGACCTTGAGGTCATCAAGCGCAAGGGGTCATGGCTGGCATATAAGGGAGAAAACCTGGGACAGGGCAAGGAAAAAGTGTCGAGATACCTCCTTGAAACCCCTGCGCTCATGGAGGAGATCAAGCGGGAGATCCTTGAACAGGCCTGCCATGGGGACGCTCTCCTGGTCCCGAAAACGGCGGCGATTGACCTGAATCCGCCCGAGCCCAAGATGGCGCCGGCCGTCGTGGTTGAAGACGGGCTTCTCGAACTGGAAGAAGAAGACTCCTAACCCCGGAATATAACGGGCAATGGCCTGGAATCGAAGGGATGTTCCCTTCCTTTGGGAGCGGAGACCTCGCTTTGTCAGGAAAAGTCGCATCGGTGACTGCCCAACCGGTTTCAGGAAATCAATGCGTAAGTGTTGACAGGATTCCCTAGGCGTTGTACTATGCCCCTTGCCCCTTGCAAAAGGGGTTCTGCAACACAGCACCATTTCACACCAGCACCTTGACAAGCGTAAGGGAAGAGAGAGCAGCGAAGGTTTTCGAAGGTAAGCCATGGAGAGTTTGAT
>DIXJ01000005.1 GCA_002436015.1 Synergistaceae bacterium UBA6083 | reverse complement strand
CAGTCGATGTGCGCGTAGTGGCGATTGTCCGTCTGGTATTCCACGTGCGCGATGTTGATCGTGATACCGCGCTCACGCTCCTCCGGAGCCTTGTCGATCATGTCGAACGGCGTGAAGTCCGCGTAACCCTTCCGTGCCAGCGTCTTCGTGATCGCGGCCGTCAGCGTCGTCTTCCCGTGGTCGATGTGACCGATCGTCCCGATGTTCATGTGTGGCTTCGTTCTTGCAAAATGCTCCTTCGCCATCTTCGATACCCTCCCTGCAGGTGTAATCATGACTCAAGGATTGACTTCATAGGGCCTGATTTTATCATAAGGCCCATCATGCTAAAAGAGACCCGGAACAGGTGCCCCGGATCTCCCATTTCAAAGCCTGGAGCCGACTTCCGGACTTGAACCGGAGACCCCATCCTTACCATGGATGTGCTCTACCTACTGAGCTAAGTCGGCCCAACCTCTATGTTTAAGTGGTGGTAGGGGTAGGATTTGAACCTACGTAGGCGCTAGCCGGCAGATTTACAGTCTGCTGCCTTTGACCACTCGGCCACCCTACCACGCGTCGCTGCAACCTCTCATTTTGGAGCCGGCGATCCGGATCGAACGGACGACCTGCTGATTACAAGTCAGCTGCTCTACCAGCTGAGCTACGCCGGCGAGGTGCGCTAGCTATTATAACTGGACAAACGGGGTTGTCAACCGGCAAACCGGCGAGTTCTTCAAACAGCCTCCCGGACTTCCTGGATGAAGGCTTTCAAACCCGCCCGTTTGACGTGGTCCTGTTCCTTCAGCCCCTCCAGGAGAGAGACAAGACGGCTGGTACGACCGTCGTCATCCACGACCATGAAAGCCCAGTTTCGGCCCGGCCAGACGGCGTCCCCCCAATGCGCATCACCGCCCGAAGAAGTCCCGAGTACTCCCTGCCAGACCGTGTACCCGCCAATCGGGACGCTGTCCAGTATTTCCCGGACCTCCTCCGCGATGCTCTCGTTGCACAGGATCCAGACGAGTTTCATCTCACTTTCCTCCCTTCGCCTCGGCAAAGCGCGGGGTCTTTCGCAGCCGCGTTTCCACGACCAGGTAGACCATCGGGACCAGGATCAGGGTGATGAAGGTGGAAACGGCCAGTCCTCCCATGACGGAAATGGCCAATGGCCTCCACATTTCCGCCCCCTGCCCCTCGCTTATGGCCATCGGCAGCATTCCCAGGAACGCCGCGAGCATGGTCATCAGGATCGGGCGTAAACGTCTCTCACCGGCTTCCAGCAAGGCTTCCCTAAGCACCATCCCGCGGGCCCTCAGCAGACCAACGTAGTCGAGCAGGACGATGGCGTTGTTGACGACGATCCCGACCAGCATGATGATCCCGAGGAACGCCTGCATCGACAGGTAGAGCCCGGTCAGGAGGAACGCCATCACCACTCCCGTCAGGGCAAAGGGCACGCTGAACAGGATGATGAAGGGATCCAGCAGGGCCTCGTACTGGGCCGCTATGACCATGTACACCAAGATGATGCCGAGCAGGACAAGCAGCCCAAGCTGCTTGAATGCGTCGGCCTGTTCCTGGACCTGTCCGCCAAAAGCAATGCGCATCCCCGGGGGAAGGGCCAGTGAATCTATCTCTTTCCTGGCCGCCTGGGTCACCTGTCCAAGGGATCTCCCCTGCACGTTGCTTTCTACGATGACGTACCGCTGGCGGTTCTTCCTGTTGACCTCGGAGGGACCGCTATCCTGGACCACTTTCGCCATTGTGGAAAGCCTGGCGGGCTCCCCACCGGCCGTTGGGACCATGAGACGGTCCAGGATATCCATCGTATTCCGCTGCTGGTCGCCAAGCCGGAGGCGGATCGGGTAGTCGTCCTCGCCCTCCCAGAAGCTTTCACCGGTCTTTGCACCGTAGAAGTACATCCGGAGGGTCGAAGCGATGGCTGCCGTGCTGGACCCCATGAGGGCGGCCTTTTCCCGGTCGATCTCGATGCGGATCTCCGGCCGGTCCGGTTTCTGGCTCAGGGTCACGTCCACCGCTCCGGGCGTGGTTTCAAGCCTGGACTTGATCTCTTCGGCCACCTTGAGGATCGATTTGAGGTCGTCACCGTAAACCTCTATGTTGACCGGTTTCGACCCGAGGAACATTGCCTGGATGGGGGACGAGACCAGGACTGTCATCTTCTGGATACCCGGCTTCCTGTTCAGCCAGCTGCGAACCTGGTCGGCGATCTCGAACGCAGACCTCTCGCGATCCGACTTGTCGACAAGCTTCAGTCCCACAGTTCCGACATTGCTGCCCTCGTCGCTTCCCGTGGCGATACCGTATCCTTCCTCGGTCTGCCCGTCCCACCCGAAAACATGCTTCTGCTCCGGGATATTCTGCCGGCAATAATCGACAACCTCCCGCACGAGGGCATCCGTGGTTTCCAGCCGGGTACCCTCCGGCAACCGGAAAGAGATGGCGATTTCGCTGGTGTCGGATTCAGGAGTCAGCTCTGTCCCGATGAACTTGAACCCGGTGAGGGTCAGGAGCATGAAGAGGGCAGCGATGCCGAAGATGGCTGTCGGCTTTTCCAGGCCCCAGGAGAGAAGGTCCCGGTACCCTGTCTCCAGCTTCCGGAGAAACCTCTCGGTGAAGCCGTGAATTTTCAGGTTTTCGGTCTCGGCCCTGAAGACCATGCTCCCGGCCATGGGGATGAAACTGATCGAAACCAGGAATGAAATGCCCACCGACACGATCATGACGACGCAAAGGGCGGTGAAGAACACCCCCACAAGGCCCTGTACGAAGATCAGGGGCAACAGGACCACCACGGTGGTCGTCGTGGAACCCAGGAGGGCTCCCCCCACTTCCCCGGCTCCGAGGATGGAAGCCGCGGTTCGTCGCTCTCCCTTTTCCATGTGGTAGATGATCTGGTCCGTCGCCACGATCGCGTTGTCCACAACCATGCCGCTGGCCATCGCCAGGGCCATCAGGGTCATGATGTTGAGGGTGTATCCCATGAGTTTCATGACCGTGAAGGTGATCAAAAGCGAGAACGGAATGGCCGCGCAAACGACAAGTGAAGCGGTGAACCGCTTGAGGAAGGCCCAGGTCACGAGGAATACCAGCACGATCCCCCAGTAAAGAGACGTAGCCAGGTCCCGTATGGAATTGTCGATGTATTCGGACGTGTCCATGAGAATCGTGGTTTCCACGTCTGCGGGAAACTGGGGCTTCAGCTCGGACAGCCTGGCCTTGACGGCGTCCGTCACTTCGATCGTGTTGGCATCGCTGTTCTTAAGGACAATCAGGATGACAGCGTGCCTGTCGTTGACCCAGCCGTTCATTTCGAGTTCCCTGTAGTTATCCTCCACCCGCGCCACTTCCCCCAGGTGGATGGGACGGCCCTGCCAGCTGCCCACCACGATGCCGCGGATTTCACCGAGATCCTGGAACCTTCCGGGCACACGGATGTTGTAGGAGATCCGCCCTTCTTTGAGCGAACCGGCCGGGGCGTTGAGGTTTTCCTTCTCGAGGGCGGCCGCCAGCACCTGCGGAGCCAGGCGGTAGGCTTCCAGCTTCGCCAGGTCCATCTCGACTCGTATTTCGCGGCGCAGCCCCCCGTAGACGAGGATCTGGCCGACTCCCTGGACGCGTTTGAGGTCTTCCACCAGGACGCTGTCGGCGAAGTGGTACAGCCCTGGGTAGGAGGCACCGGCGGTCAACGCGATTTCCAGCACAGGGACCGTTCCCGAGGACATGCGGAAAACGATCGGTTCCTCGATGTCGGAAGGCATCCTGCGCTTCGCAAAATTCACCGCGTCCCGGACATCCCCGACCTTGACGTCCAGGTTCGTTCCCCACTTGAACTTTGCCGACACGACGGAAAGGTTGTCGACCGATTTTGAATAGAGGTCGCTGACCCCTTCTATCATGCCGAGCTGGTCCTCCATCTCCTTGGAAACCCGCTGCTCGATATCGCTCGCGGAAGCCCCAGGCCAGGTCGACAGGACGGTGATGACAGGCGGGTCGATTTTCGGGAGCAGGTCGACTTTCATGGCAAGCAGCGTAACGACCCCGAGAAGGACGACGCCTGCGTAGACCATGGAGGTGAAGATCGGTTTCTTGACGGAAAATTCGGGAAGCCTCAAGGCTTGAGCACCTCCACCAAAGATCCCTCGCCAATGCGGACCGATTGCGTGAGGATAACCTTTTCGCCGGGCTGGAGCCCTTCGACGACTTCGATCCGGTCCTTCTCTTCTGCCCCGGTGCGGATCATGCGGCCCATTGCCTTGCCTTCCTTCTCCAGGAAGACCCGCTTTTCACCTGTCCCCGCAAGGGCTTTTACAGCTTCGCGCGGAACGGCCAACCCCTCGTGGGATCCCACGTTCAGGGTTACGCGCGCATACATCCCCGGTTTCAATCCCTGGTCGGCCGACAGGAGCAACTCGGCCTGGCCGGTCCGGGTCACCGGATCGATTGCCGGGGAAAGCCGGAGAACCTTTCCTTTGACGGCCCTGCCTTCAAGGGCATCCAGGACGACGGTTCCCACCTGGCCTATTTTCAGCTTGGCAAAAGCACTCTCGGGAACGGCACCCTTCACTTTTACGCGGTCCTGGCGGTTGATCAGGAACGAAGGCTTTTCCGCCGAACTCGTATCTCCCGGGTCGATGGAGCGGGCGGCTATGACGCCTGAAATCGGGGCCCTCACCACGTGGTAGCCCATGAGGACGCCCAGCTGGTCCAGGCCCGAAGCCGCCTCCGCAAGCTGCTTTTGGGCAAGCTTCTCGCCGGCCTCTGCAACCTCGACCTGCCCCTTTGCGTGATCGAACTGCTGTCCGCTGATGACGTTTTCCCCGTAGAGCTGTTCATACCGGTCGAAATCCTTCCGGGCCGTTTCACGCTGTGTCCTTGCCTGGGAGAGAGCCGCCCTGGCCTTCTCGACGGTTGCCTCGACTTGCGAGAGCTGGGGCCTCAACAGGCTGTCGTCGAGGATAGCCAGCACCTGCCCTGCCTTGACCGGCGTCCCGATATCCACGAGAACCCTGAGGACCGTCTTGCCCGCAAGCTTGGCCACCACTGCAGCCTGTTCCTCCGGCTCCAGGTTCGCGACGAAGGAGACTTCGTCGGTGAACACGAACACCTCCGGGACCGTCAGTTCGACCGGGATCCGTTCAGCCTCGAGGGGTTTCGAGTTCAGTCGATGCTGCTGGATCCCCCTGAATGCGATAAGTGCCAGGAAGAGAAGCGCCACGCCTGCGATGAGCCCGAACCGGCGCGGGTTGATGGAATCGGGGAGTTTCATCTTGAGACCTCCTTGTTCGTCTGCACAGGAAGCTCGCCCATGGCGAAGAGCAGGTCACCGTAGGCCGTGAGGACTTCCGCCACGGCATCCGCACGGGCGTTTCTCGCATCGGTGAGGGCCAGGCGGGCATCCAGTACGTCGATGTTCGTTCCCACCTGTGCCTGGTAACGCTTCAAGGCCATCCGGTAGTCCTCTTCCGACTGGACTACTGCATCCGAGGCCACTTTCACGCTCTGGACAGCTCCGTCGAGGAGAACCTTGGCTGTCGCCACCTCGAGTGCGACCTGTCTTTTCAAATCCTCGAGCCGGTTCAGCAGCTCCGTCGCGGTGGCGCTGGCTTCAACAGCCTGGCCATGCAGCTTCCCGGAGTCGAAAAGCCGCAACCTGGCGACAATCCCCACGCTCCAGTCGTCTTTTTCCGAGGGGAAAAGATGGTCATCCGTCAGGCTTGCCTGGGCCTGGAGCCCGACCTGGGGATACGCCTGCCCTTTAACCGCCTTCAGCGTCGCAAGGGCAGCACGCCTTGCGGCCTCCAGCCCCTTCAGCTCCGGCCTGAGCTCCATCGCTCGGGCAGTTGGGTCCGGAACAACGGAAAAGGCTTCCAGTTCCGGGTCGCCGGCCGGCGGGCCGTATTGTTCCCGGAGAGACTTGCCGGTGAATCTTTCAAGGGTTTTCCAGGCCACCGCGACGGCGCTTTCCGCGCGGATTCGGTTCAACTCGGCCGAAGAGACCGCCACCTGGACGCGAAGGACCTCGTTTTGCGCAACGATGCCGGCACGGTAGAAAGACTCCACCTGCCGAAGGTGTTCTTTCGATAGGGACAGGGCCTCTCGTGCCACCTCCAGCCTTGAAACCGAGCGCTGCAGGGCATAAAACGCCCTGCGGACCCCATTGTCGACCGACTGGACCGTACGGTCGCGTTCGCTCCTGACGGCCGACAGGAGAAACCTGGCTGCTTCCGTTCGGGCGGTGAGGCTCCCGCCGCTGAAGAGGACCTGGGTCAGGTTCACGGCCGCCTGGGTTGTCTCCTCGAAACCCAGGGGAACGATCCCGATCGGAGTCTTGCCGTCAACAAGGCTGACCGCCCACGTTTCGGGCCGCTCCTGGAGCTTCTGGTAGCCCAGGCTTCCGTAGACCTGCGGCAGTCCATCCGACCGGGCCTGGATCAGCCTTCCTTCCGCCTGGTTCACGCGGGCCTCTGCCGCCATGACCAGCGGGTTGCTCTCGGCGGATTGAGCGAGGGCCTTGTCCAGGGTCAGTTCTTGCCGAGTTTCGGCACTCCAGGCCAGCTTGCCCGCGAGGATGACCAGGAAACAGGCCGCGAGGATAACCAGGAATAAAAGAAAATTACGATGCCTCATGTTCACACCCCTTTTCAAGCAACATTCGGACCATGGTTTCCCAATAGCTCTTTGCCTCTTCTGGCTTCAGCCTTAGCCCCAGGTTCACCACGAGGCCGTAAAAAAAATGGGTCAGGCAGAGCAGCCTGTCCCTTGGATTCATGGAGCACTTGCCCGGCAGGTTTTCCGAAAAGGCATCGCCCAGCTCCGGAAGCACCGAATCCTGCACGCTGTCGATGATCTCCCCTGCCAGGGCGCGCGAACGCGAATCCCCCCGCTGGGCAACGACAACGAGATCCACCCACAGGACTCGTCTTTCCGCATCATAAGACAGGATATCGACCAGGGCCGCTCCTTTTTCGATCAGGAATGAAACGGGATCGATGTTCCCCTTCATAGCCTCCGGGATCTGGAAATGTTCCATGATGATCTTCATCTGTTCCTGCATGATTTCCCTGTAAAGCTCCAGCTTCCCGGGAAAATGCCAGTAAAGGGCTCCCTTGCTCAGGCCCGAGGCCCTGACGATGGCGTCCACGCTCGCCCCCTCGAACCCGTGAAGGGCAAAGATTCTTCGGGCGACATCCAGTATCTTGCGGCGCGTCACTTCCTTTTGTTCTCTTTCTTCGACTCGTGGCATCTCCCAACCTCCCGACCGTTCGGTCTGTACGCATCGGAAGAATAAGACAGACCGAACGGTCTGTCAAGGCAAGAATACAAAAAAAAGGCCTCCCTAAGGAGGCCCAAGGAATACGATTTAACGCTTGGAGTACTGGTTGCGTGCGCGGGCGCCCTTCTGGCCGAACTTCTGGCGTTCAACCATGCGTGGGTCACGCGTGAGCAGGCCGGCGCGCTTCAGCGCGGGCCGCAACTCGGGGTTCAGCTTGAGCAGGGCCCTTGCAATCCCGAGGGACATCGCACCGGACTGGCCGGTGAGTCCCCCCCCGTGTGCCTTGACAAACACGTCGAGCTTGCCTTCCACTCCGCCGACCTTCAGGGGCTTGAGGGCAATCAGCTGCCAAGTCGAACGGGGGAAATAGTCGCTGACTTCGCGATTGTTGACGAGGATCTTTCCTTCACCAGGACGCACCCGAACGCGGGCGATAGCTTCCTTACGCCTTCCAGTGCCCCAGTTATAAGCCGTGGATTGCACCTGTGTTCCCTCCTCTTTTCGAAAACGACGAATCAGTTTTCGATTTTCTCGGGCATCTGGGCCGCATGCGGATGGTTCGGCCCCGCGTAGACCTTCAGCTTACGAATGTGCTCCAGGCGGGTTTTCGGGAGCATCCCCTTGACGACCCGCTCGAAAAGCCTCTCCGGCTTCTTCGCGAGCATCTCTCCGAAAGTTATGGACTTGATTCCGCCCGGATAGCCCGTATGCCAATAAATGCGCTCGCGTTCGGCCTTCTTGCCGGTAAGGATAACCTTGTCGGCATTGACCACAATGACAAAATCCCCGGTATCGACGTGGGGGGTAAAAATCGGCTTGTTCTTGCCGGAAAGGATCCGGGCCACCATGACAGCCACCCGTCCGATCGGCTTATCGGCCGCGTCCACGACATACCACTTATGCTGCACTGTTTCTTTCTTCGCAAGGTAACTGCGCTTGCCAATCATTCACCACTCACTCCTTCATGGGATCCAACTGCCGATTCCCTTTCGAAAAAGCTAATGAATCATACCGGAGGTATCCGGCACTGTCAAGAAAGGTTCTCTCCCGCGGGAGTGTGGTAGGGCCCCCGCTTTGAAAACCCGATTGTTTTCCGGATTGAGCTTCTTTTTACCCTGGCTTCAGATCGTCGAAAGGACCTTCCGAAGCCGGGGATTCTCGATGAGCCCGGGCAGCCTTCCCCTCTTGGCTACGGGACAGCCGTCGACCATCTTGATGTCCATGGTCATGTCCCTGGGGGTGGCATGGGCAATATAGCTGCCGACTCCGAAAGAATCCGCCCCGCTCGCTCCCAAAAGGCGGATCCGGTCTGGGTTCAGTCCCCCGGACACGATGATCTGGACATGCGGTGACCCCGCCTGGTCGAGCCGCCAGCGAATTTCCCTGACGAGCTCGGCCGTCACGCCCCCGCGTTCACCGGGCGTGTCCAGCCGGATGCCGCTCAGGCGTTCTCCGAGGCTTCTCGCAACCCGCAGGCTTTCTTCCGCTTCATCCTTGAAAGTGTCAACCAGGATGATCCGCGGTTCGCCCTCGGGCAGGATCCGGTCGTAGGTTTCTGCAATTTCGAGCGTGTCTCCCACGATGATAATGGCCGCATGGGGAATGGTTCCCCGCGGCTCAACCCCGGCAAGTTTCGCGCCAAGGATGCAGCTGGCACCCTGGCATCCGCCGGCAACAACCGCGGTCCGTTCCATGACGGATGCAATGGCGGGGTGGACATGGCGCGCCCCGAAACTCAGGACCGGCTTTCCGCCTGCCGCCTCGACACATTCCCTTGCGGCGGTTGCCCATCCACTTGAGCTGGCCAGCATCCCGAGGAGGACCGTTTCGTACAGGCCGAAACTCGAGTAGGGTCCCCGGATTCGCATGATCGTTTCCTTGCTCCCGAAAGGGTCGCCCTCGGCAAGGGATTCCACTTCAAGACCCACTCTATCCTGGAAAAGGGTGAGGACCTCCGGCAAACCGGCGAAGATTCCGGACCCCCTGGCAAAGACTTCCGCCACCACCGGCCTGTCTACGCAGCCGCAGGACCGGAGCAACTCAAGCGTCTTGACGAAATAGACATCCGTCGTCTCCCCCGAGAGGATTTCCTCGTGAGTCGCACTGAGCAGGCGTGCCCTTCCAACGACAAGGTCATGCACGTCCTTCATCGAGTCCATCTGACGGGATCCATCCATCGGGAGAAACCCTTCCGCCCTACTTGTAGGAAATGAGAACCAGGATGAGAGACATCGCCATGAAAAGGCCCATCAGCCCGACGGTGACCTTTGTCATTGCGCTCAAGCGTTGCCACTGGCCGCCGCCCATGTCAGCCTGCGTACCGCCTCCGAAAAGCCCCTGGAAGCCGCCGCTCTTTCGATGCTGAAGCATGATGACCCCTACGAGGGCCACGCAGAAAACCAGATGAACCAAACCGAAAACGATCTTCAATCAAAGCACCCCCTAATCCGTTTCACCAAAGCGGACAGAAAGAGATTTTACCATAGAAGGCGTTTCCAGCATATCCCGCAATGCACGGCTTGCGACGGCACGGTGGGATATTCGTGATTTCAAGCCTTCTCCAAGATCCCCAAAGCTCCGGTCGTGCCCTTGCGGGATGAAAACCGGATCATAGCCAAACCCGGATTGCCCCGAGGCTTCCATCGCGATTTCCCCCCAGCAATACCCTTCCGCAAGGGTGACCCGCATGCCCGAAACATCCGGCCATGCAAGGGCGAGGCAGGCAACGAAGCGCGCGGCCCGGTCTGCTTTCCCTTCCATCCGTCCGAGCAGCCACCGGATCCGCTCGGCATCGGACGGGGCGACACGCGAGGAGTAAAGGCCGGGTGCCCAGGCAAGTTCCCGGACTTCCAAGCCGCTGTCGTCGGCCAGCGCAGGCATTCCGAGGGCTCCTGACCAGGCTTTTGCCTTGATGAGGGCGTTTTCCGCGTAACTTTTGCCGGATTCTTCAACTTCGAGGGATAGGCGTTCCGGCCCGAAAACAAGGGAAATTCCAACAGGACCGAGCAGGGCGGTCAGTTCCTCGTGCTTGTGGGCATTCCCGCTTGCGAGTACAACTTCAACCGGAAACGCCACGTTTTTCCTCCTCCGAGAGGGCAAGGCATTCTTCCTGCAGGAGAATGAGTCTCCGAATCCCGGATTCCGCAAGGTCGAGCATTCCCATGAGGCCCGTCTTGTCGAAGGGACCGCTTTCTCCCGTTCCCTGAACCTCCACGAATTCGCCTCCACGGGTCATGACGACGTTGAAGTCGACTTCGGCGCGGCTGTCCTCGGTGTAGTCGAGGTCCAGCAATAACGCGCCTTCGACCCGCCCCGCGCTGGCTGCTGCCACGAAGCCCGTCACGGGAATCTCTTTCAGGAGGCCCCTCTCCTTCATGCATCTAAGAGCATCGACCACCGCGACGAAAGCCCCGGTGATCGCTGCCGTCCGGGTACCCCCATCGGCCTGGAGGACGTCGCAATCCACCCAGATGGTCCGTTCCCCGAGGACCTCCATGTCGATGACCGATCGCATCGAACGCCCGATCAGTCGCTGGATTTCATGGCTCCGGCCGCCAATGCCCCTGACCGAATCGCGCGGCGTACGCGTGTGCGTCGAACGGGGCAACATCGCGTATTCGGCGGTGACCCAACCCCGGCCGGTCCCTCTCAGGAAGGGGGGAACCTTCTCTTCCACCGAGGCCGTGCAGAGGACCCGCGTATTTCCCCACTCGATAAGGGCGGATCCCTCCGCATACAGGTTGACCGCCCGGCTGATCTTGACGGGCCTCAATTCATCCAGCTTTCGCCCATCGTGTCTCAAAAGGATTTTTCCCACCTTGTCCGCCTCGGTATTTCCCATGCTGTTTACCGCTTGCGGGCCAATTGCCAGGCTACCGTCAGGTCGACGGGTTTCTTCTCCTGGCTTTCCCTGCCGTTGACGAGGAACCTCACCCGCGTGATGGGACGGAAATTCTCGATGGCCGTGCGGGCAATTCCAGTCACCACCAGGTTTGCCTTCTGGACCGGCAGCGCGGTGATCGAGCGGGTGCAGGCTTCATTCACGTCGAGATAGAGAAGGTCTCCCGTCCTGAATAAATGGAGAACCGCTGACTGGGGATCAAGAAGCCCTTCCGCCTTCAGGAGCCCGAAAAGGGCCTGCAGGACTTCCCGGAGATCAGCCTCCATCAGCCCCCCGTTAGTCAAAGTGAGGCTTTCGACGATCTGGTCACCTTTCAATGAATAGACCTTGTATCCCGGCCTTGAAGGAACCGCCTTTTCACCAGGAACGGGTTCCTGCCCGGAAACGATGGTCGTTTCCGGGGGTCCGCCCTTCTTGTCCACCCACTTCAGGGCGATTCCGGTCCCGAAATAGCCGAGCGTGAAGAGCAGGAGCAACACGGCGGACCAGCTGACGAGCCGAAGCAGCCAGGGAGCCTTCGCCTGTTCCGGTGACCTTCGCGCCGGTCTTTCCCGGGTTTTGTCCGTTGTTTCGTTTCTCATCCGCGATATCCACTCCTTAACGGGATAAGGTCTTGAGGTAAGCCGACATTCCGGTAACAAGAGAACGCTGGAGTCGGTCCATGAAAGCAGGGTCATTCAGGAGCCGCCTGTCTTCAGGTTCCGTCAGGTAGCCCATCTCCACGAGCACGGCCGGCATCGCCGCTCCACGAAGGACGAAGAACGGCGCCTGGGCGACCCGGGACATTGGAAGCCCAGCCCTGCGGCCCGACCCGAAAAGGCTTTCGGCCAGGCTCGTGCTTTGTCCAATTTTTGCGTTCTGCTCCATATCGCCAAGGATCTTCAGGAGGAGACTGGTCTTCGCATCGGCATCCTGCACCTTGTTGTTCCTGCCGAGCTCGCGATTCTCGAAAAGCGCAAGCTGCATGGCGTCCTTGTCCGTAGGGAGGGCCATCAGGTAGATTTCAACCCCCCTGGCGTGCCTCCCCCTTGGAAGGGCGTTGCAATGCAGGCTGACAAAAAGATCGGCATTCCACCGGTTGGCCAGGTCGGTTCTCTCGTTCAGGCGAAGGTAGGTATCGTCCCTGCGGGTGAGACGGCCTTCCAACCCCGCCTCCTTCAGCAGCTCAACAAGCCGTTTCGCGGCTTTCAGGTTGAGGTCCTTCTCCCGGAATCCCCCGGCGACGGCACCGGGGTCATGACCACCGTGCCCGGCATCGACAGCGATGAGGAAGGGCTTGCCGTCCGGCCTCTTCCCGGGAAAAACAGAAGGGGGCAGGCTCGCCGGCGGTGGTTCAACCGGTATCGTCTTCGGTGCCGGTTCGAATGATGCCGGCAGCGCCGAGACGGGTTTTTCTTCTTTCGCTCCCCTGGCCAGGAAATCGACGACAAGCCGCTCAGGCTTGTGAAGGGGAAATGTCTTTACGGAATCGGCACTGTGCTGGAAACGGATGACGACCTTCTCCCCAAACTGCGTGATGCCGACCGACACATCCCCCGCGTAGGGTGAAGGAACGCCGCTGAGGGAACGGTTTGAAGCAGCGCGCAGGGTCAATTCGACCGATCCGGGAAAAGTCTTGACATCGGGTTCGACAGCCGCGGAAAGGTCGAGGACAGCCCGGATTCGTTCCCCGGTTCGGCTCCATCGAATTCCCCCGAGTTGCGGCAATGGGCCGTAGACCGAGGGGGCAACCTCACGAGGCTCTGAAACAGGATCCGTAGAGGAAGCCGCAGTGGGAGGCGCTGGGATATCCGGTTTCTCGGGGAGAGGGCCGGTTCCGGCGAAGCGAAGACGAACGACCGCCCCCGTGCCGGAAAGCAGGCTTTCAAAAAGGCGAAGCGCCCCACGGTTTTCTGCCCACCATTCCCCTTCTTCTGCCTTGACGGCCGCTGCCAGGGGAAGGATCTGCCCGCCCTCCCTCCGTGCTGCCGCGGCACCCAGGACAAATTCGAGGGTTCTCTTTCCGGAGGTCACCAGGAGCCTGTCCCCTTTTACGGTAGACTGGCAACCCAGGATTTCGGCCATCCTCTTCAAGCCAACCCGGTCCATCCCATCGGCGGAGCGGACGCTCACCACGCCTGCAATCCCGTTGTTCTTCCAGAGAGTCCAGCCGGTTTCGGAGGCTAGGGCCGAGCTCCCTGCAAGCAGGACGAGGAGCAGGCAGAGAAGAAGCCTAGGAACCGGCGACCGCGACATCGTTGATCACCATCGTGCAGCCGCCGGTGCCTCCAAAGAAATGGAGGTCGGAACCCACGGCATGGACTTGCCTGAGCCAGTCGGCCAGATTTCCCGCAACCGTCACTTCGGCAACCGGGCGGACAGGAGCGACACCTTCCATCAGGATGCCTTTCACGCCAAGCGAAAAATCGCCGCTGACGGGGTTGATCGTATGAAGTCCCATGATCTCTGTCACAAGAAGCCCGCGCCCGGCCTCGACGTAGAGGGTTCCAGGATCCTTTTCGCCGGGAACCGGGAAAAGGTTCGAACACCCCGCATCAGGCGCCGTTCCGTTTCCGCGGACCGCGTTGCCCGTCGAGGAAACGCCTGACTCCCTGGCGGACCGAAGGTCATAAAGATAGTTCTCAAGGACGCCGGACGAAAGCAGGGATGTTCGCCGGGTACGAATGCCTTCTCCGTCGAAGGGGCTGGACGCCATCCCGCCGGGAAGGCGTCCGTCGTCGACCAGCGAAAGCGCAGCCGAAGCCACGGCAGTTCCAAGCTTGCCTTTGAGCAGGGACTTGTTTCGCAGGATGTTCGGGGCAAGGAAAAGGTCCCCGATCGCATCGACGAAATCCGCACAGCTTTCCGGGTCGAGGAAAACGGTCATCCGGCCGGTTTCCACCGGGGTGCCCCCGAGGATCATCCCCGTTTTCCGGACAGCCTGCCTTGCCACCGCGATCGGGTCCAGCGTTCCTGCAAAACGCGAGTCCTCGCCAAATCCGCCCATCTCGTAGGATCCTTTTTCCTGCAACACGACAGTGACCCCGCAGGAAGCGCTGGTTCCCCTTTGCCAGGCATGGAAGCCCCGGGTGTTCGCCAGGAAGATTGCCCCCCACCCATCGCTCCAGGAGGCGCTCCGGACCGATACGACTCTCTTGTCGGCTCCCCTGGCCGCCTCGGTCATTTCCAGGCAGGCCCGCGTCCTCTGTTCATGCGTGAGGGCCTTCAGGTCCGGGTCTTCCAGGCGAAGGTCTTCCCCGTCGGGCAACTTGGGGCCTTCACCGATTTCGGCAAAGGGATCGGGCTCTGAAACCGCTGCGTTGGCCAGGCTCCACTTCACCAGTTCCGAGAGGTCGGCACGGTCAAACCGGTTGACGGTGGCCAATCCCTGGCGACCGCCCTCCATCAGGAGGCGGAGGGTCACGGAATGACCGAAACCGTTGGCGTCTTCCTCAGGAAGTCCCTCGCGAAGGCTGATGTGGCGGCTTTCCCCTTCGGAGTAGAAGACGTCGGCATCGACGGCCCCTCCCTGCAGGGCTTTTTCGAGCAGCCAGCCGCAAAAGCTTTCCACCTGGTCGCTTTTCATCGGTCCCATCACCGGTTTGCAGCCTCCTCATGGATGATCCGGGCTGCTTCCCGGACATCCCCCCTCGTCACGTCAAGGTGGGTGACAAGCCGAACCCTTTTAGGGTTCACGACATTGAAGAGGACTCCCTTGAGGCGGCACCGGTTCGCGAGTTCCCCCGCAGTCAGCCCTTCTTTCCGGATGCCGAAATAGACCATGTTCGTCCTCCGTGGGCAAGGCTCGACGGAGAGTTCTTCGCAATTGAGCTGCTCCGCCAGGATCGCTGCGTTTTCATGGTCTTCCGCCAGCCGGCCGATGTTTTCCTTGAGTGCGACAAGACCAGCGGCAGCAAGGATCCCTGCCTGCCTGAGCCCGCCGCCGAGGACCTTTCTCCAGTGCCGCGCCCCTTCGATGAAATCGGCCTTTCCGCAGACCAGGGAACCGACCGGGGCGCCGAGGCCCTTGGACAGGCAGAGCTGGACGGAGTCGACAACCCCCGTGTAGGTCTTCACGTCCATGTCCCAGGCAACGGCCGCGTTGAATATCCGGGCCCCGTCCAGGTGAACGGCGAGGCCGAGATCCCTCGCCGTGGCCGCAGTCTTCCGGAAGACAGCGGGAGCCGCGGCGTTTCCTCCTTCGCGGTTGTGCGTGTTCTCGAGGCACAACAGGCGTGAGGGGGCAAAATGAACGTTGGCAGGGCGAACCCATCCCTGGATTGAAGCGACACTCGGCAGGCCCCCCGCATCCCCGACCGGGAGGGGCATGATCCCGCCAAAGGCCGCCAGGCCTCCCCCTTCGTAGTTGAAGATATGGGACTGGTTTCCCAGGATGGCTCCTTCACCCCGCCGGCAATGGCAAAGCAGGCTAACGAGGTTTCCCTGTGTCCCGGAGGTGACGAAAAGGCCTGCCTCGTGCCCGGTCAGCTCCGCACCCGCTTCCTCCAGCCTGCGGATCGTGGGGTCCTCCCCGTAGACGTCATCCCCGACGACGGCCTCGGCCATCGCCCTCCTCATCGCGGTTGAAGGCCTCGTTACGGTATCGCTTCTCAAGTCGATCGTTTTCACGAGCGCAATTCCTCCTTGATTTCTTCCTTTTTCCTTCCGCATTCCCCGCAACCGTGACACCCCTTGACGCAACGCCCGGGAGGACGTCGCCCGTAGAGCAGCAGGAAAAGGAGCAGGATCAGCATGCCGCTCAAGAGGAGCCCCAGCATGGCAAATTTCCTTACAGGGGAACTTGCAGGCGCGCCCAGGGGAGAAAATCTTCGCTGACCGGGATCCCCATCTGGACACCAGGCCGGTTCCACCCGTGAAAATCAGTTCCCGCAGTGGTGTAGAGCCCTATGGCACTTGCGAGCTTGAGGTACCGGTAAATCTCTTCGTACCGATGGTGGCTGGACAGGCACTCGAGCCCCCAAAGCCCCATTTCTTTCAGCTCTCCAAGGACTTTTTTCAGGTCAGGCTCCTCCAGCCCCATCTGCCCGGGGTGGGCCAGCACGGCAACTCCCCTGCTCTGGCGGATCAGCGCGATGCATTCACCCGAGGAAAGCCTGGTCCTCGGAATATAGGCGGCGGCTCCATCGGCAAGATAGTTCCGAAAAGCTCCCGCCATGTCCTGGACATAACCTTTGCGGATCAAGACTCTCGCGATATGGGGGCGGGCGATCACGTCACCCTTCGCTTCTGCCTCGACTTCCTCCAGTGCAACATCAAGCCCGAGTTCCCTCAGGCGCTGGCAGATGGCCACATTCCGGTCCTTACGGTGTTCCCTCAGCATTTCGAGCCGTTTCTCGAGGGGGCCGTTGCCAGGGACAATGTTGTAACCCAGGATGTGCAGGGTGTAGGGGGCATCCGCGGATAGCTCGATGCCGGAAAGCCCACGGACTCCGGTGTGGCGGCAGGCCGAAAGGAATTCGGGAACCCCTTCCGTCGTGTCGTGATCGGTCAGGCTGAGGACGGAAACTTTCCTTGCCTTGGCCGCACGCACAAGGGCCTCGGGTTTCAGCGTTCCATCGGAACAGGTGCTGTGGGTGTGCAGGTCAATAAGGATCATGAAAGGATTATAACCTCGGTTTACCAGGCTTCGAAATGGAGCAGGTCGTTTTCAAGCGTCAGGAGCCTTATCCCCTCGCCATCCAGCAGGGCCACGCTGGCAGGGTCGCGCCCCATGGGCAGGCTGGCCGAGCCCGGGTTCAGGAAAATCGTGTCCCTCTCACGGACAAGGGATCCCACGTGAGTGTGACCGGTAATGACCAGGTGGGCACCACAGGCAAGGCCCTTCTCGCGTATCTCTGAAAAATCCGTCCCATGACCCGCCAGGACCAACCGGCCTTCCCACCAGAGAAAGAGAAAAGGATCGGCCATCGGCCACCTCAACAGGGATTCGTCTTCCTCCCCGTCGCAGTTTCCCCGGGTGACCAGAATCGGCGTCCTGGAAGCGTTCAAGATCTCGGCAAGGGCCTTTCTTCCTCCCCTGCAGGGCAGGGGCCGGCTCTTCCAGCCCTTGAGGACGTCCCCGGCGTGAACGACCAGGTCCACGGGGCCCCAGAGCCGCACGGCCGTTTCCCACGCCTCGACATCCCCATGGGTGTCCGCAATGACCCCCATGCGTCCCGTCATCTTTTGCCCCCCGCGCGCACGATTTTCCGTATGTCCTGCAGGAGGGCGTAGGCAGCTTGCCGAGGAGAACTTCCCGTCCCCGAAAAACAGACTTCGCCCAGTCCCTCTGTCAGGATTACGCCCCCATTAGTCGGACCGAAAAGGAGGGAAAGCGGGTGGGTTGGTGGCAGGAGTTCAGGGCCAACAGAGAGCTCGACACCTTCCGCGGATCGGACAATCCGGGCCAGCAAACGGATTTTCCCTCCCGTTTGGCGGGCTTCTGCCAGCGTCGCACGAGTCAGCCCGCGGATCCCCCTCACTGGGAATGAACCGAGTCCCGGACACGGGGCATCCATCAGTGCCTGGGCGACGATCATCGCCTTCGCAGCCGTGTCCCAGCCTTCTATGTCGAGTGTGGGGTCCGATTCGGCCATCCCGGACCTCTGCGCATCCATGAGCGCCTGGTCGAGGGAGGCACCCTCTATCAGGCTGTCCAGGACGTAATTGCAAGTCGAGCTCAAGGTCCCTTCAAAAGCCCGGATCCCGGCCTCGGAAAGAGTGGTTCTCGCATAATCAAGGAAAGGAGTTCCCACAACGACGGTGCCGTCATAATGCCATGCCACCCCCGACGATTTCGAAAGAGCCTCCAGTTCGCCGAACTTGAGCGCTACTGCTGTCTTGTTGGTGGTCGCGACAGGCTTACCCCTCTCCAGTGCGCTTTTCATGTGGGAGAAACCCGGGTCGTATTCAACCGTCTTGAGGTTCCCCGAAGTGCACTCCGCCAGGATGTCGTAGTTCCCTTCCCGTATCATCTCAAGAACCGGGATACCTTTTTTGACACCCGGCAGGGATAGCGCATCCACTCGCCGAGTCTGCCTTTCCGCCTCAAGAAGCTTTCCAACCGGAATCCCCTCATCCGACCAAAGGGAACCCCTTTCTCGCGTCGCAACGCCTACAAGGGTGATCTTCCGTCCGGATTCTTCCAGGTTTTCGCTCTTCTCCAGGAGCCTGCAAAATCTACGGCCGACGTTTCCAAAACCGGGCAGGAGGACTCGGATCGTCATGAGGTTTGCCTCCGTTTTCTTGATTCGTCCTTGGAATGATGTTACCGTGGATAATAGCATGAAAAGCTGCAGGCAGACGGTTTAACCACAGCATTTACCATTTTCGCAAGGAGGCTTCGTTAGATGGAAGAGAAAAAGGACACCCACCCGGAAGAGGTCGCGGATCTTTGCGCCCGTGTCGCCGCCCGCCTCATTGATTCTATAACCCGCACCGCGCAGATCGCCTCGAGCGCCACACCCGAAATGCAGGAACTCACCTCCCAGTGGATCGAACTCGTCGGTAGGGAAGTCCTGAACAAGGTACACGGACAGCAGGAGGTCGATATTGAGGAACTGGCCCGTTCCATCGGGATCACTCCTTCTTCGCTCCTCTCGATCCTCCTTGCGCTCCACCGCAGGGGCCGCACCAACATCACCCATCTCCGCTGCGTGCCCGGGAAAGGAACCAACGAGGATATTTGTCACTGCATGATGGAGGAATAGGGGGGGCGGGGCCCGGGGGCCCCCTTCGACGCAACAAAAGAGGGGAGTCCCTGATGGGGACTCCCCTCTTATTCGAGTCGATAAGGTTTCCGGCGGCGATCT
>DIXJ01000006.1 GCA_002436015.1 Synergistaceae bacterium UBA6083 | reverse complement strand
ATCAAACTCTCCATGGCTTACCTTCTCTAACTCGAACATCGTCACGCGCTGTATTCTGTTGGCAAGGTTCTGCCGCCCAGCAGGCGGCGAACGAGACTATACCACGCTTTTGTGGGTGATGCAACCCCCCGGAGGGAAGGAAAAAACGAAAAACGCTGCGTGCTATAATACCTTCGATTTAAGATACGAAGCTGTCAAGCACGGAACTTTCCTTTCAAGGATGGGCGAAAAAGAATGGTAAAACTTAGTGATTGGGCACGGAAAACGCCTGAAAAGCGGCAAAAAGGCGGCTGTTTTGGCGCTTTGGGTTTTTTTATGTTTTTTTTGTTTCTCTTCTCCGCAGCGGTGCTATCGTTGGGCGGGGCTGTCTATGTGTGGAGCGTCTCCAGGAACCTGCCGACCTCGGAAGAGATGGTGAACCATCGGCCAAACCTGGCAACCATCGTCTATGACCGAAACGGAAAGGTCATCACGAATCTCTATTACGAAAACCGGCAGTGGGTCAAGCTCGATGCCGTCTCCGGGAAAATGGTCAAGGCTGTCCTTGCCGCAGAGGACGCGGATTTCTATGAGCATCGTGGCATAAAGCCGACGGCGATCCTGCGTGCATTCATCAAGGATGTGACGCACCAGGAGACTCGCCAGGGAGGCAGCACCATCACCCAGCAGTTGGCGAGGAATCTTTTCCTGACAAGGGAGCGGACCCTCACGCGCAAGGTGAAGGAGGCGGTCCTGGCAATAAGGATGGAAAAGACCTTCCCGAAGGAGCAAATCCTGGAGATGTACCTGAACACGATTTATTTCGGCCATGGTACCTATGGCATAGAGGCAGCTTCCCAAACGTACTTCGGGAAACCTCCGAGCCAGTTGAGCCTTGCCGAAGCTTCGGTTCTCGCGGGATTGATCGCTGCTCCCGAATATTACACCCCGATCCGGCACCTGGACCGGGCCAAGGTGCGTCAAGGGTATGTCCTTGGGCAGATGGTTTCAAGGGGGTGGATCTCACGGGAAGAGGCCCAAAAAGCTTTGGATGCAAAGCTTTCCCTCAAGACGGTCAGGAAATCTTCCGTGACTTTTACCGATGCTCCCTATTTCATCTCCAATATCCTGTTCGGGCAGTTGCTCCCGAAGTATGGCAGCGATGCCATCTACCGCGGCGGAATGAGGATTTACACTACCCTTGATTTCGACTTGCAGCGAGATGCGGAAGAGGCTATCAAGAAACTCCCTTCCGAGGGTGCCATCGTCGCCCTGGACCCTGCAACTGGGGAAATCCTGGCGATGGTGGGCGGGAGGGATTTTGAAAAAAGCAAGTTCAACCGGGTTACCCAGGCATTTCGGCAGCCGGGGTCGGCCTTTAAGCCCATTGTCTACGCTGCAGCCCTTGAGGCCGGGTACCGGCCTGTCGATCACCTGCTGGATTCTCCCCTGGAATTTCCCAATGGCTGGAAACCGTCAAACTACGATATGAAGCACCGCGGGGAGGTTTCGCTTGTCGAAGCGCTGACCTACTCCTACAACGTTCCTACCGTAAAGCTTGCTCACCTGACAGGGCTGGACAACGTCACACGCATGGCCCGGAACCTTGGGGTCACAACGCCCCACCTGCCGAACGACCTGTCCCTCGCCCTCGGCTCGACGAGCGTTACGCCACTCGAAATGGCCGTTGCCTACAGCTGTTTCGAGAATGGCGGTAAAAGGGTTGTTCCCTATTCGATCAGGGAAGTCCGGGACAACGGGGATTCCGTCCTGGAAAAGAACGGGCCTAAGGTAACGGAAGGTATCTCGCCCCGGGTTGCCGTCACGATCCGCTCGATGCTCATGGATGCGGTAAGGGCAGGTACCGGGCGCGGAGCAGCAATTCCCGGGTACGAGACCTTTGGCAAGACCGGAACCACTAACGAATGGAGCGACGCCTGGTTTTGCGGGGGTGTTCCCGGGCTTGTCACGATTGTCTATGCGGGGAACGACGACCACAAACCCCTCGGCGACCGGATGACAGGCGGGCGCGTCGCCTCGCCGGCATGGAAAGCCTTCGTGTCGAAGGCCGCTTCCCGTCTCAAGCTGGAGAAAAGTTTCCCCGTCCCGAAAGATGCGGATGTCGAGATCATCCGGGTTTGCCGACACACAGGCTACCTTGCTGGAGGAAGCTGTCCAGTAGCCGAAATACTCATCCGGGCGGGTGAAGGGCCGACGGCAATTTGTCCCCTTCATGGCGGGTCCCTCTCCGCCGCGCAAAGCGATTCTTCGGCACCGCGACTCCTTCTCTCCCCCATGGACGAGGGGGTGCCCTCAGGGCCGGGTGTTCGTGTCGTGGAGGAACCTGCAGCGGATGCGGAAAGGATCCCCGCTTTGCCACCGGTGCCTGCTCCTGTCCTGAAAGTTCCCTCTCCGCAACCGCCCAAGGCACCGAGCCCGGCTGAAAAACCCTACAAGAAGGATCCGAGCAAGCCAAACGATGTCGAAAAGAGGTACCAGGAACTCCTTAAGCAATACGGCCTGACGAACTGAGCTCAGGAAAAAGGCCAGGGAGAAGGTTTTGCGATTTCGTCGAAAAGTTGGAGGGCGTAACGGTCCGTCATTCCCGATAAAAAATCCAGGGATCTGATCACGGGATCTGCTACGACCTTTTCGAGACCCGTTGTATCGGGTTTTGCAAGCAGGGCCTCGAAAAGTGTCTTCAAAACATGTTCCACCTTCGGTTCCTCCGCGAGCACCCTTTCCGAGGCATACACTTTCCTGTACAAAGTTTCACGCAAAGCTTCCACTGCTTCCATCACGGGTTCCCCCATGCTGATCGCACCGGTTCCCCAGCTTTGAGCCACGACATCCTCCACGAGCCTTCCAATTCGGTCTCCGTGAGTTCTTCCCAGCCTTTCCAAAACGACAGGGGGAATCTCTGAAGTGGAAAGGAAGCCTGCCCTAAGGGCATCGTCGAGGTCGTGGTTCAGGTAGGCGATGGAGTCAGAGACGCGGACAACCCAGGCTTCCATCGTGGATGGCCTGTCCATGGCAAACGAATGGCGGACGTCCACCTGTCCCTTCGAATGTTGGACGATTCCCATTCTGACCTCGATTGTCAGGTTCAGCCCCATGCCGTCCTTTTCCAGGTGCTCGACTACTCTCAGGCTTTGGGAAGCGTGATGGAAGCCTTTTTTCCCTTGTGCCCGGGCAATGCGGTCAAGGATACGTTCCCCCATGTGGCCGAAAGGGGTATGCCCAAGGTCGTGCCCCAGGGCGATAGCCTCCGTGAGATCTTCGTTCAGGCGAAGGCACCGCGAGATTGTCCGGGCAATCTGGGCGACTTCAAGCGTGTGCGTCAGCCTGGTCCGGTAGTGATCCCCTTCCGGGAGAAGAAGGACCTGCGTCTTGTGTTTCAGGCGGCGAAAGGCTTTCGTATGGACGATACGGTCACGGTCAACCTGGAAACAGGTGCGCAGGGGGCAAGGAGGTTCATGTCGTTGCCTTCCCTTGCTGTCCGAGCTGGCGCAGGCCTCGGGGCCCAGGATGGATCTTTCCACTTCTTCCCATCTTTCCCTGCTCGATAAAATAGCGATTCCCTCCCTCTCAAGAAGCCGGGGACCCGTGGAGGGTCCCCGGCTGGGTTCATAAAATTTTGCGTTACCGGATCAGGCCAAGGGCGCTATGGGCTGCGGCAAGGCGGGCGATCGGAACCCTGAACGGCGAGCAACTGACGTAACGCAGCCCCAGTGAGTGGCAGAAGGCGATGCTTGTGGGTTCTCCCCCGTGTTCCCCGCAGATACCGATCTGGATGGCCGGCCTGACAGGGCGGCTTTTTTCGACGGCAATGGACATCAACTGGCCGACGCCGTCGCGGTCCAGGGTGTGGAAGGGGTTGGCGGGCAGGATCCCCATGCGCACGTATTCCGCGAGAAACTTGCCTTCCGCGTCATCGCGGGAATAGCCGAAAGTTGTCTGGCTCAGGTCATTCGTCCCAAAACTGAAGAATTCAGCAGATTCGGCGAGTTGGTCGGCTACAAGCGCTGCGCGCGGGACCTCGATCATCGTTCCGACGAGGTAGTGGATTTTGGAGCCGAAAGCCTCCATCTGCTCGCTGGCGATTCGCTCGGTCATTGCCTTCAGCCGGATCATTTCTTCTTTCGTTCCCACGAGCGGCATCATGATATCCGGGATAACTTTAAGGCCCTTTGCAGCGAGGGAACAGGCGGCCTGGAAGATAGCCCTGAGCTGCATTTCGTAGATCTCGGGGTAGATCATGCCAAGCCTGCAACCCCGGAACCCGAGCATGGGATTGTTCTCGTGCAGAGCCGCAGCCTTTGCGAGTTTCAAACGAAGGGCATCGGCTTCAGGGCCTTTTTCTTTTCCCCGGCTTGCCAGGAGCTCGAGTTCTTTTTTCAGTTCGTCCTGCTTGGGGAGGAACTCGTGGAGCGGGGGGTCGAGAAGGCGGATGGTGACAGGAAAGCCTGCCATTGCTTCAAAAATGCCTTCAAAATCCTCTCTTTGCATGACCTGTAGCTTTTCGAGAGGGATAAGGCGTTCTTCCCTGGTCGAAGCGATGATCATTTCCTGCATGACCGGGAGGCGTTCGGCTGCCATGAACATGTGCTCGGTCCGGCAAAGGCCGATCCCCTTCGCACCGAAGGAACGGGCACGCGCGGCATCCTCGGGTGTGTCCGCATTGGCCCAGACCTCCAGGTTGGCAAACTCGTCCGCCCAGTCAAGGAGCGTTCGAATGTCGTCGGCGAAGGAAGGCTGCACGAGCTCGACCTTTCCGGGGATGACGAATCCGCGGGAACCGTCGATCGTAATCCAGTCACCCTTCTTGAAGACCCGGCTTCCGATGGATAAAGTCTGGGCGGCCAAGTCGATCTCAAGGCTTTCACACCCTGAAACACAGGGTTTGCCAAGCCCGCGCGCGACTACGGCGGCATGGCTTGTCATCCCTCCTCTTGTCGTCAGGACTCCTTGTGCGGCAAAAAGGCCATGGATGTCGTCAGGAGTTGTCTCAGGCCTGACGAGAATGACCGGTTTCCCGTCGTGGCCCATTTTCTCTGCTTCGTCCGCGTCGAATATGGCTTGGCCGACAGCGGCACCAGGGGAGGCAGGCAGGCCCCTGGCCAGAACGTCAAGCTGGAGGGAAGGGTCGATCTGGCGATGCAGGAGGCGCTCGACCTGTTCCGGGGTGACTCGTGACACGGCAGTCGTCCGGTCGATCAGGCCCTCGTTCGCCATGTCCACGGCGACCTGTACGGCGGCCTTGGCTGTTCGTTTCCCGTTTCGCGTCTGGAGCATGTAAAGCTTTCCGCTTTCGACCGTGAACTCGATATCCTGCATGTCCTTGTAATGTTTCTCCAGGAGTTCTGCGGTGTCCAGCAATTCACGGTAAAGGGCCGGCATCTTGTCCCCCATCTTCTGGATGGGTTCCGGAGTACGAATTCCTGCCACGACATCCTCGCCCTGGGCATTGATCAGGAACTCCCCGAATAGCCCCTTTTCTCCTGTCGAGGGGTTCCGGGTGAAGCAGACGCCTGTGCCGCAATCCTCTCCAAGGTTGCCGAAGACCATTGCGACGATGTTGACAGCTGTCCCCAGGTTGTCGGGTATAGAGTTGATTTTTCTGTAAGTGACCGCACGGGGTGTGTTCCAGCTGCGGAAAACCGCCTCGGTTGCAGCTCTCAACTGGATCCACGGATCGGTCGGGAAGTCTTTACCCGTAGACTTTCGGACAACTTTCTTGAACTGTGTGACGACTCCCTCCAGCTCCTCCGGTGGTATTTCGTTGTCGAACTGGACGGATAACTTCCGTCTTGTCATGGTCAGGATGTTCTCGAACTCTTCCGAGGAAACGCCGAGAACGACATCGGAAAACATCTGGATGAAACGCCGGTAACTATCCAGGGCGAATCTGCGGTCGCCCGAGGTCGAGGCAAGTGCCGCGGCTGTCTCGTCGTTGAGTCCCAGATTGAGGATCGTGTCCATCATCCCGGGCATTGACACCGGGGCTCCGGAGCGAACTGAAACAAGGAGAGGCGTTCCGGGGCCACCAAAGGTTTTCCCCGTCTTTTCCTCCATGACCTTCATGGAACGCTGAACGTCAGGCCACACAGCATCCATCGTGGCGCAGGGGTTTTCCATGTAAAGAAGGCACACTTCCGTCGTCAGGGTGAAGCCCGGGGGAACAGGCAGGCCGATTCGCATCATCTGGGCCAGGTTGGCTCCCTTTCCTCCCAATAAGGCTTTCATGTCCGCACTGCCTTCAGAAAAATCGTAGAGCAGCTTTTTCCCCTTAATGGACATCGTCACTCCTCCTTATATCAAGGATCAGGCCCGGATCTGGTCCAGGATCTCCTGCGCGGTTTCCTCGATTGCCCGGTTGGTGACGTCAAAGCACCGGCAGCCTATTTTTCGCATGATGCTCCTGGCATATCCCAATTCCTCTTCAACGCGTTCCCATTGGGCATAGGTTGAAACATCCGCATCAAGCCCCAAAACGCGAAGGCGTTCCCTGCGGATCTGGATCAGGTGTTCGGGCTTGACCATCAGTCCGATGACCTTTTCGGGAGAAACCTGGAAAAGCTCTTCGGGTGCGGTTGCCTCGGGGACCAGCGGGATGTTGGCCACCATGACCCCCTTGTGGGCAAGGTACATGGAAAGGGGTGTCTTGCTTGTCCTGGAAACGCCTATGATGACCAGGTCGGATTCGGGTAAAAGGTCCGGGCTGCGACCGTCATCGCAACGGATCGAAAACTCGATCGCCTTGACCCTCCGGAAGTATTCCTCGTCCATTCGCCTCAAAAGCCCGGGGGTTTCAAGGGGCGGCCTGCCCAAGCGGTCTTCAAGGGCTCCGAGGATCGGTCCAAGGATGTCGATGACTTCGATCTTCCTCGCGGCAGCCCTTTCGACAAAATACCGCCGGAGCTTATGGTCAACCATCGTGCAGATGATCAATGCTCCCTTTTCCTGTGCGCTCTGCAGGACATCCTCGACTTTTTCCTCCGTGCTGATGTAACGAAATCTCGACAATCGGGCTGCATCTGCCCCGAACTGGCTGTAAGCAGCCCGTGCGACGTGTTCAGCGGTTTCACCCGTGAAATCCGAAACGACAAAAACATCAACGGTCATTGCGATTTTTCAACTCCCTTCGTCCCCAAGGAGCGGTGGAGGTGGCTGTCATTCCTTCAAGATGCCAAGGTCTCCAACCGACTTGAAAAGTTCGTTGCACCGCTCAAGCAGGGCAAGGCGGTTATCCTTCACCGCAGGGTTCTCGTCCATGACGAGTACCTTGTCGAAAAATAGCGTGATATCAGGCTCAAGCTTGGACAGAAGTTGCGTTACCTCGGGCCACGCGTTCCGCTCAAGGGCTTCAAAAACGGCAGGCCGAAGGGAAGTCACCGTTTCGTAAAGGGACTGCTCCTCTTTCTGCAGGAGATTTTGAGGCAGGACCTCAAGCGGAAAGTCCCCGGCCTTGGAAAGGATGTTTTTCACGCGGATAGCCGCCGTGACCAAGGCTTTGAACCACGCCTCCCCTTGCACGGAGGCGTAGCTCGTCAAAATCTTCTGCACCTGGTAAGGCCTGTTCCACATCAATTGTACTCCCAGGGCAGCCAATCCGTAGGGAAAACCCCGTTCCCTGAGCTGGACTTGCAAACGTTGAGTGAAAAAATCCTGAACTTGTGCCAGCGTTTCCCCGGAGGCGTCAAGGGCTTGCCCCAAATCCTCGAAAAGTGGGGCAAGGTCGATGTCGAGGTCGCACCCCCAAAGGATTTCGTTGATGTTTCGCGAAGCCCTGCGGAGCGCATAAGGATCCTGGGACCCGGTGGGGATCAAACCGACCTTGAAGCAGCCCAGGAGGCTGTCGGCGCGATCGACCAATCCCAGGATGGCCCCGGCCGGTGAAGTGGGCAGGGTGTCACCTGAAAAACGCGGGAGGACCTGCTCATAGATCGCGGTGGCAACCTCCGCCTCTTCCCCGTTCCTGAGGGCATATTCGCGCCCCATGATTCCCTTGAGTTCCGGGAACTCGTACACCATCCCCGTCACCTGGTCGGCCTTGGACAGGAGGCCTGCCCGGTCAAGGATGGGTTTAAGAGGGGCGAGACCGGGAACACGGTCCGCGAGTTTCAGGGAGGCCTGCCTGACGCGCATGGCTTTTTCGTAGACTGAACCGAGACGTTCCTGGTAAACGATGGCCTTCAGCTCGTCAACCCTGGCGGCAAGGGGCTTTTTCTGGTCTTCTCTCCAGAAGAAATTCGCATCTGAAAGCCGCGCGCGAAGGACTCTCTCGTTACCCTCGCGCACGATGTTCATGCTCGTGGCCTGGTTGTTGCTGATTCCTATAAAATTCGGCATCAACCTACCGCCCCTGTCCCTGACGGGGAAATACTTCTGGTGATGCTTCATTGACGTTGTCAGGACTTCCTCGGGAATCTCGAGAAAGACCCGGTCAAAGCTGCCTGCGAAGGGTACGGGATACTCGACGAGAAAAAGATTTTCGTCCACGAGGTCGGGGTCGAGTTCTGCCTTGCCTCCCACTTCCTTCTCGATGGCCGAAATGGCACTGAGCATTTTTTCCCGTCGCTTGGCCGGATCAACGATTACGAAGTTGGCGAACAGGATGTCCATGTACTCCTTCGGGCTGGGGATTTCAAGATTCCTGTCACCCATGAAGCGGTGACCCCGGGTCATGCGCCCGCTTTCGATATTGCCGAAGCGGAATGGCAGGACTGAATCGCCCCATAGGGAAACGATCCATCGAATCGGCCTGGCGTAGCGAATGGCAGGGTCTTCCCAGAACATGTTCTTGGGAAAAACGAGGCGTCGCATGACCCCAAGACAGAGATCCGGCAGGATGGAAACCGTTTCCTTACCCTCGTGTCGGACTTCGGCCAGGACATATTCCTGTCCGTTCACGAATGTCGACTTGAGATCATCGATCGGAACGCCCTTGCTCCGGGCAAACCCCATAGCCGCTTTTGTCGGGTTTCCTGTGGCATCGAAGGCTTGGGACCAAAGGGGGCCCCGGTATTGTTCAACCCTTTCTTCCTGTTTTGCAGACAGGGATCTTGCGAGAATGGCAAGGCGCCGAGGCGTGCCATAGGTTAGGACTTCCTCGTGGCCGATGTGGGCTTCAGCGAGCGCCTCACCGAAAAGGCGCCTGCTTTCTTCAAGTGCCCAGGTCATGAACCTTGCCGGTATCTCTTCGGTGCCGATTTCAAGCAGGAAATCTCTTTTATCAGTCATTGTCCACACTTCCTCTAACAGGAAAATTTCTTCATCAGTGGATGGCTCATCTCTTCCCGCTGCTTGGTGAACGCCTGGCAACAGCGGCTGGCGATGGCACGAACCCGGCTGATGTACCCGGTTCGTTCGGTCACGCTGATCGCGTTGCGGGCGTCAAGGAGATTGAAGGTGTGGGAGCACTTTAGGACGTAATCGTAAGCCGGGAGGACGAATCCTTCGTCGAGGATTCGGGTGGATTCAGCCTCGTAGGAGTTAAAAAGCGAAAAGAGCATTTCGGTATCAGCGAGGTCAAAATTATAGGTCGAGAATTCGACTTCGCCGCGGTGATGGATGTCCCCATAGCGGACCTTGCCGACCCAGTTAAGGTCGTAGACGTTATCTACCTTTTGGACGAACATGGCAATGCGCTCAAGGCCGTAAGTGATCTCCGCCGGTACGGGATTCATATCGACGCCGCCCACCTGTTGGAAATAAGTGAACTGTGTGATTTCCATCCCATCGAGCCAGACCTCCCAGCCAAGCCCCCATGCCCCTATCGTCGGTGATTCCCAGTCGTCCTCGACGAAGCGGATATCGTGCTCGGCCGGGTCAATGCCGAGGGCCTTCAGGCTATCAAGGTACATTTCCTGGATATTGTCCGGGGCGGGCTTGATAATGACCTGGTATTGGTAGTAATGCTGCAGCCGGTTCGGGTTTTCACCGTATCGGCCATCCGTGGGCCGCCTGGAGGGCTCAACGTAAGCCACTCGCCAGGGCTCAGGGCCTAGCGACCGAAGGGTCGTCGCGGGGTTCATCGTGCCGGCACCCACCTCGATATCGTAAGGCTGCTGGATGACGCAGCCCTGCTCTGCCCAGAAACGTTCCAAACGCATGATCACTTCCTGGAAGTTCACGACTTCCACCTCCCAAAATCTAGACGCTGCCTTCAAGCAGCGTCAGGAACAATGCAGAAGCCCTTCGAAAGAGGAGATCTCCGTCCCCGCCGAAGGGTTCTGCCCGAAATTCCTTGCCTGAGAGCATAACAGCCTTTCTCAAGCGATTCAATTCCGTTTCTCCGAGAGCAAGGCCAGACTGCCGTGAGGCTTTCGCGAGGCAAGACCCGCATGTCAATCCCTCGGTGGTTAAAAGACCGTAGCTTGCCGGGTTGCCGCAGGAATCGCAATGGTCCAACCGCGGCGAGATCCCGAGAATGGAACTCCAGCGGTAAAGAAAACGAAATTCCACGGCACAGGCTTCCGTTCCGTTTTCCAGAGCCTTGAAGGACCAGTAAAGAAGGGGCATAAGCTCGTCCTGGGGATGCCCGGGAAGAGCGAACCGAAGCAAGTGACCGCACAGGCGAAGCGCCGTTGTGAGCTTGATTCCGTTCTGCCGTAACGACCAAAAGTCCTCCTGGACCTCCACTTCCTTGACGTAGGTTCTCCGCGGGGAACGATAAAGGGTGAAATATCCCCAGACGAGAGGTTCCGTAGCCCCGGACAGCTGGCTCCTCGCCGAGGCGGCCCCGGGTACCGAGACCCATACCGGGCCGAATCCCCTGAGAAGCAGGAAGAGGTTCTTTCCCCTTTCTCCCGATAGCTGGGATTTCAGAACAACGCCCAGTTGCCGGTAGTGTCCCTGGGAGAGGGATGGGGAAGGGTCCACGCCGTCACCTTCCGTATCCGAATCTTTTGAGTTGCTGGGGAGATTTTCGCCATTCGGGCAAAACCTTCACCCAGAGTTCGAGAAAAACTGGGCAACCAAGCTGGGATTCCAGCGAGAGCCGGGCAAGGCGCCCGATTTCCTTGAGCATCTTTCCTCCGGCACCTATCAGGATTCCCTTCTGCGAGGCACGTTCGACGTAAAGGGTCGCCTGGATCAGCGCTTTGTTCCGTTCGGGATATTCAAAGGGGGTCTTGAATGTTTCGACCTGGACCGCAACTCCGTGGGGTACCTCTTCACGGGTCAAACGGAAAACCTGTTCCCTGATCAGTTCTTCGGCCAAAAAACGCTCGGGGTGGTCCATGAGCATGTCCTCGGGAAAGAGGCTGGGGCCCGTTGGCAGTGTAGCGATAATCTTATCCCGGAGGAGGTCGATGTTGAATCCGGTCTTTGCGGAAACGGGCAGTGTCTCAAGCGGGTGCAAGACTCCGATATAGGGTTGGAGGACCACCTCGAGAGGGACGCCTTCCTTTAGCTTGTCTGCCTTGTTCGCCACCAGGAGGGAGGGTGTTTTCAGCGCCCCGATGAGTCCGAGGAGCGATTTTTCTTCCGGCTCGGGCGAAAAAGGACCGGCCTCAACCACATAGAGGATCAGGTCGACGGCTTCCAGGGCCAACCGGGCTTCGTCAAGAAGGAACTCCCCGAGCCGGTTCCTTGCGGGATAGACGCCAGGAGTGTCGACAAAGACGATCTGCGCCTTTTCCGAGGAATCGATGCAGCGGACACGGTTCCGGGTTGTCTGGGGTCGTTCCGAGACAATCGATACCTTCTCCCGGACGAGAGAGTTGACGATGGAAGACTTCCCGACATTTGGCCGCCCCACCAGGGTGACCAGGCCTGAACGGTGTTCTTCCTGGGTCATGGATTGTTCCTCCTAAGCCTGAATCGCAGGGGCAGAAGGTCGTCCAGGCGGTAAACTCGTGCAGCCCCCTCCGATTCGAGAACGATGCGAAAATTGTCATTGAACTCGGCAAGCACCTGGAGACAGGCGCCGCAGGGGATGCAGGGGAGTCCCTCTTCTCCTGCGATAGCAACGGCGACAGGTTTTCCCGATCCGGTCGAAACGGCTGAAAAAATGGCGACTCGCTCGGCGCAGAGGGTCAGGCTGAAACTCGAGTTCTCGATATTGCAGCCGCAAACCACTTTCCCCGTGTCGGTCAAAACGGCTGCACCAACTTTAAAATTGGAATAAGGAGCGTAGGCTAGGATCCTTGCCTTGCGGGCAGCTTCCAGGAGAGCTTCAGGGTTGGAGCCAGCGTATGTCCATTCATGAACTTCCAGGCTCATTCTCTTTCCCCTTCCCTGTCCTTGGTTTCCGCTCTGTGGCCGTCGATACGGAGGAGTTTGATGCGGTGGTCCTCCACTTCCAGGACCTCAATATTCCACGGGCCGAACTCCAGAACCTGCCCCTCGTCCGGGAATTTCCCCGCGAGGGCAAGAATAAAACCGGCGACGCTGAACACGTCCTCCGATTCAAAGGGATAGTCCAGGGTGTCGCTAAGGTCCTCGAGGTTCACGTGTCCCCTGACAAGGTAGGCTCCGTCAGCTTCCTTTACGATATCGGGGTTCTCCTCGTCGTACTCGTCCTGGATCTCCCCCACGATTTCCTCGATCAGGTCCTCGAGGGTCAGTATTCCTGCCGTTCCTCCGTATTCGTCCACAACGACGGCCATGTGGACACGCTTCCCCTTCATGATTCCGAAAAGTTGTGCAATTTTCATCGTTTCCGGGACAAACATCGCTTCCCTCTTGAGCTTGGAAACGGGCTGTCCTGTCTGTCCCGAGACCAGCGAGGCAATAAGGTCCTTCACGTAAAGGATACCCACCACATGGTCAAGGCTTCCCTTGTGGATCGGGAGGCGGGAATGCCCATGCTCCTGGAAGATGTCGACAGCCTCGATGACAGTCATGTTGTGCGGGATTGAAACGACATCCATGCGGGGAACCATGATTTCGTGCGCGCGGGTTTCCTCGAAGGCTATGACGCCATGGATCATCTTTCGCTCCTCCTCTTCGAGAGCACCCGTATCGCCCCCTATCGTCACCATTTGCTCGATTTCCTCGCGCGTGACGAAGGGATGCTGGGAGGAGAGGTCGACCCCGAAAAGCTTGCCAATGCCTCTAACGATGGCCAGTATCACGGCGTTGACGGGAAACATGAGCCTGCTGATCAATCGGAGCGGGGAAAGGATTTTTAGGAGGAGGCCCTCCGGGCGGGCCACCGCGATCGTCTTTGGCAGTATTTCACTGAAGATGACGATCAGCGTGGTCATGATAAGCACGGAAAACCAGAGTCCGCGCACTCCCGCCAGCCGGATCGCCAGCGCAGTGGCGACCGTCGTGGCTGCGATGTTGACCAGGTTATTCAGCACCAAGGTTACGGTAAGGACCGACTGGATGTTGCCGATGAGCCAGCTTAGCGCATTCCGACTTTTAGGGTACTTCTCCTGAAGTGCCAGCAGTTTCCCCTTTCCCGTCGAGGTGATGGCCGTCTCACTGAAGCTGCAGAGGGCCGAAAGGAAAAGAAGGAGCAGCAAAAGCAGGATGTGATTGATTAAACTCGGTATGTCCGTATCCAACTTGGGATCAGTCCTCCTTTGACCGCAACGAGATTATACCGTTTCCATGTATCGTCTTAAAAGGGCATCTTGTTCGGAAAACATTTCTGTTTCCCGATCCTCGGTATCATGATCCCACGCGAGAAGGTGAAGGAACCCATGCATCAGGGTGAGCAGGAAGTCTGCATCTGGATCCCTGTTTTCGCTCACTGCGCTTGACTTAACGATTTCCGGGCATACAACGATATCGCCAAGGGGTGTTTCCGCCCAGCCCGCCGGTGCCTTGAAAACACCTTCCGATTCCCACATGGGGAAGGAAAGGACATCCGTACTCTCATCGAGGGCCCGGTATCTCTGGTTGAGTTCACGGATTGCCGAGGCCGGGCAGTATTTGAGGGATACGCTTACGAATTCAGCCGAGGCCAATCCCGGATGCTTTTCTTCGAGATACTCCTGCCAGATGTCTTCCAGGCGGTCGTAGTCGGGTGACTTGAGGCCGTATTGCTCCAGGGATTTTTCCTCGTCGTCAATCTGAACCGCTAATTTCATCGGTTTCACTTCCTCCTTCAATGTCGGTATCTCCGGAAATTGATTTCCTGCCGGTGTTGTCCCTCTTGTGATAAATGGAACGCAGGCTCTGGATAAAGCTTTCCTTTATCAGGGTAAGATCCTTTAGCGTGAAGTCCACTCGCTCAAGTTGGCCGTCCAGCATCTTTGATTCGACGACACCCTCTACCGTCTCGCGAAGTTCCAGGACGCCCCTGATGCTTCCGCCTGCAGCCCTGACTGCGGCTTCAACCGAGTCAGCCAGCATGACTAGAGCGGTTTCCTTCGATGAAGGCTTGGGGCCAGGGTAGCAGAACTGGTCGCGGGGTGTTTCCTCTCCCCGAGCTTTTGACTTTCTGTAGAAGTAGGTCAGGCAAGTTGTGCCGTGGTGTTCGGATATGAAATGGCGTATCCGGGTTGGCAGGTTGTAGCGCCTCGCAAGTTCCAACCCGTCCTTGACGTGGGAAAGGATGACGAGCGCCGACATCGAAGGATTCAGTTCATCATGAAGGTTTTCCCCGCTGACCTGGTTTTCCGCGAAGAACTGCGGCCTTTTCAGTTTCCCGATATCGTGAAAATAGGCTCCGGCCTTGACCAAGAGGCTGTCCAGCCCGAGAGTGTCTGCCGCCCTCTCTGAAAGGGTGCCGACCATCAGGGTATGGTGATAGGTCCCGGGTGCTTCCATTTGGAGGCGCTTAAGCAGAGGGTTCGAGGGATGGCTCAGGTCCATCAGCCGCAATGGGGATAAAATGTCGAACATCGTGTCCAGCATCGGGAGAAGGGCAACTGTAAAAGTGCCCCAGGCGATGACGGCTAGTAGATAGATCCCGACAACCTGGCCGTCAACTGGAAGTCCGAGCCACCAGCGGATAGCCGTTGCCGAGATCGCTGCTGAAAGTCCCATGATGCACTGCTGTTTCCAGAGGTCGATCCGAGTTGAAGATCCCCTGAAAACCATGTAGCCGGCGATGGAGGCCGTAATGCCCGAAAGGCTCCAGAGCACGAGTTGGGCCATGGACCCAGAGGAGGAAAGCATGGCTCCTATGACAACCCCTCCGAGGGCGATATGGAAGGCAAGCCCTACGGGGAGAGTCAGGTTAAGCCAGCCAAGAAGGGGAAGAAAGGCGAGGGTGTCCGCCTTGAGGAGGCTCGAGGTTACCTGGATCGTCCATCCCCCGCTTAAAAGGCAGACAATGTAGACCAGGTCACGGTGCGATATCGTGACCTCTCTCCTCGTGGCGTAAAGAGAAGGCCAAAGACTCCAGGAAAACACGGCCAGCAGGATGAACAAGAGGCTTCGATAAGGCAGGTCTCCTTTCGGGTAACCCTGTGCCTCGAGTGCTCGGAGTTTCTGGAGTGTGACCACTTCTCCACGGCTAACAATCGCGTCCCCCGGGTAGAGGACGCGAATCACGGGTTCAACCTTTGAGGAAGATTCCAGCTTCAATTTTTCGGTTGCTTCATCGTCGATCTTTACAGGTTCCTGGAAAATTTCTTCCAGGATCTGGAAAACCGCGTTCTGTTCCGGGCGCAGGATGGGTAATCGCATGATCCCGTCCCAAAGGCTTTTTTGTATGTCCTTTCCCCAGTTCTTTTCCTCAAGGATTGACAACCCGAGTTCCTGGGCTAGATGCAGCATGCGGGCCCTTCTTGCAGGCGTCATGGCTGAAAGCATTTCCCGCAAGGTCACAGAAAATTCCTCGATCCCATTCCTTCGCTTCAGTTGTTCAAGGCGATCCCGAATGCGTACCTCAGCGTGGCTGTCTTTTGTCATGACCGCCACGATGTTGTCTGCGGCATGGCGACGAAGAAGCCCGGTACTCTCCTCGTCTAGGTAATTCGTGTTCATGATGGCAACGTAGGTTCGCGGTGAAGGTTCCCCCAGACGGTATCCCTGGCGGCTTTCACCCAGCCACCAGCTCAGCAGGACCAGGGCCAAGACAACTGAAACGAGGATGCCTCTCAATATCCAGTAATCGAGGTTGAATTCCCCCAGACGCCTGAGGGTTGGGAACCTATCCTTGCCTTTTTTGGTCGTAAGCTTCATAGGCTCGCACGATCCTTTGGACAAGTTCGTGACGCACGACATCGCAATGCCCGAAGCGTATAAAAGAGATTCCCGGGATGCCGGCCAGGACGTTCTCCACGATCTTTAAACCCGAGTCTTTACCCGCCGGCAGATCAACCTGCGTGATGTCACCGGTAACAATGACCTGGGAACCGAAGCCCATTCGAGTGAGGAACATCTTCATTTGTTCAGGTGTTGTATTCTGGGCCTCGTCCAGGATGATGCAACTCTCGTTGAGCGTACGACCGCGCATGTAGGCAAGCGGAGCAATCTCGATCACGCTCTTGTCGATGTAGCGCAAAAACTTATCAGGCTGCAGGAGGTCGAAAAAGGCATCGTAAAGAGGCCTGAGGTAGGGTTCGACTTTTTCCATCAGGTCCCCGGGCAGGTATCCGAGCTTTTCTCCCGCTTCAACAGCAGGCCGAACGAGGATAATCCGGTTGAACCGGTTGGTCTTGAGGGCTGCAACGGCATGAGCTACCGCCAGGTATGTTTTACCGGTCCCTGCCGGGCCGATAGCGAAAACCAGTTCATTCTTTTTCATTGCTTCCAGGTACGCTTTTTGGCCCTCTGTCCGGGCACGTACCGGCTTACCCCTGGTCGTCAGGCAGATAACGTCTTCGTAGAGGGAAACGAGGTCAAACTCCGTGTTTTCGCCCAGGGCTTCCGCCGCATAACGGATTTCGGAAGCCCCGACACGATGTCCACGACGACATACCTCAAGCAGCTGCCGTGTCAGTTTTCCAGAAGCCTCTATGGAATCCGGGTCTTCTCCGTTGATGGAAACGGTAAGCCCTCTCGCAGAAACACGCACACCCATAAGGGCCTCGATGAGACGAAGGTTTTCGTCACTGGGGCCCAGCAAGCGCGACAGGCATTCTTCACTGTCTGCGGGGATGTGGATTTGTCTTGGTTTTTCGATGAAGGATCCCTCCTTCGTTATTGCCAGGCAGAAAGCGCAGGTGCCTAGGCTTCCCGGATGACTGATTTTACCGCGGGTGCAACGGACTTGATAACGGCTTCCACCTGGACGCGCAAAGTTTCCTGGGCAAAGGGGCATGTGCCGCAGGCACCTGCGAGCCTCACGATCAGTGTGCCCGCTTCTTCCTCGAAACCGACGTACTCGATGTCCCCTCCATGGGACTGGAGCGCCGGTTTGATCTCTTCCTCGATGACCTTCTGGATGACTTCAATCGTGTTCATAACAGGTTTGCCTCCTTGGATTCTGTAATTTCCGGAAAAGATGCCGAAGCCTGGAACCCCAAACAGGCTAGATGGGGTAGACCCCGTCCTCAACAGGCTTATCCAGCCCGACGTCCCTCTTCATCGTCCTTGCGAATTTCCGGACGAGAAAATCCCTTGCTACGGCTGGAAACAGGACGTAGCTTAACACATCCTCAGGCTGAAGGATCCACGGAGCGATCGCTTTTTCGGCATCTTCGACTTCCGGAGGAAGGACTTCACCAGGGCGGCAGGTAATGGGAATTTCGTCCCCGATCACCTGTTTCTGGATCTCAGGGTCGACCGGGGCAGGCGGCCGTCCGTAATAGCCAAGGAGATACTGGCGTATCTCCTTGGGGACGACCTTCCATCGTCCCATCAGGACATTGAGGGTCGCCTGGCTTCCCACAAGCTGGCTCGTCGGTGTTACGAGGGGGGGATATCCCATTTCCTTCCGAACGCGAGGAATTTCCTTCAAAACCTCTTCGAGGCGGTGTAGGGCTTTCTGGTCCTTCAACTGGCTCACCAGGTTTGAGTACATCCCGCCCGGGATCTGGTAAATCAGGACGTTGATGTCGACACCTTCTATTCCCATGACGAGGCTACTGTATTTTTCCTTGACTTCCTTGAAGTGAAGGGCAGCGGGTAGAAGGCTTTCCAAGGTCATGCCCGTGTCATACGGCCCCCCCCGGAGAGCTGCGATCATTGTCTCAGTGGCCGGTTGGCTTGTTCCCATCGCGAAAGGCGAGATGGCACAGTCGATGATGTCTGCGCCCGCCTCGATGGCAGCAAGGTATGCCATGGCCGCCATCCCGCTCGTGTAGTGGCTGTGCACCTGGATCGGAAGTCCGGTCCTTGCCTTGATGGTTTTAACCAGGGACGAGGCGTCGACAGGGCTTATCAGGCCGGCCATGTCCTTGATGCAGATCGAATCTGCCCCCATGTCCTGCATCTGGTGGGCGATATCTGCGAATTTCTCCAGGGTGTGGACGGGGGAAATAGTGTAGGAGAGTGCCATTTGGAGGTGGGCGCCCTCGCGCTTGACCTGGTCGGCGGCGATTTCCATGTTTCGAAGGTCATTGAGCGCATCGAAAACACGGACGATGTCCAGGCCGTTCCCGATAGCCCGCTTGACGAATTCCCGCACGGCATCATCGCCATAGTGCCTGTAACCCACGAGGTTTTGCCCTCTGAGAAGCATTTGGAGTTTCGTTTTCTTGAAACGTTTCCTCAATTCCCGGAGACGTTCCCAGGGATCCTCATCAAGGAATCTCATGCAAGTGTCGAAAGTGGCGCCACCCCAGATTTCCATGGATTCGTAGCCAACTTCGTCCATCTTCTCGGCCACCGGGATCATGTCTTCAATCCTCAGGCGTGTGGCCATGATCGACTGGTGGGCGTCCCTGAAAGCCGTTTCCATGATTTTTATCGGCCTTGGGGTGGGTTCCTTAGAAACGGCAGGTTCGCACGACACCATGGGAACATCTTTCATGACGTCGGTCGGAGCTTCTTTCGTTTCCGGTTTCTTCTCCAAGTCTCCTCCACTCCTTCCCTTCACCCGTCGAGCAGGTCAACAGGATTGCTTAGCTTTTTCCCAAAAATCATCGAGTTCGTCAAGGCTGAATTTATTCCAGGGTTTTCCGGTTTCCGCGACAGAGCGCTCGACGAGGCGAAACCGATCACCGAATTTCCTTGAGGCGCGCTGCAGTGCTTCTTCCGGATTAATTTCACAATGCCGCGAAAGGTTGACCAGCGCGAAAAAGAGGTCTCCCATTTCTTCCAGAAGGTTATCAGGGTTATCGTTCGCCAGGGCTTCCTCGAGTTCCGAAAGCTCTTCCCTGACTTTGCCGATAACGGGGCCCTTGTCGCCCGCAGGCCAGTCAAACCCGAACTTGGCTGCGCGCTCCTGGATCCTGTAGGCTTTAAGCAGGGAAGGCATGGAACGGGGAATGCCCGAGAGAATAGAAGCATCGCACCCGTTTTTTCTTTTCTCGACGGTCTTGATGGCCTCCCAGTTACGCATGACTTCTTCGGAATCCGCCACGTTGCTGTCACCGAAGACATGGGGATGACGCTGAATCAGTTTAGCGGAAATTCCGTCCAAAACGTCACGGATTGAAAATAGCCCTTTCTCTGAGGCAATTTGCGAAATAAAAACAACCTGGAGGAGGAGATCCCCGCTTTCTTCCACGATGGCTCTTTCCCCATCCCCTTCGATGGCTTCTACAAGCTCGTAAGCTTCTTCGACGATGTAGCGGCGCAATGTGGAGAAATCCTGCTCCCTGTCCCAAGGGCACCCATCCGGGGCCCGTAATTTTTCCATGATGGAGATCAACGTTGAGAAAGCTTCTTCAATGTCGCTTCGTTTCTTTTCCATTTTCATCCTCCTGCTTAGGTCGGTATTCCAAGGTTTCCGTGAGGAAACCAGCAATTGATTCGATCCCCCGGTTTCCTCCCGGGCCCGACGCCCAATTTCTTCCCCACTTCCACCCTGGTGGCCTTTCTTCGGGTGAAAATGAAGAAAGGGGTCCCTTAAGGATCGTTTCTACTGACGTTACCTGGATGGATTCGATACCCAGCCGTTCCCCGTAAATTCGCAGGATTGCCACGTCAAACAGGAACTTGACCGAGGGTGGAACGGGGCCAAAGCGATCCCGGACTTCGTTCCACACCAAATCGAGGTCTTTTCTATCTTGCGCCCGCAATAGGCGTCTGTAAAGGGCGATGCGGACACCTGGCTGTGGGATGTAGGATGCGGGGATCTGCAATGGGGCCTGGATCTCGATGCGGGTTGAATTCCTACCCTCTCCCCTTAAGGCAGCTACCTGTTCTTCGAGCATGCGGCAATAGAGGTGGTAACCGATTCTTTCGACATGCCCATGCTGCGCGGTACCGACAACCTGCCCTCCTCCGCGGATTTCCAGGTCCCGTTGGGCAAGTTCATAGCCCGATCCGGGTTCCGAGAGCTCCCCGACTGCTTCCAGCCTTTCACGTGCCTCCGGGGTCAAATGGGCTTCGCGCGGATAAAGGAAGAAGGCGAAAGCCTGTTCCTCGCGGCGCCCGACCCTGCCTCTCAGCTGGTAAAGCTGGGCCAGTCCAAGTTCATGGGCGTCGTCGACCACGAGGGTGTTCGCCCGTGGGATGTCCAGGCCGCTTTCGATGATTGTCGTACAGACAAGGATGTCCGTAACCCCGGAATTGAAGCGGAGCATGGTTTTTTCAAGAGAAGCTTCAGGCATTTGACCATGGGCCACCTCGATCTTGAGGGAAGGGAAAAGGAGGCGAAGGCTGCCTGCCCTTGCCTCGATGTCGGCGACGCGGTTATGGACGAAGAATGTTTGTCCTCCACGGGCTTTTTCACGAAGGATTCCCCTGCTGACGAGGTCCTCCCTCCAGGGGCTGACGACGGTGACAACGGGGTAGCGCCTGTGGGGGGGGGTCGAGATGACGGAAATGTCCCGAAGTCCGCCAAGAGAAAGAAATAGAGTCCGGGGAATGGGGGTGGCGCTCATCATGAGAACGTCAACATCCGGCTTGAGCCCTTTTGAATGTTCCTTGTGGAGGACCCCGAAACGGTGTTCCTCGTCAACGATCACTAGGCCAAGATCCTTGAAACGGACATCCTTCTGGACGAGTCGATGCGTCCCGATAAGGATGTCGATGCAACCTTCGGCCGCCATGCGGACGATTTCATCCTGCCTCTTTTTCGAGACGAAACGGCATAGTGTCTCAACGCGGATGGGGAGATCGGAAGTCCTCGAAAGGAATGTCTCGAAATGCTGCTGGGCAAGGAGGGTGGTGGGTACGAGGACGGCCACTTGTTTCCCTGCTTCCGAAGCCTTAACCGCGGCGCGGAGAGCCACCTCCGTTTTCCCGAAGCCGACGTCACCGACCAGCAGCCTGTCCATCGGGTGGCTGCTTTCCATGTCCTTCTTGATCTCTTCGATGGCCCGGAGTTGGTCCGAAGTCTCAGAATAGGGGAAAGACTCCTCCACTTCCAGGGACAATTCCCCATCCGGGGGATAGGCGAAACCGGGGGAAATTTCCCTACGCGCGTAAGTTTCCAGGAGTTCCACGGCGGCCTCGTGGACCTTCCGTCGGACCCGTGCGAGACTTATTTTCCAGACACCCGATTTGAGCGAATCCGCGGTTGGTTCCGAGCCCCGGGGGGCGAGGTAGGACGTGACTTTCCACAGGAGGAAAGGGGGAACCAGGAGCCTTTGCCCACCCGCATACTCGATCACGAGGTATTCCTGCTCACCCGATTCGGCAGAAGGGATGTTTTCGAGTCCGACAAAGCGACCGATTCCATAGTCCTCGTGAACGATCCACTCCCCCATTGCAAGGCGGTCATTCCACTCCAGTGGGGCCATCGTGTGCCCTTCTCCTGCCGGAAGGGAGGCGATCCCGCTGATATCCGAGTCGGCAATTATGACGGTTTTTTCGGAAGGGCTCAGGAATCCCGTGGTCAGGGGAGTCCCGCTGGCGAGAAAATTCCTTTCGACGAACCACTTTGAAAGAGATTCGTTGGCCGTATGGACGCGAATGGCCAAGCCCAGCCCTTTCCACTTCGATACAGCCGATTCGAGGGCCTGTCTTCTCCCTTTGAAAGACGGAAGCCTGGACAGGTCGATCCTTCTCGAAACCCGTTCTATGGAAGACTTGACCCTGAGAAGGGGAAATCGGGACAGCCTGACGTAAAAAGCGTCCCATTCCGGGAGCCTTTCGATCCCCGTTTCGGCCAGCAGCCCCTCCCAGACCCAGCGGTAGTGATCAGCCTGGGAAGCAATCTCGGCAGGCTCGAAAAGGATGATGCGACAGGATTCCGGAAAGAATTCCTCGAAAGCAGGCGTGCTTCCTTCCCTAACGGCTGAAATTTTGATCTCGTCGATAGGCCCCGTGCTTCTCTGTGTCTCAGGCCTGAAAAAACGGAGGGATACCACCTGCTCGTCCATGAACTCCACCCTCAAGGGGTTGCGGGTCGCTGGGTCGAAAAGGTCAATGATGCTGCCGCGAACAACGAATTGTCCAGGAGACCAGACCGTTTCTGTTCTCTCATAGCCAAAAGAGGAAAGCCAGTCGATTAGGGTTGACCGGCCTGTCTCATCCCCCACGCGAAGGGAAAAGGTCCCATTCGAAAGGGCATACGGGCCTAAAACGGATCCCGGTGTACAGATCAAGCTCCCCCCCGTTTTCTTCCAGCGGGAAAGTTCTTCGCCGCGCTGGATTCTAATGGCCTTTTGGTTTATGCCGTCAGTGGTTAGGGGGATTTCCGGGAGGCTCGATACAGGGTTTCCCTGGCTAGAAAGAGTTCTAAGGTCCGATTGCAATTCTCGCTGCTGCCTTTGATCCGGCACGATGAGGAGGAGGGGGAAACCGGGATCCCTTATGAGCCAGGCTCGACTGCCGCTTCCAGCGGTCAGGGCGAGGTCCCTTCCCTGCCAGGGTCCCCAAGGCGCTTGCCTTATCTGGTCCGGCCTAAGTAGAGGGAATGAATCAGCCAGCATTGACCCGGTTCATGGCCCGGTCGATGCCGAGCCGAAGCCAAAGCAGGACAGCATCTGTAGCCTTTTCGACGAAGGGATCAAGTTGTGTTCGTTCTTCGGTGTCAAAGTCGTCCGTGACATAATCGGCGAGTCCCCCGGTCTTCATGGGGTGCCCGACTCCGCACCGGAGGCGCGGAACCTCTAAAGTCTGAAGAGCCCCGAGCACGGAAGCGATTCCGTTGTGCCCCCCAGCGGAACCCCTGGCCCTGAGGCGAAGGGTGCCGAAGGGCAGAGAGACGTCGTCAACCACGAGCAGGCAATCCGGGGTGACGAGATTATAATCCCTCACAGCCGCAAGGACCGATTTCCCGCTGAGGTTCATGTATGTCATCGGCTTGAGGACGCAAAGGGAATCGCTCCCCGATCGGGCTGGACCCCATAGATGTCCATGAAAACGGTTCTGGGGACCCTTCAGATGGAAACGGCTGATGACCTGATCGGCCACCAGCCATCCAAGATTGTGCCTTGTCCAGGCGTATTCGAGACCAGGGTTTCCCAGTCCCGCGATCAGCTTCAACGCCGTTATGCCTCCTCCTGGCCCTTGGCTTTGCCCTTTGCGAGGACTTCGACTTCTTTCTGTTCACCTTCCGTTTCGGAAGCGGCCGTTTCAGAGCCACGAGGCTCGGCGGCCACGACAACGGTTGCATTGGCATCATCAAGCAACTCGGCAGATTCCGGGAGGGGCAGGTCTCCCAGCTTGATCTCCTGTCCCAGTTCAAGGTTTCGGACGTCTACGGCAAGGAAATCGGGGATTTCCCTAGGAAGGACATTGATCGAAACTTCGTGCAAGAGCTGCTCCAGGATGCCGCCTGCTTTTACCCCGGCGCAGGATTCGCGGTTAAGGATTTCCACCGGGACCTCGACCTGGACTTTCTGCCCGGAAACGAGTTGGTAGAAATCAACATGGAGAAGATTGCCGTTCAGGAAGTTCTTCTGCACGTCCCGCATGAGTGCCATTTCGACCTTCCCATCGGGAAGGGTGACGTCGAGCCTGAAGGTTTCCCAGTGCCCGGAATTGACTGCAGGGAGAATATCCTTGGATTTCACCTTGACAGGAATAGATTCCGGGTAGCCGCTGCCGTAGAATACGGCCGGGACATACCCTGCGTTGCGCAGTTTCGTCGCTTCTTGCTTACCGCTTTTCTCCCTCGTTTCGAGGGTTACCTGCAAAATATCGGACATGATGTTGCCTCCTCCCGGTAAATACAGGGCCGGTCTTGCCGGTCCCGCCTAGTAAAAAAGAATGCTGACCGAGTGGTCAGAGTGGATGCGGTTGATCGCCTCGGCAAAGAGGGGGGCGATAGACAGCACGGTTATATTATCTAACTTTTTCTGTTCGGGCAATGGAATGGTATCGGTCAGAACGAGCTGGTGGATGGGCGAGTTCCTGAGGTTTTCAATCGCCTTGCCTGAAAGCACTCCGTGGGTTGCGCAGGCGTAGACCCTTTCCGCTCCCCTTTCCAGCAGGGCGCGTGCCGCGTTCACCATGGTGCCGGCAGTGTCTACGATGTCATCCACGAGAATCGCGACCTTGCCCCGGACATCGCCGATGATTTCCATTACCTCGCAGAAATTGGCGACTTCGTGCGACCGTCTCTTGTCGACGATGGCAAGGTCTGCATTGAGTTTGACCGCGAAGCGCCGAGCCCTTACGACACCACCGATATCGGGGGATATGACGACGATCTTCTGCTGGTCAATGGCTTCTTTGAGGTTTTCCTTGAAATAGGAGGCAAGAAGGGGGATACCCGTCAAATGGTCGACAGGTCGATCGAAAAAGCCCTGGATTTGCCCCGCGTGCAGGTCCGCGACCACAAGTCGGTCTGCCCCGGCCTTTTCGATAAGGTTCGCAACGAGCTTGGAGGTGATGGGTTCCCTAGCCTTTGTCTTCCTGTCTTGTCGCGCATAACCGAAGTAGGGGGTGACCACGTTGATGCGGTAGGCTGAAGCCCTCCTGAGTGCATCGATCATAATCAGGAGTTCCATCAGGTTCTCATTCACGGGTTCCGAAGTTGGCTGGATCACGTAGACGTCCGCACCCCGTACGCTTTCCTCGATGGAAAGGCCGATCTCCCCGTCGGAAAAGCGGAATAGCTTTGAAGAAGCCATGGGAACCCCTAGCGTATCAGCCACCTTTTGCGTGAAATCGGGATGGGCCGATCCGGTGAAGATTTTCATCTGCCGCAACTGCGTGACCATCAGTCCTCCTCCTTCCGCGGAACCGCGCCTTTCCTGCGGGCCCAACCCTCGATGTTTCTCTGTCTTGCCCGGCCCACGGCCAGGGCTCCCCGGGGAACGTCCTCGGTTATCGTTGAACCCGCAGCGGTGAAGCATTCGTCATGCAGAGTGACCGGCGCAACCAGCATCGTGTCGCTTCCGATAAAACAATGATCCCCTATCCGGGTGGGGTTCTTGCGCGTACCGTCATAGTTGCAAGTAATGGTGCCGGCGCCGATGTTCGTCTCTTTCCCGATAATTGCATCGCCCACGTAGGAAAGGTGTGGAACCTTGCTTCCCTCTCCGATGACGGAATTTTTTGCCTCTACAAATTTACCGACTAGGGCCCTGGATGATAGGCGGGTGTTGTCGCGAAGGCATGCGAAAGGCCCGACTTTGGCTCCAGAACCGATCTCGCTGTCCGTTACGCAGCAAAAGGCCACGAGCTCGGCTCCTTGCCGGACGAGCGCATTCCGGAGGATTGAATGGCTGCCTATGGTCGCTCCGCTCTCTATCACGGAATTACCCCAGACCTGGACGTTGGCATGGAGATGAACGTCCGGCTCCAGGACGACCCTGGGACCGATCCAGGTTGTTTCGGGATCCATTAGCTTAACCCCGGCCATGAGATGACCGTTCAGTATCCGGTCTCGAATTCGCCTGCCGGCTTGGGTGAGTTGGAGGGGATCATTGATGCCTGCAAGGTCATCCGGGTTGTCCCAACGTTTGGCTTCCACGCGGAGTCCCCTTGCATTAAGAAGGGGAAGAACGTCGGGAAGATAGAATTCACACTGTGAGTTCCTGTTGTCAAGGAATTCGATGACCGAGCCCAGGTCTTTTGTTTCGAAAGCATAAATCCCGCTGTTGACTTCCCGTGTGAGCCGTTCCTCGCATGTTGCGTCCTTCTCCTCGACGATGCGGCAACTGTTCCCCGAGCGGATGACGCGGCCATAGCCTGCCGGGTTTCCAACTTCAAAACTGAGGAAGGTTGCGGAAGCCTGAGATTCGAGGTGTTCAATAAGCAGCGCTTCGATGGCCTCTCGGGTAATCAGGGGGGCATCGCCCGGCAAGACAAGAAGCGTCTTGAACTTTGCCCACCACTCGTGACCGATTTTTACGGCATGACCCGTTCCCTTCTGTTCGGTTTGCCGTAAGGTGGTTACTCCGGACCACTCCGTAAGAAGGAAAGCCTCTACATCTTCCGCTCCGTGTCCCACGATCACTCCTAAATTGGTAACCCCGGCTTCCGAAAGAGCAGCAAGCGGATAATTTAGAAGGGGTTCTTCCAAAAGGGTTTGAAGCACTTTTGGAATCGGGCTTTTCATTCGCGTACCCTTCCCTGCTGCGAGCACTAGAGCACCGATTCCATCCAGGTTGTTCATGAAACGGCGTCCTCCTTTAGAACAAGTCGGTCAACTATCATCCGGTATTTTGCCTCTTGTTTCAAGTGGTGGCATCAAAAAAGAGGAAGGCTCCCTTCCCCTCGAAAATGTCTATGGCTGGGGTGGCTGGATTTGAACCAGCGATGGCGGATCCAAAGTCCGCTGCCTTGCCGCTTGGCTACACCCCAGTTCGAGCTTGAACATTATAACGTTTTTGGGTCCGCGAGTGTCAAGAAGAGCCCCTGTCGAGTATGGCGATGGATTCCACGTGGCATGTCTGGGGGAAGAGGTCGAACGGGAGAACCTTGTGCAAGTGGAAATGTTCCTCCCGGCAAAGGAGACCCACATCACGGGCCAGCGTGGAGGGGTTGCATGAAACGTAGATGACCCTCCTCGGGGATAATTGCGCGATGTGGTCCAAAACGTCGGGGTGACAACCTGAACGGGGAGGGTCAACCACGACAGAATCCATTGGCCCGATGGCCGAAAAGTCTAGTTTTTCCGCGGATCCTCCCAGGGCACGTACGTTTGAGAAACCGTTCCTTGAGACGTTTTCCTTGAGGCAATCAACCGAAGGCCCCCACTCTTCGAGCGCCAATACGCGAGAGGATCTTGCGGCGAGAAAACAAGTCAGCGTCCCGACGCCTGCGTAAAGCTCAAGGACATTTTCGCCTCCGGACGGGCAAGCCTCGTTTGCAACGGCCTGGTAGAGCCTGACGGCCTGTCTTGTGTTCACTTGGGCGAACGAAGTGGCATCGAACTTGAAGGTCATGTCCGAAAGACGCTCGTAGAAAAAAGCTCGTCCGGAAAGGCTTTTTGTTACGGGACCGAAGATGACGTTTCCCGCTGAAGGGTTAAAGTTCAAGGCGAGGCCAACAAGCTGTGGGTAACGTTTACGGATTCTCCTGGCCATACTGATGATGTTTTTTGTGATCGACGGATCTGGAGAGTGGTGGACGACGAGGATGATGAGGATCTCACCCGTTTCCTGCCCGCCCCTCAAGACCACGTGGCGCAGGAGGCCCTGTTTTGCTCGCTCTTCATAAGGGAGAAGTCCAGCCTGTGCGATTCCCGCCCTGATTTCCTTGAGAATTTCGTTCAGGACGGGCACAGCCACGGGACATCGGTCGATCGTCACGATCCTGTGACTGCGCTTCTGGAAGTACCCGATTTCAAGGGCTCCAGAGTTTTCAGAACGCGAAACCGGAAGGGAAATCTTGTTGCGGTAGCCTGATTCCAAAGGGCTAGCCTCCACCGGTGCGAATCCTTCCAGGGGTAGCATCCGGCCGATACGGGAAAAGGCGTCTTCCAGGACCTGGCTTTTCATCTTCAATTGGAACGGGTAGGATGCATGCTGGATCTGGCAGCCTCCGCAGCGTTCGTACCAAGGACAAAAGGGTTTGACCCTTTCGGGGTGGGGTTTTTCGATCTCCACAAGGCGGGCCGTAGAAAAATCCTTTTTCTCCGTGGTTTTCCTGACGAGAACGGTTTCGCCCGGCAACACTCCAGGCACGAAGATGATCTTTCCGGTTGCGTCCCGGCTGATTCCATCTCCCTGGCTGTCAAGCTTTTCAATATTCAAACGGATCAATTCCGGTGATACGGAGGCCTTTGTTTTCATCAAAATGGTCGGGGCGGCCTTCGTGGGCCGCCCCGAAGTAATTCCTTCGAAGAAAGAATTACTTTTTCTCCTTCATCATGGCATAGCCTTCTTCGAAGGCTTGTTCGTTTAGTTTTTCGGTTCCTTTCGGTACCCGGGCGAGGATTGCCCGCTTAACGGATTCGGGCTGGACAACGTTGGACAGTTCGAGAATCCTCGCGGTGGCACCGAGGGCGACCATGTTCGTGACCATTTCCTTGCCCAGCTTTTCTTTGGCGGTCCTGGCGATCGGCAACATGAAGATTTCCGCATCGACCTTGGGGGGTTCGGAAACGTAATAATCGTCAAGGATGATCGTCCCATCGGGTTTGGTGTCATGAGCATATTCATCGCAAGCCTTTTGGGTGAGTATGACCTGCAAGTCGGGCTGGGTCGCCTTGGGGTAATCGATTTCTCCGTGGGAGATGACGACCTCGGACTTTGATGCTCCACCGCGTGCTTCGGGACCGTAGGCCTGGCTTTGGACCGCGAAAACATTCTCGTAGAGGGCTGCGGCCTCACCCGTCACCACCGCGGCCAGGATAACGCCCTGTCCGCCCGAACCGGCAAAACGGATTTCAAAACGCTCGCTCATGGACCCTACCCCCTAACCCGCTCAATCAGCTTGAGATAGGCCTCGGTATACTCCTGGGCCTCACGATCGACGAATTCTCCTATGATGATCTTGCCTTTCTTCTCTTCCTCCGTCATTTCCTTTGCTTTTGCCTTGGGAACGGAGTTGTCCTTGAAGAAGTTGAGGTTGTCCACGGGGTTTGGCCGCTTGTTTCTACGTCCGAACTGGGTGTGGCAGTGGGTCATGATTTCAACCACGGAGAAGCCCTTTTTCTGGATCCCCCTCTTGATGTACTGCTCGCAAAGGACCGGTTGTGCAATGGTAGCCCTTGCGACGTAGGAGGCTCCTGCGCCTTCGGCCAACCTGCAGATGTCGAAAGGCGTGTCTATTGCACCGTAAGGGGCAGTCGTTGCCCTTGCACCGACCGGGGTGGTCGGGGACGCCTGGCCGCCTGTCATGCCGTAGATGTTGTTGTTCATGACGATGGCGGTGATGTCGATATTGCGCCGGCAGGCGTGAATGAAGTGATTTCCTCCGATGGCGGTGCAGTCTCCGTCACCCATCACATCGATGACTGTAAGCGATGGGTTTGCTAGCTTGATACCGGTTGCGAAACCAAGGGAGCGGCCGTGAGTCGTATGAACGGTATTGGCGTTGATGTAACCCGGCATACGGCTTGAACAGCCAATTCCGGAAGCAATGACAGTCTCCTCGCGGCTCTTGCCAAGGTCGACCAGTGAACGCAGGATCGCGTGCAGGATAATTCCGTGTCCGCAACCCGGGCACCAAATGTGGGGGAAAAAGCGTGTCCTCAGCCAGGGTTTGATTTCTTCGCGTGGCATGCTTAGGCCACCTCCTCGATCGTAGCGAGAATTTCGTGGGGGCGCAGGATTTCGCCGTTCACGAGGTTGCTTGGGATGATCTCCGCCTTTGCCCCCAGTGCGATCCTGACCTCGGAAACCATTTGGCCGCAGTTCAACTCGGGAACGATGACTTTCTTGACCTGGCTGCCGACGCGAATCAGTTCCTTGTCAGGGAAAGGCCAGAGTGTGATAGGCCGGAAATGGCCAACCTTGATACCCTTTGCCCGGGCTTCGCGTACGGCTCGCACTGCGGAACGGGCGACACAGCCGTAGGAGAAGACGAGAATCTCGGCGTCTTCGGTCTGCTCAAGGTCGTATTTGACGATGTCGTCACGGAACCGATCAACCTTTCGGACAAGGCGAAGGTGCTTCTTGCCGATTTCCTCGGGTTCGTTCGTGGGGAATCCCCAGTCATTGTGTGTCAGTCCCGTGACATGCCATCGATAGCCGTCTCCAAAGGAGGCCATCGGAGGGATGTCATCTTCCGGGTCAGCCAGGTAGGGGATGAACTCTTCCGGGGATACTTTGGGCTTTTTCCGGTCGAGGATCGGGTAGGAACCGGGTTGGGGAACAACGACCTTCTCGCGCATGTGGCCAATGACCTCGTCGCTCATCACGAGGACCGGCTGCCGGAAACGCTCGGCCATGTTGAAGGCCTCTATCGTCAACTCGTAGCATTCCTGCACAGATGAAGGGGAATAGGCGATCGTCCCGTGGTCGCCGTGGGTGCCCCAGCGTGCCTGCATGACGTCCTGCTGTGAAACGCGAGTGGGCAATCCGGTGGAAGGTCCACCGCGCATGACATCTATGACGACTATGGGAATTTCCGCCATGTATGCCAGGCCGAGGTTCTCCTGCTTAAGTGAAAAACCGGGCCCGGAGGTGGCGGTCATCGCCTTGTATCCGGCGATCGAGGCACCGATCGTCGCGGCGATGCCGGCAATCTCGTCTTCCATCTGGATGAACCGGCCGTTCAGCTTAGGCAGTTCCTCCGCCATCACCTCGGCGATCTCGGAAGACGGAGTGATGGGATACCCGCCGAAAAAGCGGCATCCTGCAGCGATTCCGCCGTGGGCGATGGCCATGTTCCCCTGCCAGAATTTGAGGTTACTGGGCATCTCCAACACGCTCCTTTACGGTGATGGCCATATCCGGGCAAATATTCTCGCACTGGCGACAGCCAATGCAGTCGTCCATGCGGACAGGCTCGCTCTTGGCCTTCGCGTCGAGCTCGAGAACCTTTTTCGGGCAGATCGCGATACAGAGGCCACAGCCCTTGCACCAGGCCTTGTTAATTGTGACATCGAACTTCTTAGCCAACCAATTCACCCTCCCCCAAACAGAACAAGTCGTGGAATCCGTGAATACGGAACTCCTTTGTACCGATTATGACATTCCGTAAAACGATAAACAACCCTAAATAGAGTTCTGTATTATGAATATTGCTTTACAATGCGTCATTTCCAGCGAACCGCAGGCCCATTTTTTCACAAGTGGAGGGGATAGCATCGGCTATCCCCTCCACTTGGCAAGCAAAGGTCGGTTTCTGCGGAAGCCGCGCTAAACGACTGCGGGCTCTATCAGGAGCTTGCCTTCGGCGAACCGGCGGTAATGGAGCATGTCAATGGGAATGTCCGATTTGCCCAGGACGATGTGCTGGGCGAGGGCTTCTCCCGTGACGGGGCCAAACATGAAACCGTGGCCGGAGTATCCGCAGGAGAGGAAGAACCCCTTCACGTTTTCGGCTTCGCAGATGATCGGCTGGCGATCGGGTGTCATGTTGTAAAGGCCGGACCACTGGCGGACGACGCGAATGTCCTTAGCTCGGGGAAGGAGTTTGGTGAACACTTGGGACATGTGTTCAAGGAAATCCCAGGTAGCACCCAGGGTATAATCGGCCGGATGGCCTTCAGGGCTGCAACCGCCGATGATCGAGCCGTGGGGGCGCTGCTGGAGGTAATAGTTCCCGGAGAAGCTCATGAGCATCGGGGGACAGACGCCCGGTTCCACGGGCTCGGTGATGATGATCTCATGGCGCTCGGAATAGTTGGGGATGTCGACACCGGCCATCTTGGCTACAAATTGGGAATAGGGGCCGGCCGCGTTGATGACAAGCGGCGAATCGATTTCACCACGGGTTGTGACGACTCCGGCGGCCACTCCGTTGTGAACCTTTACCCCGGTGACCTCCGTGTGCTTGTGGAAGGTGACCCCCATCCGCTTGGCGGCTTCCTGGTAGGCAAAGGTCGTAAGGAAGGGATCGGCATGACCATCCCTGTGATTGAAGGTGAACCCGATGGCATCGTCTACGGCCACACCCGGGCAGATCTCCTTCGCTTCCTCGCGGGATACGATTTTTGTCATGTATCCGAGGGAGTTCTGAAGAGCCACGTTCTTTTGGAGTTGTTCATATTCGGATTGCTGGTAGGCTACCATGAGGTAGCCGCTCTGGTTCAACCCGACGTCCATCCCAAGTTCGTCCGATAGCTGCTCGAACTTCTCCACGCAGGCAAGCCCGAAGCGGCAGTTCATCTCCGTGCCCCACTGTGCTCGAATCCCCGCGCCACAGCGGCCGGTTGATCCAGAACAGACCGTGTTTTTCTCCAGTACGACAATATTCTTCATTCCCAGTTTGGCCAGGTTATAGGCGACTGAAGTTCCGTTGATGCCGCCGCCGATGACGATCGCTTCGGCCGTGTTTTTCCAAGTCATTAGTTGTCGCCTCCCTTGGCCAGGACGCCAAGCTTGACGGGCTTCACGGGGGGCCTGAAGGTCCCGGGATCCACGGCAGCCATGGGACGTCCCGTGGCCTTGGCGATCTCCCTCATGATGATCTCGCGGCAGCCACGGCCCTGGCACGGGCCCATCCCCACGCGCAGCAGGCGCTTCAGCTCGTCGAAGGTGTCGTAACCCTTCGCGATCCACTCCCGCACCTCGCCCATGGTCACTTCCTCGCAACGGCAGACGATGATGTCCTTCGTCTTGTCTTCCATGCCTACTTCACCACCCTGATGGCACGGATGTCCATCACCAGCGCCTTCGGCACCGACACGTGGACAACCAGCGTCTTGTCTTTCCATGGTTCCATCACCCGGACGACCTTACCCTGGGACACCACTTCTCCCGTCCGGTCCAGGCAGTCCACCACCGAACCCACTTCCGGCACCGGCAGCATCTCGTAGGGCAGCTTCATCAGCGCCTCGTCGGCCCCT
>DIXJ01000010.1 GCA_002436015.1 Synergistaceae bacterium UBA6083 | reverse complement strand
CCGCCGACTTGCTCTCCGACATGGGTTCTTTCCCCTCCCCGCAAAAGTTGCCAGTACCAATGATTGTTTTTTCACAAAAAAAGACGGAACGCATAAACCTCAAGATTATCGAACAAACTGAACTGCGATGCAACCATTTATGTGGAATTGCACAAAAATTATAAACAATAACGACTAAAACGGGTCACAGACTGCTTCCAGTCCATCCATTCCTCGCACTTTTCCCGTGGAGAAGCCGCCCGGGAAGGATCGTATTTTGTATCCAAACAGCCGGAGGGCGGGAATAACCCGCCCTCCGGCTGTAATTGATCCCTATTTATTTATGGGAGGAACGCTCCCTGTCACCTGACGGCCGAGGCCTCCGTGCCGGGGAAGTTCCCTCCGGGGAGAGGTACCCCTCTTTTTCAAGTTCTTTCCGGTGGCGTTCGAGCTGCTTGGCGGCCCTTCCCCCCAGTTCGACTTCTGCATATCGGTCCCTCAGGCGAATGTTTCCGATCTCCCTCCGGTCCACCCCGAGTGCCCGGCAGAGGATGCCGAGAAGAGCCCCGACTTCGAGCCCGTCCGCCCTGCCTCTCTCCAGCCTCAGGCGGGTCGTCGACCCGGAATCCCTTTCGCGGGGACCGCCGGAACCGGCACGGAAGGACGTCGGCCCCTCGCGCCTGGAGGAACGCCGGCGCTCGTCCGCCTCCACCTCGCGGTCCAGTTCCTTCCGGAGTGCAAAACCAGAGGACTTCTGGGCAAAGAACCTCTCGAGAAGACGGGCCACCGCGCACTCGGCCTCGCTCCGGCCGAGAATCTCCCGGGCCCATTCGACATAGAGTTCCTGGGGTTCTTCCTCGCACTCGGCCAATTCGCGGTCAAGCCGTCCGCGCTCCAACAGCCTGATTTCCTGCGAATCGGGAACCGACAGCCACTCGATGCTCAGGGAATGGCCCCGCAGAAGGCTCTTGAGGGTCCGGGCATCCCGCGGGTTCAGGAGTGAGAGGCTCAAGCCCTCGTTGCCCGCCCTGCCGGTCCGGCCGCTGCGGTGGACATAGTTGTCCAGGGTTCCCGGGAGCCCCAGCTGGATGACATGCGAAATGCCTTCCACGTCGATCCCCCTGGCGGCGACATCCGTGGAGACCAGGATCCTCACCCTCCCGGCCCGGAAAGCACCCATGGCCGTGTTTCGCTCCTTCTGCCCCATATCCCCGTGAAGGGGGAGCGCGCTGAAGCCGGCACCCTGGAGCCTTTCAGCCACTTCGGCCGTCTCGATGCGGGTCGGGCAGAAGACGAGGGCGCGCTCGGGCGCCTCCCAGAGAAGGACGTTGACCAGGGATTCGACCCGCCTTCCCGAGGGAGTTAGGTAAACCCGGTGGGAGATATCCTCGTGGGCCGCCGTGTCTTCCACGAGGGAAATCCAGCGCGGCGAGGAAAGGTAGCGGCTCGAGAGCTTTACGACCTCCTCGGGCATGGTCGCGGAGAAAAGCCAGGTGCGCTCGCGGGCCGGAAGGGAATCCAGGATGGCCTCGAGTTCCTCGCGAAACCCCATGTCCAGCATGTGGTCCCCCTCGTCCAGGACAACCGTGTGGATGTTCCGGCAGTCAAATGCCTTGCGGCGAATGTGGTCTAGAACCCGGCCGGGTGTTCCCACCAGGACGCCAGCCCCTTCCTTGAGGCGGCGAAGCTGCGTTTCCATGTCCATGCCCCCGACAAGGGAGGCGATGCGGATCTTCAAGCTCCTGGCCATCGATTCGAACTCGTGCGCGGTCTGGAGAGCCAGTTCCCGGGTGGGTGAGAGGACGAGGATCCGGGGTTCGCTCTCCCCCGCGTCCATCTCGTTCAAAAGCGGCAGGGCGAAGGCCAGGGTCTTTCCCGACCCGGTCTTGGCCTGCACGATAAGGTCTCCAAGCAGGGCGTTCTCGTCCGAAAGAACCTTTTCCTGGACGGGGGTCGGTGTGTTGAATCCCCTTTCGGCCAGGGCTGCGGCCAGCTCAGGCCTCAGCCTGTAATCATCAAATCCCGAAATCGTTTTTTCCATGCTTACCAAGTGAACCTCCCAAAATAACAAAAAAAGTGGCCGTCTTTCGGGACGGTCACCTTTCGATTGTTCCTCCCTGTTCGACAACCCGATCCATTATCCTTGAAGCCGCCTGCTTGTCAAGCGCCCGGGGCAAGAGTGACAGGCGCAGGCCGAATTACGGTAGAATTATGGAAGAAAGTGATTGAAGGGAGAGACGAAACCCATGAAGGAAATCGAAGATCCCGTGATCCAGGCGATCCTTGGAAGGCGAAGCATCCGCCGATTCCTGCAGAATCCCGTCGAACCCGAAAAGGTGGATTGCCTGATGGAATGCGCCTGTGCCGCGCCTTCTGCAGCCAACAGCCGACCCTGGCACTTTGTCGTCGTCGATGAACGCCCCGTGCTGGACGCCCTGGGGGAAGCCCACCCCTACGGGAAGATGCTCTACCAGGCCCCGCTGGCCGTGGTCGTCTGCGGCGATCCCGAAAAGAACGACTTTTCGCGCCTCTACTGGGAAGAGGACTGCTCCGCCGCCATGGAAAACCTCCAGCTCGCGGCCCACGCCCTGGGACTGGGCAGCGTCTGGCTCGGCGTTCGCCATACCCCCGAGAGGGAACAGGCGGTCCGCCATATCCTGGGCATCCCGCAGGGCATCGCCGTGCTGGGCATCGCGGCCATCGGCTACCCGGACGAGGTCAAGCCGCCTCACGAGGGGATCGACCCCGGGTCCCTGCACCTGAACCGCTGGTGAGCCCTTGCGGCACTCTGTGTTAAAATAGGTAGGTTGCGGGCGCGGCGGCCATCTAGCCGCGCCCGGTTCGTGAAACAGGTGGTTTTCCCGCCGGATGGAGGTTCCCAAGCATGGCTGAATTCAACGAAAAAGACCAGGCAGGCAAGGACAAGGAAAACACTCCCGGGCTGGGGCGAGTCGTTCCCCTACCGCTGGAGGACGAAATCAAGCACAGCTACCTCGACTACGCGATGAGCGTCATCGTCGGGCGGGCCCTGCCCGATGCCCGGGACGGCCTGAAACCGGTCCAGAGGCGTGTCCTTTACGCCATGAGGGAACTGGGTCTGTCGCACAGCCAGTCCTACAAGAAGTCGGCCCGGGTCGTCGGCGAGACGATGGGCAAATACCACCCCCACGGCGATTCCTCGATTTACGACACCATGGCCCGGATGGCCCAGGATTTCAACATGAGGGCCCCCCTCGTGGACGGACAGGGGAACTTCGGCTCCATCGACGGCGATCCCCCGGCGGCCATGCGTTACACGGAAGCAAGGCTGAGCCTCCTGGGCGAGGAAATCCTGGCCGACATCGACGAGGACACCGTCGACTGGCAGCCGAACTTCGACGAATCCCTGGAAGAACCCATGGTCCTCCCGGCACGCCTGCCCAACCTCCTGGTCAACGGGAGCTCAGGCATCGCGGTCGGCATGGCCACGAACATCCCTCCGCACAACCTGGGCGAGATCGTGGACGCCCTCTGCGCGCTGCTGGACAATCCCGAATCGGACTTGAGCGATCTCATTTCGCTGGTCCCGGGCCCCGACTTCCCCACGGGGGGCATCATCATGGGACGGGACGGCATCGTGGAGGCCTACCGCACGGGCAGGGGCAAGGTCATCGTCCGGGGAAGGACTTCGGTCGACGACGGGAAGCGGGGGAAAAAAGCGATCATCATCTCGGAGATCCCCTACATGGTCAACAAAACCGCCCTCCTGGAAGCCATAGCCGATGGCGTCAAGTCGGGCCACCTGGACGGCATCACCGATATACGGGACGAGTCCGACCGCCGCGGGATGAGGGTCGTCCTTGAGCTTCACCGGGACGCGAACCCAGACGTGTCGCTCAAGCAGCTGTTCAGCCGAACCAGCCTCCAGAGCACCTTCGGCGTGATCAACCTGGCCCTCGTGGACGGCCGCCCCAGGGAACTCCCCCTGCTGGAAATGCTGTGGGTCTACCTGGACCACCGCCGGTCCGTCATCCGCCGCAGGACCGCCTACCGCCTTCGGAAAGCGGAGGAGAGGGCCCACATCGTGGAGGGCCTCGTGCGGGCCCTGGACATGATCGAAGCCGTCATCGCCCTCATCCGGGCCTCGAAGGATGCCGCGGCCGCGAAGGCCGGCCTGGTGGAGGAACTCGGCTTCAGCGAGGCACAAGCCCAGGCCATCCTGGAAATGCGCCTGCAGCGCCTCACCGGGCTGGAGCGACATAAGCTGGAAGAAGAACTGGCTGTCCTTTTGGCCGATATCGAGCGCTACCGGACCATCCTCGCCAACCCAGCCGTCCTCGACGCCGTCGTGCGGGAGGAATTGGCAGAGGTCAAGAGAAGGTTCGCCACGCCACGCAAGACGGAAATTTCGTCGGCCGCCGAAGATGTCTCCGTGGAAGAGCTCATCCCCGAATCGGACATCGTCATCGTCCTATCGCGCGACGGGTACGTCCGCCGCTCCCCCCTCCAGGACTTCCACACGCAGTCAAGGGGCGGCAAGGGAGTGAAAGGCGCCGTCCTGCGGGGCGAAGACGAAATCGCGATCATGACCTGCACGACGACCCATCGAGAACTCTTCCTATTTACATCCCGCGGACGGGTCTTTGCCCTGAAGGGACTCTCCGTCCCCGAGCCCAAGAGCGGCAAGGGCAAGCCGATCCGCGACCTTGTCTCCCTGGAGGAGAACGAACGAATCGTCGCCCTGAAGGATTCCAGCCTGCGCGGAGCCGCATACGTCATCTTCGTCACCGAACGCGGCCTCGCCAAGCGCCTTCCCGTCTCCGAGCTGCAAAACCTCACGAGGGCAGGGCGGCGCGTCCTCGGCCTTTCGGAAGGCGATACGATCGCCCGGGTCCGGTTCACCCGTGGAGACAATGAACTGCTGCTGACCACGGCCCGGGGGCAGGCCCTGCGGGTCAGGGAAGAGGAATTCAGGCCGCAGGGACGCCTGGCCATGGGCGTCCGCGGGATTCGCCTCCCCCATGCCGATCGTGTTGTGGGCTGTGACGTGCTGCAGGAGGGGCTTGACATCCTTTTCATCAGCGAACGGGGCGTGGGCAAGCGAACCCCCTTCGAGGACTTCCCCGTGCATCACAGGGGCGGCGGCGGCGTCCGGGCGATGCGCCTGGGCGACCGGACGGGAGAACTCGTCGGATCCTGGGGCGTGCTTCCCGAGGATGAGGTCGTGGTCATCTCGAGCCGCGGCCGGATGGTGCGGCAAAGCGCATCGGGGATTCCCCTCCTGAGCCGAATCGCAACCGGGTCGATCCTGGTCCGTCTCGACGACGGGGACAGCGTTTCCGATGTCAGCGTCGTGGTCGAAACCGCCTGCGACGTGGAGGTCTAGGGACAGTGAAGCTGGCCCGGGACGGATTGACCGCCATCGCGGCCTGCGCTTTCATGGCCGCAGGGGGAGTGCTTATCGCACTTCCCCTGGGATTGTTTTTCCTTGCCGTGCTCTTGCTGCTGCTCTGGTTCTACAGGGACCCGGACAGGATGCCGCCGGAAGACGAAAGCCTCTGGGTCAGCCCGGCTGACGGGCGGGTCATGGAGATCGGCCCGGCGGAACACCCCTTCACGGGACCTGCCCTCTGCATCGGGATCTTCATGTCCCCGCTCGACGTCCATGTCAACCGATCCCCGGCAGGCGGCACCATCGAGTTCCTGGACTACGTCCCCGGCAAGCGCCTGGCGGCCTATCACCCCAAGGCTTCCATGGAGAACGAGCGTTTTTACGTCGGGATGGAAACCGCCCGGGGAAAGACGCTTCTCGTGCAAATCGCCGGCCTGCTTGCAAGGCGCATCGCCTCGAGGGTCAAAAGAGGCGACGTTTTGACAAGGGGCCAGAGGTATGGCATGATCAAGCTTGGTTCAAAGGTGGAAGTATATCTCCCCGCGTCAGTCAGGCCCCTCGTCAGCGTCGGCGACCGGGTTCGGGCAGGCGAAACGCCGATAGGAGGCCACTTTGATGAAGCGTATTCCTCGTAGAGCACGCTCCCTGCCTTTCCGCAAGATCATCCCGAACATGATCACGAGCGGCAACATCCTCAGCGGGATCCTCTCGATGATCCTCACACTTCAGGGTCACTACCAGCCCGCGGCATGGCTGATCATGGCCGCCGTCTTCTTCGACACCATGGACGGCAAGATGGCTCGGAGCCTCGGTGGCAGCACGGAATTCGGCGTCGAGCTGGACAGCCTTGCCGACGTCGTCAGTTTTGGGGCCGCCCCGGCCCTTCTCTTCTACGCGGTTTTCCTCTGGGGCTGGCTTGGAATAGTCGGCGCCCTCGCGGCAGCCTTTTTCGGCCTTTGCGGCGCCCTGCGCCTGGCGCGCTTCAACGTCTGCCATGTTCCCGGCCCCTTCCAGGGCCTTCCCATCCCCGCCGGGGGACTGTTCCTGGCCTCGATGGTCATGGGCGGCCTCTCCATGCCGCCGGCCCTTGCCAGCTTGCTGGCAGTGGGTTCCGGCCTCCTGATGGTCTCGAGCATCCCCTACGGGAACCTCAAGCGTCTCAGGAGCGGGAACGTCAATCGGCTGAAGGTGGCCTTCATGTTCGCCCTCACCGTCGCCCTCATCGTCGCGCTGCAGGGCAAGGCAACCCTTGCGTTGATGGCCATCTACATCACGAGCGGCTTTTTCCGTTTCGACTGGAGGCGCTGGCTAGCCCTCGACCCTGCCGAGCTGAACGAAGAGGTCGAAAGCGAAGCCTGACCCCTCCCTTGAGGAACGGTACCGTTTCCGGAAAACAAGAAAGCCCGAACGCCGCAGCGTTCGGGCTTTCTCTTTATCCTGGACCCGGCTGGGAAACCCGGGACAGCCTCGGCCAGAGGATTGACACGACCACCACCGCAAGGACGAGGTTCGGCAGCATATAGCTTCCGTTATAGGCCAGGGAATAAGCCCAGACGTTCGTTCCCTCGGGGGCATAGCTCCCGAAGAAGACCGCTCCTGATGCCACGTGGCAGGCAAACCTCGCAAGACTGCCGAGAACCGTTCCCACCCAGGGCGGCTTCCTGAAAGTTCCCGCAAGGCCAAGGACCGCGAAGGCCAGGGGATAATCCAGCACCGCCTGGACCGGGTGGACGATATACCCGCCCAGCAGGAGCTGGAGGAGGCCCGCAATCGCACCGGCGCCGATTCCCGGGCGCACGCCCCGTCTCAGGGAAAAGACAAGAAGCGGGATCGCTTCCAGCGTGATCGAGCCACCCTGCGGCATCTCCCACAGCTTGACGTAGGAAAGCGCGACCGTCATGGCCGCTGCCAGCGCACCTTCCACCATGATCTTCACATTGGGCTTCATGACTCCATTCCCCCAGGAATCTGCCCCAGGCCGGGATGCATTCACAACCGGCATGGACAGCAATTGGGCACCTGGGGAAAGGGAAACCGTACGGGGAGGACCTGAAGGGAAACGCGGCTTATGGAATGGCTCGCATCTTTCCTTCGCCGGTATGACCCGGATCAGGTTCCAGGGGTCGAGGCCTTCGCCTCCTCTCAGCCGGTTTTCCGACTCCCCCGATGCCAAGCAGACTTATACCCCCAAGGGCAAGGGGTGTCAACGGCTTTCCTAAAACCGGCGGCGGAGCTGCGCTCTCCCGGACGGGTTCAGGACCGACTCCAGGCGTGACAGGACGTGACCGATCGCCGTGGCGGCCTCTCCCTTCAGCGGAACGGGGCGACCCTCGGCAACGGCCTCCAGCACGCAAGACTCCGGAGGGATGACGCCATCAATAGACACCCCCAGGCGCCTTGCCCGCAGGCCAATCTCGTCTGCCGAACCGGGATCGACCCGGTTCAGCAGGGTCAAAAGGGGTTTTTCGACCTCCAGGAAAAGGCGGGTGGCAAACGCCGCGGATTCCAGTGATTCCAAGGACCCGTCGGAGACGAAAAGGAAGGCGTCCGTGCATCGGTGGCAGGACCCGTAGCGATCCATGCCGGCCTCGTTGTCCACCAGGACCCACCAGTTGCGGTCATCCAGGCGACTCAGGACGGTCCGGCCCAGTTCGTCGAGGATGTGGCCTGCATCGTCGCCGCCCGGCCAGGCTTTCCCCACTTCCAGGAGGGCCAGGCAATCGCGCCGGCTTGTACAGGCCGCAGGAAGTTCGTCGACATGGATCCGGCACTCCCGCTCACCGCAGGGGGCAAGGTAGGCACCGAGCTTTCTCGTCAATGCCTCGGGCCCCCCCAGTTCGTCGGCCAGGCTGCGCTCGGGCCGGCGAAGCCCAACCAGTCCCGCAAGGGCCCGGCTGCTCGTATCGGCGTCCATCACCAAAACCTTTTGCCCGTTGGCAGCCAGGTAACGGGCCATCATGGCCGTCACCGTGCTCTTTCCGCTTCCGCCTCGTCCGCAGAGCATGACCTTCGTCACTGGATGCCACCCCCGTTTAAAGAGATGGTAACATTTTGAAACCGTTGCGGGAAGGGGCTGGCAACCGGGTTTCTTTCCCCAGTCCATGATGGGCATAAGGCCCTGTGCTAAAATATTCATATAACATAAACACCATCAGGGGTACGTCCCCGAGGGAGGGGTAAACATGCGAAGAAAGGCTTTCAGGTCATTGGCAACTTCGGTCGCGATGCTCCTGTTGATTGCAACGGGGGCTTTCGCGGCCATGGGCGAAGTGGCGGGTTTCACCTTCAACGGATTCGGTCCGGATGACGTTGTCGGGCAAGGGGAAAGCAGCACCCCCGACGGCAAGCCGGATGCCCGGTTCTCGGCATCGATCAGCGGTGCCGGCGCCCTTGCGGGACTCATACTGAGAGCAGTGGACGGCAACGGTACCTGGGACACGACCCCGGGCAATTCCAGCTGGGGAATGCGGGTCAGGGACAACTCCGGGAACCTGCTGACCGAAGCCAACGGCAGGCTGCCCATGGTTCCGTTCCTGCTCGGGCTGGGCGTGGAGTTTGCCGTGGCGGATAACGGCGCGATCGCCCGGGGGGGCAAGTTCACCCTCACGGCGCGGTTCCTGGACAACTCCGAGGCCAGTTCCACCATCACGATCCCGCCGTCCATCACAGCCACCACGGCGAGAATCGTCTCGGTCGGCTGGCTGGAAAAGACAAACCGGGACCTCGCGGGGCGGAACGAAACACTCACGGGCGACGGGCGTCCCGACGAGCGCATACGCCTTGAACTGGAGGGGGAAGGCACGCTGACGGAAATCGAGGTGCGCAACCTCGTCGAAGGCAGGCCAACTACGGCGTGGGACACGATTCCAGGCAACGGTCGGTGGGCACTCGCCGTCGTACGGGGCAGGAACACCCTGAACAGGAATGACGGCAGCGTCGAGATCCCGCTTTCCGGGAGGTCGGCCCTTGACCTCTGGATGTCGGATGACGGTTCCATCGCCGAAGGGAAAACACGCTTCGAGGTAATTTTGCGTTTTGCCGACGGCAAGCGGCTGCGCGGAACCATCGCCGCACAGGCTGCAGAACCCCAGGTGACCCAGTCGGAGCGCCTGCAGGCGACGATGATGGGGGAGGGGAACCGCGACCTTGTCGGCGGCAGCGAGAAACGGGCCGGCAACGGAAAACCCGACTGGCGCATCGACGTGAAGTCGGATTCCCCCGGAACCGTGATCGGGATGAAGGTCACCAACGTGAAGGGCCCCTCCGGGGAATGGGACACCCTGCCCGGAAACGGCAAGTGGCTCCTGGCCGTAACGCGGACGAACGGAGAAATCCTCAACCGCGCCGACGGTGCGATCAACATCCCCATATCGGAACCCATGGCGTTCATCCTTTGGCTCGAGAACAACGATTCGCTGGGCCGGTCTGAAACGCGCTCAAAGCTCACGCTGGTTTACGATGACGGCAGGATCCTCGAAGAGGACATCAAGCCTTACAGCGCCCCGGTTGCAACGGGGGACGGAAACTTCCTGGAAGCCTCACTGGCGGGCACGGGCAGCTACGACTACGTCGGGCCTAACGAAAAGCTCGCGGGCAACCTGAACCGGGATTACCGCTTCGATATCAAGTTCACGAAAGCGGGAACCCTGACGGCTGTCCGGCTGGTCAACCTCACCAAGGGCGGGGAATGGGACACGATCCCCAACAACAACCGCTGGCTCCTGGCCGTGACCCGGCCCGGAGGGGGGGTCCTGAACGCACCCAACGGGTCCGTCAAGGTTCCCGTGGAAGGGACCACGGCATTGCAGCTCTGGGTCGAGGACAACAATACCCTGGCCGAACCGGCGTCGAAATGGCGAGTTTCACTCGCCTTCAGCGACGGGCAGCTGCTCGAAAAGGAAATCGGTGTCCTTCCTGCCCCCGGCGCGCTCCCGTTGATCGAAAAGCGCGAGTTGGAATTGTCGAAGCCGTGGCAAGCCTCGAGCGACTTCGTCGGGCCCTATGACCGGCTTTTGAAAAACGGAAAGGGAGATTGGGTTTTCACGCTGAAGATCAGGGGCAGGGGAACGATCAAGTCTCTTTCCCTCAGGAACATCGGTGTAAGGGGGATCTGGGACACGATCCCTTCAAACGGCCGGTGGACGATGGCTGTCCGGGTTCCAGGCGCCAAGCTCCTGAACAAGCCCGACGGGTCCGTTTCCTTCCCGGTCCCGCCGAACCGGAACCTCCAACTCTTCGTGGAGAACAACGGAACCCTGCAGCTTCCGGCGTCTCGCTACGAACTGGCCGCAACCTGGGACGACGGAACCACGACAGTCGTCCGGGTCCCGTAACCCGCAATGCCAAAAGAGGGGGTTCCCCGCGGGGAACCCCCTCTTTTTTCTTCTCTTCAGGCCCTCGATCCCTTGTCCCTGAGGACCCGGCGCAGCAGGGTCGCCAGGGGAACCCCAAGCAGGAAGCAGACCCCCGCCTGTCCCAGTCCCACGTAAAGGATCGTCGCAGCAAGGGGAACGTCAAGAAGAACGGAAAGGTAGGCTCCCACGACGAGGGCATTCACCAGCACCGGGGGGACCGCCGCCCAGAGCAGGTTCGGCATGCGCCTCGTGAGCCAGGCTGCCACAAGGGTGGCCAGGCTGCCGAAAACCATGTCGACGATCCCGAGTCCCCCGAACAGGTTCGACACGAGGCAGCCGATAAAGAGCCCGGGAACCGCCTCGGGAAAGAGCCACGGGAGGAGGGTCATCGCCTCTGCGACCCGAAACTGGACAGGTCCGAAGGACATCGGGGCAAAAGCCAGCACCAGGAGGGCATAAAGTGCAGCGATGAGTGCGCTCCGCGCGAGAAACCGGGAAACATTTCCGCTGTTCCTGAAAAAGGACAATTCCGGAACCTCCAGCTCCAAGATTTTTTCAGGCCTTGTGACAGGCCACGAACCTTCCTGGTGAAACCTCCCTCAGGACCGGGGGTTCCATGCACGACGAATCGGCTCTTTCGCAGCGTTCCGCGTAGGGACAGCCCTGTCCCGGGCGGACGAGGCTCCCTGGCGGGGGCAGGATGGCCTTCCCGAGCCTTGGAAGAGCCCGTGCAAGCGCCGCCGTGTACGGGTGACGCGGGTTGTCGAGCAGATCCCTTGTCGGTCCCCTCTCCACCACGACTCCCCGGTAGAGGACGAGCCCCGCCCGAGCCGCCCGGCGGGCGAGGATCAGGTCGTGGGTCACGAGGACAAGCCCCATGCCCTCCGCTACACGGCTTTCCAGGACGGACACGATCTCCCCCCGCAGGGATGCGTCCTGCATGCTGGTAGGCTCATCCGCCAGGAAAAGTTCAGGGTCCAGGGCCATGGCCCTTGCCCCGCAGACTCGCTGGCGCTGCCCGCCGGAAAGGGACCGGGAAACCCTGGCTCCCCAGATGCGTTCGTCAGGCAGCCCCCATTCCCTTAAAAGGGATTCCGCCTTCAGCGCGGAGATTTCCTTCGACCGGAAGCCGTTGACCAGGAGGAGCGGTTCCATCACCGCATCACGCACAGACAAGGTGGGGGGAACCGCCCCGTAGGGATCTTGCGGCATCATGCCGCACCGGCGCAAGGCCCGAATCCGGCCGTCTCTCTCGAGGGCACCGAGGTCGGTTCCGAAGAGGCATACGCTTCCACCCTCCGTGGGGACCAGCCCGAGGGACGCCCTCAGGAGGGTCGTCTTGCCGCTTCCCGACTCCCCCACGACCGCAACGCTTTCGCCACTGGCCACGGCAAGGTCCACCCCCCGTAGAGCCTGTTCCTTGCCCCGGCGGCCGTGAAAGGTCACATGAAGCCCGCGGATCTCGAGCAGCATCGTCATGGCCGGGCCTGCTCCATTTCCAGCAGGGCTTTCACGAGCGCACGGGTTCGCGGGTGCCTCGCCCTTTCGGCCAGGTCCTCCGCGGGGAGGATTTCCACGAGTCTTCCCCCGTCAAGGACACAAATGGTTTCGCAAAGGCCGGAAGCAAGGGGAAGGTCGTGCGAGACCAGCGCCATCCCCATCTTCCGGTCCCTCACGGTTCGCCTGAGGAGTTCGACGATCTCCGCCTGGATGATCACATCCAGCGCCGTGGTCGGCTCGTCCGCCAGGAGAAAGGCCGGGTCGCAGCCGAGCGCCATGGCCAGGGCCGCCCTCTGCCGTTGCCCCCCTGAAAGCTCGTGGGGAAATCGCGCCGCGATCCTGGCACCCAGCCCCACCTCATCCAGCAGGCGACGGGTTTTCTTTTCGGCCTCGGTGCGGCTGGCTCCCTGGTGGATCCTTATGGGCTCGGCGACCTGTTCTCCGATACTGAGGACCGGGTTGAAGGAATTCTGGCTTCCCTGGGGAACCAGGGCCACGCGCGTCCACCGGAAACGATCCAGTCCGGACTCCGCCATGCCAGCCACGTCGACCCCCTCCAGGAGGATGCGCCCCCGCACCCTGGCCTCGGGCGGCAGCAGTCCAAGGATCGCCATGACCAGGGTCGTCTTCCCGCTCCCGGACTCGCCGACCAGGCCCGTCACCCGACCGGCCGGAAGGGACAGGGTCACATCCGAGAGGGCGAAGACCTCCCGGCCCTGCGAACGGTAAAGGACGGAGAGGTTTTCAAGCACGATCATGCTCCCCCTCCTCCCTTCAGCCTCGGGTCGGCCCATTCCTCCAGGGCCCTGCCCAGGTCCATGAAGACGAAACAGAGGAGAGCGATGCCCAGGCCGGGCGGCAGCAAAAGCCACCAGGCTCCTGTCGTGAAAGCCCCGAAGGACTGGGCTTCGTGAAGCATGCGGCCCCAGGAAATGACCCGGGGATCGGACAGGCCCAGGTAGGCAAGGGCTGCCTCCGAGAGGATGACCCCGGGGACCCCCAGGGCGATGTTGGCCAGAAGGAGAGGCAGCACCGTGGGCACCCCGTGCCGGGCGAGGATGTAGAAGGTAGGGGCCCCGATGGCCCTGAGTGCCTCCACGTAGGGCGCCTCCCTGAAGGACAGGGTCATGGAGCGGACCGTTCGGGCCGTTCCCATCCAGGAAAAGAGCCCCAGGATCAGGACGAGCTGCCACAGTCCCTTTCCCCAAAGGGCTGCCAGAACCATGAGGATCGGGAGGAGGGGGATCGACAGGAGAACGTCCACGGCACGCATCAGCAGGGCGTCCACCACGCCCCCGACGTAGCCTCCCAAAAGGCCCGCCGAAAGGCCGATCACCGTGGAGACAAGGACGGCCATGACACCCACCAGGAGCGACACGCGAATCCCTGCGAGGAAAAGCCGGAAGACGTCCCGCCCCCTCTGGTCGGTGCCGAAAAGGCCCCACCGGTCCCCTGGAATCCTGACGGAAAGGGAGGACTTCTCGACGGGAACGTCGCTATCGATCCGGACCCGTATCGTCCCGCGGCCGCCGAAGAGGCCCTCCAGGGATTCGTCGAAGGGAGAAAGTCCCAGGGCAGCCCGGAAGGCCATGTCCCGGGCGTCGAGATCGAGGGTGGCCGTTTCCTGTCCCGAAAGGTCCGCCAGGACAAGGATCTCTCCGGAAGGCTTCTCCCAGGTGAGGCGGGCTGACCCCGGGACCCCCGCGAATTCGACCTCCCCGGAGACGGAAAGCCCCCTCGGGGCGTCCCATGACCAGGCAAAGGCCTTCCCCTCCCCCGGCGGAACGGAAAAGGCCAGGGCCGGCGCCTGGTTGCGACCCACCCAGGCAGGCCGGGCAAAAGGAGAGGCCACCGGTTCCCTCGGGTCGCCCGCGAGGAAAAGCGGGAGGACGAACCCTGAGAACAGAAGGATCAGCAGGGTCCAGGCACTCCACCGAAATCGCCTCATGACGAACTCCTCTCGCCGGTCCTGATTCTCGGGTCGGTGAACTGGACCAGGAAATCAGCGACGAGGTTGCTCGCCACCGTGATGAGGGTCAGGAGGTAGAACGCGCCTCCCGCGGCCGGGTAATCCTGGCCCAGGACCGAATCGAGCAGGAAGCGCCCGACACCGTGGAGGGAAAAGACGGTTTCCGTGAGGACCGCTCCGGACACGACCCCGGGAAGGGATAGGAGAAAAAGGGTCACGAGGGGAGGCAGGACGGCCCGGAAGGCATGACCCCAGAAAAGGCGGCGCTCCCCGATCCCCTTGGCCCGCGCCAGCACCATGAAATCCTCTCCCATGACCTTCACCACCAGGTTTCGGACGGTGAGGGCCCAGCCGCCGAAGCCGAGCAGGACCAGCGAACCGACCGGCAGGGCCAGGTGCCACACGCGGTCAACCAGGAGCGGCCAGGTCCCCTGGGGAGGGGGAATGGAAAGGCTCCCTCGCAGCGGAAAGACAGGGTAAACGTAGGCGAATAGCAGGAGGAGGACCATCTGGACAAAAAAGGACGGGAACGAAAAGGAGATCGCCCCGGCCGAGAGAACGGCCTTTTCCGCAGCCCGGCCTCGCCGTCTCGCGGCCAGGACCCCGAGGACCGTACCAAGGAGGACGGACAGGAGGTAGGCGGGCACCAGGAGGGCCAGGGTGTTGGGAAGGCGGCTCAATATCTCGTCCAGGACGGGACGCTGGGTCGCAAATGAAAGGCCGAAATCGAAGGTGGCGGTCCTCTCGAGGTAAATCAAAAACTGGACCGCCAGGGGCCGGTCGAGACCGTAGAGGACCTCCAGCTCCGCCTTCGCCTGCGGGGAAAAGCGGGGGTCCAGGACCGTGCTCACCGGGTCCCCGGGCATCAGCCTGAACAGGAAGAAATTCGCCACCAGGACGATCGCCACGACGCAGACGGCCCCGCCAAGGCGCCTGGCCCAGTATCCCCTCATGGAAATCACCGCGGGATCAGCCAGAACCGCTCGTTCCGGGAGAAACGGACAAAGTCGCCGGGACGCACTTCCCTGAAGACGAAGGGACCCGTCCCGTAAAGCTCCGTCAGGCCGGCTTTCCCGGGGACGGGATTTCGCGCAGGCTGCCAGGAGCGCCAGTCCTTGACCCGGCCGAGAAGGGCGGCGGGGAAGATCGGGGTGCCGCCGATGGAATGAAGGTGCCAGTAACTCACGTTCTTCATCGTCACTATGAGGGTGTGGGCATCCGGCACCGAGACGGAAGCGACGTCCCGCACGGAGTCGAAATAGCGGGGGATCGCGTTCTTCTGCAGGAAAAGCAGGGTTGCCCTCGCATCCTTCGCCGTGAAGGGACTCCCGTCCTGCCAGGAAACATCCTTCCGGAGGACAAAGGTCAGCCGCGTGCGGAGCCCTCCGGGATCCTTCACCGTCTCGACCTTCCAGGAGCGGGCCAGCCAGGGCAAGTCCTCCAGGTTATTCGGGTTCACCGTCAGGAGGGTGTCGTAGACCATCCCCAGGACCTGCCAATCCGTCGCCGTGCTGGCCGTGAAGGGGTTCAGGGTCCGGGGCTCGTCCCCCAGCGCCCAGTAAAGGGGCTTCATGGGTCCGGAAGCGGGAGACATCGCCAGGAGGCTCCAACTGTTGTCAGCCGTCATGGACTTCGTGGAGACCGTGCCTTGCCAGCCTTTCGAAACGGCAGCCACCGAGAATCGCGTGTAGACGGGAATGATAGGCAGGCGGTCTGAAAGCGCCTTCTGGGCTGCCCTTGCCGCGACACGCGCGGCCGGTTCGTCGGGGGCGTACCGGAGATCTTCCAGCAGGCGGTCGACTTTCGCGTCCTTGAGCCCCGTCTGGTTGTAGCCCCCCTTCACGTCCATGGAAGAGTGATAGAAGGCGTAAAGGCTGTCAGGGTCTCGCGAGAGCTGCCACGCCATGAGGTAAAGGTCGAACTTGTGCTCGTCGATACGCTGGATCATGGCGGCAAAATCGAGAGGCTCCGCCTTGACCGGGATCCCGATTTCCCGAAGTGACCCGGCGATGCGGTCGGCCAGTTCGGCCGTCGTGGGAGCAACCCCCGCGGTGGGGGAAAGAATCGTTGCAGGCGGCAACGGGGACTTTCCCTTCGGGGGAACGAGCACTCCCGAGGGATCCCAGGTCCAGCCCGCTTTCCTGAGCAGGGCCCGGGCCCCTTCCGGGTCGAACCGCGGAGCCGAGGCCTCCTTGTCGCAGTAGGGCGACATTGGAGGCAGGTAAGTGGTCAGTGGGGCCGAGTAGCCGGAAAAGAGCTCGCGGACCAGGCGATCCCGCGGGATGGCCATGGCCGCAGCCCGGCGAAGCTCCGGAGCGTTCCACGGGGATTTCCGCAGGTTGAACCCGACTTGGGCCATGTGGAAACCCTGGGCCATGGAAAGTTCGAAAGCGGGGTTTTTTGAGATCCTCCTGATGTCCGAAGGGCGGGTGACGTCACCCAGGACATCCAGCTTCCCGCGCTCCAGGGCCAGGACTGCCGCGTCCGGGTCGCGCACGACGACCATGTAAAGTTCTCCGATCCTGGGTCCCCTGAGGGTCTCCGCTTTCACTTCGGCTCCGTGCGTGGGCAACGCAAAAGACAGCGCAAGGGCAAAAAGCCCGATCGCGCCCGACAGCCTCATTCCAACCTTGCGCACTCGCAACACCCCCGAAACCGGAACTCCGTTCCTAGGGCTTCATGTTACCACGCCGGACCGCAAGGGCCAGCGCCAGGGCGGACGCAACGGGGAGGCTGCTCACGCAGGGAATGCCCGTTTCGATGGCCGCCCTCCGGATGGCATAGCCGTCCTTCAGTTCCCCCAGGCGCGAGCCGGCCACGTTAACGACAAGGTTCCATCGGCGTTCGCGAAGGGCGCTCACCAGCGATTCCCCTTTTTCGACGGACGTAACGGGCAGGCCCCATCGCCGGAAAAAACCTGCGGTCCCGGCGGTGGCCTCGATCTCCCAGCCCATCCCGAAGAGCGTGGCCGCAGCGCTGCAGGCTCCAGGCTTGGAAACATCGTTCACCGAGACGAGAACCCTGCCACCCCTGTCGGGAAGGACCCAGCCCGCTCCCCTGAGGCCTTCCCAAAGGGCCGTGGAAACACATTCCCCCACGCCCAGGGACTCGCCCGTGGACTGCATCTGGGGACCCGGGCGGCTGTCCACACCGGGAAGCTTCTCGGTGGAGAAAACCGGGACCTTGACCCCCAGGGGGCCCCGCGGGGGCAAAAGGCCAAGTGGCACCCCGAGGTTCCTCAGGCGCTGGCCGAGAGCCACCCTCACCGAAAGGTCCACCAGCGGGAGGCCTGTAAGCTTGCCTGCGATGGGAACCGTCCGGCTGGCGCGCGGGTTCGCCTCGATCACGTAAAGCCGCCCGCCGTTCTCGACGAACTGGACGTTCAGGAGCCCCTTCACGTCGAGGGCCTCGGCGATGGAACCGACGATGCGCATCATTTCCTCCCGCCGGGCCGGGCTCAGCGAGAGATCCGGGAACACGGCCATCGAATCCCCGGAATGGATCCCGGCCGGGTCGAGGTGCTCGAAGATGCCGGGGACCAGGATGTCTCCCCCGTCGCACACCGCGTCCAGCTCGTACTCGGTTCCCGACACGAAACGGTCCACCAGGACGGATTGCCCCGGCATGGCCTCGAAGGCCAGGGCGAGGACAGCCCGCAAGTCCGGTTCGGATTCAACGAGAGCCATGGCCAGGCCCCCGATGACGAAGCTCGGCCGGACCATGAGGGGGTAACCCAGGCGAGCGGCCAGTTCCAGGGCCTCCTCCGCCGACCGGACGGCTCCTCCTTCCGGCTGGGAAATCCCGAGGTCTTTCAGGATCGCCGAAAACTGCCCCCGGTCCTCCGCCGCCTCGATGGCCCCAAGTCCCGTCCCCAGGAGAGGAACGCCGACATCCGCGAGTTCCATCCCCAGCCGCAGGGCGGTCTGTCCCCCGTAGGAGGCGAACACGCCCCTGGCCTTCTCCCTGCGAACGATGGGCAGGACATCCTCCACCGTCAGGGGCTCCAGGTAGAGGGCATCGGAAAGGTCGTGGTCGGTGCTGACCGTTTCCGGATTGTTGTTCGCCATGACGGCCCGGATTCCCATTGCCTTGAGGGCTTCCACCGCCTTCACGCAGCAATAGTCGAACTCTACCCCCTGCCCGATGCGGATCGGTCCCGACCCCAGCACCACGACCGCTGGGGTGGAGTTATCCGGCGATCCGTCGCTTGCGACTCCGTAGGATCCATAAAGGTACCGGGAACCGGCCGGTGTCTCGCCCGCGCAGCCATCCACTTCCCGGAATCCCTGCTCGATGCCCAGGGACAGCCGAACCTTGCGGACCTCTTCCTCCTGCATCCCGAGCAGGACCGCGATGTCGCGGTCAGCAAGGCCCAGCCACTTGGCCCTTTCCAGGGCTTCCGCGTCTCCGAGCCCGCCCTTTGCGAGGGCTCGTTCGGCTTCGACGATCGTCTTCATCTGGCGAAGGAAGAACGGGGCGATCCCGCTCGCTTCAGCGAGGGCCTCCACTTCCTCCCCCCTCCGGATCAGCTCGAGGATAAACCAGAGGCGCCTGTGGGTGGCTTTCCGCACTTCCGCCCATAGGGCCCGGTCCGGCATTTCGGACACGGACGACGGCCGGAGGCCGCCGCCCCACTCGACCGACCTCATGGCCTTGAGGAGGGCCTGGGGGAAATTCGGGCCCAGGGCCAGGACCTCGCCGGTGGACTTCATCCTCGTTCCCAGAGAAGGATCCGCGTCGGGGAACTTGTCGAAGGGCCACCGCGGGAACTTCACCGCCACGTAGTCGATGGCGGGCTCCGAAAGGGCGCTGCCCACACCCGTAACGGGATTCGGCATCTCCGCCAGGGATTTGCCCAGGGCGATCTTGGCCGCCATCCTGGCGATCGGGTACCCCGTGGCCTTGCTGGCCAGGGCGCTGGACCGGCTTGCCCGCGGGTTAACCTCGATGACCGCGTATTCCTCCATGTCCGGTGAAACCGCGAACTGGACGTTGCACGCCCCCCGGATGTCCAGGGCGTTCACGATCTTGAGGCCGGCCTTGCGCAGCCTTTGCCACTGGCTGTCGCTCAGGGTCAGGACGGGTGCCACCACGACGCTGTCGCCCGTGTGGATTCCCATCGGGTCGACGTTTTCCATGCCGCAGACGCAGAGGGCATTGCCGAAACCGTCCCGGACGACTTCCATTTCCACCTCGTACCAACCCGAGAGGAAGCGCTCCACCAGGACACGGCTTGTCGGGGAAGCCGCCACGCCTTCCAGGACCCTCTCCACGAGGGACCCCTCGTCGTACGCCACTCCCCCTCCCGTTCCGCCCAGGGTGAAATCGGGCCGGATGACCAGGGGAAAAGGCACTCCCCGGGCAAACTCCAGGGCAGCTTCGGTTTCGGTGACGATCCGGCTTTCCACGACCGGCTCGCCGATGGATTTCATGAGGTCGCGGAACGGTTCGCGTCCTTCGGCCTCGTCCACGGTCTCGGGTGCGGTCCCCAGGGGAAGCGTCCCGTAGCGCTCCCACGTCCCCTGGCGATGGAGCTCCACCAGCAGGTTCAGCGCCGTTTGCCCTCCCAGGGTGGCGATGACCCCGTCGGGGCGGTGAGCCTTCAGGATGTCTTCGATCACCTCGGGAGTGAGGGGACGGAGATAGGTCACCTCGGCCAGGCCGGGATCGGTCTGGATCGTCGCAGGGTTGCTGTTCAGGAGGATGACTTTCACGCCCTCCTCCCGGAGCGCCCGGCAGGCCTGGCTGCCCGAATAGTCGAACTCCGCGGCCTGCCCGATGCGTATCGGGCCCGAACCCAGGACCAGCACGCTCTGGATCGTTTTAGTCGTGGGAGATTTCATCTATTTCAGCTCCTTCAGGAATTCGTCGAAAAGGAAACCCGTGTCGCGGGGTCCCGCGAAAGCCTCAGGGTGGAACTGCACCGACCAGGCCCTGTGCTTTTCACTCCGGATGCCCTCCACGCTCCCATCCCCCAAATGCACCAGGGAAACGGAAAAACCGGTGCCCCGGAGACTTTCGCCGTCGGCCGCGTAACCGTGGTTCTGGCTGGTGATCCAGCCCCTTGTCCCTTCCACCTCGGCCACAGCGTGGTTCACGCCCCGGTGCCCGTAAGGAAGCTTGTACGTCTTTGCCCCAGCCGCAAGGGCCATGACCTGCAGCCCCAGGCAAATGCCCCATAGCGGCAGCCGTCCCATGAGGTTCGCGACGGTCTTCACCTGGGGAACCAGCCAGGACGGGTCTCCCGGGCCGTTGCTCAGGACCACCCCGTCGGGCCGAAGCGACAGGACCTCCGCGTCGTCCATGCCGGCCGGGCACTGGAAAACCGTGCATCCCCTGCGGAGGAATTCCCTGATGATGTTGGCCTTTACGCCGTAATCCAGGAGGGCAATGCGGGGACCGTCCGCCCCCTCGTTGTGGATGACCAGTTCGGGTGCGGAGGCCTCGATTGCCAGGTCATGGGGAAGGTCCGTCTCCTTCGGGGATTCCGGCTTTTCCGAAAGGCGCCCCATGGCGGTTCCCTTCTCCCGCAGGTGCCTGATGAGGGCCCGGGTGTCCACCCCCGTGACGGCGGGAACGCCCCATCTCGACAGCCATTCCTCCACCGGCGGACCCAGCCGGGATTCGCCCGTCAGGGAATTGGCGATGATGCCTCTCACCCACGGCCTGGAGCTTTCCAGCCGTTCCTCGTCCACGCCGTAGTTGCCTACCAGCGGGAAGGCAAAGACCAGGACCTGCCCATTGTAGGACGGGTCCGTGATCGATTGGGGGTAGCCGCAGCTCGCCGTCGTGAAGACGACCTCGCCTTCGGCCCTCGTGAGGCCATTCGCCGAAAAGCCCGGCCATGCCGTTCCATCGCCCAGGGTAAGAGTCACGCGTTCCATCGGGATCCTCCTTCTTAGGGGGCCATGCCCCACTTATACGCCATCCAAAAATCCGGTTGATTATACAGGATACTCTGCCCTTTTGTTCAGCCCTCTTCAAGGAAATTTTCGCTCCAATCCGCGCACCCGCGGTTTCATGCTAAAGTGAATTCGGCATAAGAAAGCAAAACAAGGACCCTGGAGGGATTCTCATGGAAGCCATAACCGTTTTCGGAGCAGGGAGCTGGGGCACGGCCCTTGCGGACCTTGCAGCGCGGCGCGGACACGATGTGGTCCTCTGGTGCCGCCACGAAGACCAGGCCCGAGCCATCTCCGCCACCGGGCACAACCCCCGCTACCTTGCCGAGGCCCCTTTGAGCTCCCTTCTGAACGCAACGGGCGACCTTGAAGAGGCCGCCTCCCACTCCGGACGCTGGATCCTCGCCATTCCCACCCAGGCAATCCGGGAAGTCCTCACCCGGCTTGCTCCGGTTTCACCCACCGACCTGTCGGTCTGCAATGCCGCCAAGGGAATCGAGATCTCCTCCCGCAAGCTGATCCACGAGATCGTCGCCGAAATCCTCCCCCAGGCCCGGTACTCGGTCCTCTCAGGCCCAAGCCATGCCGAGGAGGTTATCGTCGGCCAGCCCACGGCCGTTGTCGTGGCCTCGTCCGAAAGCCGGGAGGCCACTCTCTGGCAGGCCCTCCTGAACGGAGGCACCTTCCGCGTCTACACCGGCACGGACGTCGTGGGGGTGGAAGTGGGCGGCGCCGTAAAGAACGTCATGGCTGTCGCCGCGGGCGTGGCGAGGGCCATGGGGCTGGGAGACAACGCCGTGGCCGCCCTTGTCAGCCGCGGGCTGGCGGAAACGATGAGACTGGGGGCCCGTCTCGGAGCCCGTCCGCTCACCCTGGCGGGCCTGGCCGGGGTCGGCGACCTCATGGTCACCTGCTACAGCCATCACTCACGGAACTTCCGCCTGGGACTTGCCCTGGGGGAAGGACTCTCCCTCGATGCGGCACTGGGACGGCTCGGCCAGGTCGCCGAAGGGGCCACTACCGTCAAGGCCGTCGTAGCCCTTGCTCGGCAGTTGGACGTCGAATTGCCCCTCGCCGAGGCAATCCACCGCGTCCTGTACGAGGGAACCCCTCCTATTCGGGTCCTTGAAGCCCTCTACTCCAGGGATCCAAAGCCGGAGCTCCCGCCGGGGCTTGACTGGGAAACACAGGAAAAACCCTGAGAAAAAGCCGGCCCCGGGTTTCCGGGGCCGGCTTCACATTCAGGCTTGCGGCTCGTCCGTACCGCCGGGAAGACTCCCCATTCGCTCAAGGAGTTCCCGCACCAGCTTGATCCCGGTCGAAGCATTCCTGATCGTCGCCTCCTGGGCCTCAGGCGAGCAACCGAGGAAAAACCCGGCTGCCAGGGCACCTCCCACGGCCACGTCGGGATGTTCCCTGATCCAGGCCGAAGGCGTCAGCCTGCATGCTTCCTCCAGGAAGCGGGCCTTCGCGGCCTCTAGATTTTCCGGACGATTTTCCGGGCGCTCCACAGGAGTCCTCCCGAAACCGCCAGCGTCATGACGCCGGTCAAAAGCAGCGCGGCAGGGGCCGAAACCCCGCGGCGGGCAAAAACGTACAGCGCCGCAACCGTTAGGGAAAAACCCGCGAGGAGAAGAAAACCTGCAACCCAGGCGAGGATGGAAGCAATCTTCAGGTCAAGGAGGCCGGCCGCCAGGGCCCGGGCCTCAGCCTCCAAAAGCTCGAGGAACGAGACCACCAGCCTCGCCAAGCCCATGGAGGACCTACCTCCGGTTGGAAATGTCGAGCAGCTTGCCGAGCAGCAGCCCCACTCCGAAGGCAACCAGGAGCGACTGCAGCGGCTTGTCCTCCACCGTCGTCTCGACGGCTTCCACGGCCTTCTTGCCCGTGCACTTCGCCTTTTCAAGGCCGGAACCCAGCGCCTCGGCAAGGTTCTCCTTCAAGGCGATCGCGATGTTCTTCATGGGACCCTTGAGTTCCGCCAGGTCGGCTCGGATGGTGCCCAGTTCCTCTTTCAGCGCGTCAAGCTCGGTCTGCAGGTCGACTTCACTCATTCTCAATCACCCCTTTAAGTGGTTATGGAATCATTATATACTGACGCCCTGTCTATGCAATATGGGCAAGCGCTAAATTTAAGGATTCAATCGGGTTCTTCCACCCAGCGGGCCAGGATTTTAACATTCGCCGCAGGCATCGGCAGTCTCCGGGCCTCTTCCGGCGTGAACCAGCCGGAGGGCAAGGCCAGGTTTCCGGAAGGATCCGGAAGGCTTTCACTGCCGTTCATCCTCGCCAGGTAGACGTGAAGGGTCACCGAAAAGGACGTGTACGCGTGACGGATGGTCCCAACCTTTTTCTCGCCCCTCACCTTGATCCCCAGTTCCTCGAAAAGCTCGCGCCTCAACGCGGCCCGAGGGGTTTCGCCCTCCTCGAGCTTCCCTCCGGGAAACTCCCAAAGATTCGCCATGAGCCCCTCCGGCGGCCGTTTCTGGAGGAAAATCCTTTCCCCGTCGGTCAGGATCGCCACAGAGGCCTGGATCGCCTGGGTCGGCTTTCTCGGCCGGGGAACCGGCCTCTTCGACACCGTTCCCCTGGACCGGGCAAGGCAAAGTCCCCCGAAAGGGCAACCGTCGCACCGGGGCTTCCGCGGAAGGCAAACCAGGGCTCCCAGTTCCATGAGCGCCTGGGTCAAGTCCCCCGGTGAGTTCTCCTCCATCATTTCCCGGACGATTCTCCCGAAGAGGATTTGGTTCCTTCGGTCCCGGGCAGGCGTGTCGATATCGAGGAAGCGGCAGAGGACCCGCTCGACGTTTCCGTCTACGGCAGCCCGTGGCAGGTCGAAAGCGATGCTCTGGACCGCTCCTGCCGTATAGCGCCCGATCCCGGGAAGGGCAAGGAGTTCCTCGTCCTCGCGCGGAACCCGCCCCCCGTGATGCTCCAGGATCAGCCGGGCGCTACGCTGGAGATTGAGGGCCCGGGCATAGTAGCCCAACCCCTCCCAGGCCTTCAGGACCTCTTCCTGCGAGGCTTCGGCCAGGGTTCCGAGATCGGGGAAACGCCCCATCCACTCCCGGTAGGCAGGAACCACGGTGTCCACCTGGGTCTGCTGGAGCATGACCTCCGAGACCAGGATCGCATAGGCATCCCGCGTGGATCTCCACGGGAGATCCCGGGCATGGACCGAAAACCATTCCTGCAGCCTTTGCGCAGCCGTCCCCAGCGAAGGCGCGCCCGGCGCGGAAAACGGCATCAGCCCCTCAGGACCCCCAGGCTGTCGATAGTGCTCACGGGTGATTTATGGCAGTGGACCAGCTTCCATTCGGGTGCCTCCTCAGAACCCGTGTCGTGGAAAACACGGGTTTCGTGGTGGCTCTTGTGGGTCACCTTGCCGCAGGAGGACGACCGTATCATCAGCGTGTAAGTAACGATGGCGACGGGTCCGTAGAACTGGACCTTCGGGTTCAGGATCTCGTGCTCGATCGCTCCCCCCTCGCCAAGGACCGAGGCATGAACCTTGATTTCCCTCATGTGGAAGTCGATCCCGTCAATGCGGTCGGGGCTGATGTACCATTCGAAGAACGTCACCTCGTCGGCCGTGGTCGCCCGGTAGAGGTCGGCATCCCCTTCCCAGATGCTGCGAAGATTCTTGTCGAGGGTTTCCAGGACAACCCTTCGCCTGGAAGCCGCCTTGCCTCCCGCTGCCCTTCCTGCCTTGCGTTCCTTCGCTCCTTCGAAAAGTTCGATCTGGAGCTCTTCCGGTTCCGTCATCCCTCTCGACCTCCGCCCTTTCCTGTTTTCCATCGTTTTTTCATTATAAGGGGAAAGGCGCTTTCCAGGGAGGAGGACCATTTGCAATTCCCCTTTCGTATCGGTTAGAATTCGCTTGGGTCCGAGCGGGCCCGTCGCCCGTCGAAAAACTTACGAGGAGGGAAAAAGTTATGGCAAAGGCTGTTGTTGACAAGGATACCTGCATCGCGTGCGAGGCTTGCGTAGGAGTCTGCCCCGTTACCGCCATCAGCATGGTTGACGGCAAGGCGTTCGTCGATCCCGATAGCTGCGTCGAGTGCGGCGCCTGCGTGGCCACCTGCCCCGTCAGCGCCATCTCCCAGTAGCCCTCAGTTTTAGCAAGAGAAGAAGAGGGGATTCTTCGAGGCCTGCCTCGAAGAATCCCCTCTTCTTTGTCGAACCCCTCTGCTATACTTTACGGTGAGGGGATGATGCGATGAAGCAAGAAATAAAGACGGCCCTTGAGTGGCTGCTCGCGCTGGAAAACGAAGGTTACGAAGGGGCTCTCGTGGGAGGCGCCGTCCGGGACCTTTTCCTCGGCCTGCCGATTACGGACGTGGACATCGCCACATCCGCCCCCCTGGAGGTTGTGCTGCGCCTCTGGCCCGGGGCCAAGCCGGTCGGCAAGCCTCCTCTCCAGACTGCCCTCCTCCAGTGCGGGAGCGTATCCGTGGAGTTTTGTTCCTATTGCGGGTTCAGCCTCGAGCACGACCTCGGCAGGCGGGATTTCACGGTGAACGCCATGGCCATGACCCGGCTCGGGACCCTCGTGGATCCGAGGGGCGGAGAGAAAGACCTCACCCGCAGGCGACTCCGGTTCAACGGAAAGGCCTCGGAGCGCCTTGGCGAGGACGCCGTGCGGGCCGTCCGGCTTTTCCGGTTCGCCGCCACGCTTCCCCTTTTCACCGTGGCTCCCGACTCCGAATCGGCCTGTCGCGACCCGGAACTTTACCGGATGATTGCCCGGGTGCCGGGGGAACGCCTTGGAAAGGAACTCATGAAAGCCCTGGAAGGGGATATCGGCCTTTTCCTCGACATGCTGAACGGCACGGGCCTCCTTGGAGCCATCCTGCCCGAAATCGAAGCCCTGAAGGGAATCGAGCAGGATCCCGATAAACACCCGGAGGGAGACGCCTACCTCCATACCCGCCTCTGCCTGGACACCGTCCAGAAACTCACGCCCGACCCTGCGATCCGCGCCGCCGCCCTTCTCCACGACGTGGCAAAGGCGTCCTGCGCTTCCACGGAAGACGCGCCCGCCTGCTTCACGGGGCACGAGAAGGACGGGGCCGACCTCGTGAGGGAGATGGCCCGCAAGTGGGCCTGGCCCCAGGAATTCGCGGAAGTTGTCACGAGCCTCGTGCGATGGCACCGGATGCCCTCGGCCGCGTGGCCCGAAGGGGGAATGGCCCGGCAGATCCGGGTGTTAGGCGGAGAGTGGCTCGAGCGCCTCTTCGTCCTGGGCTATGCCGACGTGCTTGCCGGAAGCGGCCGCCTCATGCCCTGGATGGAGAACCGCGCACGGGCCCTCGCGGGGCTTTTCCGCCTGGAACAGGCCGGCCGCCTTTTGGATGGCCGGGAAGTCATGGATATCCTGGGCCTTGCCGAAGGCCCCCGGGTGGGGGAAATCCTCGCAAAGCTTGACGAGGCCGTCGCCTGCGGGGAAGTTTCGACCCCCGCCGAGGCCCGCTCCTGGCTAATTCGGGACAGGCACTAATGCATTGCGTTCACAATCACAAGCGGAATCCTGGAAGGAGGGGGAAGCGATGCAGGCGATCCGCGTTCACGCACCAGGCCCGGCAGAAGTCTTGAAGTGGGAGGAAACCCCGACGCCGGAACCGTCGGCCGGGGAGGTCCTGGTCCGGCTCAAGGCCGCAGCCGTGAACCATTTGGACATCTGGATGCGGCTGGGGTCGGTTTTCGCCCCGATGCCGATCGTCCCGGGCTGCGAAGGCGCCGGGATCGTTGAAAGGCTGGGCTCCGGTGTGACGGGGTACCAAAAGGGCGACGAAGTGGTGGTGACCCCCTGGATCTTCCCGGATCGCCCTTACGCGGACCCGCCCAACCTGTCGGTGCGGATATTCGGGGTGGCCCGGGACGGATGCTACGCCGAGTACGTGGTCGCGCCCGCCCATGCCCTGCTCCGCAAGCCGGCCAAGCTCGGCTTCGAGGAAGCCGCCTCGGTTCCCCTCACGACCACAACGGTCTATAGGATGGCCATCACCCGGGGCAACCTGCAACCCGGCGAATCCGTCCTCGTCGTCGGGGCCACGGGCGGGATCGGCGTTGCGGCAATCCAGCTGGCCAACGCGATGGGTGCCCGCGTTTTCGCCACGACGCGAGACACCCGGAAGGGAACCCGGTTGTACGACCTGGGTGCCGACGCCGTCATCGATTCCGGGAGCGACTTCTCGGCCGAGGTTCGCCGTCTCACGGGCGACCACGGGGTCGACCTCGTCCTTGAAACCGTCGGCAAGGCAACCTGGGTCCGCAGCATCGCCTCCCTCAGGCGAGGAGGCCGCATCGCCTTCTGCGGCTCCACCTCGGGTGCCGAGGTCCACGTCAACCTCCAGGAAATCTACCGGAAGGAGATCACCGCCTTCGGCTCGTACGGAGGCACCCCGGAAGAGATCCGCCGGGTATTCCGCCTCGTTGAGGAAGGCCTCATCCGCCCAGTCATCGACACGGTGATGCCGCTGAAGGACGCTGCCCTCGCCCACGAGCGCATGGAGCGGGCGGAACACTTCGGCAAGATCATCCTCGCCCCCTGATTCGGGTGGAGGGCAAAACCGTTCAAAAACGGGGCGGGGCTAAATCCCACCCCGTTTTTTTGCGCCCCGGACCGAGGCAAGGAAGAAGGCGAAGGCAGCGACGAGGATGATGGTGGCCCCGGAGGTCAGGTTGAGGCGGTAGGAGAGGTCCAGGCCGATGAGGGTGAAGAGGGCGCTCCAGGCAGTCGCGACGGCCATCATGCCCGCGAGGGAGCGACAGGAGCGTTCGGCGAGAGTCGGCGGAATGGTGAAGAGGGCAATGACCAGGATGAGCCCCACGGCGTGAATCGCCACAACCGTCCCGGCAGCCACCAGGAGCAGCAGGAGAGTGTGGAGCCTCGCGACACGCACACCCCGGGTGGCGGCAAACTCGGGGTCGAAGGAGAGAACCAGGAGGTCACGGTATTTCAGGGCCACCGTCGCTGCCACGACGGCCGTCGTTCCCCCCATCATCCAGAGTTCCCGGGAACTCACGGTGAGGATGCTCCCGAAAAGGAGGCTCATGAGGTCGGCCCTGTACCCGGGCGACAGGTCGACGAGAATGACCCCCAGGGCCATGCCGACTGCCCAGAGGACCCCCACCGCCGTGTCGGCGCGGTTTTTGCTTTTCACGGTAAGGGCGGCGAGGAGGACCGCCATGACGAGGCTGAAACCCATGGCCCCCAAAAAGGGGGAGAAACCGGCAAACAGGGCAAGCCCCACCCCTCCATAGGCGGCATGGGCGATGCCCCCAGCGAGGAAGACGAGGCGGTTGGCCACCACGAGGGTCCCGATGATCCCGCAGGCAATGCTGACCAGCAGGCCGGCGAGGAGGGCATTCCTCATGAAACCGAACTGCAGGGCGTCAATCATGGTCGTGCCTCTGCAGGACCCGGTGGGGGACACCGTGGGCGATGAGTTCGACCGGGCAGCTCCCGTAGACCGCCTGGACCATGTCGCCGGTCAGTTCGGCCCGGTCGTGATGGAAAAGGGTCCGGTTCACGCAGGCCACCGAGGTGGCATAGCTGGTAAGGGCTGTCAGGTCATGGCTCACCATGACGATCGTGATCTCCCGGTTCAGTTCCCCGAGGATGTCGTAGAGGGCCGCCTGGGTCTGGAGGTCCACGCTGGCGGTGGGCTCATCGAGAAGCATCACGGCCGGTTCGACGGCAAGGGCACGGGCAATCGCCACGCGCTGGCGCTGCCCCTGCGAAAGTTCACCGATCCGGCTGCGGCGAAGATGCCCGATTCCCATCCGCTCCATGGCTCCTTCCACGGCGGCCCGGTCCTTTGCGGAAGGGCTCCAGGATCCCCGCCCCCCCTCGAATCGTCCCATGAGCACGACGTCCTCCACGGAAACGGGAAACCCGCGGTTCGTGTTGGCATCCTGCGGAACATACCCCACTTGCCTGACGGATTCCAGAGGGGGGCGGCCGAGGAGCGAAACCTTGCCCGCCTGGGGTTCGAGAATGCCCAGCATGACCCGGAGCAGGGTGCTCTTGCCGCCGCCGTTGGGGCCGAGTACCGCCAGGAACTCCCTTGGCCTGACGGCCAGCGAGATCCCGTCCAGGACAGGACCGGACCCGTTGTAGGCAAATCGGACGTTTTCCAGCTCGATGTCGTAAAGCGGGCTTTCCAAGGCAGCCCCTCCGTCCCGGCCGTTTGCCCGCGAGCCTAGCGAGCGGCCTGCTTGAAGCCCCGGGCGACTTTTCTCAGGTTGTCGGCCCAGTTGGCCGCAAGAGGATCGGCCGTCACCAGTTTCGCCCCTATCGATTCGGCGATCGTCCTGGCGCTGCGGGAGGAAAACTGCGGTTCGACGAAGACCACCCGGATCCGCTTCTCCCTGGCAAGCTTGATGACCCGGGCCAGGTCGGCCCCCTTGGGCTCCTTCCCGTCGACCTCGATGGCAACCTGGTCCAGGCCGTAGTCGGCGGCCAGGTATCCCCAGGAGGGATGGAAGACAAGGAAAGCCTTCCCCCGGGATCCGGAAAAGAGTGTCTTGAGTTCCCTGTCGAGAGCGTCAAGTTCGGCAGCGAAACGGCGGGCGTTTCCCCGGTAGGCCTTCTCCCCTGCGGGATCGATCTTGATGAGCCCCTGGAGGATGTTCTCCGCCTGTACCTTAACCAGGCGGGGGGAAAGCCAGATGTGGGGATCGACGCCCTCTTGGCCGTGATCGTTGCGGCGGATTCCCTCCTCCGTACGGACGACGGCCAGTTCATCATTTGCCGAGGAAAGCCGCGGCTCCAGGTTCTCCTCGAAGGGGATCCCGATGGTGAACCAGGCCCCCGCACGGGAGAGTTCCACCATGGTGGCCGGCTTCGGTTCAAAAGTGTGCGGGTCCGCACCCGCGGGGACAAGTACGGAAACCTTCACCCGGTTCCCCCCGATGCGATCCACGAAGTATTTCTGCGGAGGAACGCTCACGAACACCCTGGTCGGTGCAGCCGAAAGGGTACCGTGGAAAGCAAAGCCGACAAGGAGAGCCGGCAGCAACAGCAAAAACAGGAAGATCGGCAGGCGCTTCATTTTTTTCCCTCCTCCAGTTCGTTGGCAAGGCAAGCGGCACAGGTCCCGCGGAAGACGACGGACACGCTTTCGACGCGGTGCCCGGTCCCGTAGTCAAGCACACGGGCGGAATCCTCTTCCCTGAAAAGCGGCAGGCAGAAGAGGCGGCCGCAGGACAGGCATTCGAAATGCGGGTGAACCGGGTTATGGGCACAGGCCATCTCGTAGTAGGCCACCCCGTCGCTTCCGACGATCTCGCGCGCGAGACTGGCCTTCACGAGCCGGGCCAGGAAGCGGTAAACGGTCACCAGGTCCGCGCTCCTGGCGGGCAGGTTCGCATGGAGTTCCTGGGCAGTGAAAGGTCCCCGCCTGGAATGGAGCGCCTCCAGGAGAACCACGCGGGCGGGTGTGACCCGCACTCCATTTGATTTCAACACCTTGGCAGCATCGCACAGGGATTCCATGGGAGGAATGATATCTCTTTTGCAAATCATTTGCAAATATTCTGCAGGACCAGCGGGTACAATAGAGGTGAATTCCTTGCAGGAGGAGTTGCGCAGGATGACCCCACTCAGCCTTTTCGTGATGTTTTTCAGGATCAGCGCCGTCACCTTTGGCGGCGGCATCGCCATCCTCGCCATGGCGAAAACCGAGCTGAAAAAACGCGGTTTCCCAGACGAGGACATGGCCGAAATCGCCGCCCTGGCAACCGCCATGCCCGGTCCCATCGCCACTAGCTCGGCCTGGCTGGCCGGCCGGAAGATCGCGGGCATCCGCGGAGCCCTGGCCTCCGTGGCCGGGATCCTGGTTCCACCGTTCTTCGCGATCCTGCTGCTTTCCGGCTTCGTCATGGCCCACAGGGATTCGGCCCCCCTGGCGGCCTTCTTCAAGGGCGTGCTTTGCGCCGTGGCGGCGCTCGTCGCCACCCTCGTCTGGGGGGAAATCCGCCGGTCCCTCGTGGGGAAGGGGAAGTGGATCAACATCCTTCCCTACGCCCTGGTGGTCGGCCTCATCCTGTGGGCCGGACTGCACCCGCTGCTCGCCATGGCCTGCGGCGTAGGGCTTCGCCTCATCCTTCCGGGGGAAAACCGATGGACCTGCTGAAACTCGCCTGGGGTTTCGCCCAGGTCGGCATCGGGGCCTTCGGAGGCGGGATATCCACCCTTCCCCTGATCCGCCACATCCTGGTGGACAACTACGGATGGCTGACCCTCGACGGCTTCAACCAGGTCCTGGCCCTGGCCCAGGTAACCCCCGGCCCCATCGCCGTCAACGCCGCTACCTTCGTCGGTTTCCAGCGGGCGGGGATCAGCGGTGCGTCGGTCGCCACCCTCTCGGTGGTCGGGACCCCGCTCCTTGTTGTCATCGCCGTCTCCGCCCTGCTCCAGTGCGGCCCAGAAGGCTGCATGGATCGCTTCAGGAGCGCCCTCCGCCCAACCGTGGCCGCCCTCCTGAGCCTGGCCTTCCTGCCCCTGGCCCGGACAGCCTTTTCCGGTGTCGGCCCGGCCCTGCTCTTCACCGCAGGGCTCGCCGCCCTGAGGCTGCGGTTTTTCCGGGAAAACCCGCCCGCCCTGTTTTTGCTCTTCGGACTGGCCGGCCTCGCCCTTTTCTAGCCGTCTTCAGGCGTTGCGATCAGCGGCGATCACCGCGAGCATGACGAGGGGACCCGATCCCGTGTTCTTCAACCCGTGGCTGTGCCCCTGCAAGGCAAGGAACATGTCCCCCGGCCCGGCGGGAATCTCCGTGCCGTCTTCGTTGTAGATTCCCTCCCCAGAAAGGATCCAGTAGATCTCCTCGTTTTCCCCGTGCAGGTGCGAACCGATGCAGGAGCCCGGGTCGAGCTCGATCTGGGAAATCATCTGGAAGCGGCTCCCCGGAACCTTCTCCCCCGGCGGTAGCGCGTGCGTGGCAAAACCGCCGCCCACTCCGTTGGTGAACGCTTCCCTGCGGACCTTTGACTGTTCCGATGCCTTGCGAATCATTCCCATTCCCCCTCGTGCGATTTGAGGCCATCCCAGGGCTCTCCCCAGGACGGACCGAATACGAACAGGCCCAGCGATTTTCTCTCCCGCGGGGCAAGTTCCCGTTCCCTGAATTCCTCCGGGAGGTCTTCCAGGTTGCCCGGGTAGCCCACAGCCACGGCCACGAGGGGGTCGTGCCCCTCCGGGACCCCGTAGGACTCCCTCACCTTCGACGCGTCAAAACCCGCCATGGCGTGGGCGAACAACCCCAGCGAAACGGCCTGGAGCATGAGGTTCTCCACCGCCAGCCCCACGTCGTGCCCCGCGTGCCGGTTGGGCTTCCCGTTATGGTCGAAGGCACCCTTCGCCACAGCCACCATCAGCACAGCTGCCCTTTGGGCCCAGGCCTGGTTGGTCGCGCGGAGGCAGCCGAGCAGCTTTTCAAAGGCCTCCGGTTCCTCCCGCGTCGCCACGATGAAGCTCCAGGGCTGCTCGTTGAAGCAGGAGGGAGCCCAGCGGGCCGCCTCAAGCAGGCTGCGAACGGACTCGGCGGCGACGGGTGTTTCCGAAAAGGCCCTCGGGCTCCAGCGTCGAACCAGGAGACCGTCAACCGGGTGATCGTTTTGTGCCGGCTTTTCCACCGCAACTCCTCCTTCGGGGCAAGACTGCTTTCCATGAAATTGTAACAGGAACCTCCGGCCGGGGACTCCGAAAATCGTTCGGCCGGATGCTATGATGGCGCAGGGAGGGCGTTTCATGGCGCTTAATAAATGGATCCGGGAATCGGCGCAATCGGCTTGGAAGGAAACGCGAAAAAGGGCTTTCCGTGGGGAAATCCGGAAACCCAACGTGTTGCTGCTTCGGGATCCAAACCTGCGGGTGGTGTTCGGCGTGACGCTCATTTCCGTCCTCGGCGTGGCCAGCATCACGCCCCTCTTTCCCACCATCAGCGCGGAGTTTGGAATATCAGCCCAACAGGTCGGCCTCCTGATCACGGCCTTCACCCTGCCGGGAGTCATCCTGCCCCCGTTTCTCGGGGTTGCAGCGGATCGCCTGGGACGCAAGGCAGTCGTCGTCCCGGCCCTGTTCCTCTTTGCCATCGCCGGGACCTCCTGCGCCTTGACCCGAGACTTCGGGCTGCTGGTCGCCCTTCGCTTCCTGCAGGGCATGGGGGCCGCTCCCCTGAGTTCCATGAACGTGACGCTCATCGGCGACCTCTACAAGGGAAACGACCGGGTGGATGCCCTGGGCTACAATGCAAGCATCCTAAGCATCGGCACCGCCCTCTACCCATCCCTCGGGGGGGCCCTCGGCCTGCTTGGATGGCACGCCCCTTTCGCCCTGCCCCTTCTTGCGCTCCCCGTGGGACTGGCCGCGCTTAAGATCCTGGAAACGCCGCCCCGGCCCCCCGCGAAGCTGCCGCTGAAACTCTACCTCCTGCAGGCCGCCCGCATGGCGCGAGACCCGCGGATCCTCGGGATCCTCCTGGCCAGCACCTCGACCTTCGTCATCCTTTACGGGGCCTTCTTCTCCTACCTGCCGCTCCTGATGGCCGTGAAGTTTGGTGCGGGGGCTCTCGCGATCGGGCTCATCTCGTCCTCCATGTCGATTTCCAACGCCGCCGTCGCCTCGCAGGCCGGGCGGCTGGCCACGCTTTACGGCGAGCGAAACGTCCTTCGGGCCTCCTTCATCCTGTTCGCGCTGGCCCTCATCCTGATCCCCCTGATGCCCGGGCTGCCTTTCATGCTGCTGGTCACGGTCATCTACGGGCTTGCCCAGGGGATGAACATCCCCGCGACCCAGGCCCTGCTGTCGGACCTGGCCCCGGAGGAAAACCGGGCCGTATTCATGTCCCTCAACGGGATGGTGCTCAGGCTCGGGCAGACGATCGGCCCGCTTCTCATGGGCTGGGTGTTCGTCGCCTTCGGCCCCGAAGCCCCCTTCTACGCCGGGGCCCTTTTGGGAATCTCCCTTTTCGCCGTGCTCCCTTTCCTGATTCGGGAAAGAGAATGAAAGAGGGGGCTTTCGCCCCCGCTGGGCCAATCAGGCCAGACTTGCCACGGCAAGCCGGTACCCTTGGGGAGCCTCCATCTCGGCCACCTCGACGGCCCTTTCCCCGAACACGGCCATGACAGGCCACCCCTCCAGGATCCTCTCCAGGCTCCCCGCAGAACGAGGATCCAGGGCAAGCCCCAGCCCCAAGGCCTTTGCCGCAGCCTCGCGTGCGCACCATAGCCTGAAGAAGGCCTCGGTGCGGGAGTTCTCCCCAACCAGGGACCTTATGGCGTTTTGTTCTCCCTCGCTCAGCCAGGCTCGGGCAACAGCTTCCCAGTCGAAAAACTCCCTGGTTTTTTCAATGTCCACCCCGACCTCGGCAGAAGCTGAGAGAGCGACCGTGCAAAAATCGCCTGACCGGGAAAGGCTGAAAAAAACGGGTGGGAAGCCAGGGGGCAAAACGACGGAGAGCTTGCCTCCGGGAGCCTTCTTTAGCTGGATGTCCTCCGGCCTCGTGAGCAGATGTCTCCCGAGGACCTCTCGCAAGAGAAGGCGGCTCGCACAGAAGCGCCTCGAATCCTCCTCGTACCGAAACCTGCCTGCCCGATCCCGCTCGGCATCCGAAAGCCCTGCCGTCCCGCAGGTCCCAAAAACCGAAGAAACGGAAACCGTCCAGACCTTTACCGGAACCTTTCGGGAAAGCGGTTGCCAGTCCTGCGGCTGCAAAGGGTTCCTCATTCCTTGGATGCATCCCCGGCCAAAGCCGATACCAGGGCCTCTATTTGCCGTTTTCTGCCCCGGGCCGCCATGGGGCGAGGATCCTGACCATCAGGTCCGTCAGGCTGTTGAAAGCCACCCCGAGCAGTCCCGTGACGAAAAGTGCCGCATAAAGTTCTTCCGTCCTGAAAGTCTGCCAGGCCATCCAGATCATCCCGCCCAAACCCTCCCGGGCCGTAAGGAGTTCCGCCGCGATGCCGAGCAGCAACGCTCCGTTCAGGGCCAGGCGGAAACCCGCAAGGACAAGAGGCAGGCTGCCCGGCCAGATCACCTCCGAGAGGATCCGGAATCCCCTGGCGCCATAGCTTTCCGCAACCTCGAAATAGCGGGGGTCGATCTGGCGCACCGCAGTCATGGCGTTGATCAGCATGGGAAAAAACGCCCCGAGCGTGATCAAAGCTACCCGGGAACCGTCCCCGATGCCGAACAGGACCATCAGGATCGGGTACATGGCAATCTTTGGAAGGGCATGGGTCGCGCCAACCATGGGATCGACGATGGCCCGGAAGGAAGGCTTCCAGCCCATCAACAAGCCAAGCGGCAGGCCCAGGCCAACCCCGATCGACAGCCCCAGGGCAACCCGCAAAAGGGTGGCAAGGAGGTCGGCACCCAGGCGCCCGCTTTTCGCCAGTGCAGCCAGGGTCACCGCGATCGTCGTCGGAGCGGGAAAAAACATCGGGGAAACCCATCCGGCCCGGACCCCCAATTCCCAGCCCAGGAGGAGGATGCACGGCAGGAGCAGGGCCCGCAGGATTTGCTTCCATCCCGTATTCAAAGGCTTGCACCCTGCAGCTCGGGGCAGGATTCCTGCCCCAGCATGCCCCAGATCTCCCGGCCGATCGCCCCGAGTTCGGGATCAAAACCGGCCACCGGTGAATGGCATCGGCCCGGAGGCAGGGGGATGTTCGCCAAAACCCTCCCCGGCCGTGCCGAAAGGACAAGGATCCGGTCCGCAAGGGCAAGGGATTCCGCGATGTCATGCGTAATGAAAATGACCGGCGTGCCGCGTTCTTCCTGCCAGGAACGCAGGTCACGCTGGAGAACGGCCCTTGACTGGGCATCCAGCGATGCGAACGGCTCATCCATCAGGAGGACATCGGGGGAAGAAACAAAAGCCCGGGCCAGCGCCACACGCTGGCGCATGCCCATCGAGAGCTCGTGAGGGTAATGCCGCCCGAAGCCCCCCATGCCGACCTGTTCCAGCACGGGTGTGGACATCGCCTCTCGCTCCTTCCCTGCGACTCCCTGCATTTTCAAGCCGAAGCCCGTGTTTTCAAGAACCGTCATCCAGGGAAAAAGGCCGTGGTCCTGGAACACCATGGCGCACCTGGGGCGCCCCGGTGGACGCCCGCACCCCGGAACGAATTCGATGCTGCCTGCCGATGGGGCGACGATCCCGGCCACCAACCGCAGGAGCGTGGATTTTCCGCAGCCCGACGGGCCCAGGACACACAGGAACTCCCCTTCGGCCAGGTCAAGGTCGACCTTTTCCAGGGCCGTAACGGAACCGTTCCCGCTTTCGTAACGTTTTGAAAGCCCCCTGCAATGCAACATGCCTAAATCTCCTTTAACCTTTCCGGTGCGCCGGATAGGCGTTTACCCAAAAAAGGCTCGCCAAGGGCTGTTTCGAGGGCCCTGGCTACATCCTGGACATGAGGATCATCGAGCAGCGTGTGATGCGTGCCCGGAACGGGATAAACCCGGGTTTCCCCCTTTACGTGCGGTCCCCATCCTCTTTCGGAAGCCGGATCGATCCCTTCGCTTCGCCTTTCCTCGGTCTGGAAAACGGCCATGTTGCCCATAAATGCCGCCGGTGGGACATAATCCCGGCTCATGAAAGTGGTCGCGACATTGTAGATTTTCTGCATGAACGGAACGGGCAGGCCCGCCCCCAGCAAAAGCCGCCCCGCCCTTAGCCTCAAATGGAACTTGAGGCGGGTCGTCCCCCGGTCCCAAATTTCCGAAACGAGGTTGCCGCGGGGAGGGGCTGACGACCGGGCAGGCGTAGCCCGATCCAGCAAGCCCAGGAAGACAACCTCTTCACCCGAGGCCTGCAGGAGGACGGCAAGCTCGAACGCCACGACACTTCCGAAGGAATAGCCGACGATCCGGAAAGGACCATGGGGCTGCTCCGCACGGATTTCGGCCGCATACCTCTCCGCCATCCCCTTTACCGAAAGCTGGGGCAGGTGACACCGATCCAGCCCCAGCGCCTGCAAGCCGTAGACGTCATAGGCGGGCAAGTGGGCCGCAAGCCGGGCAAAACAAAGGACATTGCCGCCGCCTCCATGAACGATAAAAACCCGGGGCCGATTTCCTGCCACGTTGATCCGGACAAGGCACTTCCATTCCTTTTCGGCTTCCGGGGCATCCAGCAGGCGCGCCATGGATCTCACGGTCCGGGCCTGGAGCAACTCTGCCAGGGGGATATCCCTGCCGAAAACCTTTTCGATCCGGGAAAACAGGCGAACTGCCAAAAGGGAGTGCCCGCCAAGATCGAAAAAGTCGTCTTCCGCCCCAATGGGGGAGATCCCCAGCACTTCCTGCCACAAGCCGGCAATCCTCTCTTCCTTCTTACCTTGCGGCTGGACAAAACTCACCGTGAGGTTCGGCCGGGAGGTTCCCGGATCCGGGAACCGGGTACGATCGGGTTTGCCGTTCCGGGTTCTTGGCATTTCCTCCAACAGGACAAACCTTGAAGGAACCATGAACTCGGGCAGCAATTTCTGGAGGCCGGCTCTCAGCCCATCCGCAGCCAACCTTGAACCCATGGCGGGCTCAACGTAGGCGACAAGCTCATTCTCATCCGGAAAAGCTGGCGGGGTCCACGGAAGAAGGACCGCGTCCACCACGCCGGGCAGGTTTCTCAAGGCCGCCTCGACCTGGGCGGGTTCAACGCGGAAGCCCCTTATTTTCAGCTGGCCGTCCCTTCTGCCAAGCAATTCCAGTTGGCCGTCGGGCCTCAATCGCCCAAGGTCCGAAGTGAGGAACAGGGTCTCCCCGCCGGGGAGCCTTCGAAAATGTTCTCGGTCCAGGTCGGGACGCTTCCAATACCCCAGTGCCCCGTGCGGGCTGACCACGCCGATTTCACCCATTTCGCCTGTCGGCAGGAATGCCCCGTCCTCCCCAAGGATCACCGTTCGCTTCCCCCTGGGGGGAGATCCCAGCGGTACGATCCCCTCGTCCCCAGCCGCTTCGAGCCTTTCGAAAAAGGCCTGGGAGATCAATCCCGCCTCCGAGGCCGCGTAGCGGTGAACCAGTCTCGCTCCTTCGGAAAGGCGTCCCTGGATGGCATGGACATCCTTCCAGCTTACGGGCTGCCCGCCTATGACGACCGTGCGCAAGTCGGGCAGGCATCCTTTGCCCTCGTCGGCAAGCATCCACTGCCTGTAATAGGAAACCGGGGGATTGAAGTAGCTGACCCGCTCCCCGCGGAGAAGCCCGGAAAGGGCGCCCGCATCGATCGATTTCAGGGGGAAAGGAACAAGCGTCGCACCGCCGAGGAGAGAGAAGCAAAGCATTCCGATGGGTCCCGCGAGGACGGGAGGAGCCGTCCAGGCGACCCTGTCGCCGGGTTGAACGTCATAATCCCTGATGCGGTTCCACGCATCGAGGAGGAAGGCCTGTTCTGGGAGAAGAATCCCTTTCGGGCTTCCCGTGGAGCCCGAGGTCCAGAGAAGAACAGCCGCCTCTTCAGGTGCAAACGGGACGGGCGGGGTTTCCTTGCCCTGAGCCTTGTCCTGGCACAAAACGACATCTCGCGGGCCATCGCCTGCCTCCAGGCGGGCAATGGGGGAAACCTGCCGGCGGATCTCCTGCCGAAAGTCCAGTGGGAAGGATGGATCCATCGGCAAGATGACGGCCCCGGCCTTGAGAACGGCCAGGAAAGAAACGATGCTCCCTGGAACCAGCGTGGCCTCCACTTCGACGACATGCCCGCGAATCCCGTGAGTAATCTTGTCCAGCCTCCCGGCCAAACCCTCAGCCCGGGAGAGGATCTCCCCGTAGGTGAGATCTTCCCCTTCCCGCGAATAAGCCGGGATATCGGGGAAATGGCCGGCGATCTCTTCAAATCTTTCCCAAAAAGCCTTGGAGAGATAGTCGTCGAGTTCCATCTCAGGGGTTCTTGCCGCCTAGCTTGCGGTTGGCCTGTTCGACGAAGCGGGGATCCCAAAGTTTCTCCGCAGGGACGACAGAATCGAGGTACCCTTTTTTCATTGCCCAGCGCTGGAACTCGACGAAGCCGGAGACATCCATGTGGCCGTCGTTGCGAATTGCCGGCCAGGCAGAATCGGCGACACTACTTGTGTCCAGGCCGGTGTTTTTGGCGATGATATCGATGTTCCGGCTTGTTTTCCCCTTGTTGTACTGGCGGACCCCTTTGAGGTAGCCCACCATGAACCTCTCCCCCGCCTGGGGATTGGCTTCCAGCAGGGAGGGGCCGAAACAGATTCCCGAGAAATGCGACTTCGGCGACAGAGTTGCGTCTGCCACGAGCAGCACGACCTTCCCTTCCCGGGTGATTTTCGTAACCCAGGGCTCGGTGACGTGGGCGATCGCCACGTTCCCTTGGTCGAAAGCGCCGGGCAGGACCGTGACAGGCAAATCCTCGACATCGAAGTCCGACATCTTCAGGCCGTTTCGAACCAGGTACTTCTCGAAGAGGAACCCCCAGAAGCTGGTGGGATCCACGGACACCTTGCGCCCTTTAATCCTCTGCCAGTCAGGCTTGCCCTTGCTGTCGAGCAATTCCTTCCGGATCAGGAATCCGCTGGATGCCGCCTTCTCCCCCGCAAAGCCGCCCTTGTCGGCCACGATCCGGAGGTTCGCCCCCCGGCTCATGGCGTTGAAGATCCCGACACGCGTCCCGACCTGGGTCATGTCGATGCTGCCTTTAGCCACCTCAGCCACTCCCGCCATCGGCTGGACCAGCCTGACAAACTCGACGTCCAATCCTTCTTTTTCGAAATACCCCTCGTCCTTGGCGATGAAGAACGGCGCAAAAGTAATGTAGGGCAGGACCACCGCGCGGATGGGGGTCAACGCGGAAGAAGCCGCCTCCACTGGCAAGGCGCCGCAAAAAAGAAAGGCCAGGCACCCGATCTCCATGATGAACGCCGCTATGCGCGGGAACCTTCCCCTCAAGCCCACCACTCTCCCCCCTGGACACCCTGGTTCACATTGAGCCAGCTTACCAAACAATGACCTGCCACAGCAAACAGCAAGAGAGGAAAAAAACGGGGGGGCTTTTGCCCCCCCTATTTCTTGTGAATGTGAACGCAACGAATTTGTACCTGTCCAGTTTCAGTCCGGGAAGACCGGGAGCCTCTCGAGGTAGACCAGGTCCTGCCCGTCGTAGCCGCCCTCTTCGAGCAGCACCGCGGTTTTGGAGACCACCTCGGCCCCGGCCTCGGCCAGCAGTTTCTCTACGGAACGCAGGGATCCTCCCGTGGAAACCACGTCGTCCACCACGCAGATGCGTTTCCCCTCCACCTTGGCCCGGTCCACCCCGTCCATGACGAGGAGTTGGCTCCCCGCCGTCGTGATGGACTGGACCTCCACCACCAGGGGGTTCTCCATGTAGCTTTTCACGGACTTGCGCACCGTGATGTAATCCACCCCGAGCCGAACCGCCAGGGCGTGGGTCAGGGGGATCCCCTTCGCCTCCAGGCAGACCAGCATGTCGATTTTCTCCTTGGGCAGGAGCGGCAGCAGGGCGTCGGCGCAGGACTCGATCAGCTTCGTGTCCCCCAGCATGACGAACGAGGCGATCACAAGGGAGTCGGCCACCCGGACCTTTTTCAGGCGGCGGGTGAGCCCCGCTACGCGGAGCTCGTAGAAACCGTTCGTGCTTTCCGGCATTTCCCGCGTCCCCTACAGCTGGAAGGCCAGCTTGATCGCCAGTCCGGCCAGCAGCCCGTAGAACGGGTTCCAACGCGCCGAAACGAGCGTGGTGGCCCCGATGACCATCCCCCAGGGGGAGAAGCCGTAGGGTCCCGCGAAGGCTGGGGCCGAGGCGATGGCGCCCTGGATGTTCGTCGAGAACGTGACGAAGGTGCCCAGGATGAACAAAAATCCCGCGATGGAGGACCGGTGCACGTAGCGGCCGATGACCGGCAGCAGCTTGAAAAGCAGGATCGCCGCCATGATGCCCATCATCATCACGGAACTGCGAAGCGGGTTCGGGGCCGTGGCCGTGCCGGAGATGATGGCCTCGACCGGGCCGCCGCCGAAGAGAGTCGACAGGATGTCCGCAACGCTCGAGTAGATCGCCAGGTGGTCGATGTTCGTGCTCGTGTTGGCGATGCTGCCCGTGATCTTGCCGAAGGAGATATTCGCCCCGATGTTGAGGCAGGCGATGCCAAGGGCGCCCAGGAAGACCGCCCGGTTCCGCCAGAAACACCACTCGATGTTCCCGAAGTGGAAGCGCTCGTTCTCAAGGTGGACCTCAGGCGCGTCCACTTCCTTCTTCGCCACGTAGCGCAGGTAGTTGTAGACCGCCGTGGAGGCCAGCACGGAAACGATGATCGTCTTGGCCAGGTCCTTCGTGATGAACCACACCACCAGGGCCGACACGAACGACATGGCCCCGGAAAACTTCTCGGAGGCGTACAGGTTCACCGCCACGAACGCCAGCATGATGCCGACGCCCGCCATCATCGAGGTGACGATGGTGGGACCGATGAAGGCCACGATCGCCTCGTTCATCCCCAAAACGGACGGGATGAGCAGGAAGATGCCGCCCCAGAAGACCAGGCTCAGGCGCTCCCTGACGTTGCGGCCCATCGTGCCCGCCAGGGTGATCGTTTCCGCCTGGAAGCTGATGGTGGCCACCGAGTTGAAAGCCAGGGAACCCGCGATGCCCACCAGGAAGGCGATCGCCGTGGGAAAGGCCGCGAAGCCGAAGCTCAGGGCCAGGATGCCCTGCGGGATGCCGTTGATGACGACGGCCAGGGCGGTCAAGAGATCCGTAAACATGAAGACGCACGCTCCTTTTAAGAGTTTTAGGAAAGGTTAACTTTTACTCCGTACATACTGAATATGGTGGGATTATACAGGGGAACGCGGCTCGGTGTACACATTGTGAAGGGGGCTCCCGTTACGGGAACCCCCTCGTGAAAATCGTCGGCGCTTCCAACCCGCGGGATACAAGGGGCCTAGAGCTCGGATGTGCAGTGCGGGCAACGCTTTGCTCCGGCAGGAATGCTCGAAAGGCAGAACGGGCAGTCCTTCACCGCCGGTGCAGGGGCCGGTTCCGGTTTCGGGAACAAGCGGTTCAACCAGCGGACCAAAAGGAAGACACAAAAGCCCACGATCAGGAAATTGACGATCACCATGAAGAACACGCCATAGTTCAGCGTGACCGCCCCGGCCTCCTTCGCCGCGGCCAGCGAAGCGTAGGGACCGGGCGTCGCCCCCTCCTTCAGTATCGTGAAGAGACCGGAAAAATCCCTGTTTCCCATGGCCAGGCCGATGGGCGGCATGAGGATGTCCTCCACCAGGGACTTGATGATGCCCCCGAAGGACGCCCCCAGGATAATGCCGATGGCCAGGTCCATCATGTTTCCCCGCATGATGAAGGTCTTGAAGTCCTTGAACATGGGTGGAATTCCTCCTTTCGCTTTTGTGCGGTGAATAGATGTGTATATTCTAGCATGAGAATTTGGGCTAATTCCGAATCTTCCCTGCTGTACAATTCAAGAGGAATACTGAATTTATGAAATGCGAAGTGAAAGATTGCCCTTATGCCCAATAGTAGACTAGGAACGATACTTGGAGAACTCAAGAAGAATTTGGATACCCGGCCCTATTTACGAAAGATTGCCCCCTTGGCAAAGGATCAGCTTCTTGCCATGGAAGGGATCTTGAGCCTTAGCATGACCGTGTGGACCAGGGCATGAAGTTTCCCCCCGCACAAGCGGAGTAGCGCGGGACATGGTGTGGGTACCGGTGGACTTTTCCTATCCCCACAGCCCCTAGGGGCGGCGAACGAGCGAGAACACAGATGACCTGCGCCAGAGAGGAGCCGGATGGGTACCTCGTATCCCTTCTCAACAATAGACCGAGAATGCGTCTCGGCTGGCGCTCTCCGGCGGAGATCTGTCCTGAGCTGGCACTACCTTGTTATGCTTGAGTTGACAATTCAAGGAAGTAATAAAAATACTCTTAACAGATGCTCGAAAGGACGAACAGACTCTCAATGATCGCAAGACTCTTGATTCTTGCACAGCACCAAGGCTTTCGCCGGTACTTCGCCAACACCTCGTGGCTCTTCGCCGAGAAGACCCTGCGAATGGTCGTCGGCCTGGTTGTCGGCGTCTGGGTGGCGCGCTACCTCGGGCCGGAGCGTTACGGCCTCCTCAGCTACGCGCAAAGCTTCGTCGGCCTTTTTTCCGTTGTCGCCACGCTGGGACTCGACAACATACTGGTGCGCGAACTCGTAAAGGACGAGAGCAAGCGCAATATCCTCTTGGGCACAGCGTTCCGCCTGAAGCTCCTCGGCGCTGCGGCCGTTATGATGCTGTTGGCAGCTGCTGTCCAGTTCACGTCCAACGACGGCTACACCAACGCGCTCGTCTTCATCGTTGCCTCCGCGACAGTCTTCCAGAGCTTTAACGTCATCGACCTCTACTTCCAGAGCAAAGTGCTCAGCAAGTACGTCGCCTTAGCCAACGCCATCAGCCTGGCTCTACTCAGCCTGCTCAAAATCGCCTGCATCCTCCTAGAGGCACCGCTGGCCGCCTTCGCTTTCCTCGTCCTTGTCGACGGCATCGTACTGGCCGCTGGCTTCGTCTTTTTCTACAGACGAAAGAAGCTCTCGCTGCGTGCCTGGAGATTCGAAACGGCGACTGCAAAGATTCTGCTTAAAGAGAGTTGGCCATTGATATTGAGCGGTGGGGCCCTGATGATTCAGGCGAGAATAGACCAAGTAATGATACGCGAGATGCTTGGGAACACTGAGACCGCGTATTACAGCGTCGCCTTGAGGCTGATCGAGGCCCTTGGTTTCATTCCCGTGGTTCTGCACTCATCTTTCTTCCCGGCATTGGCAAAAGCAAAGTACGTCTCCGAATACCTCTATCAGAACCGGTATTTGAACTACTATAGACTCAGTTTTTTCTTTTTTTTATTGACGGCCACTCCAATATATCTTTTTTCTGAAAAAATAATCGTGATCTTGTACGGCGAGGCCTATCAGCCGGCGGGAGTGTTGCTCTGTTTCATGGCAACAAGGCTTTTATTCACAAATATCGGCACGGCTCGCAGTGCATTCATCAATATCGAAAGCCTTTTCAAATACTCGTTATGCAGTATGATTACGGGCACAGTCGTCAATGTCTTATGCAATTTCATACTGATACCAACCTACGGAAGCGTAGGTGCCGTTGTAGCGACGATTCTTTCCTTTTCCACAACAATATTCTTTCTGGACGCTTTCTATCGAAAAACACGCAACAACGTCAAACTCCAACTTCTAGCCATTGCCTCGTTTTATAAAATTTTCCAAAGAGGTACATACATTGAATAAGTTGAAAAAATGTCTACGACACTTCAAGTCCATACGCATAGTTCGTCAACTCGTCGTGCCCTTAGGCGATTTTTTTGCTTTCCGACCGATACGCCTCTTAAAAAGCTACCTATTGTTTTTCAAAGAATATAAGCAGTTCAAGAAGATGATCAGGTCAGATCAGGGGATTTACTCTTTGCTTTTTTACCCCTGTTTATTCGATAACACCTTGCAGACCCCGGTAGATGCAACTTATTTCTATCAAGATGCCTGGGCGGCGAAAAAGATATTCGAGAACAAACCGCAGCATCATTTTGACATTGGAAGCTCCGTAAAAACGGTTGGCATAATATCTCAGTTCGTACCGACGACTATGATCGACATTCGCCCGATCAACTTGGATTTGGAGAATCTATCATTTCAAAAAGGTTCTATTTTAAAACTGCCGTTTCCCGACAAATCCATAGAATCGTTGTCATCGCTGTGTGTCGTAGAACATATTGGACTAGGTAGATACGGAGATCCCTTGGACTTTTGGGGGAGCGAAAAAGCCATTGCGGAAATCAAAAGAGTTTTAAAACCGGGAGGCATCTGTCTTCTGAGCGTGCCAATAGACCAGGATAACATCATCTACTTCAACGCCCACCGGGCTTTTACGCGAGACTATCTTCTCTCTCTGTTTGCTGACGATTTAGAGCTCATGGAGGAACGCTACATCTACGGTACGGAGCTTTTTCATGATTACACACCGGAAAGAGGCTTCGGAACTGGCTTATATATGCTACGAAAGGCGCGATAATAAATGCTCATCAAAAAAACTTTTTTCGAAAAAAACTTGGGGAAGCTGCTTAATTTTTATTTAATTTTTTAGAGAACAACGGAAACTGCAACATGCGCACAAACGGCGAGATATATTTTTTAAAAAAATCTTTTTTGCCTCATATTGGCTCGCAGAATTCGGCAAGCGTCTTCTATGCCGGGGTCAACATGTGAATCAGAACCTACCAAGCGTATATTGAGACCTTCATGTACTCTAACTATGTCGCCATATCAAAAAGGGTGTTGAATACATGATTTTTTTTGTTTCTGACGGTGGTCTTGGCAATCAAATTTTCCAGTACGCTTTTTTGAACACGATCGCTCGAAAGGGCGAGAGAATGCTGTGCCTTAACATGGCCGAATTCGCATCCACGTTCGACGTTGAAGGCACCAACGGGCGTCTCATTGTTTTATGTAAAGACCTGCTCAAATCACGGATAGGCCGTCTGGTTTTCAATAAAATCTTGAAGCCGCTTACACTCTTTTCCATGAGAACTCTTGCAAGAACTCGCATATTTGGCTACGCCTGCCAGAAAAAAAACGAACAAGGCTGGTACGTACCAAGTTTTGTGGAGCACAACGGATTACTTCCGTTCCGCTTTGTCGACCAGGGCTACTTTCAGGCGGAACGATTTTTTTCGAAAGAAGCGCTGGATTTTCGGATTAAGAAGCGGTATGAACAGAAAGCCCTGCAGATAGCATCTCAAATACCTCAAGGATACACTAAAGTGTTTGTGCATATCAGAAGGGGAGACTATTTACACGAATCCTTCTTAGGCGAACAGGGCATCGATCTTCCCAAGGTCTATTTCTCAAAAGCAATCGAGATGATTTCGAAAGATCTGAAAAGGCCGTTCTTCATTTTTCTGTCGGACGATCCCTCCTACACGCGAGACTGTTTTTTAGAGGTAGAAAATAAGCTCATTTCAAAAGAAAACATGCAAGTGGACTTAGCCCTGATGACGCTCTGCGAATACGGAGTCGCCTCGAATAGCAGTTTCTCCTGGTGGGGGGCACGGCTGATGAAGAAACGTATAAAGGTTATTTTTCCCAAATATTGGTACGGCTGGAAGGCAAAGGTACTCTCTCATCCCGACATCGTACCACCATGGGGTATCGAACTTGAGTGCTAGCATGCCGGTCCCTCTCTACGTTTCATGGTTTCAGCCAAGATCGATGCAGGAGTAATCTGTCGCTAACCCTTCTTAAAAATAAAGGAGAAGAGGATAAATGAGATTAGCTCCAATTGCTCTATTTGTTTACAACCGGCCTGAGCATACCCGTCAGACGATAGAGGCTCTTCAAAAAAACTTTCTCGCGGATGGAAGCGAACTTTTCATCTACAGCGATGCTGCAAAGGACACGGCCTCAACCCAAAACGTTGAAGTTGTGCGGAAATATGTCATGCAGGTCGGGGGTTTTAAGAATGTGGTTTTGACCTTTCGAAATAGAAACTGGGGACTTGCCGAATCTATCATTGACGGGGTTACAGACGTTGTAAACAAACACGGAAGAATCATAGTCCTTGAAGACGATTTGGTCACAAGCCCCTATTTCTTGAAGTACATGAACGAAGCGCTTGAAACCTACGCCTCCGATGCCCGGATCATGTCAATTAGCGGCTATAACCACCCGCGGGAACTCATGAAATTCCCGAAAATTTATAGGAAAGACGTCTGGCTTTCACTGAGAAATTCTTCATGGGGATGGGGGACCTGGGCAAACAGATGGGAAAAAGTGGATTGGCAGGTCAAAGACTACGCAGACTTCACTAGGAATACCTCTCTCAAAGAAAGATTCAATCAAGGTGGGGATGACCTTTGCGCCATGCTCGACAGCCAGATGGAAGGCAAGATAAATTCCTGGGCCATCCGGTTTTCATACGCCCACTTCAAAAGCGGGTCCTATTCCCTATGTCCGGTCAAGTCTTACGTCAAAAACATCGGACATGATGGGACCGGGACGCATTGCGGAAAATCTTCGGATTTTGAAGGGATCAACCTACAGGAAGCAGTGGCAAACCCCGCTTTGCCAGTTTCTATCCAAACCGACTCCGAGGTAATGGAAGCTTTCAGAAGGGTCTACCGTAAAATAAACATACTATCCCGTGCGATAAACAAAATCGCACGGACTTTCTTGGGGAAGAACCTTCTCCGCTGAAGAAGATATTCAAGCCCAGACATCAAGCACCGTGTTCTTACTTCCCGCCTTGCAAGATCTCGTTGTAAATTTTTATATATCTCTCGGCCACTAGGTCACTGCGGAATTCTTGCAATACCTTCTCTCTCGCGTTTATTCGAAGGTCCTCGTAGTTCGGGGCATCAAGAACCCACTCAACTCCTAAAGCAAGATCTTTAGGCTCGAAAGGTTTTGCCAGATAGCCATTTTTTTTATGCTCGATCATGTCTGAGTTTCCGCCTACGTTGAAAGCAATGACTGGCGTCCCACAAGAAAGCGCTTCCATAATCGAGTTCGAAAGGTTTTCCTGCAGGCTAGGAACGACCATTAAGTCGCAAGCGTTGTACAAGGAAATCAAACTTACCTCATCATGCAATGGACCTAGGTATGTCGTTTTATACCGTTGTGAAGGTTTTTCAGACGGTTGGCTCGCCCCGAAAATACAAACTTCAAAATCCTTTTGTACAACCATATCAAGGGCCGAATTTAGTTCTTTCAAGCCTTTTCTACGGTCGCTACTCGCCGATATGGCTCCATACAGAAGAATTTTTCTATCCGAAGGGAATCGCCAAAGTTCACGAGCTTTTCTTTTGTCGAAAGGCCTAAAATTGTCGGTGTCGATTGGATTAGGCAAATGAACAACCCTTTTACCGCTTAACAGACTGCTAGATTCAGCGCACTGTGTTATCCATGAACTGAGGCCAACGATGGTCATATCCCTTTTCTTTGAATAAGCCCTGCTTTTTCTTGCAAAAACTTCCCTGCTTAGATCATTCTCCTTCCTCGAGAGCAGAAGCGGACAATTACCACAAGTTTCTCTATACCTACCGCACTGCCCATCGTAGTGGCAACCTCCCGTAAATGGCCACATATCGTGGAGACTCCAAACAATCGGCGCTTTAATTTCAGCGAGCTCTTCTATTCGCATCATCCCACCAGCAATCCAATGGATGTGAACGAGATCGGGATTCAGTTGGTTAATCCGCTCTGCGATACCTCCGAAGGGGAGCCAACCAGTGGAAAAAAGCGTGTTTGTTCGATCCTTGTATTTATTTATAGGCAGCAAATCCAAAAACGGGCGCACCTTCCCGAATCGCCGCTTAAAATCAGTCTCTGGTCCCAGGACGGTCGGATCGTCAGAAAATTTGCGCTGGACAAGCATACGACTATCAATCCCAGCACTCAGGAGAGACAAGTGTAGACGATGAGCCGCCCTGGCAGCTCCTCCTTGGATATCTGATTCATTTACGATCACAACTCTAATGTCCCTCACCTCTTCCGATGAATAGGGCCGTTATCATTGAAAGATGCGTTATTTCCTAAATTGGAAGAGATATATTGGCTTCTTTAATTTTAATATTCGGAAAACATTAACAAACGCAAGAGCCGCTTTCTCCCCCAAATAATGGTGTATGTTATCTTTGATAATCGCCTTAATATAATTAATAAATAACCTGGGGAATGCTACCTTGATTCCGAATTCTTTTGATATTTTCCTCTCCTCTTCCCAGATCATTCGTTCCCCCCGGCCTGGAGTCCAGGACAGCCCCCCAATTGAGAAGCGTGTGACCTCCACTGGAACGAAGAGAGGCTCTCTTTTCAGCACCTCTTGGGTCACAAACTTACTATCTCCAGCAATTTTGAAAGTCTCATCAAATGTTCCTGCCCCGTTGAATATAGACCTATGCTGGAATGTCGCAGGGTGAGGGGGCAAGAGAATGTTCGCCCGGCTATATCTCCCTTTAAGGTTAGCCCAGGGTTCTCCAACAGGGAATAATGTTTCTTCTGTCCCTCTCCTTGAAACCAGTAAAATTCCATAAACAAGTCTATGGCTCGGATATGCATCCTCTAGATGCAGCGCGATCCTCTCCAACACTGTTTCGTTTACCAGCCTATCGTCAGAACCGAGGAAAAGCACCCATTCGCCCCTGGTATGGGGCACAGCTTTATTCCAGGCGTTGTATACCCCGGTGTCGGGCTCGGAGACTGAATAGGCGATCTTCTCCTTGTTGAGCTTGATGATTTCGACGGTCCCATCCGTGGAGGCCCCATCGATCACGATATGTTCAACTGCCTTGAAGGTCTGGCTTGAAACGCTGTCGAGGCAACGTTGCAGTAACTGAACCGAATTGTAGGTTGCAGTGACGATGGAAATATAGGGCTTCATGCCTTGCCGAGGCTCCCTGCTTTTATTTTTTCCAGGAAATCACGATAGGTCATGTCTATGCCTTCTTCTAGACCGATCCGGTGGTGCCATCCGACTTGGTGAAGCCGTTCGACCCAGAGCGTTTTTCGGGGCGTCCCGTCAGGCTTCGTCGAATCCCAGCGAATTTCTCCTTCGAAGTCTATAATGCGTTTCACGATTTCCGCCAGGTCCCGGATCGGCAAGTCCTCGCCCGTTCCGATGTTGATGATATCCCCTTCGTCGTAGTGGTTCATCAGGAAAAAGCAGGCGTCCGCCAGGTCGACCACGTGGAGGAACTCCCTCCTCGGCGATCCCGTGCCCCACAAGCTCACAAACGGTTCCATCTTCACTTTCGCCTCGTGGAATTTCCGGATCAGGGCGGGAAGCACATGGCTGTTCTGGAGGTCGTAATTGTCGTTGGGACCGTAAAGGTTCGTGGGCATCACGGAGATGAAGTTGCAGCCGTACTGGGCGCGATAGGCTTGGCAGGTCTTGATCCCGGCAATTTTCGCTAGAGCGTAGGCCTCGTTTGTCTTCTCAAGAGGTCCCGTCAGCAGGTATTCCTCACGGATCGGTTGGGGACAATCGCGGGGGTAGATACAGGAACTCCCCAGGAACAGCAGTTTCTTGACCCCGTGGATCCTGGCACACTCCAGGATGTTAGACTGGATGGCCAGGTTCTCGTAAATGAACTGGCCCGGGTAGGTGCTATTGGCCCAAATGCCCCCGACCTTTGCGGCGGCGAGGAAAACAACTTCGGGTTTTTCGCGCACGAAGAACTGCTCGACCTGCTCCTGGCGCCGGAGATCCAACTCGGTACTCGTACGGACCACAAGGTTCTCATAGCCTTCCGCTTCAAGCTTTCGAAGCAGGGCGGAACCCACTAGCCCCCTATGACCGGCGACATAGATTTTCGCTCCAAGCTCCATGATGAAATCCTTCTTCCTCTATTTCAATGGATCTGGCCGAGCTCCTCGAGACGGGGAGGGGAGGCAAAGCCGCCGTCGCGGCAATACCGTTCCTTGCGGAACCGTTCGATATCCGACGCGACCATGTCCTTCACGAGATCCTCGAATGACGTTCTGGCCACCCAGCCGAGCGTTTCCTTCGCCTTGGAGGGATCCCCCAGCAGCAACTCTACCTCGGTAGGCCGGAAATATCGGGGATCCACCTCGACCAGGATTTCCCCGGTCTTCGAATTTCTCCCCTTCTCCTCCACTCCCCTGCCCTCCCAGGACAGGTCGACCCCGGTTTCCCGGAAGGCAAGCGCAGCGAATTCCCTGACCGAATGAGTCTGCCCGGTTGCGACCACGTAATCGTCGGGCTCCTCCTGCTGGAGCATGAGCCACATGGCCTCCACGTAATCCTTCGCATGTCCCCAGTCACGCTTTGCGTCCAGGTTTCCCAGGTAAACCTTCTTCTGCAGGCCGAGAGCGACTCGTGCCGCCGCCCGGGTAATCTTTCTCGACACAAAGGTTTCCCCCCGTAACGGGGATTCATGGTTGAACAGGATCCCGTTCGAAGCATGAAGATGGTAGGCCTCCCGGTAGTTGACGGTGATCCAGTAGGCGTAGAGCTTGGCCGCCGCATACGGGCTGCGCGGGTAAAAGGGCGTGGTTTCCTTCTGGGGAATCTCCTGTACTTTTCCGAAGAGTTCGCTGGTGGAGGCCTGGTAAAAACGGGTCTTTTTCTCCAGGCCCAAGATCCGGATCGCCTCCAGCAGCCTCAGGGTCCCCAGGGCATCACTGTTGGCCGTGTATTCCGGTGTTTCAAAGGAAACCTGCACGTGGCTCTGCGCCCCAAGGTTGTAGATTTCGTCCGGCTGGACCTCCTGGACGACTCGGATGAGGTTCGTCGCGTCGGTCAGGTCTCCGTAATGGAGCTTGAAGTGTACGTTTTCCTCGTGTGGGTCCTGGTAAAGGTGATCTATGCGGCCTGTGTTGAAAAGGCTGCTACGGCGCTTTATCCCGTGAACCTCATAGCCTTTTGACAAAAGGAGTTCGGCCAGGTAGGATCCGTCTTGGCCTGTAATACCGGTAATAAGGGCTATCCTTTTCATCCTCTTCCTCCGTCCATTTTTAAAAAGGCTAGCTTATTTTTCTAAATCATGTTCAGCCAAGCTGAAAAGCCATAATAGAGATCCCTTGCATTACAGAATAACCTTATCAATAAATAATACATTCGATTCGAGAAGATAAATACTCTTGAGCTAATCTTCACCATGGAATTAGGATAACTAAAAAGCCTTTTTAACATCATTCCCGCATCAAGCTGGCTACACGTTTTTTTGAACTCTGGATAAGGTAGAGAAAAGGCTGCTTGCCACAGTGTTGACCAAACCCAGCGCGCACTTCCATACATTGAATACTCTTCATAAAAACTAGCGCAACAAGACTTAACATATTTTTCTATATCCTTCATCAAAAATAGTCCATCCGACCGAGAAACTTCAAATCCTGCCATTGCAGAACCACTCCTGAATCGGTAAAAGTACAGGCAAGACGGGTCATAACCAATTCGTTCGGTGCAAAGGAGCGCTCTCCATATAAAATGGATATCCTCCGCATATCGATGTCCCTCATAAAACAAAAGAGAGTTAGCTTTAATATTTATTTTACTAATCATCATTGCACATATAGACAATTTTTTAAATCCATACAAAAAGTCGCGCATCATATCTAGTCGATCCATTTCCTCTACTTTCATAGTCGGAAAAGGTTGCTTCATAAGCTTTAAATCGTTTTTAAACCTCTTAAAACCACAAAATATGATATCAAAATTTTTTTGAACCAGGGCATTATGTAATTGTTCAATATAACGTGGATGCATCAAATCGTCCGAATCAATAAATATTAAATAAGTCCCGGACGCTAATTCAATCCCCTTATTCCTGGCCGCACTTACACCAAGGTTTTCTTGCCTATGCAGAATATGCCGAAAAGGCTTTCTGCCAAGCATTTCAAGGGCCCTTTCGTAAGATTTATCCGTTGATCCATCATCTATCAATACCAGTTCAATTTCTTTATATTCCTGATTAATAATCGACTCTAGGGTTTTTTCAATATACTGTTCGACGTTGTAAAACGGGACAATTACACTGATCAAGTCATTTTTTCCCCTATTGCGAATCACTTCTCTTCCGCTTGACTTTGACATTTCAATGATCACCTTATTAATTTAATATCTCTCGGATCAAAGCACTGTATTTAGGCAAGACGACATTGGATTGATATTTATCTTTATAAGTTCGCTCGCATTTTTCAGATAAGCGGGAATAGTGCTTCTGATCATTTTTTAATAACAAAATTGCCTCAGACAGGGCTTCCCCATCGTATGGGAGCGGAATTCCGACCTCATCCTCAAGCAATTCAAGTCCGATTTCGGACCCTTCAGGAACTACGGCAAGGATGGGTTTCCCAGCGCTGAAATAATAATAGGTCTTCGAGGGGACTGAAATGCCTTTAAGTTCCGGGCGTAGACTAACAAAGAAGAGATCTGCCTCGTGCAGCATTTCTCGGTACAAAGGATATGGAACGAAAGAATGCAATTCAACGTTATCGATTTTATTTTCAAATAATTTTTTTTCAATCCACTGCTTTTTTTTACCACTCCCTAGAATTTTAAAACGAATAGATGGGTCTCGTTTCTGGCAAATTTGAGACGCTGCTAGCAGCGTCTCAAATTCTGCCGTTTCTCCAAGATTCCCGGAATAGAGAACCCAGAAGGTTTTTCCTGAAAATACTGCATGAGTCGCGGGACACGCTTGTTGATTACTTTCCCCTCTGTCGGAAGGTCCCCAATTGGTAATCAATTTAATTTTTTCCAAAGGAACTTCATACTGCTCATTAATGTATGAAGACACATCACGTCCCAATACAACAATTTTCTGGCTGTTCGTGAATATTTTTTCCATAACAAGCCGACTGAATCGGTAGAGCAAGGATCTATTTGACAGCCTACCCAACCTTTCCAATAAGTCGGGGTAAAGATCATGAAGGATAAAGACAGAGGGTTTCCCACTCTTTTTAGCTTTCTGCGAAACCAGGTAACCAAGCCAAGGTGGGTTAGAAACCGACAGGAATAGATCTGCATCCTCTTTTAATAATTTATGGGCAACAAGAGCCGTAAAAAGGAGAAGAAGAAAGATTCTCTGAAACGGACCGTCTTTTCTCAGTCTTGGAACAGGCACCCTCCTGATATGAACTCCTTCCCACCATTCATCTTCTGCATACTTAGCATCAATATCCAAGTAGGAGCGATTCTGGCAAAGGACCTCTACTGAAAAACCATTTTCAACCAATGACTTTGCAATATCACTCATAGCTTTTGCAGTAGCAGCATCGTCAGGAAAAAACATTTGGGAGACGAGAAGGATCCTCTTTCCTTGTCCAATCTTTCCATTTCCATCCCTCATCGCGCCCCCCGCCTTCCCACCATGATCTCGAGGGTCTTCAGCAGGATCTGCAGGTCCAGCATCAGGGACCGGCGCTTGACGTAGTAAAGGTCGTATTCCAGCTTTCGCTTCGTGCCTTCCAGGTCATACGCATAATCATAGTTGATCTGGGCCCAGCCGGTGATGCCGGGCCTGGCCTCGTGACGGTAGTCGTAGAAGGGGATCGACTCGCTGAACTGCTCCACGAAGGCCGGCTGTTCGGGACGGGGCCCCACCAGGCTCATCTTGCCCCTCAGCACGTCCCAGAGCTGGGGCAACTCGTCCAGGCGGGTTTTTCGCAGGGCCCGGCCGACCTTCGTGATCCGGTTTTCTTCCTGGTCTGCGAACGCCGGCGCGCCATTTCCCTTTTCGCGGACGGCCATGGTCCGGAACTTGTGCATCCGGTAGACCGTCCCGTCCAGCCCGACCCGGTCCTGGATGAAGATCGCGCCGCCCTTCGAATCCAGCCGGATGGCCAGGAGGATGGCGGCCATCACGGGTGAAAGCAGCACCAGCGCACAAAGAGAGACCGTCACGTCGAGGATCCTCTGCACCGGGTCCAGCACGAGGTCGTTGAAGACCACCTCGTAATGGCTGCGAAAAACCTGCGCCACGTCCAGGGGGATCCGGCCCAAAGCCCTCTCCGCAAGGTTCGGCAACAGGTCGACGCTCATTCCCTTCGTGCCAAGCCGGTTCAGGGCCCGGTGGAAATCCTTTTCCGCCATCACTTCGGGGTCGGCGACGACCAGCAGTTTCCCGTTCTTCCCTTCTGGCTGCCCTGCCGGGAGCGCCCTTTCCGCGCCTTCCAGGCTCACGAAGGCCAGCGGTTCGAAAGCCGTCCCGAGCCCGGCGGCGATATCGTCGAGCAGGCTCTTCCAATCCTCGCTCCCGACGACCCAGGCCGCGGTCGTCCGGTCTCCCCTGGCGAACCACCGGGACCAGGCCAGCCGTCCGGCAAGACCGGCGGCCAGGTAGGCGAGGAACGTGGGGATGAAGTAGGGACGGGGAATTCGGGGGAATTGGGTCATCAAAAGGGAAACCGCGAGGATTCCTCCGAAGAAGATCCCCTGCATGCCGGCGACCAGGGCTTCGTAGGGATTCTTTAGACGCGCCGGATCATAGCCCCTGAAGGCGTAGAGCCCCAGGGCCAGGCAGGCGTTGATGGCGGCGTACTGCCCGGCGTAGGCTTTTCCCTCGAAGACAAGGAAGCCGCCGCCCAGGACGGTCGCCCAGAAAACGAAACTTTCAAGGCCGAAAAGCACGGCCAGGGAGTTCGAATAGCGCGAATTGGCCCGTAGCATGACATCCCTCCCGTTTAAGTCCTTTATAACACAGGAACCCGTCACCGCGCCGCTTTTCGAAGGTTTTAGCCTGCAGGAATCGTTTGATTATTCCCCCGAGTCACGCTATTCTTGTCCCGTATGTCCACAAGAGATATACAGCATTCATTATTCCATGAGAGGAGCGTGATCCGTCCATGCCCAAGACCCTCGAGGTCCGATGGCACGGCCGGGGAGGACAGGGTGCCAAGACGGGCTCCGCCGTCCTGGCCGAGGTCCTGTTCGAGGCCGGCAAGCACGTGCAGTCGTTCCCGGAGTACGGCGCCGAGCGACAGGGAGCCCCGATGAAGGCGTTCAACCGCGTTTCCGATGCCCCCATCCGCAAGCGCTGCGGCGTCCAGAACCCCGATGTCGTGGCCGTCATCGACCCGACCCTGCTCGAATCCGTCCGCCCCACCGACGGGTGCACCGAGAAAACGGTGTACCTGGTCAACACACCCGCTTCCCCGGCCGAGATCAAGACCCAGCTGGGCCTGGGCGAAGCCGTGAAGGTCATCACCATCGACGCGACGAAGATCACGCTGGAGGAGTTCGGCCAGAACCGGCCCAACGCCCCCATGCTCGGCACCTTCGCCCACATCTTCGACGAGGTGCCCATCGAGGCCTTCGTCGAGCATTTCTCCCACAAGATGGCCAAGCTCCCGGAAAAGATCCTCGCGGCGAACGTGCGGGCGATCCGGCGGGGCTACGAGGAGGTGCAGGTCGGATGACAAACCGCGGGAACAGCGCTGAAATGGGCAAGCCTAAACGCTGGCAGGACGTCCCCATGGGCGGCATCGCTTTCGGGTCCTCCGCGGAGGCCGTCGAGACGGGCCAGTGGCGGAGCATGCGCCCCGTTTGGGACGGGGAGAAGTGCATCTCCTGCCTCCTGTGCTGGAACCAGTGCCCCGACCGCTCGATCCTGACGGATGGAAACGGGAAGGTCACCGGCATCGACACCTTCTACTGCAAGGGCTGCGGCATCTGCGCGCACATCTGCCCGAAGAAGGCCATCGAGATGCGGCCCGAGTCCGAGTTCACCGGCCCCGGCGCCGGCGCGAAGGGGGAGTAAGCCATGCCTCGCAGGGAAATCACGTCGGGAAACTGGGCCTTCGCGGAAGCGATGCGCCAGATCAACCCGGACGTCGTCGCCGCCTATCCCATCACCCCGTCCACCGACATCCCCATGAAGTTCGCCGACTTCGTGGCGAACGGCAAGGTGGACACGAACTTCGTCACCGTTGAAAGCGAACATTCCGCCATCACCGCCTGCGTCACCGCCTCGGCCGCCGGGGCCCGCGTCATGACCGCCTCCAGCGCCAACGGCGTGGCCCTGATGCACGAGATCTTCCCCATCGCCGGCTGCTTCCGTACCCCCATCGTCTTCGGGCTGGTGAACCGGTGCATCGGCGCCCCCATCAACATCCACTGCGACCACAGCGACAGCATGGCCGAGCGCGATGCGGGCTGGGTCCACCTCTACTGCGAGGACGCCCAGGAAGCCTACGACACGGCCATCCTGGCCATCCGCCTGGCCGAGCACAAGGACGTCCTTTCCCCGGTCTTCGTCTGCCAGGACGGGTTCATCACGAGCCACGGCTTCGAACCCGTGGAAATCCTCGACGACGCCGCCGTGAAGGCCTTCGTCGGAGAGCGTGACGCCGACTTCCCGCTCCTGGACGTCGACCACCCCGTCACCTACGGTTCCTTTGCCATGTCCGAGTACTACTTCGAGATCAAGCGGCAGCAGATCGAGGCCATGAAGAACGTGCTCAAGGTCTACGACGGCGTCGCGAAGGAATTCGAGGCCGTCTCCGGGCGTTTCTACCCCAAGCTCGACCGCTACCGCACCGAGGATGCCGACTTCATCGTCGTGGTCATGTCTTCCGCCTCGGGAGTCGTGAAGGACGTCGTGGACGAGCTGCGGGAACAGGGCATCAAGGCCGGCTGCCTGCGGGTGCGGATGTTCCGTCCCTTCCCCGCGGATGAGGTCGCCGAAATCCTGGGCACCGCGAAGGCCGTGGCCGTGCTGGACCGGGCCCTGAGCATCGGCGGGACGGCCCCCCTGGCCGCGGAAATCAAGAGCGCCCTGTACGACTGCGGGAAGAACATCCCCGTGCAGTCGTGCGTCTACGGCCTGGGCGGCCGGGACTTTTTCCCGCAGTACGCCCGGGAGCTTTTCATGGACCTCGCCGCGGGGAAGGTCTCCCGCGAAGAGCGCTACCTTGGCCTGCTGGAATAGGGGGGTGTGAGAGATGGCCATCCGGATCAAGGACTTCACCGAAAAGGAAAGCCCCCTGACCAACGGGCATCGCATGTGCCCGGGCTGCGGCGCCCCCACGGCGGTGCACCAGGGGCTCATGGGCGTCGAATCGCCCGTGGTCGTCGTCAACGCCACGGGTTGCCTGGAGGTTTCAACCACCGTCTATCCCTTCAGTTCCTGGAGAGTGCCGTGGATCCACACGGCCTTCGAGAACGCGGGGGCGGGCGTGTCGGGCGTTGAAGCCGCCTACGTGGCTCTGAAGAAGCGCGGCAAGATCGACAAGGAAATCAAGTTCGTCGCCTTCGGGGGCGACGGCGGGACCTACGACATCGGCCTCCAGGCCCTGTCGGGGGCCCTGGAGCGCGGGCAGGACTTCACCTACATCTGCTACAACAACGGGGGCTACATGAACACCGGCGCCCAGCGGAGCAGCGCCACCCCGAAGGGGGCCAACGCCACCACTTCGCCGGCGGGAAGCGTTCTGCCGGGCAAGCTCCAGAAACCCAAGGACCTCACCGCCATCGTGGAGGCTCACCACATCCCCTACGTCGCGCAGACGACCCTCTTTAACGCCACCGACGTGGCCGAGAAGGTGAAGAAGGCCGTCGAGACGCCGGGGCCGGCCTTCGTCAACATCCTCGTCCCCTGCGTCCTCTTCTGGGGCATCGACCCGTCCCTGCAGCAGGACATCTGCAAGCTGGCCGCGGACACCCGCTTCTGGCCCGTCTACGAAGTCGTCGACGGCGTGTGGAAGCTCACCTACAAGCCAAAGAAACGCGTTCCCATCGAGGAGTTCCTCAAGCCCCAGGCCCGTTTCCGCCACCTGTTCAAGGGAGACGGTGCAAAGGCCATGCTGGAGGAAATCCAGGCCGACGTCGACGCCGACTGGCAGGTCATCCTCGACCGCTGCGGCGCAACCTGGGAGGCGTAATTCGGAGGCGTAATTCGGGACAGGTACAAATTCATTGCGTTCACTTTCACATGAAACAAAAGAGGGGCCGGATCGATTTCCGGCCCCTCTTCCTGTCCGTATAGGCTAGCCAACTCCCGCTTCGGGTTAGCCCTTCATCACCCGTGCCAGGTCAAGCATCGCCGCCCTCATCTGCCATTTCACCGAAAGCTTCCCCTGCCCGGCAAAGCGAATGGCCTCTTCCGTTTCAGGGCTTTCAAGGAGCGCATCGAAATATCCTTCCGGCCTCCTTTTCCAGGCCTCCCGGAGGAGGTTGATCCGGGCCCTGGCCTCGTTCCGCTTCATCTCGAAAAGGATTTCACCGGGAGCCCCCTTTTCCGCGAGGAAACCCGAAAGCCGCCGAAAAGCCTCGTCCGTAGCCTTCCTCGCCTCGAGGCGATCGATGGTTCGCGTCACCTGGAAGGGGTGCCGGCGGTAGAGGTAAAAAGTCCGATCCTCCACGTGGACCCGGAGGGCTTCCAGCAGGAGACGGACGAAGAAATCGAAATCCTCACCGTAAGCAAGGCCCTCGGTGTAGCGAACACAGGATGAATCCAGGAAACTCCGGCGAACCATGACCTGTGCGTTCCGGGGCTTTTTCAGGAAGCCATCGAGGCATTCCACCCCGCTTCTCTTCAGGGCCATGGGGTGTTTTCTCAAGGCCTGGAACTCGGCCGGGTTCGTGATCTTCCAGATCCAGGCCAGGTCGGCCCCTTCTCTTTCGATCCCCTCCAAAACCGTTGCCAAAAAATCCGGGGGGAGGCTATCGTCCGCATCGAGGAAGAAAACGTGTTCCCCCTGGGCATGGTCGATCCCCTTGTTCCGTGCAGCGCTGACACCCCGGCGCGCCCCCTCGGGAATCTCCCATCGATAGGAAACCGACTCGAGAAGCTTGCGTGCCTTCGATACGGACCGGTCCGTCGATCCGTCGTCGACCAAAACAAGTTCGAAAGACTCGGGCGGAAGGGTCTGGTGGGCCAGGGACAACAGCGGAACCGCGATCGTCCTCTCCGCGTTGTACATGGGAACGATCACCGATACTTTCATTTGCCGCTTCCCGAAATCGCGAGGCAAAGGCCATTTGGCAGGGCCGGGGGCCATTCCGCCAGGCCCAAAAGGGCCAGGGCGGCCTCCCGGGGGTGACGCCAGGTTTCCCGGGCGCGGCACTGCCGAAACTTCTCGGCCTTGCCCTCCAGGGTTTTCCTGTCTCCCCAAGTCGTCTCCGCAAGAGCCTTCCAGTAATCTTCCTCGAAAAGGACATGCCGCGTCTCGTAAAGCCAGGGCTTGGCGGCCGTGTAATGGACGATCGACGGGTCGTTCATGGCGTCTTCCCACCCGGCCGGGATCCGGCCTTGCCGGGTCACCCGCCAGGCGTCACAGGCCATCAGGTTCCAATCCTGCCCCAGGAAGAGCACCTGGTCCTTGAAGACCGCGTTAAGGATGGACTGGTCATGCCATATCGTCGGCAGCGTGTTCGTCCGCGCGAATTCAAGGCACCTTTCCCCGCAACACTCTCGGCGCCAGAGATCCAGGTCGATAAGCAGGACGCCGGAGTTGAAATATCGGCTCACCCCAAGCAGTTGCTTTTCGAAATCCATCTTTTCCCCGAATCCCTGGTCTTCGACCGCGCCCAGGACATGCCCGGCCAAGTCTGTCTTCCAAAGGGGCGAAAGGCTTTTCCGGACAACAACGTCGCAGTCGAGGTAAAGAATCCTGGAAAGATCCGGAAAAAGCTCCCCAACGGCCAGCCGCAAGTAGGACGTGACGTTCACGTAATCGTTTTCGTGCAGCACCATGACACCCTCGAAGGTCCGAAGCATATTCGCGTCCGCCTCGATGAAGAACAGGGCGGCCCCCTGGCCTTCCGCCAGGCGGACAAGGCGCTCGCGGCTCGTTTCCGTGATTCCCCTGCTCAACACGTGAAAGGTAAACCGGTCATCTGGATTCGCGTTCCGGAGGATTGAAACGACAGTGACTGCAAGGTGAGGCGCGTAGCTCTCGTCCGACGAAAGAAAGACGTGGATCGGGCTTTCTTCAGGCATCGCAAAACACCTCGTCCAGAAGGGATTCCAGGGCCTTTTCGTTCGACTCGGTCCAGGAAAGCGCCTCCCTGGCCATCCTTTCCCGGAGGTCGGGGGCCTCAAGCAGGCGAATGACTCCCTGCGCGAAATCCATGGGCTCTCCGCAGACCAGGGCATGGCGGCCTTCCTCGAAACCGGGGACCCCTTCAACCCCCTTCGGCGTCGAAACCACCGGGAGCCCCCAGCCCATCGCCTCGAGTAGCTTGATCTTGATGCCCGTCCCGATCAAAAGCGGCAGGATGAACACGGAAGCCTGCCTGAAAAAGGGCTCGATCTCCTCCACGAAGCCCGTCGCCGTCACGTTGGGGTAGCGTTGCGCCATCCCGTGGGCGAAACCGGTCTTGTCGTTCCCGGCCAGGATCACGCAGGCCGCAGGACGCGCGGCGAGGATCGTTTCCCAGCAGTTTTCGAAGAACCAGGACAGCCCGTGGCGATTCGGCAGCCACCACATGGACCCGGCAAAGAGAATCGTGTCCGGTTTGCGGTCTTCCGGGAACGCGGAGAGCTTCGTCCCGAAGGAGATCGGCAGGGTCCGCACGTTGTCTCCACAGCCGCAGCGGTCCTTCATGACAAGACTTTCGTGTTCCGAAACGGAAAGGACCCGGTCGAACCGGGGCAGCAAAACCGCCTCCGCCCGTTCCATGCGCCCGACGTCCCTCGACAGGATCTTCCGCTTGTGCCAGGAGAAACGCTTCGCGTCGTACTGGATGTTTTCGCGCTCTACCTGGCTCTCCAGGTTGTGGCTCAGGAGAATGGTCCGAAAGGGGCACCTCTCGCGCAAGGACCCCTTGGGGCGCAACAGGTTAAGGGCCGGCGCAAAGCTGTCGCAGAAAACGTGGGAGTAACCCCCCGCCCATACGAGGCGTTCCAGGTCGGGGTCGGTATGCCGTTCAAGGGATTCGGGAAATTTTCCCAGCAGGGCACGGATCCTGTACAGGGGATCCTTGCGGAACCGCCTTACGTTTCCAACCCCGGGATAGGGAGAATAATCCGGGGAATCGCCGAAAGTCGCCACGTCGATTGGGCACTTTGCCCCGATCTTCCGAAGCATCAAGTCTGTTAGAAGGGCCCCGCCGGATCGGGCCGGATAAGGATTGAATGGAGTAATATAAAGGCATTTCATCGGTTTTCAGGAAGCCTCCCGACTCGATTCATCCAGCGTCGATTCTACACCGGCCCCCTTGTTGTGTATAGTATGCAACAAACGAAAGGGATGAAACCGCGTTGCCCCATCTTGTCATCGACGCCACGCAATTCACCACTCGCCAGAGAACGGGCATTCCCAACTACGCCTTCCGGGTCTCGGAGCAACTGCTCCACGTCCCGGAATTGGAGACCCGTTTTTTCACCTTCGGGGAAACCGGGCTTTTCCCTTTCCCTCCTGAACGGCTCTACTCCCTGGGCCCTTTGGAAAAACAGGCCAGGTGGCTGATCGGGCAAAGGCTTTTCCGCCCCGGGAAGAGCGACTGGTTCTGGTGCCCGTTTTATTCCTGGCCCCTGGGCATCGAGAAGCGTGCCAGGGTCATCCTGACCGTTCATGACCTGCTCTATCGGTCCCAACTGGGCGACCACCATGCCGGAACCTTCACCCCGCGCGAACAGCGTTTCAGGACCAAGTTCGAACAGGCTATCAGCAAGGCCGACTGTATAGTTGCCGTTTCGGAAACGACCGCGGACCAGGTTTCCGAAGCTTTCGGCATCGACAGGGAACGCATCCCCGTGGCGTATCCCGGTGTCGATACCAAATTCTTCCGCCCCGTTGCTCCGGAACACGCCCTTAAAATCGCGGCCCAACTGGGAGCCCGCAGGCGCTACATTTTGTCCCTCGCCTCGGTAAGCCCCCGCAGGAACCTGGAAACAGTGCTCCGGGCCTTCTCCGCCATCGCCCCGACAATCCCCGACGTGGACCTCGTCATCGCGGGCAACCGCTCCTATTCACCGGAATACACGGAAATAATAGAGCGGTTCGCCGCGGAAACGGCTCCCGGCAGGATCCGCTTCCTGGACTACATCCCCGAGGAGGCTCTCACCGCAATCTATTCGGGCGCGGAACTCTTCGTCAGCGCATCGCTATTCGAGGGTTTCGACATGCCCGTGGTGGAAGCCATGGCCTGCGGGACCCCGGCGGTCGTCTCCGACATCCCCGTTCATCGCGAGGTTTGCGGGAACTCCGCCGAGTACTTCGAGCCTCTCGACATCCGCACCCTGGCCGAGATCTTCGAAACCCGCCTGCAAAAGGGGAAGAACCTGCCGGTTTTCGACCCGGGACGGTTCTCCTGGGAAAAAAGCGCGGGGGTCTATGCGGAACTGCTAGGGCAATGAGACGGGAGAAGCTTCAATTTACTGCCTTGGCAACTTCGCGGAGCCCCTGGATCACCCTCCAGGCCTCCGGCTTTTCGAAACCCCGCCGCCACGCCGCCACGCCACCCAGGCCGAACCGCCCTACCATTGCCGCCTTCAGCGCCAGGGAACGCTCCTCCTCGAGCCAGATCCGGTAGCGCTTCCCGTCCTTCAGGTATTCCCCGTAATAGAGACCCGCCACCGCGTCCCAGGCCGGAACCGCGCCGTTTTTCGCCAAACGTGCTTCCGCGTCGGCCATCGACAGGGCGCGCGCCCCGGTTTTCTGCCAACCCCCATTGGCGGGGACCTCCTCCCACTCCCGGGTGTAGAGCGGGATTCCCAGCCAGATTTTTTCGGGCGGCACGAGTGCCGCCAGTTCCGCCACGGCCCGTTCCACCCAGCCGATGGAAGCCACGGGACCGCTCACGGGACCGCTTCGCCAGTGCTCGTCGTAGGCCATCAGGACCACGGCATCGACGATCTTCCCCAGCGCCCCGCGGTCGTAACAGGCCGACCAGTTGGGCTTGCCGGACACGACCGTCACGTCGATCGAAACGCGAAGGCCGGAGGCGTGTAGGGCATGCGACAGTTCCGCCACGTACGAGGTGAGCCGGTCGCGATCATCGTCGAAGACGTTCTCGAAATCGACGTTGATGCCATCGAGCCCAAGGCTCCGGCAAAAACCCAGGATTTGCGCCACGGAGCGGGCACGCGCAGGAGGGTCCGAGAGGAAAGCCCTGGTGCGATCCGGGTTGAACCCATTCGCGAAGAGCGGCTCCACCCGGACACCGCGCCTTTTCGCCTCGGCCACGTAGGCCTTGTCGGCCTTGGAGGCCACGCTGCCGTCAGGGCCCGAAAGCGTGAACCAGGTCGGGCTGAGCACGGTGACAACCGGGTGTGGCGGGTCCACCGCGAGGTTCGGGGGATCGGACCGGACGTGATCCCAGGCCAGGATCACGGGACCGGCCGCCACAGGGACAGCCGCCAGGACCAGGGCAAAAAACAGCGCCAACGCCGGGACGAATCGCAGCGGTTTTAGCGTTTCTCCTGGGGTCCGTCCTTCATGTGAATGAGAACGCAATGAATTAGTGCCTGTCCCGAATTAGGAAGTCGGCGTGGATCCGAGCCCGCAAGGCAGGGTCCGTCAAAACGCGAAGGCCCGTGGCCGCGAGGGCTTTTGCTCCACGCAAGAGGGCGTCGTGAGCCTCCGGGGTGAAGGTCGCCTCGGCGAATTCCCGCGTGTGGAGGGCCAGGGACCGTTCCGTGATGGCCATCATGGGCTGGATCGCCGGGCAGCGGTAGGAAACGTTGCCCACGTCGGTGGAACCCATGGCGCCCGGACTGGGAGAGCAGGCAAATCCCTGCTTCTCAAGCATTTCCTTAACAAGCCCCTCGGCGGCCGGGTTGGGGCGCATGTCGTCGAAGCTCTGGAGGTATTTTTCCCACTCCACGGAGGTTCCCGTGGCGATTGCGGCCCCCCGTGCGCAGTCGAAGACCTGGCCCATCAGCTCGTCCAGCCCGATCCTCTCCGGGGCCCGAACCTCCACCCGGCAGGCCGCGAAATCCGGGATCACGTTCACCGCGGAGCCGCCGTTCGTGATGATCCCGTACATGCGGGTTTCCGGCCGGGCCTGCTGACGAAGCATGTCCATCGCCACAAGGAAAAGCTTGGCCCCGTTCAGGGCGTTCCTCCCATCCCATGGAGCCGCCGCTGCATGGGCCGGTTTTCCCCTGAAGGTGATATCGTAGCCGTGCAGGGCCAGGGAACGGTAATCCGTCCAGGTGATTCCCCCGGACGCGTGCACCATCATCGCCAGGTCGACCCCGTCGAAGACCCCCGCGTCCGCCATGGGGCTCTTGGCCCCGTCGGCTTCCTCCGCGGGTGTGCCCACCACCCATACTTCCCCGCCGGTTTCCTCCACCGCCTGCCCCAGGGCAAGCCCGGCATAAAGGGAAAGCGTCCCGTGCAGGCTGTGCCCGCAGGCGTGCCCAATCTCCGGCAGGGCGTCGTATTCCGCCAGGAGGGCCACCACTCCGCCTTCCCCGCGGCGCTTCTTCGCCATGAAGGCGGTCTCGATGCCCAGGAAGGGGAACTCGACCTCGAAGCCGTTTTTTTCCAGGGCCTCGACAAAAAGCCGGCTGCTTTCATGTTCTTCGGCCGGCAGTTCCGGATGATGCCCGAGAAAATCGCTGAACGCCGCCATCTCGCCGGCCCTTTCGTCAAGGAAGCGATCCGTACGCTGCTGCAGTTCCTGCAGTTCAAGCATGGCTATCCCTCCTTTTCCAGGCTTGTGATTCAAGCTTGTGATTGTGAACGCAATGAATTTGTACCTGTCCCGAATTTCAGGACTGTTGTATGCAAGGAAATGCGTTTAATTTTTTCGGATTTTTCTCCCGTGCCCGGCCTTGTGTGCGGGATAAACCCACACCCCTGTTTAAAAAGCTAAAAAACCTCGGTGCACAGGAGCCGCCAAGATTACAGTTTGTAACCCTTCCATTTAATATATGCTACTTTTTACGGCTTTTTGCTTGCTTTGCAGAGCCAATACTTTATAATTAGCTTGATAAAAGCGCTAATTTTTAGTTTTAGTGTTTATTCTCCCCTGGAAGGGGCTGATGCAATTGAACATTTCGGTCGAACGAGATGCAACAACCGGTTTCCTCATCGAGGGACACACCCTTGCCCTTAAGCTGGTCCTCGATCCGCAGGAAAGGATCGAAGCCGAGATCTTTTTCTGCAACCCGGAACACATCGTGGCCAACTGCATGGCCATGTCCAGCGAGGCCGTCACGCTCTGGACGAGAACCTCGCGGGCCGATGAACCTTTCGAGCTGGTGCGCCCCTGGACCCTCCGCCTGAAGGACATGCTCGGGGGGTTCGTCTTCTCCGCCCCGTCGGCCCCGGATCTCGATCCCCTTGAAACCTACTTCAAGTCCGAGTGGCTCCGGAACTTCCGCAGGGAATGGTCGATTCGCAAGGCCTTCTGGACGTCGAAGCCCCAGGATTTCGCCCTGGAGTGCGAGAAGGCAAAGGAGAAGCTCCGGGGAATCATCATGAACTAGGCAGCCCCTTCATCGAGAGCCCGATGCGCTTGCGAACCGCGTCGACTGAAACGACCCGCACGCGGACTTTCTGGCCTGCCCGGACGACGTCCGACGGATTCTTCACGAATCGGTCGGCCAGGTGGCTGACGTGGACGAGGCCGTCCTGGTGGACGCCGATGTCGACGAAGGCGCCAAAGGCGGTCACGTTGGTGACCACTCCAGCCAGTTCCATCCCCTCCCGCAAGTCCGCCATTTCCCGCACATCGGGGGAAAACTCCACCGCCTCGAAGGATTCCCTCGGGTCCCTGCCCGGCTTATCCAGCTCCTCCAGGATATCCTTCAGGGTGTAGGCCCCGGTGTCTCCCCCCAGGTAGCGTTCGGGCTCGATCCGCTTCCGGAGCTCGGCGTTGGCCATCAGGTCGGCCACCGTGCAGCCCAGGTCCTTCGCCATGGTTTTCACGACCCCGTACGACTCAGGGTGGACGGCGCTCGCATCCAGCGGTTCCCTTCCGCCCCTGACCCGCAGGAACCCGGCTGCCTGGGTGAAGGCCTTCGGCCCGAGCTTGGGCACCTTGCGCAGTTCCGCCCGGCTGGCAAACGGCCCGTTCTCCTGCCGGTAGGCGACGATCGAGGCCGCCAGCGCCGGCCCCACGCCCGAAACCGCGGTCAAGAGCTGCCGGCTGGCGGTGTTCACCTCCACCCCCACGCGGTTCACGCAGGAGCTCACCACGTCGTCCAGGGCGGTCTTCAGCATCTTCTGGTCCACGTCGTGCTGGTACTGCCCCACGCCGATGGACTTCGGGTCGATCTTCACCAGTTCCGCCAGGGGATCCTGCAGGCGCCGGCCGATGGAGACGGCCCCCCGGACGGTCAGGTCGTGGTCCGGGAACTCTTCGCGCGCGGCCTCCGATGCCGAGTAGACCGATGCCCCGCTTTCGTTCACGAGAACCACGACGGGTTTCCCGGGGAGGTCCAATCCCCGCAGGAACGCCTCCGTCTCCCGGCCTCCCGTGCCGTTGCCCACGGCCACGGCTTCCACGGGGCTTCGCGAAAGCAGTTCTCCGACCGTGCGTGCGGCCCCTTCCAGGTCGCCCTTTCCCCGCAGCGGGTAGATCACGCCCGTCTCGAGCAGGCGCCCCTGGGCGTCCAGAACGGCGAGCTTGCAGCCGGTACGGATGCCGGGATCCACCGCAAGGACGGATTTCTGCCCCAGGGGGGATTCCATGAGGACCTCCCTGATGTTCTGCGCGAACACGGCCACTGCGGTTTCGTCGGCCTTCTTCTTCAGCACGGCCCGAAGCTCCGTTTCCATGGACGGGCCGGCCAGGCGGGCATAGCCGTCCGCCAGCGCCGTCTTCACCTGGTCCGCGGCGGGGGAACCCGTCTTCACGAAGAGCCCCTCCAGCGAGGCCACGGCCTCTCCCTCGGGGGGCATGAAGGAAAGCGACAGGAATCCCTCCTCCTCTCCCCTGAAGGCCGCGAGGAGCCGGTGGGACGGGGCCTTCACGGCCGGTTCCTTCCAGTCGAAGTAGTCGCGGTACTTGGCGCCGTCCTCTTCCTTCCCCTTCGCCACGCGGCTGGTGAAAACCCCCTTGCGGACGAAAAGGCCCCGCAGCCCGTGGCGGGCCATCGGGTCTTCCGAAGCACGCTCGGCCACGATGTCCCGCGCCCCGGCCAGGGCGGCGTCCGTGTCGGGAACCCCCTTCTCCGGGTCCACGAACCGGGCCGCCTCTCCCTCAGGGTCCTGGCAGGAGGCCTTGCCGGCGGCCGCGTCCAGCAGGAGAACGGCCAGCGGCTCGAGTCCCCGTTCCACGGCGATGGATGCCCGGGTCCGGCGCTTCGGCCGGAAGGGCAGGTACAGGTCCTCCACGCGGGTCAGCGTTTCCGCCGCCTCCAGGGAGGCCTTCAGCTCGTCGGTCAAAAGCTCGCGCTCGGCAAGCGACTTCATCACGGCCTCGCGCCTCTTGTCCAGCTCCGCCAGCTGCTCCAGCCGGTCCCGCACCGTCGCGATCTGGACCTCGTCCAGCGCCCCGGTCGCTTCCTTCCGGTACCGGGCGATGAAAGGAACGGTGCCGCCATCCTGCAAAAGCTCTGCCGCCGCCTTCACCTGCCCCGCCTTTATCCCCGCCTCGCGGGCGATCCGATCGAAATAAACCTCGTTCATCGAAAACCCTCCCTAGCGATACGCATCCTCTCCGGCTATCCTATCCGTGCAGGGATGAAGTGACAACCTGGAAATGGGGTCAGACCTTGAATCTGACCGTATGCATACAAACGAACCCCAATCACGAGAAAAGGGGATGAGCGCATGAAGCCGACAAAGATCGCCGTGTGGGGCATCGGCGCCATGGGAGCCGGGATCGCCCGGGTGATTCATAGAAATATCCAGGGGGCACCNNGGTGCCCCCTGGATATTTCTATGAACCAAAGGAGACAAGATTCTTCTAGGAATGTTCCTGGCTCTCCCCTGCCTCCGATAGACTCGCCTGGCGCCTGCCCAGCCAGAAGCTTTTCAGGCTTCCCCAGACCCCGAGAGGCATCCAGATGATGAAAACGACAAGGGCTACCCCGTATATGACCAGCCTCAGTGACCCTGCCATCCTGAGGAATTCAGGAAGGACCGTCAGGAATACGGCTCCCAGGATCGGCCCGAACAGGGTCGACATCCCCCCGAAAATGATCATGACCAGCATGTTGATGGACTCCGCTACGGTGAAGGTCACCGGGCTGATGAAAAGAATATAGTGCGCATAGAACGAACCGGCCATGCCGGCGAGCCCTCCTCCGATCGAGAAGGCCAGGACCTTGTAGGCCATGGCATTGATGCCGATCGACCTTGCCAGCTCCTCGTTTTCCCGTATGGCAATGAGGGCGTTCCCTATTCTGGAATTGACAAGGCGGTATACCAGGAAAGCCACCATGACCGCAAAAGCAAGCCCCAGGTAGTAATAATGAGCCCGCGTCTGGATGGCTACGGTGAAACCCGGTAAGTTCAGCGGAGCGGGTCGCGGGATTCCCGCGACCCCCATCGGGCCGTTCGTCACGCCTATCCAGTTGTTGAAGACAAGGCCGACGAGAATCCCGAAAAAAGCCGTCGTTATCGCGAGGAAATGCCCGCGAAGCCTCAGGACAAGAACCCCGATCATGAAGGAGACAAGACCGGCTGCAAATCCGGCAATCCAGATGGTCACCCAGAATGAAAGACCAAAATTGACACTCAGGAGGGCTGAAACGTAGGCCCCTATCCCATAGAAAGCCGCATGACCCATCGACACCTGTCCGGAAAACCCGACGATCAGTGCCAGGGAAAGCGCGAGAACGGCGTATATCTCTGACATGACAAACATGTGCATGTAGTAATCCATGGAGAAGAGCCTCGGAACGAAGAGGAGGGCGACGAGAGAGATCAAGATGATGAAGATCCTGGCTTGGACTTTCATGAACGCCTTCCTCCAATCAGCCCCTGGGGCCGCAGCATGAAGAGAAGGACAAGGAGCAGGAATGGATAGGCATCTTTGTAGGCGTAAGAGATATATCCGCCTCCCAGACTTTCTGCTAGCCCTATGATGATCGCCGCTAGGATGACCCCCCTGATGCTCCCGAAACCTCCAAGGATAATGACCACGAATGATTTGAGCACAACGGAAAAACCCATTTCAGGCGAAACGAAAAAAATAGCCCCGACCATCGTTCCAGCAGCCGCAGCAAGAGCGCCGCTAATGGCAAAAGTAACGGAGTAGATTCGCCTCACATTTATACCTGCCAACTGTGCGGCCACGCGGTCCTGGGAAATGGCCCTCATCGCCTTGCCGGTCTTTGTGTACTGGATGAACCAGGCCAGCAACGCTACCAGGGCAATGCTGAGCACTAGAACCGACAATCGTTCCGCCGTGACATAAAGCCCCAGGAAGCGGAACCGGATGTCCGCCAGCCCGGAGTCGATTTTTCTTGGGTCGGCCTTGAAGAAGAAAAGGGCAAGGTTGGCTAGCGCCGTTGACAGGCCGAAAGACAGGAGCATGCTGTTAATCATGGGTTTTCCGACAATCGGCCGAAAGACCACTCTTTCAGTTAATGCCCCAAAGACGGCCATGATGGACATCGATATGAGGAGAGCGATGAAAAAAGGCGCCCCCACCAGTTTTGTGGCAAAAAGGGCCATGAACGCACCCAGCATGTACAGTTCCCCATGGGCGAAATTGGCAACCTCGAGAATCCCGAAGACCAGGGAAAGGCCGAGGGCCGTCAAGGCATAGATGCACCCCAGGACAACACCGTTCAGTGCCTGCTGCATAAAAACCGTGATCATGCTTCCACCTTCACCCCCGCGGGATTTACAGGCGGACCCGCCCGTTGGGACGGGCCCGCCTGTACCTCTACTCGGCCGAGACGGGACCGGCGACGATCTGGAATACGCCGTCCTTTATCGCAATGATGTACTCGTCGATGATAAGTTGGTTCTTCTCGTTAAAATGCGCCTTGCCCTGGGGTCCCTTGTAGGAAATTTTTGACAGGGCTTCCCTTATCTTGGCAGGTTCCGTCGAATCGGCCTTGGTGATGGCCATCGTCACCATCTTGGCGACGTCGTAGCCGGCCTGGGCATACTTCTCGGGATCCGCGCCATAGCGCTTGTGATAATCCGCGACGAACTTCTTGGCCGCCGGTGTCTTGATGGTCGCAACAAAACGGCTCGCACCGACAATTCCGTTCGCCTTTTCCTTCACCAGTTCGATAAACTTGGGATTGAAGGTCCCGCTTGTAGGATCCATCAGGGTCATCTTCTCGTTGAGTCCCATTTCATAGAACTGGTTGACAACCCTGGAAAGGTCGACGGTCTCGCCGAACATGCACAACCCGTTGGCCTTGGTTGCCTTCAGCTTGGTGATGATGGGGTAATAGTCCGTTTCGCCCTGCTGGAAGTATTCCGTGAAGACGACTTCCCCGCCAAGCTCGGCAACCTTCTTCTTGAAAGCCTCAACGGAACCGCGGCCGTAATCCGTGTTCACCGCTATGAAGGCCCACTTGTCCAACTTTTTCGTTTTCACTGCCCACTTCGTGAAACCCTTTGCGATCATTTCCGAGTTGTCGCAACCCCGGAAGGTCCAGATATTGCCCTGCTCGGTAATCTTCGGCGCGAGGGAAATGGGGGTAATGAGAGGCACCTGGGCACGCTGGGCCACATCCATCATTGCCAGCGTGCAGGAACTGCCGAAATCTCCGATGACGGCAGAGACCTTGCTCATTCCGACCAACTTTTCGATTGCCGCAACTGCTGTGGCGGGAACACCTGCGCTATCCTCGACGAACAGCTCCAGCTTGTTCCCCTTGATACCCCCTGCCTTGTTGACCTCATCAACCGCCATCTTGATCCCGTTGAGGGCCAGGCCGCCGTCATACGCCAGCGTTCCCGAGGTCGGCATGACAACGCCGACACGGATGGGACCCGCCGGAATGGCCGCGAACGAAGCGGAGACGAAGCTTAGCAGAACCCCAATTGCCATCAGGATGATCCAGTTCTTGCCTTTCAAACCGCTCACCTCCCTAAGAATTTCGTCCTGGTTGCCTTCATATTCCCAGGTACGATTTACGGACTAAATCGTTTTGCAGCAGTTCCGAAGCTTTTCCGGACATTACAACCCTCCCGGTCTCGAGAACGTATGCCGTATCGGCGATCTGGAGCGCCATGAAAGCATTCTGCTCAACAAGGATCACGGTCGTTCCGTGCTCCTTGATTTCGCGGATTATCGACACGAGCTTCTCCACGATGATTGGGGCCAGGCCCAGGGAAGGCTCGTCCAGCATAAGAAGCTTTGGCCCACTCATCAGGGCCCGCCCGATAGCGAGCATCTGCTGCTCTCCCCCGCTCAGGCTTCCGGCAAGCTGCTGCCTCCGCTCTTTCAGGATGGGAAAATAGCTGAACACGGATTCCAGCCGATCCTGGACAACTCCCTTCCCTGAAACCGAGAAAGCACCCGTTTCAAGGTTTTCCACAACTGTCATCTGCGGCCATACTCGCCTACCCTCTGGGCACTGGGAGATTCCCAGGCTGACGATGCGGTCCGAGGGAAGATGCTCGATCCCTTGCCCAGCGAAGACGATTGTTCCTGAACTTGGCCGGATTACCCCGGAGATGGACATCATGAAGGTGCTTTTCCCGGCCCCGTTGGCACCGATAAGGGTGACGATCGTCCCTTCCGGGACATCCACCGAAACTCTGTCCAGAGCCTTCACCCTGCCGTAGTGCGTCGTCAGGTTCCTGACCTCAAGAAGCATTTCGGAATCCTCTCCCCAGGTAGGCTTCGATCACTGCGGGATTTTTGGCAACTTCATCGGGTCGTCCCTCCGCAATCTTCTGCCCGAAATTCAAGACGACAATCCGGTCGGAGATGGAAATCACGAGCTTCATGTTATGTTCGATCAGTAAAACCGTGATTCCATAAATCGATCTGATCTTCAGGATGATATCGATCAATTCCTTTGTTTCGACCGGGTTCAAGCCGGTAGCCGGCTCGTCCAGGAGAAGAAGGGTGGGTTTCGCCGCGAGGGCCAGCGCAATGGCAAGCAACCGCTGCTTGCCGTAGGGAAGGTTCTTTCCCAGGTATTCCGACCAGGGGAGAAGGCCGGTGAAATCCAGGATCTCCCTGGTTTGGCCATCGATAAACCTTTTCTCAAGCCGGCTTGTCGGGCCGTTGACAAGGATATCCCCGATATTCGCATGCCGGCGGGTATGAAACCCGATAGCAACGCTATCTTTCACCGTTGCTTCGGCAAAGATGTTCGTTTTCTGGAAGGTCCTGACTAGACCCATCGCAGCAATCTCGTGGGGCTGACGCCCGGTGATCGGTTGCCCTAAAAAGAGAGCTTCCCCGCTATCGGGTTTCAAGAACCCGGTCAGCAGGTTGAAAAGCGTCGTCTTACCCGCTCCATTGGGGCCTATAAGACTGAGTATTTCCCCCTCCTTCACGAAAAGATCGACCCCCTCAACCGCCTTAAGGCCGCCGAAACTGATCGAGAGTCCCCGTGCTTCAAGCAAAAACCATTCCCCCTTGTTCAGGCGCCGGCCTTACCATTTCGGATCCTGCCCGCTACAAGCTGCGCCTTTTCCCTGAGAAGCGAGAGTATCCGGTCGAAACCGTCGGTGATGTCCTTTTTTGCCCCTGCTACGCTGAGCCCCGCCACAAGGCGACTTTGGCTATCAACGAGAGGCACCGCGATTTCAGCAGCTCCGAGAGTCAATTCCTCGTAGCTCTCCGCGAAACCGCGCTTACGGATAAGTGCAAGCTCACATCTGAGTGAATCCGGGTCCAGGAGGGTTTTCGGAGTATAGACGGCCAGGGGGCCAGATAGGACCCGCTCCCGGGTTTCTTCGGGGCAGAAGGCGAACAGTATCTTGCCGCAAGCAGCCGCGTGGAGGGGGAATGTTTTCCCAACCTCGGCTACGAGTTTCAGCGTCTTTTCGGGCTCCACCTTGTTGATGCAGCGCCCGCAATCCCCGTCCAGGACAACGAGCAGAGCCGTTTCCCTCGTGCATTCGGAAAGTTCTTCGAGAATAGCCTGGGTCTGTTTCACCAGTTCTAGCCGGAATCGCCAGAAGTTGGCGAATGAGAGGAAATGAAAACCGATGCGGTAGGCCTGGGTGACAGGGTTCTGGTAAACCCAGCCTGTCTCTTCCAGGGAAGAGAGCATTCGCTGGACTGTGCTCTTCGGGATATCGGCTGCGTGACCGATATCCCTGATGCTGGCTTCGCCCTCGCACTCCATCAGGTACTCCATGAGGGAAGAAACTCTCTTCACCGTGTCCAAGGACATCATCCCCTTAAAATGGGACACCTGTCCTATATTTTCCTCCGCTGGGGAACAAAGTCAAGAAGGGATGAGGAAGGAGATGTTACCATGGACTGCATACGACCATGAAAGGGGATGAGCGCATGAAACCGACAAAAATCGCCGTATGGGGCGTGGGCGCCATGGGAGCCGGGATCGCCCGGGTGATAGGGGAAAAGGCGGGCATGGAGGTCGTGGGCGCCATCGACACGGACCCGGCCAAGATCGGCCGCCCGCTCTCCGATTTCACGGGGTGCGAAGGCCACCGGCAAGTCTCGGTAGCGGAAACCCTTGCCGCGACCATGGAAGCCAACCCCGACCTCGTGGTCGTCTCTACGGCTTCCCTGGTACGGGATGTGTTTCCCCGGGTCATGGAGGTCCTGGACTACGGCAAGGCCGTCGTCACCACTGCCGAGGAGATGGCCTACCCATGGCCGGCCGAGCCCGAGCTCTGCGCCCAGATAGACGCCGCGGCCCAGGAGAAAGGCGTCGCCGTCCTCGGCACGGGCATCAATCCCGGCTTCGTCATGGACCTCCTGGTCGTCGCGCTATCGGCGGCCTGCACGGACGTAAAGCGCGTCCGCGTCACCCGGGTCAACGACCTCTCCCCCTTCGGTCCCACCGTCCTGCGGGAACAGGGAGTCGGCCTCGCCGAGGAAGCCTTTCGCCGGGGTGTGGCCGACGGCACGGTCGAGGGGCACGTGGGTTTCGTCCAGTCCATCACCATGGTTTCCGATGCCCTGGGACTTGGCGTCGACCGTATCGAACAGTTCCGCGAGCCCATCCTCTCAGCCGTTCGCCGGGAAGAGAAGGGGATCGTCGTGGAACCCGGCATGGTGGCGGGCTGCCGCCAAACCGGCTACGGATACCGCGGTGAGGAACTCGTGGTCGAGATGATCCATCCCCAGCAGATCCACCCGCACCTGGAGGGCATCGCTACAGGAGACACCCTCGAGATCTTCGGCACTCCCGACATCCGGCTCGAGATCAAGCCGGAAATCCCCGGCGGCGTGGGTACCATCGCCCTGGTCGTCAACACCCTCCCCCTGGTGCTGCAGGCCCGCCCCGGGCTTAGGACCATGCTTGACCTCCCCGTCCCCCGTTCCCTTCCCGGCAAAGCCTGAGCCTGCGGGGTCAGACCTTGATTTCGACCGTATGTGTACAATCTTTGGCAGATAGAAGACAAAACCATTAATCTCGTACACATACGGTCGAAATCAAGGTCTGACCCCCTGTCAAAGGTTCAGGAATGCAGGCGGAAAATGAACCTGGAGGAACGGGCCGGTTTGTTTCGGGCCTCGCGAATGAACGTAAAATATATTATGTTTTAGTGTTTGACAAACAATAAACCTTGGTTTACACTCCCGGAATCCTGATTTTTGGCGAATTCCGAGGAGGCCTGTTTCGATGAAGTCCGCAACCCCATTCCGCGCACCGAGGATCCTTGTTCCCTACAGCCGGCTCCGCCCGGAGGAGAAGATGCTGCAGGCAGCCGCGGAGAGACTGGGGATCCCGGTGGACTTCCGCGACGCGTCGTCCCTGGCCTGGCCGGACGGCTTCGATGCGAAGGCCGGCGATGCGGCGATCTGCCGCTGCGTGGGGCAGACCCATAACCTGGCCCTCGCCCGCCTCCTGGAATCCCGGGGAGTCCGTACGATCAACCCTTCCTCCGTCATGACCCTATGCGGCGACAAGATCGCCACGGCAGCCTGCCTCGACGCGGCGGGGATCCCCCAACCGAAATACAGCGTGGCGGCCACGCCGGAATCCGCGGTGGATGCGGCCGAATCCATGGGCTACCCCGTTGTGTTCAAGCCGGCCTGCGGAAGCTGGGGACGCCTCCTGGCCAAGGTCACGGACCGCAACGGCGCAGAGGCCGTCGCCTTCCACAAGGCGGCCATGGGCCCCTCCCACTCCGTCTTTTTTATCCAGGAATACGTGGAAAAGGGCGGTTCCGACCTCCGGGCGATCCTCGTGGGGGGGGAACCGGTTTCCCTCATGCGCCGGAAGAGCGACCACTGGATCACCAACACGGCCCGCGGCGGAAAGCCGGAACCGTGCGAGATGCCGGGTAAGCTTATTCTGCTGCTTCGTAGCGTCGCGGCGGCCATCGGCGGCGATTTCCTGGCGGTGGACCTGTTTGAAACGGAGGAAGGCTGGACCGTGAACGAGGTGAACGGGCAGCCCGAGTTTCACGGCTCCGTCGAGGCCACCGGAGTAGACCTGCCGGGAAAAGTCCTCCAGCATGCCTGGGATTTAATCCAACCCGGGCTTGACAGCGCGGGCAAACCCCGCTAAACTCCATTTCAATTCGCGATGAGCGACTTGGTACGAACCACTTTCTCAACCGTAACCTTTGCGAAATGCGATGACGCGAGTGGCCGGACGGGACAAAAGTCCTACAGCGAGGAACCTCCACCGGATGAGAGGGGTTCCGGGCTTCCAAAAGGCCCAAGGCTCGAAGAGCAGGCGCGGAAAGGGGGAAACCCCGAAGTACGCTTCCCGGGTCCGGACAGCCGTTACCTGTCTGCAAGCGGGACCGTCCCCTTTTCCGGGGGCGCGTCCAAGTTGGGTGGTACCGCGGGTCTTTACGAGGACTCGTCCCTTCACACGTGTGAAGGGACGGGTCCTTTTTGCATTCCAATTTGAAGGAGGAGTTTGAGATGGCAGGAACAGTGGCGTGCGTGGTGTGCGAGGGAATCGTGAAGCTTCCGGAGAACTGCGGGCTGGGGGAAATCCTGGTTTGCGCCGATTGCGGAACGGAACTGGAAGTGGTGGGACTGGACCCGGTCCGGGCGGAAGAAGCACCCCAGGTCCAGGAGGACTGGGGTGAGTAGGCTCCGCATCCTCTACTCCCGGCTTCGCGCCGAGGAAAAGCAGCTGGCGGCCGCCGCCGAGGCGAAGGGGATCCCCTGCAGCCTGGACGACATCCGGACCGCGCCGTGGCGGATCGAGCCGCATGAAGGCGACGTCTTCCTGGCCCGCTGCATCGGCCACCTGCAGAACACCGCGGTCGCGCGGCTGCTCGAGGCCGGCGGAGCCCGGGTGGTGAACCCGAGCCGGGTCATGGAAACCTGCGGAGACAAGCTAGCCACCAGCGCGGCCCTGGCCGCGGCAGGGATTCCCCAGCCCGCCTTCCGTACGGCCTTCTCCGAGGAAGCAGCCCTGGAGGCCGCGGAAGAACTCGGCTACCCCGTCGTCTTCAAGCCGACGTGCGGCAGCTGGGGGCGTCTCCTGGCCCTTGCCTCAAACCGCGAAACGGCCGAGGCCATCGTGGAGCACAAGGCCCACCTCGGCGCCGCCCACCAGGTCTTCTACCTGCAGTCCTACGTCGAGAAGGGTGGCTTCGACGTCCGTGCCTTCGTGGTCGAAGGACGCCCCCTCTGCGCCATCCGGCGGACCAGCGGGCACTGGATCACCAACACCGCCAGGGGCGGCAGGGCCGAGAACCAGCCGATGGATTCCGAACTGTGCGACATCCTCGGGAGAGTCCAGACAGCCGTGGGAGGGGATTTCCTGGCCGTCGACCTTTTTCTCACGCGCCTCGGCTGGCTCGTGAACGAGGTCAACGACGGGGCCGAGTTCCGCAACTCCAGCGCCCCGACGGGAGTGAACATAGCGGAAGCGGTCGTGGAAATGGCCTCCGGCCTCATGAAGAGAGACAAGCGCGGCGAAAAACGCGGCGTTAAGCGAAGCGCACCCGAAAGCGGAGCCTCGAGCCCGGGGGAATGACCCCCGGAATGGCTGGAAATCAAGCCTCGAGGCCCGCGGAAGAAACCCGCGGGCCCTTTTTTTACCCTGGAAACGGAGGAAAGGCATTCATGGAAAAGCACCCGGTTTTGATCGTAGGCGGAAGCGGAATGGCGGGAGGGGAACTCCTTCGCATCCTGGCGGGACACCCGTCCTTCACCCTCGCGGGCGTCGTTTCGCGCGGGCGGGCGGGACACCCCGTGGCCGCCGTCCACCCCCACCTGAGGCCCGATTTCCCCGACACGGCCTTCATCTCCCCCGCCGAAGCCGAGGAGATGGAGCCCGACCTCGTTTTCCTGGCCCTGCCCCACGGTTCGTCCGCCCCCGTGATCCGGGGCTGGCTCGACCGGGGTGCCAGGGTCGTGGACCTCGCCGCGGATGTCCGGCTGCGCTCGATCGAGCGCTACGAACGCTGGTACGGGGCACCCCACCCTGACCCCGCCCTGCTGGACGAAGCCGTCTACGGCCTGCCGGAGCTGCACCGCGACGAGATCCGGGGCGCCCGCCTCGTCTCCGGCGTGGGGTGCAACGCCACGGCGGCCATCCTGGCCCTCGCCCCCCTGGCCCGCGCGGGGGTCGTCACGGAAGCCCGCATCGAGGCCCGCGTGGGGTCGTCCGAGGGGGGCAGCCGCCCTTCGGAGGGCAGCCACCACCCCTTCCGGAGCCGCTCCCTGCGCATGTTCGAGCCCTTCGCCCACCGCCACCTGGCCGAGGTCTCCCAGGAAACCGGCCTGCCCGAAAACAGCCTTACCCTGGGCGTCACGGCCGTGGAAAACGTGCGGGGGGTCCAGGCCGTGGCCACCATCACCTTGGCCGAGCCCCTCCGGGAAGCGGACCTGTGGAAGCTCTACCGGGGAGCCTACGGGCACGAGCCGTTCGTCTTCGTCTGTCCCGCCCGCCCCGCACACCTGCGCCTGCCGGACCCGCGCCTCGTCATGGGGTCGAACCGGGCCCTGGTCGGTTTCGCCCTCCACCCGGACGGCCGGCGCCTCACCGCCGTTTGTGCCATCGACAACCTGCTCAAGGGGGCATCGGGAACCGCCGTCCAGGCGGCCAACCTGCTCCTCGGCTGCCCCGAAACGGCGGGACTCGAAATGCGGCCGGTCTACCCGGCCTGAGACGAAAGGAGACGATCGACATGCATTTGACCGGAATCGTCAAGATCGGGGGTGCCCTCGGCAACGATCCCCGTCCCCTGCTGGACGACCTCGCCAACCGGGTCGCGAGGGGAGAGCGCTGGGCCGTGGTCCACGGGGCCAGCGGCATCATGGACACCCTGGCGAAAAGCTGCGGGATGGAACCGTGCTACGTGACCAGCCCCTCCGGCTACCGAAGCCGATACATGCGCGAGGCCGAGCGGAACCTCTTCGTCGCTGCGGCCCTGTCCGTTTCCGCCACCCTGGCCTGCGAGATGTCCCTCCGGGACACCCCGGCTGCCGTGATCCGGCCCGATACGGCCCGCTCCGTCACGGGAACCCGCAAGGAAGCCCTGAGGTCCGTCGAGGACGGCCGCGTCCGGATCCTCCACGGGAACTTCAGCGGCACGACCGGCGCGGTCAACCCGGACGCCCTGGAAAGGGCCTGGGAAATGGGATCCGTCCCGCTGCTGCCCCCCCTCGCCCTTGACGTGCATGGCGCGGGCCTCCTGAACGTCGACGGGGACCGCCTCGCCGCCGCCGCGGCCGCCGGGGTCGGCGCCGACGTCCTGGTCATCCTCAGCAACGTCCCGGGGCTGCTCGCAAACCCGGCAGACCCGGAAAGCCTCGTGGAGCGCGCAAGCCTCGAGGATTGGGCCGACCTCGAGAAACTGGCGAAGGGCAACATGAAGAGGAAGCTCCTGGCCTGCCGGGAAGCGCTGGAACAGGGAATCGAACGGGTCTGCCTCGCGGACAGCCGCGTGGACAGGCCCCTGAGCCGTGCACTTGAAGGGAGTGGAACCCACCTATGCCAAGCTGCCTTTACGGAAGCCGCGGTCTAGCCGTCGCCTCGGGACGCGGAGGGCTCGTCACCGACACCACTGGAAAGGAATACGTTGATTTCTTCACCGCCCACGGGTCGGCCCTCTTCGGCCATTGCCACCCCCGCCTGGGTGCCGCCCTGTCGGAAGGCTCGGCCCGGCCCTGGACCATCGGGATGGGCTTCGACGACGGCTTTCGCAGCGACCTCATGGAGAAGCTCGGGAGCCTGCTCCCCGATGGGAAGGCCTACCTCTGCAACAGCGGCACCGAGGCCATCGAAACCGCCCTCAAGCTCGTCGCCCTCTTCCGGCCCGGCCGGCGCCGGATCCTGGCCCTGCGCCGCGCCTTTCACGGACGGACGGCAGGGGCGCTCAGCCTGACCTTCAATCCGCACTACCGGCGCCCGTTCCAGTCCCTGCTCTTCGACGTGGAACACCACACCCCGGAAAACCTCGCCTCGGCCATCGACGACACCGTTGCCGCGGTCTTCGTCGAACCCGTCCAGGGAGAAGGGGGCGTCCATCCCATGGATCCCGCGCTGGGCCTGCAGGTTTCGGACGCCTGCCGCGAAGCCGGGGCCCTGCTCGTGGCCGACGAGGTCCAGAGCGGCTTCGGCCGGTGCGGGGCGATGCTCGCCAGTTCCCTCGCGGGCCTGGCCTCCGACATCGTCTGCATGGCGAAGGGGGTGGCCGGCGGCCTCCCCGTCGGCGTGACGATCTGGAAGGGAAGCCTCGGGGACTTCCCCCAGGGAACCCACGGATCCACCTACGGCGGAAACCCCCTGGTCTGCCGGGTCGCCCACGAGGCCCTCGCCCTGGTGACCGGGGAAAACCTGTGCGGTCAGGCCCGGGAACTCGGGACCGCCTTCCGGGCCCGGCTTGAAGCCATCGACTCCCCTTCCGTCAAGGAAGTCCGGGGGCTCGGGCTTCTCGTGGGCGTGGAGGTGGAGGGGCGCTCCGCCCCTGTCGTGAGGGCCCTCCAGGAACGGGGCGTCCTGGCCCTGCCCGCCGGCCCGAACGTGGTGCGCTTCCTCCCATCCTTCGCCGCCGAACCGGCTCATTTCGAGAGGGTGGCCCAATCCTTCGAGGAGGTCCTGGCCGTTGGAAATCCTGCGTGACCCGGCCCTGGACCTGCTGTTCGACCTCGTCTCCACCCCGGGCCCGAGCGGGCAGGAGGCCGCCGCAGTACAGCTTTTCGCCTCGCGGCTGCCCGGCCTGGGCTGGGAAAGCGTCTCGGTCGACGAGGCCGGGAACGTGATCGCCGGCAGGGGAAGCGGCCCCAGTGAGTTCCTCCTGCTGGGGCACATCGACACCGTGCCCGGGGGTCCTGTTGTGCGGATCGAGGGGAACACCCTCTGGGGGCGGGGAAGCGTCGACGCCAGGGGTCCCCTGTGCGCCTTCGCCGTCGCAGGCGGGGCCGCGGAGATTCCCCCGGGGTGGCGACTCACCCTCGTGGCGGCGGTGTGCGAGGAAACCGACTCCCGCGGGGCGCGGTTTAGAATCCCCCTGCACGCTCCGGCCGCCTGCCTCGTGGGGGAACCCTCGGGAACGGACGGCATCACCCTCGCCTACCGGGGCTTCCTGCAGTTGAGCCTGTCCGCCGGGGACACCGGTTCCCATCGCAGCGCCGGGACGAGCCCCATCACGGCCTGCCTCCGGGCCGCCGCCGACATCCTGGGGGAAGTCGACCGACGGGACGACCCCGCAAAACCCGTCATCGAGCGAATGGGGGCCAACGTCCTCTCCATGTCGGGCTCGGAGGAAGGCAGTCGCACCGCTGAGATCCAGCTTGACATCCGCCTCCCCCTGGGATCCCTGCCTGAGGACGTATTCCGCCTCTGCGCCGAAATGGCCGCGTCCCGCGGGGCATCGGCTTCTCTCGTCTCCTCCGTGCCCGCCCATGCCACCGAGCGCACCAACCCCGTGATCCGGGCCCTCCGCGTGGCCATCCGGGAGCAGGGGCTTAGCCCGCGCCTCCTCGCCAAGGGCGGAACCGCCGACTTCAACTACGCCGGCGCCTGGAACTGCCCCATGGCCGCCTATGGCCCCGGCGACTCCCGCCTCGACCATACGAACGAAGAACGCCTCGACCTCGACGAATACGCCCGCTCCATCCGCGTCCTCTCGGCCATGTTCCAAAACATTGGGGTCAGACCTTGATTTCGACCATAAGTATACAATAAGGGGCTTCCCGGCCGGGAAACCCCTTAACTCATGCGATCACCGTTTCATATTGGACACATACGGTCGAAATCAAGGTCTGACCCCAGGACTTACACGCCGTCCCCTTGAACCCGGGAGGTGACCCGGGTTCATTTATTTGGACATCTCTACTATAGATGAGGTCTGACCCCAGGACTTAGAACTTCTTCATGAAGCGGAGCCAGGCGCCGTGGGAGTCGCTGTTGTCGCCGAAGCGGCCGTTGTAGTTGAGCGAGATCTCGGTGTCCCCTGCGGTGTAAAGCGAAACCCCCAGGTCCACCACGAAGTAGTCGTCGTCCAGGACTTCCGTGTAGGTGTGCCAGTCACCGCCCCAGCCCTGGGCCACCGTCACGTCGTCCCCGCTCAGCAGGTGCACCCAGGATACCCGGAGCTGCGGCACCCACTTCGAGCCGTCGTCCCGGGCAAACTCCCCACGGAAGCGGACCCCCAGCACGCTCTCCCACACCGTCGTGTCGAAATCCTCGTAGGTGAACCCGTTTTCCTCCGTGTACCCGTCCCGGCTCAGGTAGCCGAAGTTGAAACCCATCTCCGGCACGACCTGCCAGTTGCAGTTCTCGTCGATCTCCTTCACCACGTAGCCCGCCCGGAAGTCGTTCGTCACCGACCAACTGTCGAACTTCGCCGTGGCGGCCCCGCCCAATTGGTTCCGCCAGGTCTCGTGATCCGTGGTCCGGTACGTCAGCGCGTTTGTCAGGATCCAGTTGCCCGTCCTCCAGCTCACGTAGCCGCCGAAGTGCCAGCTCTCCTGGTTCTCCCAGTCATCCGCAGCCGGGGCGACATGGGTGATGTCCAGCTCGTTTTTCGTGTAGCCGGCATAGAATCCCCAGGCGGTCTGCTCGTTCACCTTCTGGTCGAACCCAAGGCTCACGCCCGTCTGCGTCGCGTCGAATCCCGCGGCACTGCCTCCCGAGGGGTCGCGCTCCGTCTTGCCATAAAGTCCCTGGAAGTGGAAATGCCGAGTTCCGTCCTCCAGGTCGACCAGCCCGTCAGCCACGTCGGCCATGTGATTGCCCATGACCCACCGCAGCATCGACCAGTCCTGGATAGCCGAGACCAGCCCCAGTGCCTGCTCCGAGAAGCCGTAGGAGATCATCCCCCTGTAGTACTCCCGGCCACCCTCGCTGTACCAGGCCGGCATGTACGGGTCGTACAGCGGGTCGAAATCCGTGAACTCGGTGTCGAAGTTGTCGATGTAACTCCCCGCGTCGATGTAGGTGTAGATGCCCGGCAGGGTCGCACCGCTGAGGTCCACCACGTGCAGGCCGGAGATATCGGCGATGGCGCCCACGTAGAGCGGCGTGGTGTCCGGATCCGCGGTCATGTAAAGCGTCGTGCCCGGGTCCTGGAAGTAGCCGAGGGACATGAACTGGGTTCCCGCCTCAATTTCCAGCGTTCCGCCCTTCAGGTAGGTGCTCCAGGCCACGGAACCGTCCTCCACGGTCATCCACCCCGTGCCGTCCTTGGAGAAGAAACCAAACCCGACCACCTGTGCCGAGAGGCTGCCATCCATCACCACGTCCAGGCTCGAAGTTTCGTCGCCAACCAGGGCGCGATTTCCCGCCAGCACCGTTCCGTCCAGCAGCGTCACGTGGCTTTGGTCCGTCGCCGAAACCGCGTAGCCCTGCAGGCTGTCCAGCGTCCCGCTGTTCGTGAAGACGCCGCCGAAGTCGACCCGCACCGCGTGGGCGTCCGCCCCGGTCGTCGTGATCGTCCCCGTGTTCACGGCGTCGCTGGATTCCACGACATCCATCCCGTAAGCACCGACCCCGCTTGTCAGGATGGTTCCCGAGTTCAGCAGGGATGAGGCTTCGTCCGCTCTCATCCCTGCGGCCCCTGCCCCGTAGGTCGTGATGGACCCGCTGTTCTCGGCATAAGAGGAGATGTGGGCGTACATGCCGGTCGCCTTGTCGCCGTGGGTCGTGATCGAGCCCGAGTTGTCCGCGCTCGAGGTGTCAAACGCCGCCATCCCGTAGGCGCTCTCCCCCCAGGTCACGATGGAATCCGCACCCAGGTTGGAGGCCGTCGAGTCGAGGGTGGCAAACATGCCGTAGCCGCGCAGCCCGTGGGTCGTGATGTCTCCCGAACTGACGGCGGAGGAGACGCTGTTGGCGTGCATTCCATACGAGAAGTCTCCGCTCGTGACGATCGTCCCCGAGTTCAGGAGCTCCGACCCGTTTTCCCCGTACATCCCCAAGGCCTGGTAGCCGCTCGTGACGATGCTTCCGGTAGCGGTGTTGTCCGCCGTCGAGTGTGAGAATGCCGCCATGCCGTAGGCCTGGCTCTCGTGTGTCACGATGTCCCCGTAGTTGGCCACGTCCGAGGAAACGACGGCCACCATCCCGTCCCCCCACATGCCGAAGGTCTCGATGCTCCCCATGCCGCTGTTCGTCGCCTCCGATCCGTCCGCGGCGTACATGCCGTAGGCGGATTCACCGTTCGTCACGATCGACCCGTAATTGTAGGCCTCGGAACTGTGCAGGACCGCCATGCCGTGACTACCGGAAGAAGCGGTCGAGATGCTCCCGGCGTTGCTCGCGCGGGAATCGTCCGAGGCGACCATCCCGATTGACCCCGTCATGGTCGTGACGATCGTTCCGCCGGCGTAGTTCTCGACGTCCGATCCGTCCTCGGCCAGCATGCCGTAGGCACCCTCCCCGTGGGTCGTGATGGATCCGGAGTTGTCCGCGCTGGACTCGCCCTTGGCGAACATCCCGTGGGCGTTGTCGCCCCAGGTGACGATGGAATCCGCCCCGACGTTCGAAATCACCGATTCGAAATCGGCGAACATCCCGTGGGACCCGTTCCCGTAGGTTGCGATGGAACCGGAGTTCACCGCGTAGGAGAAGGCCGTCGCGCCCATGCCCAGCGCCGACGTGCCGTTTGTCTCGATGGAACCCGCGTTGTCCGCGGAGGAACCGAAGGTAGCAAACATGCCGTGGCCGTCCTCGCCGTAGGTCACGATGCTTCCGCTTGATGTGTTCCAGATCCACGACATGCCGTCCGCGAGCATGCCGACGGCGTCATTGCCGCTCGTCATGATCGTGCCGCTGTTTGTCGCCGTGGAACTGGTCGCGGCCGACATGCCGGTCGCGAGTCTGCCGCTCGTCGCGATGGAACCCGAGTTGTCTGCGGAGGAACCTACCGATGCCGTCATCCCCCGGGCGTAGTCGCCACTCGTGGCGATACTGCCCGAGTTCTCCACCGTCGAGTTCCAGGAGGCCGACATGCCGTGGGCCCCGTCCCCGCTCGTTGCAATGGTGCCGGTGTTTTCGCCCGTCGAGTCCAGCGTCACCAGGATTCCGACGGCATCCGCGCTCGCCGTCGAGATGGACCCGTCGTTGAAGGCGCTCGAGCCGTAGGCGGCGTTCATGCCGAGGCCCCAGACGCCGTTCGTGACGATCGAGCCGTGGTTGACCAGGTCCGAACTGGCCGTGGCGAACATCCCGTAGGCATTCTCCCCGTGGGTCGTGATCGACCCCCAGTTTTCCGCCTCCGAGTCGCCGGAGGCCACCATGCCGTGGGCGTCATCCCCCCAGGTCTCGATGGAAAAAGCCCCCAGGTTCCAGGCCGTGGACTCGTCCTCGGCAAACATGCCCCAGGCCCGGAGCCCATACGTCTCGATCACCCCGTTCTCTCCGTTGACGATCAGGTACGTTGGGCTGTAAATCCCGTAACGGTCGTCCGAGGTCGTGGTGATCGTTCCGAAGTTCAGGCAATTCCCGCCCGTCAGGGTCGTGTTGACGAGCGTGTCGCCCGATGCGTTGATGGTATCGGCCATCCCCGGAGCGGCGAAAACAAGGCAGAGCAACAACCCCGCTAAAAAAAGCCTCTGAGCCCTTCTCATCCAACACACCTCTTTCCTGGCAGGGATCACCCGAAATCAAACCGCCAATGTTAGCCTATTCTCATGTTGTTTTGCTGTCAATCATTAGAGTATTGCCTATTTCTTAAACTAGTTGTTGGAATAAAACACAGTTCCGAAATAAGTGGGGACAGACCTTGAATCTGACCCCATTCTCGGCTTTCGTAGTTCGGCACTTGAAACTTTCCGTCAATGGTAAAATGAAATCATGATCAAGATCATCATTCCGCCGATGCCAGGAGGTCACCCGATGGAGTCGTTGCCAAACTTGCGCGCCCTGCTCCTTGGACCCGGACCCTCCAGCCGTTTTCCCGAGCTGCCCCACTGGGAACTCGTCCGCGCGGAATCACTTGAAGAAGCCGGGGAACTCCTGAAAACGGGATCTTTCCAGGTTGCCGTTCTCGACGACCGTATTCACCCCGCGACAGGGGAATCCTGCCTTGCCGCCCTTAAAACATCCCACCCCGGCCTTCCCCTCCTGGTCCTGGCAAAAGAACCCGCAGCGTGCCATCTGGCTGTTTTCCGCCGGGAGGGAGCGGAAGCCGTGCTCGGGCCGCGAGACCTGGCAGACCCAAAAACGCTGGCCGAAACCCTGTCCTGGACCGTCGAACAGGCCCACGCGCGGGCGAACCTCGAGTTCGAGCTGGAGGACGCAAAGGCCGACCTCACCCTCCAGCGCACCGCCTACCTCAAGCTCAAGGACAGCCAGAAGGCCGCTTACACGGCCATGCAGGCCATGAGCGAGTGCAACCGCCTTCTCTTCATCCTGGAGGACGAACGTGTCTACATCAGGGATTTCTGCCGGATCCTGGTGAAAAGGATGGGATTGCGGATGGCCTGGGCCGGTTTCGTGCAGAAAGAGGCGGATGGCTTGGAAAGACTCGTCCCGGCGGGGCACGCCGGGTACGAGCGGAACTACCTGACCCGGTTCAGGCTTAAATCGTGGGAACGCCGATACCCGAAAAGCCTCGCCCACAAGGTCATTTCAACCGGGGAACCGGTCGCCGTCCAGGACCTTGAAGCCCCTTCCGTCGAGTTTTTCCGCGTCGAGGAAGCCCTTCGGCGCGGCTACCGCTCCGTGCTTCTCCTCCCGCTCAAATCAACTTCGGACTTCCGGGGAATCCTCTGCCTCTACTCGGCAGAACCCGGAGCCTTCGGCACTACCGAGATCGCCTACTTCACCCAGGTGGCGGGAGAACTTTCCCACGGCGTCCACCTGTTGCGCCGGGAGGCCCTGCACCGCGGCGAAATTTCCGCAACCAAGCCATGAGGGGGGGTTCCTGGAGCTGGATCGAGCGGCAGGGCCGAGCCCTGAAGTTCTGGCGCCAGAGGGAAAAGATCCAAAAACTCTTCGTGAAATGCTGGGGAGTCGAGGGAAATTTCGAAAACCCTACCACTTACGGCGAGAAGTCCCAGTTCCGAAAGCTTTACGGCAACCATGAATTTTATGGAAGGCTGGCCGACAAGTTTCTCGTCCGGGATTACGTCAGGGAACGAGTGGGGAAAGAGGTTTTGGTCCCCCTTCTTGGTGTCCATGACCGGCTGGACGAAAAAATCCTCGACGAACTTCCGGAAAGCTTCGTTATCAAGGTGTCGAATGCCTGCAAATGGAACGAGATCGTCTTCGACAGGAAGAAAATGGACCGACACCACACGATCCGGTACTTCAACCGCAAGCTTCGAAAGAGATACTCCAGGAAATTCGGCGAAGCCCATTACGATTACGCCCAGCCGCGGATCGTCATCGAAGAACTGCTTTCCGACGAGGGGCAACTGCCCTGGAACTACGACATCTTCTGCTACAACGGCTCGAAGGGATTCGACTTCGCCATCTGCCTTACCTCTCCCGATGGCCTTCACAAGGGACAGTACGACCGAGACTGGAAACCCCTTGAGGGCAACCTCTCCCCCGAGATGGAGGAGGCGCGCGTGCGGCCGGGGAACTGGGAGAAAATGGTGGAGATCGCGCGGGAGCTTTCCCGGGGAATCGACTTTGTCCGGGTTGACTTGTACGGCATCGAGGACAGGATTTTCTTCGGCGAGATGACCTTCACCCCCGGGGCGGGCTTCGGGGTCATCCAGAACCCGATCCGGAAAAAGATGCGCGACACCATGTGGGAACTGGACCGGAGAAATCCAATGCTCTACCGGGACCCGGCCGACGTGCGGGCCGGAAAAGTCTGATCGCGGGAAAGAGGACCGGCAATGCTGCTTCCGAAAAGTTTTTCCCAGGCTCTCAGGGCAATTCGCTTCCGGTGCCAGAGGGAGAAGATCCGCAGGCTCTTCCGCAGGGAAGTCGGGTTCGAAGGCGATTTCGAGAACCCGAAAACTCACTGGGAGAAGGTCCAGTACCGCAAGCTTTACGGCAACCACGAGTTCTACGGCAGGCTGGCAGACAAGATCCTGGTCCGCGATTACGTGAAGGAACGCGTTGGGGACGACATCCTGGTCCCCCTTCTCGGGGTACACGAACGGCTGACCGCTGAGATCCTCGAAGGGCTCCCGTCAAGCTTCGTGACCAAGATTTCCAACGCAAGCGGCTGGAACGAGATCGTACGTGACAAGACGCAGATGGACCGGCGCCGCACGATCCGGTATTTCAACCGCAAGGTAAAAAAACACTTCTCCAGAAACTGCGGCGAGGTCCACTACGACTACGCTGAACCAAAGATCCTCATCGAGGAGCTGCTCCTGACCGAAGACGGGAATCTGCCCTGGAACCTCAATTTCTACTGCTACAACAGTCACGGGGGGTTTGACTACTGCACCCATGCCACTTCCGCCGACAGGGCCTTCCAGGGGAATTTTTACAAAGACAAAACCCTTCTCGAAGGAAACCTATCCCCGCAGATGATCGAGACCCATCTGCGGGCGGCAAGTTTTTATCGCATGCTGGAAATATCGCGGGAACTCTCCAGGGGAATCGATTTCGTCAGAGTAGACCTGCGTCACTTCAGGGGAAGAATATTTTTCGGAGAAATGACCTTCACCTCGTGCGCGGGCTTTCTTGTCTATCCCACCCCCGCCCTTAACGAATTGCGGAACCGCATGTGGGAACTGGACCGCACCAACCCAATGCTCTACCGGGACCCGGCCGACGTGCGGGCCGGAAAAGTCTGATCGCGGGAAAGAGGACCGGCAATGCTGCTTCCGAAAAGTTTTTCCCAGGCTCTCAGGGCAATTCGCTTCCGGTGCCAGAGGGAGAAGATCCGCAGGCTCTTCCGCAGGGAAGTCGGGTTCGAAGGCGATTTCGAGAACCCGAAAACTCACTGGGAGAAGGTCCAGTACCGCAAGCTTTACGGCAACCACGAGTTCTACGGCAGGCTGGCAGACAAGATCCTGGTCCGCGATTACGTGAAGGAACGGGTCGGAGAGGAGATCCTGGTCCCCCTGCTTGCCGTTCATGACCGGCTGGACGAAACGGTCCTCGACGGACTCCCGCAGGGCTTCGTGATCAAGGTTTCCAACGCCAGCGGCTGGAATACGTTCGTGCGCGACAAGACCCGGATGGACAGGCCCCGGACGATCCGGTATTTCAACCGAAAGGTAAAAAGGAATTTCTCCCGGAACTGCGGTGAGGTCCATTACGATTACTCAAAGCCGAAGATCCTCATCGAAACCCTGCTGCTGGCGGAGGACGGAGAACTGCCATGGGACCTCAACTTCTACTGCTACAACAGCCCGAAGGGATTCGACTACTGCACGCACGCCACCTCTGCCGACAGAGTCTTTGAAGGGCATTTTCACAGGAACGGGAACCTCATCGAAGGAAATCTCTCCCCCCGGATGGTCGAAACCCATCTCCGTACGGAAAACTTCAGCCGCATGGTGGAGATCGCGCGGGAACTCTCCAGGGGAATCGATTTCGTCCGGGTGGACCTGTACAATGTCTGCGGGAAAACCTTTTTCGGGGAGATGACCTTCACGACAAGCGCAGGCTTCAAGGTTTACGACAATCCCGCTTTGAACGATCTGCGTGACCGCATGTGGGAACTGGACCGGCACAACCCCATGCTCTACCGGGACCCTGCCGGCGTGCGGGCCGGCAGGTGATTCCATGCGCGCCGCGATCGTCATAGAGGGACTGGAATCCGGCGGAGCGGAGCGCTCAGCCTGTTTTCTCGCAGAAGGTCTTGCGAGGCGGGGTGTCGACGTTGCCTTCGTCACGGTCAACGCGGGGGAATGCCCCTTCTACAACCCACCGGGAGGTTGCGACCGAATCGACCTCGGCCTTGCCCGGAACCAGATGCCCCTCCTGAGGCGGCACCTGGCCTTCCACACGACCCTTTACCGGAAGCTGAAGCAAAACCTGCTGGCCTGCAGGCCCGACATCGTCGTTTCCCTTGGGACGAAACTCAACGTGCAGGTGCTCCAGGCCCTGAAAGGAACCGGAATCCCGGCAGTCGTCTCCGAAAGGGGCGACCCCGGGAAGGGGCGCGTCGAATGGACTTACCGGGCCCTCAGGACCGCTCTTTACCCCCGGGCCCGTGCGATCGTCTGCCTGACTTCCTATGCCTCCGGCTTCTACAACAAATGCTTTCCGACCGTAAAATCCGTCGTCATCCCAAACCCGCTTTTCCCGCATTTCGGCCTGGATCCAGCGCTGGGCTCCGACTGCCCGGTTCCCGGCAAGCGCCCGTTCATCCTGTCCGTGGGACGCCTTTCGAAGCAGAAAAACTTTCCTCTCCTTCTCGAGGCCTTCTCCCGCCTGGCTCCCCGCCATCCCGGGTGGGACCTCGTCATCCACGGCGAAGGAAAGCAGGAAGCCGCCCTCAAGGCACTGGCAAGGCAAATGGGCGTGGAAGACAGGGTTTCCTGGCCCGGGGTTACCCTGGATCTTTCCCCGATCTACAGGAGCGCCGGATTCTACGTCCAGTCGTCCCTTTACGAGGGGTTCTGCAACACCCTCCTGGAGGCCCTGGCGCACGCCAAAGCCGTCGTGGCGACGAGATGGAACGGGGTGGAAGACCTGGTCACGGACGGGTCGAACGGCCTATTGTCAGCCATGGAACCCGGAGAACTGGCACGGACGATGGAACGCCTGTTGTCGGAGGATGGGCTTCGGGAAAAACTGGGGGAAAAAGCCCGGGAATCCCGCGAACGGTTCTCGCCGGAACGGGTCCTGGACTGCTGGATGGAACTGCTAAACGAGCTCTGCGGATAGGACTTCAGGCTTTGTCCCGTTATTGCTCCCGTATCTCCAGCCAGGCGTCCACCACGGCCGAGTCGAAAGCCACGCCCCGCTGGCGGGTCATCTCGGCCACAACGGCCTCCATCGGCCAGGCCGGCCGGTAGGGACGGTGGGACGACATCGCCTCCACGACGTCGGCCACGGCAATGATGCGGGCGGCCGGCAGGATTTCTTCCCCGGAGATTCCCCGCGGATAGCCGCTGCCGTCAAGGCGCTCATGGTGCTGGAACACGATCTCCGCCAGCGGCCAGGGCGTCTGCAGGCCCGACAGGACTCGCCGCCCCGCCTCCGGGTGGGTGCGGATCAGCTGGATCTCCAGGGGGCTCAGGACTCCCGGTTTCGAAAGAATCTCCGACGGCACCTCGATCTTGCCGATGTCGTGGATCAGGGCCGCCATGATCACGTGGTCGATCTCGTCGTCGGGCAGCCCCATCCGGTTCGCGATCTCCCCCGCGAGGTGCGCCACCTTCTTCTGGTGGCCCGCCGTGTACGGATCGCGGGCCTCCACCACCGCCGCCAGGATGTGGATGGTCTGGTTCCATGACCGCCTAAGGGCGAGCAGCTGCTTTTCAAGCTCCAGGTAGCTTTCTTTCAGGAGGCGCTCGGCTTCCTTCCGGGCCGTCATGTCGTGGTAGATCCCGTACCCCCCGATGACCGCACCCTTCAGCCGGGTGGGAAAACCGATGAACGACACGTCCAGCAGGGCTCCGTCCTTCCGCTGCCGCACGTCCTCGAACGCCACCAGCTGCCGGGACACGTGAAGCTGTTCCGTGTAGAACCGCCCCTCCTGCTTCCGGTTTTCCGGGACCACCAGGTCGTCGCAGGTCCGGCCAATCATTTCATCCTCGGAATAGCCGAAAAGCTCCCTTGCAGCCCGGTTTACGCGAAGGAGCTCGCCTCCGATGCGGCTCTCGAAGATCGCAAAGGGCGCATTCTCAAAAAGCTGGTCCAGGAGGGCGGTTTTCTCGGCCAGGGCCTTCTCTGCGGTTACGCGTTCCGTCACGTCGTGGATGATGGAGTAGAGGAGGTTTTTCCCCTCGAGGGGAATGACCCCCGAGTAAACCTCCACGTCGCGCAGCGAGCCGTCCGCCACCCTGTGCCGGAAGAGGAAGTAACTTCTCCTGCCCTTCTCTGCGCGCTTCATCTCCTTTTTGACCTCGGCCGGCGACAGGGTGTTGATCTCCGTGATCGGTGTGCCGCAAAGCTTTTCCCGGGGATAACCATAAAAACGCACCGCCGCCTCGTTGCAATCGACAATCCTGCCCCCGTCCGGGTCGATCAGCAGCATGACGGAGTGGTTCTTCTCGAAAAGGCTCTTGAAGCGGCCCTCGCTCTCCGCCAGGGCCCGCAAGGCGCAATTTTTATCCGACACATCACGGATGATCGCCGCAAAACGGTGATCCTCGCGGTCCCCCAGGAGCTGGACCTGGACTTCCACGTCGTAGGTCGAGCCGTCCTTCCGCCGGTGCAGCGTATCCAGGCGAACATGAGTCGCGGAACCCGTCTCCAGGGGAAGCAGGAGCAGGGCAAAGCTTTCCGGGGTGAAGGCCGGCTTCAGGTCAAGGGGGGTCATCCTGCAGAGCTCGTCGAGGGAATAGCCGGTATTGGTCAATGCCGTGGCGTTTGCATACTCGAAACGGAGGTTTTCGCCGCCGAAGATGTAGATCTCGTTGAAGCTCGTCTCGATGATCCTGGAGAGGCGCCCGGCCCGGGCTGCCTCCTTCTCTCGGGAAAGGGCCGCCTGGCAGGACTCTTCGCAAAGGGGTCTGTGGCGGTTATCGGGATTCATGGAGTGGCCCCCTTCACTGCCGCAATTCGGCAGGATAACGATTAAATCACTATACGGGGTTCGGCTGGATAAGGCAAGGGACGGAAGAAGGAACGGGGCTTCCCGAATGGGAAGCCCCGCGCGTTTCACCTGATCAGGCTGCTGCTTGTTGCGGCTTGGGCCCGGCCCGGTCCTAGAAGCCCATCCGGAAGCGGAGCCAGGCGCCGTGGAACTCGCTGTTGTCGCCGAAGCGGCCGTTGTAGTTGAGCGAGATCTGGGCATCGCCCGCCGTGTAGAGAGCGAAGCCGAGGTCAACCACGAAATAGTCGTCGTCCAGCAGTTCCGTGTACTCGTGGGTATCGCCGTACCAGGACTGGGCCAGGGTGATGTCGTCCCCGCCCATCAGGTGCACCCAGGAAACCCTGGCCTGTGGCACCCATTTCGAGCCATCCTCGCGCTCGAACTCGCCGCGGAACCGGACTCCCAGGACGCCTTCCCACACCGTCGCGTCGAAGTCGGCGTAGGTGAACCCGTTCTCTTCTTCATAGCCGTCCCGGTTGATAGTCCCGTAGTTGAAGCCGATTTCCGGAACGACCTGCCAGTTCGAGTTCTCGTCGATCTCCTTCAACAGGTAGCCCGCCCTGAAGTCATTCGTCAGCGACCAGCTGTCGAACTTCGCCGTGGCGTTTTCGTTGATCTGCCTCCGGAAAGACTCGTGATCCGTGGTCCGGTACGTGAGCGCGTCCGTCAGCAGCCAGTTGCCCGCCCGGTAGCTCAGGTACCCGCCGAAGTGCCACGTTTCCTGGTTCTCCCAGTCCTCGACCGCCGGGAGTACGTTCGTGATGTCAAGCTCGTTTTTCGTGTAGCCCGCGTAGACCCCCCAGGAGGTCTGTGAATCGATCTTCTGGTCGAAGCCGAGGCTCACTCCCGACTGCGTCGCGTCGAAGCCTGCCGCGCTGTCCCCCGCCGGGTCGCGCTCCGTCTTCCCGTAAAGTCCCTGGAAGTGGAAGTGGCGCGCCCCGTCCTCGAGGTCGACCATGCCGTCGGCCACGTCGGCCATGTGGTTCGCCATGGTCCACCGCAGGAGCGACCAGTCGTGGATGGCCGCCACCATGCCCAGGGCCTGTTCGGAGAAGCTGTACCCGATCATGCCCTTGTAAAGCTCCCTGCCGCCTTCGCTGAACCACACCGGCTGGTAGGGATCGTAAAGCGGATCCATGTTGGTGAAGGCGGTGTCGAAGTTGTCCACGTAGCTTCCTGCGTCGATGAAGGTGTGGACGCCGGGCAGGAACACCCTCGAACCGTCGATCGTCACCGTGCCGCTGATGTCCGCGTCGTCCGAAACGACCAGCGGAACCACGTAGGGATCCGCATAGATGTAGAGGTTGGATCCCGCGTCCTGCAGGTAGGTGCCCGTCCAGAACTGCGTGCCTTCGGTGATTTCGAGCGTCCCGGCCGCCAGGTGCGTGTTCCAGGCCCAGGATCCGTCCTCGAGGGTCATCCACCCAGTCCCTGCCTTGGTGAAGTGCCCGAAGCCCACCACCTGCGCCGAGATGTCCGGGCTCGCAACCAGGGTCGCAAGGGAATCCATCACCACGTCCAGGCTCGACGTTGCGTCGCCGGCCAGCACGTGGCTTCCCGCCAGCACCGTTCCGTCCAGCAGCCAGACCTGGCTGTTGTTGGTCGCCGACGCCGCGTAGCCCTGCAGGCTGTCCAGCGTCCCGCTGTTCGTGAAGACGCCGCCGTTGTCGACCCGTACCGCGTGGGCTCCCGCCCCCGTCGCCGTGATCGTCCCGGTGTTGGTTCCGTGGCTGTTCTCCACGACCTCCATCCCATGCGAACCCTCGCCGCTCGTCACGATGGTCCCCGAGTTCAGCAGGGTGGAAGTTTCATCGGCCCGCATCCCCGTCGCCCGGTCGCCGGTCGTCGTGACGGATCCGCTGTTCTCGGCATAGGAGGAAATGTGGGCGTACATCCCGATCGCGCTCTCCCCGTGCGTCGTGACCGACCCCGTGTTGTCCGCGCTCGAAACGTTCACCGCCACCATGCCGTACGCCCCGTCACCATACGTTTCGATGGATTCGCTCGACTCGTTCAGGGCCGTCGAGTTGGTCATGGCGGCCATCCCGTAGGAGAAGGCGCCCCGTGTCTCGATCGTTCCCGTATTCACCGCGTGGGAGTCGGCTTCAGCCGCCATCCCGTGGCTGTCGGAGCCGCTCGTCGTGATCGTCCCCGTGTTCTCGACCGTCGCGCCGAACAGGGCAAGCATGCCGTCGGAATTGTCGCCGCTCGTCACGATGCCCGCCGTGTTCAGGGCGCTGGAACCGCTCTCGGCCAGCATCCCGCTGCTGTAGTCACCCCTCGTCGCGACCGACCCCGCGTTCTCGATCGTGGAGCCTTCACCGTTGGACCACATCCCTGCTGCACGGTCCCCGCTCGTGACGATGCTGCCCAGGTTCGTGGCGTCCGACTCCGAGGAAGCTCCCATGCCGAAGCTCCAGTCCCCCGTGGTGGTGATGTCGCCCGAAACGGTGTTCTCCGCCGTCGATCCCTCGTAGGCGTTCATGCCGTAGGAACCCGCTCCGCTGGTGAGGATCGAGCCGTTGTTGACCGCGGAGGAGGATGACACGGCGCTCATTCCGGTGGCCGCCGGGCCGGTCGTCTCGATCGACCCGTTGTTGGTGGCGGCCGAGTTGTATGCCGCCGCCATCCCCGTCGCGAACATGCCCTTCGTCAGGATCGTCCCGGACTCCTCGTTCGTGGCGGTGGAGCCCATGGAGGCATGCATGCCCTCGCCGAACTGGCCGCCCGTGACGATCGACCCGGTGTTGACGATGTCCGCGCTGGACTCGGCTTCCATACCGTAGGCACTCGTGCCGGTCGTTTCAATGGTTCCCTGGTTTGTCGCCTGGGAGCCTTCCACGTAGGCCCTCATCCCGTAGGCGGAAGCACCCGTGGTGAGGATATCCCCGGAAACCGCATTCAGGACGCTCGCCCCGGAACTCGCCACCATGCCGTGGGAGCCTTCGCCTTCCGTCCGGATCGTTCCCTCGTTCGTCGCCTCGGTGCCTTCCATGTACGCCAGCATGCCGTAGGCGTAGCCCCCCGTGACAAGGATCTCCCCGGAAACCGCGTTCAGGGCGGTCGCCCCGAGCGCGGCAGCCATGCCGTACGCAGATGAGCCGCTCGTCGTGATCGAGCCCTCGTTCGTTGCACGGGAGCCCGTTCCCTCCGCCAGCATGCCGTAGGCATACTCTCCCGTGGTCCGGATATCCCCGGAAACGGCGTTCAGGACGGTCGCCCCGTTCACGGCCGTCATGCCGTTGGAACTCAGCCCCCCGGTCAGGATCGTGCCGCTGTTTTCGGCGTAGGAACCCGCCCCGTCTGCCTTCATGCCGGAGGCTCCCGAGCCGGAGGTCGTGATCGAGCCTTCGTTGTCCGCGCTGGAAACACTCGTGGCCACCATGCCGTGGGCGTTGCTGCCGGTCGTGACGATGTCCCCTGAAACCGTGTTCGTCACGATGGAATCGAACCCGGCCCACATGCCGTAGGCGCTGCCGCCTTCCGTGGCGATGGAGCCGGAATTCAGGCCCGTGGAACTGTTGCTGGCCCTCACGCCGAACGAGTTGGCCCCGTGGGTCGTGATCGTGCCCCGGTTGTCGACGGTGGAGCCGTAGTAGGCTTCCATTCCGTGGGATGACCCGTTGAAGGTCTCGATGCTCCCGTAGTTGACCGCGGTGGAGTCCGTGGTCGCCCCCATGCCGACTCCCTGCGAGTTGGTCCGGATCTCGATCGTCCCGTAGTTCTCGGCAAGCGACTCGTCCATGGCCTGCATGCCGCCCCGGGACCAGTTCCCGTACACCGTGATCGTGCCAGTCGCGGTGTTCAGCGCCGTGGAATTGTCTTCCGCCGACATGCCCCAGGATCCCACGTTGTTCGTGGTGATGTCCCCGGAGTTCGTCACGGAGGAAAGATCCGTGGCAAGCATGCCGTTCGAGTTGAAGTTGTTGGTCGTGATGGAACCCGAGTTCACAGCCTCGGAATCGGCCGACGCCACCATGCCGTGCGAGCCCATCCCGTTCGTCACGATCACGCCGCTGTTATCCGCGAAAGAATTCGTCACGGCCATCATGCCGAACGCGTTGTCCCCGTTCGTCGTGATCGAGCCCGAGTTGTCCGCGCTGGATACGTTGATGGCCACCATGCCGTGGGCACCCGCACCCCAGGTAACGATGGACTCGGCCCCCACGTTGAAGGCTTCGGAACCGTTCTCCGCCAGCATCCCGTAAGCGCCGGCCCCGTTCGTGACGATATCCCCGTAATTCGTGGCCACCGACCCGTTGTTGGAAGCCACCATGCCGTGGGAACCGGCCCCGGTCGTCGTGATGTCGCCGGAAACCAGGTTGGTCGCGGTGGACCCGTTGATCGCTATCATGCCGTGCGAAGCGTCTCCGCTCGTGACGATCGCGCCGCTGTTCTCTGCGGAGGCCCCTGCGGTCGCCACCATGCCCCAGCCGGAAGCACCCGTGGTCGTGATCGTGCCCGAACTGGCCACGGAAGAGCCGGTCCCGATGGCGACCATGCCCCACCCGTCCGTGCCGCTCGTAACGATGTCACCGGTGTTGGTCCCCGTCGAGGTTCCCGAAACCATCATGCCGTAGGAACCTGTCCCCGAAGTCGTGATGGACCCGGAATTGTCGGCGCTCGACACGTTCGTCGCCACCATGCCGTGCGAGCCGGCGCCGGTCGTGACGATGGAGTCTGCCCCAACATTGAAGATTTCCGAGTTCGTGTCCGCGAGCATGCCGTAGGCACCGGCGCCGCTTGTCGTGATGTCGCCAGTGTTGGTCGCCGTGGAGTTCCAGCGGGCGGCCATGCCGTGGGATCCGCTGCCGGAAGTCGTGATGTCCCCGGAGGCCATGTTCGTGACGGACGAGCCCTCGGCGGCAGCCATGCCATCCGAACCGGCCCCGCTGGTCGTGATCGTCCCGGAGTTGGACGCGGTGGAACCCGAAACCGCGGCCATGCCCTGGGATCCGTCACCCGAAGTGGTGATGGTCCCGGTTGCGGTGTTCGCAGCCGTCGCGCCAAAGGCCGCAGCCATGCCGACCGAGCCCGCGCCGGTCGTCCCGATCGCGCCGCCGTTTTCCACGCTCGATCCGGCACCGGTCGCAACCATGCCCCATGCCCCCGCGCCGCTCGTCGAAACGTCCCCCGAAACCGCGTTGAGCGCGGTGGAGCCGTTCTCGGCAAACATGCCGTACGAACCCGTGCCCGAGGTCGTGACCAGGCCGTTGTTCGTCACGTCGGAACTGGCCGTCGCCACCATGCCGAAGCTGCCGGCCCCTGTGGTCGACACCGTGCCCCAGTTTACGGACAGCGAATCGTCGGAGGCCACCATGCCGTGGGCACCAAGCCCGCTCGTCGTGATATCCCCCGAAACCGAATTGGTCACGATCGACCCGTTGTCGGCAAGCATGCCGTGGGCACCCGCGCCGGTGGTCGTGATTGAACCGGAGTTTTCCGCCGTGGAGCTATAGTCGGCCACCATCCCGTGGGCTCCCTCGCCCGTCGTCAGGATCGACCCCGCGCCCAGGTTGCTGGCCTCGGAAGAATTGCCGACACTCATGCCGAAGGCACGGTAGCCGGAGGTCGTGATCGAACCGCTGTTCTCCAGGAGAATGTCCAGTCCCCCGGCCATTCCGTGAGCGGAATCACCGCTCGTCACGATCGTGCCGGAGTTGGCCGCCGAGCCGCCTTCGCCCGCGAGCATCCCGACCGCCTGGTCCCCGGAGGTGACGATGGAACCCTCGTTGGTCACGACCGAGCCGGTATCCACCGCGGACATGCCGTAGGCAAAACGGCCGCTCGTGACGATCGTCCCTGTCGAAGTGTTCGTCGCGGAACCGCCATTGAAAGCTTCCATACCGCTCGAACTCTGGCCCTGCGTCGTGATCGACCCCGAGTTCGATGCCTCCGCCCCGGAGCTCGCGACCATGCCGGCGGAATGTACGCCCGTCGTCAGGATCGTCCCGCTGTTCGTCGCCACGGAGTCGGCGCTCTCGGCAAACATGCCGAAGGAATTCGCGCCATGGGTGGTGATCGAGCCCGAGTTGTCGGCGCTGGAAGCTCCGACGGCTGACATGCCGTGCGCCCCATCGCCGTAGGTGACGATGGAATCGGCCCCGACGTTGAAGACTGCCGAGCCCAGGTCCGCGGCCATGCCGTCCGCGCCCGCCCCGTAGGTCGTGATGTCGCCGTAGTTCGTGGCGGTGGAACCCATCATCGCGCCCATGCCGAATGCATCCGTCCCGGTCGTCGTGATCGCTCCCCCGGCGGCGTTGGTCGCCGTAGAACTGCCTCCGGCTCCCATGCCGATGGCGCCAGCGCCGGACGTCGTGATCGTGCCCTCGTTCGTCACGTCCGAGCTGGACACGGCCACCATGCCGATGGCAAGGTCACCCGAGGTGGCGATGACGCCACCCGGTGCGTTGAGCGCAGTCGAATCGAAACCGGCCGCCATGCCCGCCGCCTCGGTGCCGCTCGTCGTGATGTGCCCCTCGTTCAACAGGGAAGAACCCGTTGTGGCCCACATCCCGTACGCGTCCTCGCTCGTCGTGGTGATCGTCCCCGTGGCCGCGTTCGTGGCGGATGAACCCGACGCGGCGCTCATGCCCTGGGCGCCGAAGCCAGTCGTGGAAATGCTCCCGGCGTTCGTCAGGCTCGAGCCTGAGAAGCCCGCCATTCCGGCCGCATCGATCCCGGAAGTCGAGATCGTCCCCGTGGCGGTGTTCGTGGCGGAGGAACCCAGGCCCGCCGCCATGCCGGCTGCGGAAAGCCCGCTCGTGGCGATGCTGCCCGAGTTTTGGATCGCCCCGCCGGAAATGGACATCATCCCGTGGGCCTCTTCGTTCGTCGTCGTGATCGAACCCGTTGCCGAGTTCACCGCCAGGGAGTCCGTTCCGCCCGCATCCATGCCGTGGGCTCCGTAGCCCGTCGTGGAGATTGTTCCCGCGTTGGTCGCGGTCGAGGCGGTCGCGGCGCCCATGCCCGCCGCGTAGTCGCCGGAGGTGGAAATGGTTCCGGTTGCAGCGTTGGTCGCCGTGGAGCCGAACTCGGCCAGCATGCCGAACGCCTGTAAGCCGGACGTCGAGATCGTCCCGTTGTTTGTCGCGGTTCCGCCGGCAATGGACACCATCCCGTGGCCCTCCGCGCCGGTCGTCGTGATCGTCCCGTTGTTGACGGCGGTCGCGCCGGAGGCGGCCATCCCGTAGGAACTCGTTCCTGAGGTGATGATGTTCTGCGAGTTCGTCGCCGTGGCGCCCATCGCGGCGAACATCCCATCTGCGCCGTTTCCGGTGGTGCGGATCGTCCCCGTGTTTGTCCCCGAGGTCGAGTTGAAGAGGACCATGCCCGCCGCGTTGTCGCCGCTTGTGGTGATCGTCCCGGAATTCCCGACGGTCGTCACGTTCGAGGCCCACATCCCGTACGCCCCGTCGCCGGTCGTGACGATCGTTCCCGAATTCGTCGCCGTCAGGGAATCGCCGACCCACATGCCGTAGGCATCCGATCCCGACGTGGAAATCGTCCCGGAGTTGGCCACCGTCAGGGCGCCCGAAACGGACATCCCGTAGGCATCGGCACTTGACGTGGAAATCGTTCCCGAGTTCGTCACCGTCGACGTGCCGGAGGCTTCCATGCCGTAGGAACCCAGGCCCGTTGTCTGTATCGTCCCGGAGTTCGTCGCGGAAACGGAGTTGACGGCGTGTATGCCGCTGGAAGAATTGCCCTCCGTCCGGATCAGGTTGCTGTTGCTGGCTGTGGAGTTGTTGTCGACGTAAATGCCGTCCGAATTGTCGCCCAGCGTCCGGATCGTTCCGCTGTTCGTCGCGGAGGAGGTGCCATAGGCTGCCATGCCGGGGGCGTTGTCGCCTTCCGTCTGGATTAGGCCCTGGTTGGCGGCCGGCGAGGAAACCTCCGCAAGCATGCCGCTTGAAAAAGCCCCGTAGGTGTAAATCGTGCCGGTGGCCGTGTTGGTCAGGTTGGACTGGTTCCAGCCGTAAAGGCCATAGGCCGACTCCCCGTAGGTCCGGATCGTGCCGCTGTTTGTCAGGGTCGCGTTCATAGAGCCGTAGATGCCATAGCTCGTATCCCCGCTGGTCTCGATCAGCCCCGCGTTGACCGCGATCGCGTACCAGGGAGTGGCATAGATTCCGAATGCGTTGTAGCCGCTCGTGTAGATGGAAGCTCCTGAGGCGTTGACCAGGGTGAACCCCGCCCCCGCGATGCCGTCCCTAAAGTCCGACCAGTTGTCGATGATCCCGTAGTTCGTGCTGTTGCCGCCCGTCAGCGTCGTGTTGTAGAGCGTGGTGCCAAACGGGTTGTCCGTCGCCGCCGCCGGTCCCGCGAAGGCAAAAAACAGTAAAAAGCCGAGCAGTGCCCATTTCCGCATGGTACCCATCCTTCCACCCCTTTTCCTGTCTTTCTTTCAATCTAACAATGTGCACAGAACATTAGAAACTTGAAAAGAACGGTAACGCCTCGTTGCTTGAAATGAATTTTTTCTTTATTGTTAGTGGCGCTTTGGCAAAAAAAACAATTAACTTAACGGCGGGACAAAAACCCAAAAACCATTATTTCAAGTAATAATCGTTTTTACCTAATAATATAATATAAATCCCCTCTTTCCCTTTATTTTCTTGGTTGATCTTACTCCTCCATTGTTACAGTTGTCTACACTTGCGTTTAGGAAAATACTCCGGAAGAAACATAAATGAAATAGTGACGTGAGTGACGTGGGGTCAGACCTAGATTCTGACCGTATGCATACAAAAGGGGCGGGATCTCCTTTTGGGGAGACCCCGCCCCGCGGCTTGTGAATGTGATCGCGATAAATTAGTGACTGTTCCGAATCAGGATGCCCAGGCCTTCTTCCAGCGAGATACGCGGCTCGAAGCCCAGGAGGTTTCGGACCCTGGAAATGTCGGCCGTGGAGTGGCGGATGTCGCCGGGGCGGAAATCAGCGTAGCGCGGCTCTATCCCTGCCGCCTCGGGCCTGGTTTTCGCAACCTCGGCGCGCAGGAGGGCAAAAAGCTCCCCCAGGCTCGTTGAAGCACCCGCGGCGATGTTGAAGGCCTCGCCGAAGCAGGCCGCATTTTCCGTCTCCGCCGCAAGCCGGATCGCCCGCACGACGTCCGTCACCGACACGAAATCGCGGGTCGTCGTCCCGTCTCCATAGATCACGGGACGCTCGAGCCTTTCAAGGGCCGACACCCAGATCGGGATGACCGCTGCGTAGGGCCCCTTGGGATCTTGGCGTGTCCCGTACACGTTGAAGAAACGCATTCCCACGCACGGCAGGCCGTAAAGCCGCCAGGCCATGTCGGCCAGTTCCTCGTCCATCCGCTTGGACAGGGCATACGGGGAAAGCGGTTTGCCGATGCGGGACTCCACCTTGGGCAGGGTCTCGTCATCGCCGTAGACCGCGCTCGACGAGGCGTAAACCACCCGTTTTACGCCAGCCGCCCGGGCACAGGAGAGGATCTTCAGAAAACCGTTCACGTTCACCGCGTGGCAAGCCTCCGGGTTGGCCAGGGAGGCAGGAACCGAGGCCATCGCCGCCAGGTGGACCACCGCGTCGACGCCCCTGCAGGCCTCGAAACAGGCGTTCCGGTCCCGGATGTCGCCGATCACCAGCCTGAAGTTGGCCCCGCGCTCGGGCCCCACGACCCTGGCCACGTCCTCCAGGTTCTCCCGGGAACCCGTGCTGAAGTTGTCGAAACCGACAACCAGCTGCCCGCCAAGGAGCAGTCCCTCCACCAGGTGGCTCCCGATGAAACCCGCCGCCCCCGTCACCAGCCAGGTGCGTTCCTGTCCCTTCCCTTCCATATATGACACCCCAATCCGTGCCGCCCCGATTCTTGCCTTTCGGTTATAGCGCAACTCGGCCTGCCCCGCAACGAAAAGAAGCGTGGCGGCGAGGGCAGGCTAACGGCCGTCGGGGCCGGTAACGAAGGCGAAACGATCGAACTGGTACTTCCTCCTCCCACCCTCCAGCAGGAGGTAGTCTCCCGTCCTGTCACGGACCTGCCGGGCTCCCTTCAGGGCTTCCAGGAGTATTTCCTTTTCGATGGCAGCCTCGTTGTGTGAAGGCATGAGCAGGTCGTAGTGCGGAAAGAGGTCGATCAGGCGTTCGAAGCTTCCGACCAAAAGGTCGATGTCCCCGCCGGCGAGCCAGGTATAGATCGACCCGGTGTAGAACAGGTCTCCTACCCAGAGCATCCTCGCGCCGCGATCAAGCAGGCAGATCGAGTCCGGGGAATGCCCCGGCGTGTAAAGCACCTCCACCTGCCTTCCCCCCAGGTCCAGCAGATCCCCGTCCTGCAGCCAGCGGGTGACCCGGTAGGGCGGGATGCAGAAAACCGAGGGGTCGAACTCCTTCGGGAAAGGCTTCCAGACCGCACTCCCCTCGATGTAGGTCCTGGCCTTCTCGTGGTGGTAACCCAGTGCGGCGGTTCTCCGGGCCAGGCCCATGGGGTCGTCAAAGGCGGCGATCTCGTCGAACATGTAGTTGGATCCCACGTGGTCGATATGGGAATGCGTGTTCACGAGCAGGATGGGAAGGGACGTGAGTTCCCTGCACTGCGCCCGCAGGTTCGCGATGCCGTTTCCCGTGTCGACCAGGATTGCCCGGTCTTCCCCGAGGAGAAGGTAGGAAATCGATTCCTCGTACTGCCCGTCCTCGTAGATCGCGTAGGTCCGGTGGCCCAGCTCGTAAACGCAGAACCAACTGTCCTCTGCGGAAATCCTCTCCAGGTTCTTCCAGGCCGGCCGAGGGAGGTTCTTTTTCCAGTCGGCCGGTTTCATGGCGACGGCAGGTTTCCTGGGTGTCGTCATAGCCGATACACGTCCTTTCCTTCCAACATCAGTCTCTCTCCCGGACCAGGGGAAGCGTGGAGCAATGGATTCCGCCCCCGTGTTTCCGGCACTCCCGGTAGGGCGTCATGATCGTTTCGATGCCCCGGGCCTGGAGCTTCTCCGCCGTCCAGGGAGCCAATTCGTCCATCACGATCTTTGCGGGAGCGAGGGCCAGGCAGTTCACCGCCAGCTTCGAGTCCCGGTAGTCGGCGTGGATCGCCTCGATCCCCAGCTCCTCCAGCCGATCGATGAACCAGTAGGGAAGCCGTTCTATGTTGACCAGGGCCTTATCGTGGTCGATCATCACGATGGCCCCGTCGATATGCATGCTGAATCCCACTAGGGGAATTTCCGTCAACTCGATGCCCTGCACCTCCAGGACCTTCCGGACCTGGTCCGCCCCGCAACGGTTCCCTCGCTTGCTCAGCCCGATCGCCGCATGCTTCTCGTCCAGGAGGCAGAAACTGCCCCCTTCCATCAGGCCCTCGCCGTGTATGGTGTGCAGGATGGGCATCCCGATCTCGGCGATCTTCCTCGTGATGTAGGCCTCTTCCCCTCGCCGGCCCGTCCCGTACGGCTTCCCGACGGGACCCATCCGGGAAATGATGATGCCGCCGTTTACCACCATTCCCATGTCCCTCACGAACATGGAGTTCGGATCCCTCGGGCCGCCATCGACGAAAACGACCTCCACCCCGTTTTCGGTGAGGATCTTCACCAGGGCATCGTGTTCCGCCTGCATGCCGGGCAGGTCGGGCCCCTGGTCGGAGCGGAAGTACCACTGCTCATCATCGTCGATCAGCGCATCGATCGAGGGGTCGTACTTGTCGGCCGTTATGATGTTGAGCTCGTCTCCCGGGCGGTGCATCAGGATCGTTTTCAGGGTGCCTACATCGTTGAACAGGCCCCAGCGACGGCCCCAGACCCTCTTCTGCATTTCTTCGTCCTCGAAGGACGGTTTCGCCTGCGGCGGAATCCGCTCCAGGACCACGTGGTAATATTGCGAACTGTCCCTCAGCTTTTCCATCGGGTGGTGCCTCCTTTTATTCTGGCCTTCAGCGCAGGTGACAGGCGACGAAATGCCCCCCGCCGGCGTCCTTCCATTCAGGCTCGGTTTCACGGCAGACCGGCATGGCATAGCGGCACCGGTTGTGGAAGCGGCAACCGGACGGAGGGTGAACCGGGCTAGGGACATCTCCCTCCAGGATGATCCTTTCCCTCGCGATTTCAGGGTCCGGCACCGGTATGGCCGAGAGAAGGGCCTCGGTATAAGGATGAAGCGGGGACGAGAAAAGCGCCTCAGTTTCCGCAAGCTCGACAATTTTCCCCAGGTACATGACGCCGACCCGCTTAGAAATGTGCTTGACGGCCGCGAGGCCGTGGGAGATGAAGAGATAAGCCATGCCGAGCTCCCGCTGCAGTTCCATCATCAGGTTCAGCACCTGGGACTGGATGGACACGTCCAGGGCAGAAACGGGTTCGTCGCAGACGACCAGCTTCGGGTTCAGGGCCAGGGCCCTGGCGATACCGATGCGCTGGCGCTGCCCTCCGGAGAACTCGTGGGGGTATCGACCACAGGATTCCGCAGAAAGCCCCACGCGGTCGACCAGCCTCTCGATTCTCTTTCGCCTTTCCACCCCCGAACAGATCCCGTGGATCGCAAAAGGCTCGCCGACGATCTGCCCTACGGTCATGCGCGGGTTCAGCGAGGAATAGGGATCCTGGAAAATGAACTGGATCTTCTTCCGGACCTCCCTCATACGGGCAAAGGACGCGCGGGTGATGTCCTCCCCCTCCATTTCCATGCTGCCGGCCGTCGGCTCGATCAGCCGCAGGATGCATTTCCCTGCCGTCGTCTTGCCGCAGCCGGACTCGCCGACAAGCCCCAGTGTCTCCCCCGGGAAGACCGAAAAGCTGATGCCGTCTACGGCACGCAGCACGGTCTTTTTCCGGAACAGGCCCCCTTCGTTTAGGACATAGTGCTTCTCGAGATTGCGCACCTCCAGCAGGGGTCTCCTTTGCCCGTTCACCTGGAAGCGCTCCTCTCTCCGGCCACCGCCATCCCGGGCGTGCCCAGCCAGCAAGCCACCTTGCGCCCACCGCCGGTTTCCCTGAGTTCGGGAACCCTTTCGGCGCACAGCCCGCAGGCGTGCGGACAGCGGGGGTGGAAACGACAGCCGGAGGGCATGCTGCCCAGGGAGGGAACGTTCCCGGGGATCGTCCCCAGTTGGTCCTCCCTGACATCCAGCCTCGGGATTGAATCCAGCAGCCCACGCGTGTAGGGATGGGCCGGGGCCCTGAAAAGCTCCCGGACGGGTGCCTCTTCGATGACCTTTCCCGCGTACATGACGACCACGCGTTCCGCCATCTCCGCCACCACTCCCATGTCGTGCGTAATCAACAGGATCGCCATCCCCATCTTCTTCTTGAGCTTGATCAATAGGTCCAGGATCTGGGCCTGGATGGTCACGTCCAGGGCGGTCGTGGGCTCGTCGGCTATTAGGAGCTTCGGGGCACAGCAGAGGGCCATCCCGATCATCACGCGCTGCCTCATCCCGCCCGACATCTGGTGCGGGTACTCGTCGAACCGCTGGTCCGGAAGGGGAATCCCCACGAGGCGGAGCATCTCGAGGACTTTCTCCTTTGCCTGTGCTGCAGTGAGCCGCTGATGCTGCCCGATGGCCTCAATCAACTGGCTGCCGCAGGTGAAGACGGGGTTCAGGGAGGTCATTGGTTCCTGGAAGATCATGGCGATATCCCGGCCGCGGATCTCCCGCATCTGCGGCTCGCTTTTGGCCAGTAGGTCCTCACCTTCGAACAGAATGCGGCCCGCCTCCACCTTCCCGGGGGGAGAAGGAACAAGCCGGAGGATCGAGAGTGACGTCACGCTCTTCCCGCAACCCGATTCCCCAACCAGGGCGACGGTCTCGCCCTGGCCTACGGAAAGGCTGACCCCGTCGAGGGCCGTGACGCACCCGTCCTCCGTGTCGAACGTCGTAACAAGGTTTTCTATTTCCAGCAGGGGTTTCACGAGGATTCTTCTCCTTTTCCGGGTCCCGTCAGGATTTTAGCTTCGGGTCCAGAGCGTCCCGGAGGCCATCCCCGAAGAGGTTGAACCCAAGAACCGTCATGGCGATCGCCAGCCCGGGGAAAGTTATCGACCACCAGGCCGTCTCCATGAAATCCCGGTCGACCGAGAGCATGCCGCCCCAGCTGGGAATGTTGGGGGGCATGCCGATCCCCAGGAATGTCAGCGCGGCCTCCGTCAGGATCGGGGTTGCCATCCCCATGGTAGCCTGGACAATGATCGGGGCCATGAGGTTGGGAAGAAGATGCCTGAACAGGATCCGGGGCGTTCCGGCCCCCAGGGACTGGGCCGCCTGGACGAACTCCCGCCCACGGAGCGACAGGGCTTCCGCCCGGACAAGCCTCGCGAAGGCCGTCCAGCCGGTCACCGTTAGCGCGAAGACAACGTTCCCGAAGCCCTGCCCGCGGACCGACATGATCGCCATGGCGAAAACCAGTTGCGGGAAAGCCAGGAAAACGTCCGTGAGCCTCATCAGGAAGGAGTCGGTCCTGCCTCCGAAGTAGCCCGCGCTGAGTCCAAGTGTTGTACCGAACAGGAGCCCCCCGGCGACCACCGACAGGCCCAGGGTGAAGGAGATCCGGGACCCGTAGATGATCCGGCTCAGGATGTCGCGGCCGTAGAAATCGGTACCCAGGAGATATTTCGCACACGGGGCCGTATGCCGGTCGGGGAGGTGCATCTCCTCCGGGTTGTAGGGGGCGATAAGAGGGGCGAAAAGCACCATGCCCAGGTTCGCCAGGATCAGGATGAAACCGATGAGGGTCAGGGGATTGCGGAACAAGCGGCGCATCGTTCTTTTCGTGTTGTCGTCGATGATCATAGCCTTAAACCCTCTCTCAGCTGTACCGGATCCGCGGGTCGAAGAGCGCGTAGAGCAGGTCCGTTATGATGTTCAGGATGCAGACCAGCACCGCGTAAAGCAACAGGTTCCCCATGATGGTCGGGATATCCCGCTGGAGCATCCTCATGTAACAGAACCTCCCGATGCCGGGCCAGGCAAATACCGTCTCGATGACCACGGTCCCGCCCAGGAGATTGCCTACCTGGAGCGCTATCGTCGTGATGACGGGCAGGATGGCATTCCGCATCGCGTGCTTCAGGATCACGATTCGCTCCGAGAGCCCCTTCGCCCTGGCCGTCTTCAGGTAGTCTTCCCGGAGAACCTCCAGGAGGCTCGACCGGATCATCCGCATCAGGATGCCGGCCATCGCAAAGCCCAGCGCGATCGCGGGCATGATCACGCCCGTCCAGCTCTCGCGGCCCGCGGAGGGAAGCCAGCGCAGGTCCTTTGCAAAAACCAGGATCAGCAACAGGCCGATCCAGAAGCTGGGCATCGAAACCCCGAGAAGGGCGAAAACCCGTCCGACGTTGTCCAGCAGGGAATTCCGCTTGACCGCGGATGCGATCCCGATCGGAACCGCGATCAGCAGCGCGATGAACATGGCTGCCGCAAGGAGTTCCAGGGTGGCGGGCATACGACTAAGCAGGTCGGGCAGGATGGGCCGGCTGTCCTGGAAGGACTTCCCGAAATCCCCCCTGCAAACCTTGGATAGCCAGTCCAGGTACTGCACGTGAAGGGGGCGGTCGAGGCCCAGGTTGTGGTTGACCATCGCAATCTGTTCCGCCGTGGCATCTTCTCCGAGGATCATCAGGGCGGGACCCCCGGGAATGAGTTGCACAAGGGAAAAAACCAGGATGGTGACCCCTAGGAGAACCCCGATACTCTGGATAAGGCGCCTGAGGATGTAGCGTGCCATGCCGTTTCCGCCTCCTTGCGTATGGGGAAGAGGCACCCCTTGCAAGGGGTGCCTCTTCCCCCGTCTATGCTGCGGCTAAACCCTATTTCCCGGCAATCGTGGAGGTGGCCAGGGGGCGGAGGTAATCGTACGGTGAATAGTGGAATCCCTTGACGCTCGCGGAAGTGCCGATGAACTTCTTGTACTCGGCAAGGTAGAGGCAGACGAAGTCCTCGGAAAGGATCCTCTGGGCCTCGCGGTAGAGTTTCTTGCGCTTCTCGCGATCCAGGGTCGTCCGCGCTTCGTCAAGCGTCGTGTCCATCTTCGGATTCTTGTAGAAGATCCAGTTGTAGCCGTTCGGCGCCCAGTTCTTGGAGTGGAACATCCTGTAGAGGGGCACATCCGGGTCCTTCTGGTCCAGGCTCTGCCAGGCGCAAACCTCATACTTGCCGGAGGTGACGTCGTTGAAGAAGGCGCCCCACTCTTTCGCAACCATCGTCCCCTTCAGCCCGATCTGGGCCCACTGCTGCTGCGCGATCTCTACGAACTTCTTCACGTTCTCGTCGGCCTCGAGGGAAAGGGTGAACTCGAAACCGTTCGGATAGCCGGCCTCGGCCAGAAGCTGCCTGGCCCGCTTGATATCCTGTCCGTAGTTCTTCACCTTCGGCTCGTAGGCCCAGGACTCGGGGATGATCGAGCTGTTGAGCAGGCGATTCTGGCCGTACCAGACGAATTCGACGATCTCCTTGCGGTTCAGGGCCAGGGTCATCGCTTCGCGGACCCTCTTGTCGCTGAAGGGCTTCTTCGTCTGGTTGAAAGTGAGCATGTTGTAGCCGTTGGGCTGCGTCGGGATGACCTTCAGTCCCTTGGCGATAAGGGGTTTCGTCTGCGCAGGCGGGATATGGTCGGCGATGTCGACAGTGCCGGTTTCAAGAGCGACTAGACGGGTGGTCGCTTCACCGATGGGCTTCAGGGTGACGTTCTGGATCTTCGGTACACCCTTGACCCAGTAATTTGGGTTGGCCACGAGGACGAGTTTTTCCTGCGGATTCCAGGAAACGAACTTGTACGGGCCCGAACCGACCGGTTTCGTGTCCAGGGCAGTGGGATCCTTCTCCGCGATGTGCTTCGGCGCGATGCAGAGGTTCAGGTTGGCAACGAGCGGAGCGTAGGGTTCCTTCGTCACGAATTTCACCGTGTGGGCGTCCACGACCTCGATCTTCTCGACCAGATCGTAGTAGCTAGCGTACCGGTTGCCGTTCTTCCTGTCGCGGATGAAGTCGTAGGTAAACTTTACGTCTTCCGCGGTGAGTGGAGCGCCGTCATGGAACTTGACGTTCTTCTTCAGGTGGAAGACGTAGGTCTTGTCGTTCGGGGTCTCGTATTTCGAAACCAGGACCGGGATTGGCTTGAGGTCCTTCCCGATCGTGAACATCGGATCGTACATCAGGTAAACGGAATAAAGCGAATAGGAATCGGAAGCCTTCAGCGGGTTCAGCGTCTTCGCGTCGGCAGCCGGCGCAACGACGATGCTCCCGTTATCGGCGGAAGCGACGCCCACTGCAAGGGCAAGCGCCAGGACGGCCAGGATCATGAAACCCCACCATTTTTTCCTCTTCGTGCTCATTTCATAACCTCCTCCTCTGATTGAGTTGCAGATGCAGAGAGTCCCGTCAGGCCTTGAAACCCTTTTGGAAGCCGGCATTCGTAGTCAACATGCCTTTCGTGGAAAGAATATGCGCCTTCATGATCTCCTGCGCTTCCGCCGGGGACCGACGGAAAATCGCATCGACCAGCGCCTTGTGCTCCTTGTGGCTTCTCGACTTGTCGGGGTCCCTCAGGAGCGGTTTCTTCTCGTTGCTGACGTAAAAGGTGTCGAAAAAGAAGACGTAGAGCTCGGATCGCCAGAAGAGGGGCTTGATCGCCCCTTCCAGGTAGATGTTTTCCGAAAGCGCGGCGATCCCGAAATGGATCTGCTGGTTGATCTCGTAGAGGTCCTTGTCCCCGGTGTAGTACCCCTCCCTTTCCTTCGCGATCAATTGCTCGAACTCCCCCCTGCTCGATTCCGGAGCATTCAGGGCCGCTTCACAGGCCGCCTTGGATTCGAGAAGAAGGCGAAGATCAAAAAGCTTTTCCAAATCTTTCCGCGAAAGCCGGGGAACCACGCAACTCCGGTTGAAGGGGTTCTCGAGGAAACCGTCAGTCGTAAGCCTGCGGAGCGCGCTCCTGATGGGCGTCCGGCTCATCCCCAGGTCCTCCGCCAACTGTGCCTCCACCAGCGAGGAGCCAGGCGGGTATTTCTGGGCAAGAATCAAGCGGATAATCGCCTTGTAGGCCTTATCTTCCGCTGATTTATTTTCCAATCCGGCACCCCCCTTTGTTTTGTAAATATAATTTAATCAATGTGTATCCCAAAACATATCCAAAATCTTACTTCCACCGGGCAACTCCTGTCAACACGGACCCCAAGAAATAAAAAGCGGGACCAGGTCAAGCTTCCCGGCCCTCATCCCTCGGAACCCGTTTTTTTGTCCACAAGATGGAAGATTTCCCCCTTGGAAAAATCCCCCTTACTTTTGATATCAAAAGCTTTGGGGGGTTCAAGTTTGAATAGAAAGGAGCCTCTCGCACTTCTTCTTTGTTTATACGTTATTCGGACCTTTATAAATAAAACTATAAAGAATTGACAGCATTCAAATTTTTGCCTAGGATGTTCAGGCCGTAAAGTATTTTATGTGATGTATATCACATGAATTAATCTACGGCTTTTCAAACGAAGGGGGGCCCAGGCGTCAGGAGGTGAGGTGTATCGGGTTATGAGGTCATTGGCACAGAAAACCGGTCGTTGTGCACCACGGAACAAAAATTTCCCCACGAAGGGAGCTACTGATTCATGACGACGAGCAGGAAATCCCTGTTGCTTTGCGCTGTTCTTTTCGTATCCCTTTTTGCCCTGATGGCAGGATCCGCACTGGCTGCCCCCGAAGTGACCCTGAAGTTCGCCGGCCAGTCCCCGGCCGACCACCCGGCCACCATCCTGATGAACGAGCTCGCCAAGGAAGTCGCGACCAAATCGAAAGGCCGCATCGAGGTCAAGGTCTACCCCGCCAACCAGCTGGGCGACTACACCCTCGTCTACGAGGAACTCATCAAGGGCACCATCGAGATGGGCTGCATTTCCGTCCCCAGCCAGTTCGACCCCCGGCTTGAGCTCGTTTACATCAACGGCTTCCTGAGGGGATACGACGACGTCAAGAGGATATTCGCCCCCAACGCGTGGCTCTTCAAGAAGATGGACGAGCTGAACAACCGCCTCGGCGTCAAGCTCGGCGGATTCTTTATCGAAGGCATGATCGGCACCGCCACCACCAAGCCGGCCACCAAGCCCCTCGATCCCAGCGTGAAGAAGGGCGTCCTGATCCGGGTCCCGAACATGGATGTCTACAAGCTCGCCGCTGACGCCATGGGATACCGCACCGTCACGATCCCCTACGCCGACGTCTACCAGGCCCTGCAGACCGGCGTGGCCGAAGGCGTGAACGGGTTCTCCGTCGTTGCCGCCTACACCATGCTCCGCGATGTCATCAAGTACTGGTACAACACGAACTACTCCCTGGAATGCCTTAACATCATGATCAGCGGCAAGACCTGGGCGAAAATGGCCCCCGCCGACCAGAAGATCCTCCAGGAAGCCATCAACAACCTGGCTGCGAAAAGCATCGTCATAGCGAAGCAGACGGACGAGAAGTACATGCAGCTCATGCGCGACAAGGGGATCAAGGTCTACACCTATTCCGCCAAGGAACTGGTTCCCATCGCCAAGGCCTGCGCCAGCACCTGGCCGATGCTCGAGAAGAAGATGACGAAGGAACTGATCGACGAGTTCCGGAAGGAAATGGCACCGAAATAGAGCAACTGCCTGCTCCAGGCGGACCCGGGCAAACGGAACCCGGGTCCGCTTTTTTGCCTGGCATCACCCGGGTGCAGTTCCAGTTTTTTATGAGGGGAGATTTGTCCCGT
>DIXJ01000004.1 GCA_002436015.1 Synergistaceae bacterium UBA6083 | reverse complement strand
ATCTTTTCCATGACTTCCTTCGCCGTGATCGATCTTACGACGGTCCCGACTCCCCTCCTGGTCTCGAGGATCCCCAGGATCTCCAGGGCACGCAGCGCTTCACGTATGGTCGTCCGGCTGACACCCAGGCTGCCCGCGAGTTCCCCTTCCGGCGGCAGCAGGTCCCCCGCGGAAAGCTGGCCATTGATGATGACTTCCCTGATCTGGGCCATCACAACTTCGTAAAGCTTTTTCCCTTTTGCCTTCACGAACAGGGACATTCATCTCACCCGGTTTCGATGGATTAATCACAAAAAATTCTTTTCCAATTCCTCCATGGGAACATCAAAAACAGTCCCCGTCGTCTTGTTAGGTTCAAGATACATGTACTCAGGCAACCTCGCAATTCTTGGAAGACCTGCCAACTCGTTATAGTCGCTTTCCCTCGCCAAGAACTTTTTTACCATTCCGTTAAGATCGTCTACCGTGTACTCTTTATCAACAACGGAGTTCAAAAGATCGACCAGTACCTGCCTGTTCGGACCGATTCCGGAAGCGACGAAAAGGCATAGCCCCAGCAAATCGCAAATTCCGCAACCCACCTGGGAATTTCTTGACGCTTCTGCCTGACCGGTTCCTTGCCTATGGTCCACATTCATCCGGTGAGTAGGACCTGCCGTGTGGTCGGCACCCATTGCGGAAGTGATGTAAGTCACCCCAAACCCTTTGATCGCCCTGGGCTCATAAGCCGGCATGGCCTGGCCACGGACCGTCGGGACGTGGCGGGACCCAAACACTTTTCCGGTTATCTCCGCACCGCTGGCAACCACCTTTCCCAGCACGGTCCCCTGACCCGCTTCCTCAATGATACGAATAGCACCCTTCGCATCACCGAATGGGAGTACTCCCTGTTCCATGAGAATCCCGATCGAAGCCCCCACCTCAAGCGTGTCCAGGCCCAAGTCGTTACATAGCCAATTCATCCTGGCGATGTCATCCAGGCTGTCAATTGCCAGGTTGGAGCCAAGAAGGCCTATCGTCTCGTACTCCAGGGGGGACACGATTTCCTTCCCATCCTGCCCTGGGACGATATTCGAGCACTTGATGATGCATCCGCTCATGCAGTTGTGAGTCGTAGAGCCCTCCCCACCTCTTGATACGATCAGGTCATACAGGGCACTGGCGTTTATTTTCGACGCCCCTTCGAATTCCCCTTCGCTAAAATTCCTGGTCGGAAGCCCTTGCAACGTGTTGACGATATCCACGGCAGCTGCAGTCCCGTATTTGGGATAGGCTTGACCGGTTGCAGGGCTTGTCATGATAAGTTCGACATACTTCTTGAGGGTTTCCTTGTACTTTTCCTGGCGAAGCGGCTGGACACTTTTCGATTTTGGAGCCTCGAAAACAACCGCCTTTATGCCTTTCGACCCCATTAGCGCTCCAAGTCCGCCTCGTGCCGAATAGCGGCTTGGCCTGCCCTCGTTGTCAAAATTGGCGATTCCAGCCGCAAGCTGCATCTTCTCACCGGCCGGACCGATAATTGAAGCCTGGATATTCTTGCCGAACTTTTCTTTCAGGAGTTCTGCCGTTTCAAAAACACCCTTGTTGAGATAGTCCTCCGCCGGGATAAAATTCACTTCCGTTTCCTCGACATGCAGGATATATTTCCGTCCGTCGGAAGGCTTTTTTTCGATAATAAGCGCCTTGACTCCCATACGAGCGAGGTAATGAGCAATATTGCCACCGGAATTAGCCTCTTTAACGCCGCCGGTCAAGGGACTTTTCCCGCCGATGCTGATGCGACCGGAACAGGGTATGCTTGTCCCCGCCAAGAGTCCAGGGGCAAAGATCAGGAGATTTTCCAAACCAAGGGCATCACATCTCGGGTTTACTTCTCGTGAGAGAATTTCGGCAATCAACGCCCGCCCGCCGAGATCCTGGTAATACGGCGGGACCTCCTCTTTCCTGGCCTGCCTGGTTGCAAGATCCACCCGCAAAATTTTCATCGTAGGATTTCCCCTTTTCTGCCATTAAAAAGATGGGGGCGGTTTCCCGCCCCCACGTGAGATCCGTTAAAGCGCCATCGTGTAGATCTTCTTGATATCTGCCAGCGTGAGCTTTCGCGGGTTGTTGTCGATAATCCTTTTAATCCCGAAAGCCTGTTCCGAGAGGTGATCCAGGACGTCCTCCTTGATGCCGAAATCCCGAAGGTGCAGGGGAATAGACAGGTCGACACAGAGTTGCTTGATCGCTTCAACCCCTTTCAGGGCTGCATCCCTTTCGGAAAGCCCCTCGACGCGCTCTCCCATCGCCTTCGCGATCTCGCCGTACTTACCCAGATTGCTCAACATGTTGAATTCGGCAACATAGGGAAGCATCAGGCCGTTGGCGACGCCATGAGCCAGGTTGTATTCTCCTTCCACGGGATAGGCAAGCGCATGGGCCGCGCCCACGCTCGCGGTTGCAATCGCGATTCCCGCATAAAGCGCGGCAAGGGAGATATTGTAACGAGCCTCGAGGTTCTCCCCGTTTGAATAGGCCTGCCTCAAATACTTGCCGATCAGTTCGACCGACTTCAAGGCGAACAGGTCCGTCATGGGATAGGCCTTGTTGGCGGTGTAGGCTTCAACCGCGTGCGTAAGGGCATCCATGGCTGTCGAGGCCGTCACGGAAGGCGGAAGCGACGTAAGCAGGCAAGGGTCAACCAGCGCAAGGGATGGAGTGAGGAAACGACTCATCGTCCCGAGCTTCAAATGCTTTTGCTTGTCCGCAAGGATCGAGGCATTTGAAACCTCGCTTCCCGTGCCAGCCGTGGTAGGAATCATGATCGTCGGCAAACCGAACTGCTTGACCTTTTCCACGCCGATGTAATCCCTCACCGAACCCGGATTATTGGCAAGCATCGCGCTGATCTTGGCCACATCCATCGAACTCCCGCCACCGAGACCAATCACTGTGCCAATGTCCTTCTGGCTCCTGACGATTTCCGCAGCCTCTTCACCGAGTTCGATCGTAGGGTTCGGTTCGACCTTCGTAAACAGCACAACCTCAATCTGGCTTTTCTCAATCGCTCCCTTGACGCGATCAACGATACCAAGTTTCTCAAGGACCGGATCCGCCACCAGGAATACCTTCTTGGAGTTAAACCCAAGGATCTCATCCCCGAGGCGATCAAGGGCACCACAACCAAAGACAATCGACTGAGAAGTAAAGAATTTGAACGTTTTCATTTTTCAGAATCCCTCCTTAAATTTTATGCCTGTTTCACCTTTTCAGGGAAATACCCCGAATAATCTTCATCAGGATATGGCTTCAGCATATATGTTGCGATGAGCATCAGGACGACACTGATCGTGCACCCCTGGGCCCCGGCGAGATAAACGCTCTTGGTAATGCCTCCCATGTAGAGATAGAGGTATCCCACAAGGCCCCCGACCGCAGCAACCCAAGCCGCTTTCTTGTGAGCCTTTTTCGACCAGACTCCCACCAGGATGGGCCCCGCAACCGTAGATAGCACTCCACAGCTCCCTACCCAGAGGAGGGTGATCAGGAATTTTGGCTGGGACCAGGCGACAGGAAGAGCCAGGATGCCGATTACGATTGTTCCCCACTTGGAAATTTCATAAGCGACCTTCTCGACATGCTGCTTGTCCACCACGTGTCCCTTGAATTCCCTGTATTTTATCCAGGTTTCCTTGTAAAGGGTATTTCCGAAAACCGTCGCCAGGTAAACCATCAGCCCATCCGTGGTTGACATTGTGGCAGCTATAAGCGTAACGAGGAAAAGCCCTCCGATCGCCTTCGGGAAAAGCATCCCGATAAGTGCCGGAATCGCGGCGTCGGGCTTGGGAAGCCCTGGGACCAGCACCCTCGCATACAGCCCACCAAATGTGACTATCCCCATGATGAACATGAAGAAACCTGTCCAAAGGATAAATTTCCTTATTTCGCCCTTGCCCTTCAGGTACTGCACCTTATTGATGAGGTGAGGGTTGATCCCCCAAAAGAGGTGGGCGACAAAAATCCCGATGATAGCAACCGGTGTGGCGTATGCGGGAAAAGAGGGGTTCAGGTACCCGACAAGTTTCGGATCCTGCGCCGCAAGTGCTGCCGGCAGGGAATGCAAGATATCGGGGAACTTCGTGGCGCCTAACACGACAACCGCCACCGCAACGACCGCCATCATTGCCCCCTGGAAAACGTTGGTGTAGACATGGGCGTAAGTCCCACCGATAAAAATATACGCGACAACAATGCCAATGCCGATTACGACACCTACATTGTAGGGAACCCCCATGATTTGTTCCATGATGATTCCGACACCGACAAACTGGGCCCCGACGTACATAATGTTCAATAGTGTCACCAGCGCGACGAACACCCTCAGGAAATGGCTGTTATAGCGATCTCCAAGCCAGTCACCGAGGGTAAGGGATTTCATTTTATCGCTAACAAGACGGTATCCTGCTGCCATCAGTGCCAATCCGAGCATCGCCGGCAGCCATTGCCCCATGGGGAACCAGATGACGCTCATCCCGATGGCGTATGCCTGCCCGGTCAACCCCAAAAAGGTGCCTGCACTGACAAACGTCGCTGCAAAGGTCAACGCCGTGGTGATCGCTCCCACATCCCCGGAACCGATCGCGAAGGACCGCAAGTCCTTGGTTTTCTTCATCCCGTACCAGGAAAGCCAGGCAACGATAAAAAGATAAATGACGAAGTAAATCAGCCCATAATTCATACACTCCACCCCTTTTCTCCCAAATAGGCGTAAGGACAAGTGCTAATCGTTCTTGAAAATCGTCTTCAGGACTACGTAAAGCAAGATCCAACTGACTACCGAACCGACAGCCCATACTGTTAGCATTTCAAGCCCTCCTCCGGTCTAGCAAGATGGTTGCCTACTTGTATGACAACTATTTTGTACAAAACAGAAAAAACTGTCAATTTGCAACCAACCTGTATATAATATACTGAGAAGATTTAGAGCGACTACCCTTTTGCTCTTCATTTCTCCAAAGGAGTAACTCTGGGAATTTCCCTCTCTCCGGTAACGCGGTCGACGAACTCCCCGGCGAGGCCGGTGTACTTATGCGGATCGAGAATCGAATCGATCTCCGCGACCTCAAAATTTCGAAGAACCCGCTCATCCTTAAGAAGAACCTCCTTGAAGGGAAGGCTTTTCTCGAAGGCTTCCATCGCGGCTTCGTAGACGATCTCGTGCGCTTCCTGGCGTCCGATGCGCTTGCCGATCTTCATCATGACCGCTTCTGACAACATTAGCCCCTGGAGTTTGTGGAGATTCTCCTCAATGTGCTCTGGGCGGACGATAAGATCGGTGAAAATATGCAGCGATTCTTTCAGCGCAGCATCGGTCATGCAGCAAACACGTCCGATGAACTCCCACTCGGCCTGCCACGGACGCATATCCCTTTCGTGCTCCCCAACCATGCACTCGATCGCAAGCGGGACTGTTGAGCGGATATTTTTGGAAAGGCTTACCACGCCTTCGGAGTACATGGGGTTTCTCTTATGAGGCATCGTGCTGCTGCCGACCTTGCCCATCGCAAAGGGTTCTTCAAGTTCGCCGCATTCCGTTTTCTGGAGGGTGGCCACTTCGTTCGCCATTTTTCCCAGGGTGGACGTCAATATTCCAAGCACGCAAATGAACTCGGCAATCGTGTCGCGTGACGAGTGCCACGAAATCGGCGGCATTGCCAGCTTCAGCCGATCCATAAGGCGCCTCTGCACCTCAAGTCCTTCGGATCCAAGAGAGGCTATCGTGCCAACGGCACCGGAGAACTGCCCCATGAACAGGCGCTGGCTGCACTGTTCCAGGCGTTCGATATCGCGCAACAGTTCCGCCGCCCAGACCGCAACCTTGTATCCCAGCGTAATCGGCAAAGCATGTTGCCCGTGAGTCCTCCCTACCATCACCAAATCCCTGTATTTTATTGCCATATCACAGAGCTTGACGTGCAAGGCTTTTGATTTTTGGAGAATCTCCCCGTAGGCCTCACGCACCTGCAGGATCATGCCCGTATCCATTATGTCCTGCGTCGTCGCCCCCCAATGGGAGTATTCGGCAGCATTGTCGTCACAGACATTCTTAAGGCATCTCAGCAACGGGACGATCGGGTGGCCGGTGATGTCGACCTGTCTTTTCATCTCCACAAAATCCATTAGATCCGTTCTTGCTTTTCTTGATATCTCCTTGGCGGCTTTCTCCGGGATAATTCCCATCTCCGCCTGCACTTCCGCAAGCGCGGCCTCCACGTCGAGCCATTTCTGGACCATGTTCTCGTCGCTAAAAATTTCTCTCATGCGCTTCGTACTGAACTGATCCTGAAAAAGAAGACTGTCGATTACATGGGATCCCATCTTCTCACCTTCCTTCCCGAATCTGTCCTGTTTTTCAATTCTGCAGATCGAATAAACAAAAAACATTTTAGCACACATCCTGACTGCTTGTCATACAAGTTATGCAAAAAAAAATTCGCTAACCTTTCTCCAGCTCATCCCTAACGGCATGCAGGTGCGCACGCATCTTGCATCTAGCCCTTTCCTCGTCATGTTCCCGGATGGCATTTAAAATATCCAAATGCTCCTGGTAGGATATCCTCGGGCGATTTGGAAGGTTCAGCGTAATATGAGTGCTTCGTTCAATCATCGTCATGATTGAATCCATAAGGCTCGAGAGTATGTCGTTTTTTATGGATTTGATAATTTCGTGGTGGAATTTCAAGGCCCCCTCCACACCCGGCCCTCCCTGGTCGATATCGCGAATCATTTTTGCAAGTGCTGCTTCCATACGACCGATCTCTTGTTTGCTAGCATCCATAGCGGCATGCGCCGCAACTTCGGGTTCAATAATTTCACGGACTTCGAGCAAATTCGACAGATCTTTTGTCAGGCAAAGCGAAAAAAGAGAAAAGCGCTTTTTCGCGGCCTTCGACGTGACTGCAGTGACAATCGTTCCTTTTCCACGATAGGTCTCCAGCATTCCCGATATCTCAAGAATCCGTATAGCCTCTCTTATCGTCACGCGACTAACCCCGAACTGCGTAGCGAGTTCAGTTTCCGAAGGAAGCTGGTCCCCTGGGGCCAGGGTGTTATCCAGGATCAACGATTTAATTTGATTGACGATATCTTCAAACAATCTTGTTTTCTTGGTCTTAACAAACATTAAAATTTTTCCTCTCTTCCGTGCCTGAAGATTTATTATCTCTATTCCCCAACGGTAAGAAATATACCCCCAATTCGAAAAAGTCAATCTTTTTGGGACGGCGGGCCCTTCTGAAAGTTGGTTTGGCTAAACTCGGAAATGAGTCCCGAGACTTTTCTCCCTCTTCAGGGCGGCCTCGGCAACTGCTTTTGCCGTCGTGAAAAGCCCTTCCATCTCGAGCGCGTGCAAACGATCCGTGGAAGACTCTATCCTGGTTTTCCTGCTCTCGAAATCCGACAGGTAGCCAAGGAACCCTTCCATTTTGGCCTTTTCCCGAATCGGGCCTAACGCGGCCCAGGATCTTTCCTGCAGCTCACGGCGGAGATTCACGGGTTTTTCGGCACTGGCCGAGACGGCAAGCATCCCGTCGAAAGCACCACTATCCTCCGGGCAGTGGGCACACCGGCTTTCTTCGCCGGCAGCCATTCCAGCCCTCAGCCCGAAAGTGACGATGTTTGTGAGCGCATTGCCCCCGACCCGGTTTGCGCCGTCTACGCCACCGGTGACTTCTCCACACGCATAAAGCCCGTCGACCGAGGTCCGTCCGAAGCTGTCGATAACGACACCCCCGCAAAAATAATGCTCCAGGGGGGAGATGCGCATCGGATGCCTGTAACCCCTGAAAAAGCCTGGATCCAGGGTCAGGCAGTACTGCAGGCCGGGATCTTTCCACTGGTCTTCGGTCAGATCCTCAAGGTGCGCGTATGCCCCACCGGACCGATCTTTTTCCGCCACGATCTGCGCGCATCGGTCACGGGCGTAGAGGTTGCCTTCGCGCCCGTTCCTGAATCCCCAATCGTTCAGGGCTTGTTTCAGGAACTCCTTGCCGTCCGAATCCGTGATCCTGAGGTAATCGACCAGGGCAACATCCGCCATCCACCTCGGAAAACCAGGCTCGGCCCACCCGATAGGGTAAAACTGCACGAACTCCATATCCCGCAAGCGCGCACCTGCGCTCAAAGCCAGCGCGTAGCCGTCGCCCGTTATCCTGGCCGGGTTGTCCGTTTGGCTGTAAACCTGGCCCCCGCCGCCCGTGGCAAGGATGACTGAACCGGCACCCATGCGGGAAGTTTTTCCCGTGCGCCAATCCTGGAAATCGACACCGCATACACGATTCCCCTGGACAAGCAACCTTGTTGCAACGGTCCAATCCACGAATTCAACCCCGGACTTTTCCGCGATCGCGACGAGTTCTCCAATAAAGCCGGCACCACCCATGAGTTCATTTGGGGCTGTCGATCGAACCGTGGCGCTCCCCCTGCCCAGCTTGAACTGGACACCCCATCCGGCGAGCGTAAGGATGGCCCTTTCCGCCTCTTCCGTCAAAACCTTCAAAAGCAGCGGATCGTTTATTCCGTGCCCTATTTCCAGGGTTTTCTCGTAATGCTCTGCGGGCGAGAGCCCGCCGCATGCAAGGGTGAACTTGCCGGCAGAATAAGCCGTGCATGTCCCCAGGCCGCGCTGTGTTTTTGACAGGAGAACAACCTCGGCCCCCGCCTGCCTGGCTGCTATTGCAGCCACGAGGCCGGCACCTCCGGTTCCGATGACGACGATTCTCTTTCTCATGGTTCCTCCCTTTTCACTGCCTAAAATACCCTGAAATACTTCTTTACGGGCCTGCCCGCCTGCTGGTAGCATGTTTCTTCCACGAGGAGGGCGCTTTCGACAAGATACTTGCAGTAAAGCTGGACGGTAACTCTCGACAATCCGCACATTTCCGCAAGTTCCGATGATGAATATCGCTTGCTGTTCTCTTTGAAGACCGAGAGAATCTTTTCGACCGTGTTCTTCTGGATGCCCTTGGGCAGGCTGTCGGGATTGCTCCGTTCAGCGATGGCCCTGCTCGAGAAGACTCGGTCGATGTCTTCCTGGCTTCGCACATTTTGCTTGTTCTCTATTTCTTCAAGGTGCCGCTGGAAGGAAAGCAGCGTTTTTTTAAATCTCGAAAAGTCGAACGGCTTCAAGAGGTAATCGAAAACACCGAGCCGCATGGCCTCTTCGATTTTTTCCCCTTCCTGCGCGGCCGTCAGCATGATCACATCGACCTTTTCTCTTCTTTCCCTCAACAGGTGGAGGAATTCCATCCCGTCACAATCCGGCATGTAAATATCGGCCAGGACCAGGTCGACCTGGCAACAGTCAAGGTAGGAAAGAGCTTCCTTGCCATTTTTTGCCTTCCCGACAAGGGAGAATCCCTCGATTGCGAGGAGGAAACGCCTGTGAAGCTCTGCAACCGTAGGATCATCTTCCATGATCAGGGTTTTAATCGGTTGGCTCACCATGTTCTTTACCTCCGGGTATCCTTATCGTAATGCATGCCCCGCTGCCATATCTCGAAAGGACACGAATCGTACCGCCGAAAGATTCGACAATCGATTTTACGAGGAAAAGGCCGTATCCGCGCTTTCCTCCCTTTTTGGAACTGAAGCCCTTCTCAAAGATCTTCCGCTGGTTTTGTTTCTCAATACCCGTCCCTGTATCCCTGACCCGGATTTCCAATATCCCGGCGAGGTCGGAGACGTAGAGTGTGATGGCTTTTTTCTTTGCCTTGGGGGAAAGCACCGCATCGATCGAGTTCTCGATCAGGTTCCCGATGCAAATGATCATGGATTCCGAATCCACGGCTGTGTTCGGGGCAAGATGGCTCTTTCCGTCGAAGACGAAATCGATTTCCAGCTCGCGGCACCTGCCGATTTTGCCCAGGATAAGGCCTGCAACGGCGGGCTGCCTGATCCGGGTCGTAATGTATTCGATCGTTTCCTGTTGGATGATCGATTCGTTCCTGATCAGGCTCAGGGCCGACTGGCTTTCGCCCAGCTGCAAAAGGCCGGAAATGGCATGGATCTTGTTCAGGAATTCGTGTTTCTGGACACGCAGGATCTCGTTCTGGACCCTCAGGAGTTCCGCCAGTTTCTGGGCTCCGGTCAACTCCTCCGCCAGGACCTGCATCTCGTCGATATTCCTGAAGCTGGCAATGGCCCCGTAGATTTTTCCGTGAACTTTCAGGGGAATGCGATTGGTGATGATCCGCCCTTTCCCAACATCCTGCTCCTGGTCCGTCTCCGCTTCTCCGGACTGGATGACTTCTTTCAACCTGGAATTGGGGATGTAGTTTTCAAGAGGTTCTCCAATCAGGGATTCCATGGAAGGCAAGTTCATCATCGACCTGGCGTTTGTATTGACGAACAGGATAAAGCCATTTTTATCGACGGCAATGATTCCCTCTTTTACAGACTCGAGGAGTATTTCGCGTTCGGTGAGGAGGGCGGCCAGTTCATGAGGCTCCATCCCGAGCATCGTTCTTTTTATGTTTTTCGAAAGCAAATGCGCAAAGAAGATGCCCAGCACCATGGCAAAGATAATCGCCATGATGATTTTTTTCCTCAGGTTCCAGATCAGCAGGTTGATATCGTTCGTCCAAAAATAGACGGCCACGGCGCCGACTTTTTTCCCCTCCCGGCTGACTGGAACGTAAGCCCGCACCGTCGGGCCAAGGGTCGTCACCTCGGGCAAGTTGGAATAGGGATCCCCGGCAAGGACCGGTTCCGCATTTTCACCGCCGATCGCAAGGATGAATTTCGCGTTGGAATTCATGGCGGTTTCCTCGAGGAGAATTTCAAGAAGATGCTCGGCCTCCGGCCAGTCAACGTACTTCTTGACCTCCGGGATCTCGGCGACAGTATAGGCCAGGTCCCTCGCGTGAAGCGCGATCTGCTTCTCGAAGCGGGGCACGACCGCCCTTTCGACAATCAGCCCCGTAACCACCAGGGACAAGCCGATGATGGTCACGATGAGGAGCATGATTTTATACTGGATCGGGAAATGTCTTTTTCGCATAAAGCGCCTCTCGCCCTCTGAAAAATCTCCGAATTTTTAAATAACGGTATAATTGCATTGTTTCCGCGGGCTTCAAGACTCATGCCAACCCTGGTGACCACAAGAAATATACAGTAACACAGCGTTGATTAAACTAAAACAAAATCCCCGCCGACCCGGAGGAAAAGACATGGACTTGGAAAAAAATCTCGAAATCCTTCGCAGGACACCGTCCCCCACTTTCCCGTCGCAAGAGGAGCAAAACCAGGTTCGCCTCTTTCGGGAGTCCCTATCGGCAGAAATCATGAAACGCAAGACCCTGAAAGCCGGGGACACGCTTCCCGTTTTCAACCTGCCGAACCAGGTGGAGGTCAACGTGTCATCCGCTGACCTGCTGGAAACGGGCCCCCTGGCCTTTTTCTTTTTCCGCGGGAGTTGGTGACCGTTTTGCCGCTTGCAGTTGCAAGCATACAACGAAAAGATCCCTCAAATACGGGAGCGGGGAGGCACCCTGGTCGGCATTTCCCCGATGCTCCCTTCAAAAAACCGGGAGCTCAAGGCCATCCTGGATCTAGATTTTGAGTTATTGTCCGATATCGGCAATTCCTATGCGAAAAAAATCGGGCTTGCCTTTCGCCTCCCGGAGCCGATTGTCGCCGCTTACGGACGGATAGGGAGGACTGCCGGGGAATTCAACGGGGTTGCCTCGTGGGATCTGCCCTTTACGGCCGCGTTTGCCGTCGGGAAGGATTGCCGGGTCAGGTACGCCTGGAAGGAAGGGGATTACACTTTCCGGCCCGAGATCGAGACGATCATCCTTGCGCTGTTTTCGTAAACCAAAAAACAAAAAGGCGGGAGCGGGAGTGCACGCCCGCTCCCGCCTTCAGTTTCAAGCCTCCGGAACTTCTCAGAATCCGGCTAGGAACTCCCTCACGTCCCGGCACGATTCGATATCCCGGCATCGCTCGCAAAGGATCGACGACTGCTCTCTTGTCAGTGCCAGACCAGCCAGGTCAAAAAACTTTTCTTCCAGTTCCGGGGTTGACACCGGGTTCTCCGGGTCCCCCTTCGGGTATTCGACAAAATTCTTGTATTCCTGCCCCGCCTTCGTCCTGACGCTGATACGGGACGGCCATTTTTGCGGATGAAGCGCGTCCAGGTCGTCCGCCACCACCAGTTTCACCCTTGCCGCCAGTTCCCTGGCAACCGGATCCTGCCTGGCTTCTTCAGAGAATTCCGCCGGACCGACCTTTCCGCGAACCACGGCACACGCGACGCAGTAGGCGGTACTGAATTTTGCCTCCTGTTCGCTCCCGTAACCGGTATTGCCCGCCATGCGAGTTGCGTTGGAATACGTTTCCACGACGATCGAATCCACTTCCTCCGGCGCAAGCCCGTGACGTGCCCTGAGTTCCAGCACGCCGTTTATGGCTCCGTGCGCATGACGGCAGGCGGCGTAGGGCTTTATGCTCACATCGTTGATCCGGAACGTCTCGAACAGGTCACTGAAGTGCTCCCACTCGTCCTTTTCTTTCGAGGTGGCACGGAAGAAACCCCGGTCTCCCTCGAGGATCCTTTGGGCACCGGTAAACCCTCGGCTCGCCATCAGGGCGGCAAAAAGGCCGTTTCTCGCCCCGTTTCCGCAATGCATGAACTTTGTCATCGCCTTGTCCGTGGCAAACTCCCAAAGGCCGGCCGCCTGGGAGCCTGCATTGCCGAGAGCATCCAGCGCCTGCACTTCGCCAAGCCCCAGGAGGCTGGAAGCCGCCGCCGCCGACCCGAATGCCCCGCAGGTCGCCGTCGTGTGCCAGATCCGGTAATGGGATGGCGTAACCGCTTCCCCGATGCGGATCATGACGTCGTAACCCGCCACGATGGCCGTCAGCAGGTCCCGGCCGGAAGATCCCAGTTTCTCGGCCAGGCTGAAGGCTGCCGAGATCACGGGGGCCGCGGGATGGGTTATGGATTCCTTATGGACATCGTCCATCTCGAGAATGTGGCAGTTATACCCGTTCACCATGGCCGCCTGGAGAACGGAGCTTTTCCGGAAACTTCCGATCAGGGTGGAGTGGGGATTCCCTCCCATTTCCTCCACCAGGCCGCCAATCATGGACGCAGCAGGAGTCGTCGATCCTGCGAGGACGCATCCAAGCCAGTCCAGCAGGTATCTCCTGGCCGATTGGACTGTCCTTTCGTCCAGGTCCTCGTACTTGAGGCGCGAGACGAAATCGGCACATTGCCGTGAGATCCCTTTTTCGCTTTCGACCATCCGCCATCCCCCCCGTGGGAAGTCCACCGTTTTTCACTAAAAGGAGGGGGCCCCGCCCCTTCAAGGGACGGGGCCCCTCCTGCCTTACCAGTGAAGCTTAGGGAAGCTTGATGAACTCGTTTTTAGTGAGGCACGCCGTCATGTTCTGGGAGTACTGGATCTGGTCCGTCGCGATCTTCAGCAGTTCCTCCCGGGTGAAGGTCTTCCGGGCGATCCCCTGCTCGATGGCCTTCATGCCGACGGCAACGGCCACTTCGGGGTAAACCCAGGCCTGGTCCATCGTCGGGATCAGGTAATCCTCCCGGAGGCCCACCTTCTCCGCGCAGGCGGAAA
>DIXJ01000012.1 GCA_002436015.1 Synergistaceae bacterium UBA6083 | reverse complement strand
CCGGGGTCGTCGCGGTCATCGAAGCAATTTGAATCCAAGGTTAAACTGTCAAGGACCGGAGCAAAACCTTTAACATGATAATCCCTGCCGTTGAGATTGCAATGGGTCCCTGGTCCCATAATACCCGCTTGTTCGTGCCGGGCACGGGTTTCAAGCCAGGAGACAACCTTTGCGGGTGGGTTGTCGTGAAGGGCCGTGGAGCTTAAACTGCCTTTTGTGGCCTGGTCACGGCAGACTGGCTCCGAGGAAAGGGTGTAGCCCCCTCTTGAAAATACTCTTTTGTTGCGAAGGCTTCCTGGTAGACGGAGTCGCCTCCTTCAATCTTTACCTATCATCGGCCCTCGCCGAAGCGGGGCACGACGTGGCCATCGTGGGCAGATGGGCCGGCTTCAGCAGTTTCAAGGAAAGACACGAAAGGAAGGGCGTCACCGTTTTCCAGGAACTTGCGCTGACCCCCGTAAGCCCCCGGCTTATCCGGCATGCCGCGGCCTTCAAGCCGGACGTCCTCATCACCGATTCGAGGAGAGCCTTTCCACTTGCCCTGGAAATCAAGAAAAGAACCGGGGCAAAACTGGTCACCGTGTTTCACGATCCTGCCCGCGACGACCGAAGAAAAAACCGGGGCCTCGAAATCATACGAGCCGAAAGCGACGCCTGGATCACTTCGGAGGAACCCATTTTCGAACAATTGAACGGGCTCGCCCCGCCTTTTCCCGTTTCGCTCATCAGGAGACCTATCTCTGCCATGGTGGAACCGTCACCGCTTCCGCCCCGCGACCCTTTCCGCGTGTTTTGCCTGGGCAGGCTGAGCGGGTATAAGTCACCCGGTTTCCGGGCCCTTCTTGACCGGGCTTTTCTTCTCAAGAGAAAGATCCCCTCGCTAGAGGTCGCTTTTGCCGGAGGCGGAGACAGGCTCCCCCTATACAGGATCGAAGCCATGAAACAAAACGCGCTGGCCGGCTCGCGATTTGTGCGGGTGCTTGGGACCGTTACCGATCCCAACCCGCTTTTTCGCTGGAGCACCGTCGTCTGTGCCGGAGCGACATCCGCAGCGGAAGGGGTCCTGAGCAACCGGCCGACGTTCGCCTTCAGCGCTTTCTGGCTGGGACTCGTCTCGGAGGCTAACAGCAGGGATGCGATCGCCTGCCACTTCGGCGAAAGATACGGCTCCTTCCGCTTGAAGGATCGTCCGGAAACCGTCCTGGAAGCACTCGAGACTCTTTACGGGAACTGGGCGGACAGCGGGATCGAGGAAACCGTGAAAAAGGCACGGGAAGCCCTCGAGAGGGAATTCAGCTCGAGCTTGACGGCCTCGCAGTTCGAGACCCTTTTCCGGAAACTGTCGGGAAGCTAGTCCGACAGCAGGTCCGTCCCGGCTTCTCCCTTGCCGGAGAGAAGACCGTCGAAGTAACGTGCCGTATTCCCGATTCCCTCCCTCAACCCGACCTGCGGACACCAGCCCAGTTCGCTTCGCGCAAGGGTGATATCGGGACAACGCCTCTTCGGGTCATCCTCGGGAAGGGGCAAGAACGTGATCCTGGAAGAGGATCCCGTGACCGCGAGGATCAATTCCACCAGTTCCTTGATCGTCGTCTCCACGGGATTCCCCAGGTTAACCGGGCCCGTGAAGGTTTCACTGCTTCCCATCAGGGCAACCAGGCCTTCGACGAGGTCCTTGACGTAGCAGAAGGACCTTGTCTGCAAGCCGTCCCCGTAAATGGTAACGGGTTCATTTTTCAGGGCCTGGATGATGAAGTTGGAAACAACCCGGCCATCATTCGGGTGCATTCCGGGTCCATAGGTATTGAAGATTCTCGCGACTTTTATGGGAAGCCCGTGTTGCCTGTGATAATCGAAGAAAAGAGTCTCGGCGCAACGTTTCCCCTCGTCATAGCAGGACCTGATCCCTTTCGGGTTCACGTGCCCCCAGTAATCTTCCTTCTGCGGATGGATCTCCGGATCCCCGTATACCTCCGAGGTCGAGGCCTGCAGGATCCTCACGCCCAGGCGCTTGGCAAGGCCCAGCATGTTGATGGCCCCGTGGACGTTCGTCTTGGTCGTCTGGACGGGGTCGGACTGGTAGTGGACGGGAGAGGCAGGGCAGGCCAGGTTGTAGATGCTCCCCGCCTCAACGTAAAGGGGAAAGGTGATGTCGTGCCTCATGAGTTCAAAGCGATGATCACCGAGCAAAGGATAAATGTTTCGCTTCTGCCCCGTGAAGAAATTGTCGACGCACAGGACCTCCCGTCCTTTTGCCAGCAGCCTGCGGCACAAATGAGCACCGATGAACCCCGCACCGCCTGTGACCAGAACCGGTTTTTCGCCGACCATCCTTTTTGCCTCCGTCCCTGTCAGATTACACGCTTCCCAGGAGAGAACCATCTTCCATGGACCTTTTTTTCCGTTTTTAGGACTTTCGCAAGACGGTTTCGTAAAGGCTCCGCGTTTTCCGGGCAAGTGTCGAAATGGTGAACTCCCCGGACCTTTCCTCGGCGTTGCGCCCCAGCAAAGCCAACGCATCCCTGCCTGTATCCAGGACCTTCTTCAAGGATGTTTCCAGGGCGGCTTCGCTTCCTGGCTCTATCGCCCAGCCATCGAACCCGTCCCTAAGGATGTCTGTCGTGCCGCCGATCCTTGTCGCGATGACGGGAAGTCCTGCGCTCATGGCCTCAAGAAGCATCAGGCTGAAACCCTCGGGCTCAGTTGAGGGTTGGGCAAACACATCGGCAGCCCAGAGGTGGGAACGGACGTCCTCCGTAAAGGGGAAAAGCCTTGCCCGCGCTCCGGTCCTTTCGATCTCCGCCCTGATTTTTCCCTCTTCAGGCCCACTCCCGACGATCCAGAGACACGAGCGGGGGACCTCGACCCTGGAAAAAGCCCTGACCAACAGGTCGAAACCTTTCCAATCAACAAGCCTTCCGGCGCCAAGAACCACGAGGTCGTCTCCTTCGACCTCCTGCTCCCTGCGGAAAAGAACTCGCTTTTCATCGTCTCTCTTGTACCGGGACGTGTCGACCGGGTTATGGACCACGACGACTCGCTCGCCGGGAAAGCCTTCGGCAAGCATGTGGGAAGCCACGGCACTCGAGCAGGCAAACAGGAGGTCCGTGTTTTGGTAATACTTGCCTTTCGGGTATTTATCAACGGTTGAGACAACCGGGATTCCCGCCTTTTTTCCCCAATATCCGCCAATCAGGGCCGCCGAGGACAGGCGCGTATGGATCAAGTCCGGTTTCACATTTGAAACGATTTTCCCGAATCCCCGGCAAAGGACCGAAATCGACTGAAGGGCTGGACGGTACGTCACCACTTTGAACCCTCTTCCCCGCGCAAGGCCTTCCAGAGTGCCGCCAGGCCGACAGGCAATCACGTTTTGAAGCCCGACGGTTCCCAGTCCTTCCAGTAGCTGGAGCCAGGGAACCGCCCACGATAGCCGGTTCTCGTCGACATAGTGAAGGATTTTCATGATGTCTGTTCCTTTCCGCCGCTCACGATCGTTTTGAGATAAGTTTCGACCCGGGCCGCCATTTCAGCACTGGACGGCACAAGCGCAGGATTGAACACGGGGGCTTCGCATTCCCGGCTTGCAACCCCGGAAAGGGCCCTTTCCCAGGTTTTAGCCTCCCCGGGGGGGATGAGGCCGGCGGCTTCCTCGCCCACCAGCTCGAGGACGGGATCGATCCCTGAAGCCAGTACGGGAACTCCCGTTCGGATTCCCTGCATAAGGGTCAAGGGCATGCCCTCGTCGAAAGATGGGAAGAGAAGGCAATCCGACGAGGCCATCCAGGTTCCCACGTCGTCGCGAAAGCCGTGGAACCGGACTCTTTCTTCCAGCCCTAAACCCACGGTCATGGCTTCAAGTTCTTCCCTTTGGGGGCCGTCGCCAAGGATGTCCAGCACCCAGCGGATCTCCTTTACCGAAGCTAATGCCGAAAGGGCGACGTGCAGGCCTTTCCGGCGCGTCAACCGCCCTACGAAGAGGAAGCGGAACGGACCTGGTCCCTCTTTTCGTTGCCACCGGGCTGAAGGATCAGGGATGCCGTTCCTGATGACCACGGCATTTATCGGAAGGAATCCTTCCAGGTGTGACCGAACGGCTACGCTGACACAGATAGCACCATCGGCTTTCCAAAAAGGACCGATGGCAAAGTTTTTCCTGTAACGGTCATGGGCCGTCAAAATCCAGGGTTTCCCCGACATCCGGCTTGCCCACCAGGCAATCCAGGCAGGCACGCGCGAGTGGGCATGGAGCAGGTCAAAAGCCTCCAGCCTGGCTATCCTTGCGATCCGGACCGCTGAGAAAAAGGCCGTAAACGGGTTTTTCCTGTGAACGGGAAGGTGCATGACCCGGACTTCAGGCGGGAGTTTTTCTTCCAGCCGGCCACCTGCGGTGACGATTGAAACCGTATGCCCGAGGGTCGATAGTTCCGTCGAAAGCCAGAGGACGTGCCGCTCCACCCCTCCTTCTTCGAACTCGGGCAGGATCATGAGGATCTTCATCGGGCCCCGTGCTCCTTCCTCTCCCACTCCCGGACGATCCAGGCCGCGGCATCCCGGGCTTCGTTAAACACATCATTTCCCGGGCTTTCCGCCTTCACGGCATTAACTTCCTTACCAAAGGCCTCGGTTGCCAATCCCTTTGTCTTGAAGCTTTCCAGCATGACGTCAAAGCGGGGCGCGCCCCAGAGGAATCGGTACGGCAAGGCTCCCTTTCCGACCAGCCAGGAGGTCGCCACCTGCAGGACCCGCTTTAAACCTGCTTTTTTCCCGACCCGGAGTATCCTCACCGAGAATCCCGCGCTGGCCGCTTCCGAAACCATCGAAACCGAATCTTCCGTGCAGAAGATTGCCTGGCACCCACCGAGGATTCCCGGGACGGGGTTCTCCGGATCTTTCGAAGCCAGGAAAAGCATCCTGAAAACCGGAAAGCGTTCCGCCAGGTCCACAAGGGCCTGCTCGGCTTCCGAACTCGTCCTGCGGGAGGTGGTGACATAAAGGTCCGCCTTCGCTCCCACGGCATGGTCCGCCAGTTGGCCGATCATGTCCTTGACCCAGCCGGGTGAAATCCGGTAATTCGCATCATCGCCGCCAACGAGCACACCCCAACGCTGTGATGATTGCGGTGGATAACGGGTAAAGAGCGATTCCGATTCCCAGGCGAGTTTTTCTCCGTCAATTGCGTTTGGTGCTCCAAGTGTCGGGTAGATATTCGCCGCCTGCCCTGGTACATCGTGAACCGGGACAATTGCGAAGTCGAACGGTTCCGTTCCCAGGACAGATGGAGTCATCACCGTCGCCGACCGGGCACCGATAACCCGGGCAAGGGCAAGGCCGTACGGCGCAGCGGAGCTTCCGGTCGACAGGCAAAGCACGTCTCTCCCGGCAACCTTGCTTTCTTCAAGAATTTGGAAAGCCTTTCCTAGAAGCCCTGAGCCTCCCGAATGTTCCAGCCAACTCCGCGCGGCTTCCTTGCCTCCCTTTGCAAGGATCCTTGCACGAATCTTTAGTGCCGCGAAGCGTGCCGGGCTCGATAGTCTCGGGACCTCAAGCTCGCAGGTCACGGCCCCGGAAAGGCGAGCCAGCCAGAGAGCCACGCCCCGGCTCTGGTTCACGTGACCGCGTATTCCGTCTGAAAGGATGAGGATCGATTGTGGTCCCGACATAGGCTCAGTTCCCTTCAAGAAACGGAGAGTGGGCCCGCCGCGACGGCCCACTCTCCGTTTTTTTCTCCCTTTTTCCCTTTTTACAGGGCGGCCTTCGCTCCTGCCTGGACCGCATTGACGATCTTTTCAATACGGCTGTCGTCCATGAGGATGTCCATCCCGTAGACCGCGGTACGGCTCAGTATGGCATGGGTCTGGGGCCACTCCACCGGTCGGTAGGTCGGCATCTCTTCCACGTATGGGCAATCGTAGGGACAACGGAGGCGACTGAACATCGTTCCCTCGCGCAGGGTCGCCCAGTGCCTGGCATAGTGCCAGGTGTTGTCGGAGAGGTTCCCGCAGGGGACACCCGCTTCCTTGGAAGCCTTCTGGAATTTCCTTGCGGCCTCTGCGGTGGGCAGCAGGAATACGGTTTGCGTGGCTGTATCTCCTTCCCGGTCGGCCAGGGCCCTTAAGGCCAGGCCGTCGACATTCCCGATGCCCTCGAGGATCTTCTTCTTGGATTCCTTCATCTTTTCGATCGCCATGTCAAGTTTCCCGAGCTGCACAAGTCCCATGGCACCCCCGAGTTCGCTCATCCGGAAGTTGAAGCCGAGGCAGGCTTTCCCTTCGGCCCCCCGCTCGATGCTGTTGTCGTGGATGTGGCCGTGGTCGTGGTAATACTCCATTTTGTGGTAAAGGTCCTCGTCGTCGGTCACGATGAGACCCCCCTCGCCGACAGTAACGATCTTCACCGGATCCAAACTGTAAGGACCGAACTTGCCAATCGTCCCGGCATAGCGGCCCTTGTACTTCGCACCCATGGCCTGGCAGGAATCCTCCAGGAGGAAAAGACCGTACTCGTCGCAGATCGTTTTGAACGGGTCCATGTCTGCTGTGGCCCCGAACATGTGGACGGGCATGATCGCTTTCGTCCTCTCGGTAATGAGCTCTTCAACAGAGTTGGGGTCGAGGGTCAGGCTTTCGTCCACCTCGGCCAGCACGGGGACGGCCCCGCATTCCAGGATGGATTCCATGGTGGCGATGAACGTGAAGGGACTCGTGATGATCTCGTCTCCCGGCCCGATCCCGAGGGCCTTCAGCGCCACGTAAAGGGCTGCGCTTCCGCTTGAAACGGCCAGGCAGTGCTTCGAGCCGAACTTATCCGCGACGGCCTTCTCGAATTCCTCCACCTTCCATACGCCGTTCCTCATCCCCTGGAACCAGTAGCGGTGAACGACCTTGCTCCTGATCACTTCCGCAAGGGCATCAATTTCCTGCTGGTCGAACAGCTCGAAACCGGGCATTATTCCATCGCCTCCCTGTAAATTGCCACGCAGGCTTCCTTGTCCATGGGCCTGGGGTTGTTTGCCATCGGCCGAGCGACGGCCAGGGCCTTCACGGCCATTTCGTCAAAGTGCTCGGGCTTGATGCCGACCTTCAAGGCCTTCAGCCTGGAAGGCAGCGCCAGGTCCTCAACCAGTTCGTGCAAGGCCTCCGCGCAATCCAGGGCACCCTCCCTCAGGGGGAGCCCATCAGGGGAATAGTCGAGGAGGCATGAAACCTCGTAGTAGCGCTCGGGGGCGGCCAGGGCATTGTAGCGGCAGACATACGGCACCAGCAGGGCGTTCGCCACGCCATGCCCGACCCCGAACATGCTTCCCAGGGGATAAGCCAGGGAATGGCAGGCGCCCACGCCCGCGTTCGCAAGGGCGATGCCGCCGTAAAGCGAGGCCAGCATCATCTCGCTGCGCGCTTCCAGGTTCGAGCCGTTCCACGTGGCAACGCGAAGAGCGCTCCCGATCTTTTCGATCGCTTCCCGGGCAAAGAGGTCGCTCATCGGGGAAGCCGCCTTGCTGGTAAAGGCCTCGATGGCATGCGTAAGGGCATCCATTCCCGTGCTGGCCGTGACCTTTGGAGGCATCGTCAGGGCGAGTTCGGGATCGAGAAGGCTGAAGTCCGGGTAGAGCTTGTCGTCATTAATCCCGCCCTTGAAACCGTCGCTCTTGCGGATGAGGACCGAGGTGAAGGTTACCTCCGAGCCCGTTCCGGAAGTCGTCGGAATCATGATCTTCGGCACGCCGGCCTTCTTCACGAGCCCAAGTCCCTGGTAAAGGGACGCGGAGCCCTCGTTGGTGATCAGGACGCTGACGGCCTTGGCCACGTCCATGCAACTCCCGCCGCCCAGGCCGACGACAAGCTGGCAGTCGTGCTCACGGGCCAACATGGCCACGGCATCCGTGGTTTCTACGGAGGGTTCGGGCTCCACGCCCGAGAAGATGCAGGTTTCGACTCCCTCTTTTTCCATGATGCCCGCGATCCGGTCACTGATCCCGATGCGCTCCATGCTCTCGTCGGTGACGAGGACGGCCCGCTTTGCCCCAAGGTTCCTGGCCAATTCCCCAATCCTGCCCGATACGCCCGGCCCGAAACTGATCCGGCCGGCAACAAAAAGGTTGAACATGTTCACACCCATCACTCCCAAAGAAGTTTTTTATTATCCGAGGCTATCTCTTCCCACGTCTTGGCCGATGCCCCGCCGATCCCGGCGAGAAACGCCTCGCAGCGCTGCCCGAAAGTGTTATTCTCGAACTCGGGACCAACGGTCTCAATCCAGGCGGATGCAAGGCTTCCGGCGTTTTCTATCCTTCGTGACAAACCCGCCCTGGAAGCAAGGCTTGCCAAATCTTGAAAATCCTCCATGTGCGGCCCATGAAAAACCGGGACACCCCAGGCGAGCGGTTCCAGCAGGTTCTGCCCGCCCTTCCGGACAAGGCTTCCTCCTACGAAGGCTGCGTCGGAGCGACCGTAAAAATCGAAAAGGATGCCTATCCGGTCAACCACAAGTATAGTCCAACCCGGGGCCCATTTCGACAAGAGGCAGGCCTCTCCCTGCAGCATGGCAAGGGACAGGACCTCTCCCCCTCTTTCAGGGTGCCTGGGAGCCAGGACCAACCGGCTTTCCGGCAGTTCCCGCCTGACAACCGCAAAAGCCTCAAGCACGGTTTCCTCCTCCCCGGGGTGGGTGCTCCCCGCAACGAATACAGGGCCTTTCCCCCCCATGACCGGGGCGAGTTTGGAACCGTCAACGCTTTTCTTTCGCTCCATGAGCGCATCGACCTTCGAATCCCCCAACCGGCACAGCCGCGAAGAATCCACTCCCATCTCCCTGATCCGGGCCTCGTCTTCTCCGCTCCGGGCGAATATCCGCCGGAAGGTGGAGAGAATCCTCGACCAGAAAGGCTTGTTCTTCAGGGCCCGGAGGAAGGATTTCTCGGAAAACCGGGCATTGACCATGTAAGCCGGGATGTCTCTCTTCTCAAGCTCCAGCAGGAGGTTCGGCCAGATCTCCGTCTCCATGACCGTGTAGATACGGGGGGAAAGCGCATCCAGGGCTCGATCGATCACCCGAGGGACATCCCAGGGATAAAAGACATGGGCATCGATCAGGCTGTCCATTTCCTGGAGGGCCATGGTTTTTCCGGTGGAGGTGATTGTGGAGAGAAGGACGGGACCTCCATAGCCACCGTTCCTCATGGCCGAAACAAAGGGCAATGCCGACTGGACCTCGCCAACCGAAACGGCGTGGATCCAGAATGGCTTTTCCCTGCCAAGTTGCGCAACCTGCGCAGAGTAAAGGCCCCGCCTTTCCGCAAGACCTTCCCGGTATTTCCAGGCCAACCAGGGATAGAGTGCAGGGTAGGCCATCTGTGTCAGGAAACGGTAGGTTCCCGGTGTCAGCTCAGGCCACCCCGGCTTTCAGCAGGTCATGAATGTGTATGATCCCCACGGGTACGTTTCCTTCGACCACCGCCAGGACCGAGATCTCGTGCCGCTCCATCAGGGCCATAGCTTCAGCGGCAAGCTTTTCCTCCTCGATTGTCTTAGGATGGCGGGTCATGACCTCCGAAACAGGCAACTCCAGGCCCCCCGGTCCCCTGTCTTCCAGGAGTCGGCGCAGGTCTCCGTCAGTGAAAATTCCCGTCAGCGCTCCAGTGGGTTTGACGACAAAAGCTGCACCGTATCCCTTGCTGGTGATCTCGAAGAGGGCCCGCTTCACCGTGGCATCGTCCGGGACAAGAGGGACCCGCTCCCCCGATCCCATGAGGTCTGCCACCTTCAGTAGAAGGCGCTTCCCAAGGCTTCCGCCGGGATGGAAAAGGGCAAAATCTTCGGGACAGAGTCCCCTCAGTTCGGTCACCATTCCGGAGAGGGCGTCCCCCAGGGCCAACTGGAGCGTCGTGCTGCTGGTCGGGGCAAGCCCCAGAGGATCGGCCTCCCTGCGGATGCAGGCATCCAGGACAACGTCCGCGTTTCTGGCAAGCCTGGAATTCAGGTTCCCGGTCATGGCGATGACGGGGGCCCCAATTCGCCTGAAGAAAGGCAGGAGCTCCAGCACTTCCCTCGTCTCGCCGCTATGGCTGATGAAAAGGCCGACGTCCTCCCGCCGGACCATGCCGAGATCCCCGTGGCTTCCCTCCGTCGCGTGCAGGAAAAAGGCGGGAGTGCCCAGGGAAGCGAGCGTGGCGGCGATCTTTCGTCCGATGAGCCCCGATTTCCCGAGGCCCGACACGACAAGTCTCCCGGCGCAGGCCTGGACCAGCCGGGCCGCCTTCACGATCTCTGGACCCAGCCGTGCCGCTGCAAGCGCCAGTTCTTCCGCTTCGGCAACGATGACTCCCCTGCCGACCTCCAGGAGATCGGCATCCTCTATCCGCCTAGCTTCGCGCTCGTTAGGAAGGCTGACCATATCCGCTCTTCACCACCCATTCGAGATCCGTCATGCCGATGTTTTCTTTAACCGCGTCGTCCAGGGTACGAATTTGCTGCAGGAAAGTCCTGAGTGCCTCCAGGGGAACCATGTTGGGACCGTCGCTTTTTGCCCGGTCGGGGTCGGGGTGGACTTCGAGGAAAAGGGAGTCGACCCCCACCGCCACCGCCGCCCTGGCCAGCGGAAGGACAAACCTCCGGTCTCCTCCGCTCGTGGTTCCCTTGCCGCCGGGGGTCTGGACACTGTGTGTGGCGTCGAACATGACAGGGGCACCCAGGGAACGCATGATAGCGAGAGAACGCATATCCACGACAAGCTGGTGGTAACCGAAACTGGTCCCTCTCTCGCAGAGGATGACGCGGTCATTTCCGGCTTCCAGGCACTTCGACAACACAGCCGTCATGTCCTCGGGGGCCATGAACTGGGCCTTCTTGACGTTCAGTACACGGCCCGTGCGGGCGGCCGCCACGAGCAGGTCCGTCTGCCGGCAGAGGAAAGCGGGAATCTGGAGGATGTCGACCACCTCCGCCGCCACAGGAGCCTGTGCCGCTTCGTGGATGTCGGTCAGGACCGGAACGCCAGCCTGCTGCCTGATCTTTTCCAGCCATTCGAGGCCCAGTTCTATCCCGGGCCCACGGTAGCTTACGATGGACGTCCGGTTGGCCTTGTCGAAGGAAGACTTGAAAATATAACCGAATCCGAGTTCATCACAGAGGTCCCGTACGGTTTCGGCAATTTCCAGTCCCAGGTCGAGGCTTTCCAGGACGCAGGGACCCGCCACGAGCACAAGGCGTCCGGAACCGAATTCGGCATTCCCCACACGGATCGTTAGGGTCATGAGTTGTCTCTCCTTTCAGACGCGAGGATTTTCTCAAGGGCTTCAACGTCTGCGGGCGTATCGATCTCTACCGTGTCCCGATACGTTTCCACGCAACGGATCGCATAGCCTTCCTCCAGCACCCGGAGCATTTCCAGGCTCTCGACCATTTCCAGCGGTGTCTGTGCCCACCTGGAAAAGTCGAGCAGGAAATCCCTGCGCCAGGCATAGGGGCCGATGTGCTTAAAATAGATCGCCCCGGGATTCCGGGGATAGGGAATCGGGGACCGGCTGAAATAAAGGGCTCTGCCGTTCCTGTCAAACACCATTTTAACAATGTTCGGTGACGCGATTTCCGCCTCGTTCTCGATCCGCTTCGCAAGCAGGGCAAGCTTGACCTCGGAATTTTCCTCTATTGCCGCAATGAGAGGATCGATCATGTCCGGTCCCACCAGAGGGTCATCCACCTGGACATTCAGGACGACTTCCGCCTCGGGATGCAGGGCCGCGACAAAGGCGACACGATCCCCTCCGCTCTTCAGGCCTTCCGGCGTCAGAACCGCCTCCCCTCCGTGGAGGGTCACGACGTCCGCGATCCTTTCGGAATCCGTCGCCACGAGGATACGATCGACCTTTTCACAACGCTTCACCTGTTCCAGGACACGAATGACAAGGGGCCTGCCGCCCACGTCGATGAGCGGTTTTTCCGGCAACCGCGTGCTGGCAAGGCGCGCTGGAATCACTGCAAGTGTTCTCATTGGGCTCTTCCTCCTTCGGGATTTCCGCAAAGGCGGGAATAAACCGATTCCCTCAAACCCAGCCCCAACTCTTCCACCGCGAACCGCACGACCTCGTCGAGGGCACCGGGATGTCCCAACCTGAGGATTCCCGTGCGGGACATGTGCAAACGCAGGTTCGGGTCTTCCAGTATCTCGAAAGCGGCTTCCGCCAAGGCCCGGGGGTCTCTTGGGACAAGACGCTCCGCGTCCTGGAGGATGCGCTTCTGCACGAGCTTCCCCTTCTCCTCCACCGAGAGAACCGGGATCCCGAGTCCCGCGCAAAGCTGGTTGGCAGTCCCCCCTAGGCCGATGACCAAGTCGGCTGTTCGGGCCACCGCCGGCAAGGCACCGTCGTAAAGAAAGATTTCGATAGGACCGTTTCTAAGGCTTCCCGCACCAGCAGGGCCAGTCTTCCAGCCGCCCGTTCGGGAGACTAGCTCATCCCGGTCAATCGTCGGCGCGATCACCGCAAGAAAGCGGCAATCCACACGCTCCGCAAGCAGGAAAGCCGCCTCCAGTAAAAGGGGAAATTCAGTATAGGCCCGATTCCGGCTCCCCGGAAGGAGGAGTATCCTGTGTTCGCCCTCACCCGGCCATTCTTGGATTTCGGTGTCGGCCGTGCCGGCAAGGTCCATGATCGGGTTTCCGGAAAACCGGGCCTTTACCCCGGAGCGGACCAGTTCCCGGACGGTCTCCTCGTCACGGGCCCAGACTTGCGCGACGCGATGCTTGAGGACAAACCGCTCTATTCCCCAATGCCCGGCGATGTAAGCGGTCTTGGCCGTCGCAACAAGCACGGGTGCCACTCCCTGCCCCCATAGGGCCTGGAGGGCAAGGTAGACATCCCCGACACAAAACGCCATTCTGGACCGGTGGCGGAGCGCCCTCCAGCTTTTGAGCTGCTCCATGATAATTTTCACAAGTCCGAAACGCAAATCCCGCACAAAATCAATCAGGTTGTATTTCACGATGCCTCCGCTCGGGGTTTCCGCTACAGGAGAAACGACGGAAAATCCCGAGTCGGCATAAGGCTTGCCCGCTCCCACCAGGGGAAAGGCAAGGATCTCTGCATTCGGCATGGCCCGCCTCAACTTTTCCCCCAGGATGACCCCGATGGCATCCTCGCCATATCCGTTGGAAGCCACCACCAGGCAGGGGCGCAAGGCTTTCCACAGGGTTTTCCAGAACCGATCCTGTTCCTGGATGATTTCCGTCCTGACCCTCGGCACAAAAAGCGGCAGGGGCGGCACCCACCCTTTGGGAAGGTTGTAAATATCCTTCTCCGAGCAAACCAAAGCTTCGGCGTGAACCTGGCTAGCCTTGGCCACAAGCTGGTCAAGGTCTTTTTCCGTAAAGCGGTGATGGTCACGAAAACAGGACTCGGCCTTGATGTTCACACCGTGCTGCTCCAGGGAACGCCGGAAGCTGGCCGGATTGCCTATTGCGGAAAAGGCAAGGACAGGCAGGTCTTCAATCGCGTTCCCCGATCCTGCCCTCCAGTTCCCATCCCATAGGTCCCAGCGGCTTACGGCAAGTCTTGAACAAAAGACCCGGTCGGGACCAACCTTGCGGGAAAGTTCCTCCTTCAAGGCTTCCAGGCGTTCCGCAGGAACCTGGTCAGCCTTCGTGATCACCACCAGGTGCGCCCTTTCCAGGGCCTCGGCACCCTCACGCAAGAGACCTGCAGGGAAAAGACGGCCGTTCCCCCATGGACAGAGGGCATCCACCAGGACAACATCGACGTCTCTCCGTAATTTCCGGTGCTGGAAGGCATCGTCGGCAACCGCCAGTTCCACTTTCCCTCCGTTTTTCAAAAGTGCAATCCCATCGCTTCGGTCGTTGGCCACCGCAATCGGCACCCCAGGGAGCCGGTTCTGCAAAAGTAGCGGTTCATCTCCTGCAAAAGATCTCGGGTCCAGCCTTCCAACAAGTTCCGGGGCGGTCGACGACCCCTTGTAACCGCGACTGACGACGCCGACGCGGATTCCTCTGCGGGCAATCTCCAGGACGAGCATCTCGACAAAGGGGGTCTTGTTCGTCCCCCCAAGGGTCAAGTTTCCGACGCTTACCGTAGGAACCGGTGATTCCGCGCTCTCCATCACGCCGTGGTCGTAGGCGAAATTCCTGGCATTCACCAATGCCCGGGCAATCCATCCGAGTGGGGCAAGCATGGCCCATAGGGAAAAAAACCTTTCTCCTCTCGCGTATCGCAGGTAGCTTTTGAGGATCATGTTTTTGCCGGCTCCCTGAACTGGAGCCCGTACAGTTTTGCGTAGAGCCCTGCCATTGCAAGCAGTTCTTCGTGTTTCCCGGATTCGACGATCCGTCCTCCCTCGATCACGAGGATGCGGTCCGACTCCAGGATCGTTGAAAGCCGGTGGGCGATGACGAGGGAAGTCCGACCCTTCATGGCCAGCCCCATCGCTTCCTGGATCTGGTGTTCCACGGCCGTGTCAAGGGAAGAGGTGGCCTCGTCCATGATGAGGATCTTGGGATTGCGGACAATCGCCCGCGCGATGGCGATCCTCTGGCGCTGCCCCCCGCTCAGGGTGACACCCCGCTCCCCGACCTCCGTTTCGTATCCGTCGGGAAGGCTTTCGATGAAGTCGGCGATACCCGCAGTCCGGGCGGCCTTCCTAATGGTTTCACTTGTCGCCTCGGAACAACCGTACGCAATGTTGTAGGCCATGCTTCCCTTCAGCAGGACCGGGTCCTGTGGAACGATTCCGATTTGTTTCCTGAGGGTTTTCAAGTCCAGTTCCCTAACGTCAACCCCGTCGATCATCACTCTTCCACGCTGGGGATCGTAGAACCGGGGAACGAGATCGGCAATGGTCGTCTTTCCCGCGCCGGTCGCCCCAACGAGTGCGATCCTTTCTCCTGGCTTGACTTCCAGATCGACTCCCTTCAACACCCACCTTCCCGGCTCGTAGGCAAACCAGACATCGGTAAACGAGATTTGCCCCCGCACTGGCTTTAAATAGACCGGTTTTTCCGGGACTGGCAGGCTTTCGGGCACTTCCATGATTTCAAATATCCGGTCGGCGGACGCCAGGCATTGCTGAATGGTCCCAACGATACGACTGATAACCCTCAAGGGCTGGACCATGAAACCGAGGTACCCCAAAAAGGCGATAAGTTCACCCGGAGTCATGCTGCCTCCAATGACCTCCCTGCCTCCGACCCAAAGCAGCAAGGCCAAAGCAAAAATCAGGATAACCTCGACGACTCCCTGGAGAGTGGCCTGGATCTGGGTCCCGTGAACAAGGGCCTTCACGTTGGCTTCACCCTGGCGCCTGAACCTCTCGAGCTCGTGTTCCTCGGTGGCGAACGAACGGACGATCCTTATGGCGGAAAGGGCCTCGTAGGCAATGGCGGAAAGGCTGGCCAGTTCCTGCTGGATCGTGTGTCCTACAACCCTCAGTTGAAGGGAGGCGAAATGGATCACCTTGAAGGCCAGGGGGATGATGAGCAGGGCGAAGAGGGTCAAGCGCCAGTTCAGGTAGACCAGGAACCCGGCCATGCCGAAGAATGTGAGAGACTGGACGACGAGGTCCACGATCGTGGTCGAAACAAGCCCCTGGAGGGTCGCGACGTCTCCCGTTATCCGGGAGAGCAATTCTCCCACGCGCCTCTTGTGCAGGTAGGTCAGGGAGAGGGACTGGATCTTCCCGTAAAGGGCAACGCGAAGGTCCATCACGGCACGCTGGCCAACCCAGACCATCAGGTAATGTTGCCCGTAACTGGCAAGGTTTTTCAGGATGAACAGCAACACGATGGCAACGGCAAGACCATTGAGCATCGCGCTGTTCTTGGCGATAAGGACATCGTCCACGACGTTTTTCAGAAGCCATGGAGGCAGGACCCCCGAAACGGAGGCCACCAGCATGCAGCCGAACGCCGCTCCCAGGCGCATCCGGTATGGCAGGACAAAGGGAACCAGTTTCTTGAGGGGACCAAGACGCAAGTTCTTTTCCGTTGTTTTTTTACTCATTGCAGGTTTTCCATGATCCTTTCCCGCAGGCGGCTGGCTGCATTCGACGGCCCCCTGTCGATTTTTTCGAGAGCCTTCCGGGTACCCGCAATCCATTCCCCGTCCCCTGCATAGGACGCAAATCGCCTTGCCAGAGCTTCGGGCGAAACTTTACCGGTGATTTCAGGAAACACTTCGCTCCCGGAAAGACGATTTGGCCAGGACAGGAAGCCCTTTTTCCCGATGTGACGCCGGAAAGCCCGGCGCTTGAGGGCAGGCCCGAATCCAGGCAGTCCGAAAAGAGGTGCGAGCAAAGTCGGTGAAGGAATCTGATCAACGAAATCATCCGGGACCGCAACGATGGAAGGGACACCCGCGTGAAGCAGTTCGAGCGTATTGGTGCCCGGCTGTGTCAGGGCGACATCCGCTTCCGCAAGGACAGCTCCCGTCCCGGCAAGAGACGCCGTGAAACCCGCCCTTTCCCACAAGGAGGCTTCCTCCGGTTCGCAAAAAGGGTAAAGGAGGACGGTCCATTGAGCTCCAGGCAGCATCGTTTTCGCAAACCCCAGGAATTCGGTCATGTAGGGAAGGGCTTTCCTCCGAATTGCCGGGCGGCTTCCAGGAAAAAGTGCGATCCTCAATCCCTGCCCTCTCCATGGCGCCTCTCCCTCGTCCATAGCCAGGGCATCGGCCACCAGGTCGCCGACCACCTCGACGTGAATCCTGCCGGATGACTCCATTGGGCCCGCCATCGCCTCACAAGCCGTAAAAACAGCCTTGCAGGCGCGCAAGCCTTTTTTAGCCCCGTAACTGTAGCTGAAAAGCGGGATGCCCCTCCTTGCCGCCAATGCCCTGCCGTAAACGAGATCCCCCCCCAGTTGAAGGACAACATCGGGAAAGGGCCTTTCGCGCCTGGCCAGGTCCTTCCAGAAACCTAATGGATGGATGATTCGGCTGGCGCCCAGGAGAATCGCGATTCTCGCCTCGGCCCCACTGGCAAACTGGCACGGAAGAAGGAAAAGATCGACCTCGTGCCCGACCTTTTCCAGTTCCCTCAAAAAAGGCCTTCCCCAACCCCAGAGTTCCCCAGGACCGTTTACAAGCACCGCTATCCGTTTCATGTCCGCCCCAGTAAATCAAGGATACATCGAGCCCAGAAATCCGCTGCCCCCGGTTTTCCCATTCGGGATCGGGCGATTTTCAAACACTCGTGAAAAGTTTTCCTCTTTCCTTCATCAGCCCAGTAGCCGTCAAAGTGCTCCATGATTCCGGAAGTCCTTGCTTCTCCCTGGACCAGCTCAGGGTAAAGCCGGCAACCCGCCAGGTGGTTAGGAATCGAAATATACGGGGTTTTCACGAAAAACCTGAAAGCAAGTTCCGAAGACAGGGAGACCCGGTAGAGGACGATCATGAAAAGGTCCATCATCATCGCCTCCACTGAGGCTGTCCCGCTGGCTCCGATGACGCAGCAGGAATTCGCCATCAGGGACCGCCCCTCCCCCGCATCTGTCCCGAAGCCCGAAAGGGCCTCGCCGAGCCGTTCCCTTTCGCGGGAATTGAGCCCGGGGGCAATCGAGAAAACCGGATCAAATCCTTTATCCTTAAGAATCCCCGCGGTTTCCTTCAGGACGGGAAGAAGCCTCAGTATCTCACTGGCACGGCTCCCGGGCAGCAAGGCTACACGTCGCCCGCGGCTTCCAGGCTCGCCCCGCTCTTCGGGAGCAGGGAATTCGTCAACGAAAGGATGCCCGCCCCATGCCGAACGCACCCCTCTTGCGGCCAGGAAGTCATGCTCGAAATCAAAGAGCGGAAGGCACAGGTCACAGGTGGCCCTGAGGAAGGCGGTTCGTCGGCTCCGCCATGCCCAGACCTGCGGAGGAGCCAGGTAGACGATCTTCCCTCCATAGCCCGATTGCCTGAGCTGCCGCAGGAGGGGAATATGGAAATCGGGACTGTCCACCACGACAACCGCCTCGGGCTTTTCCCAGCAAACGCGACTGCAGAGTTCTTCTTTAAGCCGCAACAGCCTGGGGATTGACGAAAGAACTTCCCCGATTCCCATCAACTGGAGCTCTTCGGAGCCCCATTCAGCCCTCATGCCGCATTTCCCGCTTTCCCTGCCTCCCATTCCCCAGGAATCAAGGAGAGGGACTCTATCCTTCAAGGCCATTACCAGGGAGGCCGCCAGGTGGTCCCCGGAAGCCTCTCCCGAGCTAACGAAGATTTTCATGCAGGGAATCCCGTTACGGCGATGCCGTACCCCAGTGCCAGTTCCGCAAACCTGTCCCGGTCAAGAATGACCGTGCGGCACGCTTCAACGGCAAGGCAGGCCATCCCTGCGTCTGCCATGCAGTCCAGGGTTTTCGGGCCGACAGTCGGAAGGTCGAAGCGCTCGTCCTGGTCGAAGCGCATCATCTTGACGACAACCCCGCCTGGACCGATGCGACCGGCGCGACGGATCATCTCGTCAGTCCCTTCCATCGCCTCAACGGCCAAAACTGAACCGCCCTTCACGGCGAGTGCCTGGCCAAAGGAAAGCCGCACGGCTTCGCGGGCGATTCCAATCCCGCACCGGATATCCTTCCACTCCTCCACGGAGGGCTCCCTGCCGGCTATGGGTCCTTCGGGGGCCAGGTTTTCCGGTATAAGGGACCGGTACGAAACAACCTCCAGCCCCTGCCCCTCGAGGAGTCTTACGATCGAACCCAGCAACGCATGGTCGTCGCGGGCGGGAAGGGAGGCGATCCACTCGATGGTTTCCCGGTCAACGGGACCCCCTCCGTACATCCACCTCTTCGGGACGGAACCCGCAAGAACCAGGCGCCTGGAACCCATCTCTTTCAATAGTCCGACGATACGCTTGACTGAGATTTCCGGAACGGAAACAACGCACTCGGCAAACGATCCGAGGAGCGGGCTTGTCTCGCCCAGGGACAACACCGCAGGGGGCGTCCCCTTCAGAAACAAGGCCTTTGCAATGGCGACGGGCAGTAGCCCTTCTCCCGCCAGGACTGCAAGTTCGGACACGGCTTTGCACCTCCCTTCCGTCATCCGTTGGCCTTTCGGGCCAAAATCGATCCGATGGCCAGGAAACTCAGGTTTGGCAACCAGGCAGACAGGATTGGGTTCAGGTACCCTCCCTCGCCAAAGGCCCGGCTAAAAGACATGACAACGTAATAACCGAATACGATCACGACGCTGAGTCCCAGGCTGACCCCCCTCCCCCCTCTCGGGGAACGGACCCCCATCGAGGTTCCGAGCAACCCCAGGACGACCGCGGCCCAGGGGATGGCGAGCCGCATGTGGAAAATGACCCACATCGGCCGGGTGTCGATCCCCTGCTCCCGCGCCATTCGGATATGCCGGTTAAGTTCAACGAGCCCCATTTCCTGGGGCCGCTTGGAAGCCCTGTCCACTTCCTGGGGGGAAAGGCCCAGGGTCAGCCTTTGCTTCTCGAACGAAAAGAGGGCTTTGACGGTCCCATCCGCGTGGACCTCAAAGACTTTCCCTTCTTCCAGCCACCATTGCCCTTCGGCAAATCGACCCCTTTTCGCAGTGGAAACCCTTGCCAGCCGATTTTTATCGAAATCCTGGATGAGAACGTCCTGCATGATTCCCGTCGCAGGGTTCAGCTTCGATACGTAAAGGACACGCTTGAGTTGGGAACCACTCTCGTCCCTCAGGAAAATATTCTCCCTCAATCCCGGGACAGCTTTGCCCGAGACCTCGTATTGCAAAATGTTCAGCGCTGCCTGGTCCGTAAGGGGGACCACCGTTTCACTTAAAAGAAGGGTCAGGAAGGCCACGGCCAGGCTTGCAAGAAGAACAGGCCTGGCAATGCGGCCGAAATCAACCCCCAGGGACCTGAGGGCATTGATCTCTCCGTGCATGGAAAGGGTTCCGAAGCCAAGGAGGGTGGACATGAGGCAGGATATCGGCAGCGTCAGGACGATTACGCCGGGTATCTTGTACAAAAAGAGGCGAGACACGGTCCAGAGAGAGACGCCACCCCCTATGATCAGGTTGGCGATCTGGAAAAGCACGTCTCCCGTGATCAGGAGCACGGAGAAAATCAGTACCCCGAAAACGAAGGGCTGGAGAAGTTCCCCGACGATGAACCGGTCCAGGAGGCCCGGCAGGATACCATCAAACGCTTTTCGGGACATGGGGACCTCCATTCAGGGAGCGAATGCGGTCCGCGACATCCCGTATTGCCCCGTGCCCTCCGGAAGACGGGGTAATCCAGTCCGCAAAGGCTTTGACGTCCAACCTTGCATTCCGCACAGCAATCCCCAGGCCGCTCCAGCGAATGCATTCGATATCGTTGATATCGTCGCCGACGAAGCAAACCTCTTCAGGGAGAAAACCCCGGGAACAACAAAGGCTCTTGAGGGCCGGAAGCTTCTCGCTGATTCCGTTGACCACTTCACGGATGCCAAGTTCCAGCGCCCGCCTCGCCGTAGCCTCCGAATGGCGGCCACTGATAAGTGCCACCTCGACCCCGTCCTTTTGAAGGCGGGCGATGCCCATGCCGTCCTGGATATCGAAGCGTTTCCACTCTCCCCCTATCCCGTCCAGGGCAACTCCCCCGTCCGTCAGGGTGCCGTCCACGTCCAGGACTAGCAGTTTAATCAGTGGAATCAACCTCCCGCATCGTTTTCGGCCAGGGAGTCAGTCCCCGGTGCGATTCTTTCGCAAAATCAAGAATAATGCCGAGGGTGGGTTCCGGTGTTTCCGAAAGCCGCGCTTCCAGGGCCGTCATCGCCTCCCTAAGGGGCAGGTTCGCATGATACAGGCCCTTGTAGAATGCCTTGATCGATTGTCTGGCCTCCGCATTGAAACCATTCCTGCGGAGACCGACCTTGTTCAGCCCGAAAAGACGGGCAGGCCGGCCGTCAGCCAGGACGTAGGGGGGGACATCCTTGACGATCTTGGAGAGGCCTCCAATCATGCAAAAGGGACCGATGCGGACGAACTGGTGGACTCCCGCCATTCCGCCGAGTACCGTCTTTTCACCGACGTGAACATGCCCGGCAAGCCCGACCTTGTTGGCCAGGATGACGTCATTGGCAACCACGACGTTATGCCCGACGTGTGACCCTTCCATGAGGTAGCAACCGCTGCCGATCACCGTTTCCCTGCCCTCTCCCGTGGCTCTATGGATCGTGACGTTTTCCCGCAAGGTCACCCCGCTACCGATTCGGACCCAGGTCTCCTCACCCTTGAAGCCAAAATCCTGGGGCTCTCCGCCCAGAGTCACCTTCTCGAATAGGCTGCAATTTTCTCCAACCCGCACGAAGTTCTTGATGCTTACGAAAGATTTCAGGACAGTGTTCGCCCCAATCTCCACGTGCTCGTCCAACACGCAGTACGGCCCGACCCTGACGCCATCCGCAAGCAGCGCTTTCGGGGAAACGATGGCCGTCGGGTGGATCTCAACGCTCATTCTTTTTCCTCCTCCCGCAGGCTTCGGGTCACAAGAAAGCCAAACACGCCTTCTGCAGCCAGTTCCCCGTCCACCCGGGCCACGGCTTTCACCTTGCCCATCCGCCCGCGGAGTCTCAGCATTTCCGCTTTTGTCACAAGTTGGTCGCCCGGCCGTACGGGGCGACGAAACTTCACGTCTTCCATGCTTGTCAGGATCAGGAGTTGATCTTCTCCCGTGCCGGGCCTGGAAGCGATCATCATTCCCGCCACCTGCCCCATGGATTCGAGAACGAGGACCCCTGGCATGACGGGTTCCCCGGGAAAATGTCCCTGGAAAAAGGGCTCGTTGATCGTGACGTTTTTTATCCCCACGACATGGTTTTCACTGAGCTCCAGGATACGGTCGACTAGAAGGAAGGGATAACGGTGGGGCAGATGTTTCATGATTTCGTGGATATCGAACATGCCGGGTCCCCCTTTACGTTTTTTTTCCTCTTCAGGTTTTGCGCGATACATTTTAGGCGGGAAACAAGTGAAAGATGAATCCCGTGTCCGCTCCTAAATGCCACCACATGCCCGATAATGGGGCGTCCGAGAAGGGCCAGGTCTCCGATCAGGTCCAGGACCTTATGACGGACACACCCGTCCGGAAAGGAAAGAGCCTCTGGATTGAGGGGACCGCCCTTCCCAATGACAAGCGTGTTTTGGAAACTCCCGCCTTTTCCGAGCCCTGCAGCACGCAAGGCGTCGAGTTCCGATTCAAGGCAGAAAGTCCGGGCTTCGGCAATCTCGTCCAAAAAAAAAGCGCTGTCAAGTCGCTCTGCACGGAAAACCTGTGCCCCGATCCAGGTTCCCGGGTAATCGATGACGCAGGAAACACCAAACGTCTCTGCAGGAACAACGATCAGGGTACGTCCCTGGCTCTGGTCCCTTATCGAAACGGGCGCTCCGATTCGAAGCGGCTCGACCCCTGCAAGCTTCTTCGCTTCCGGGAACAAGGCCAATTCCCGCGCAAACGCCGCCGCACTGCCGTCCATAGCCGGGATTTCAATACCCTCGACACGGATCTCGGCATTCCAGCACCCGACACCAGCCAGGGCAGAAAGAAGGTGCTCAACTGTCCTAATGGTTATCCCATTCGGGAAAGAAAGCGAGGACCCCCGGCCATCCCCTTCAGGAATCGCCTCTTCCACGAGGAAGGATTGATTCCCGGCGAAAAGGAATCGGATACCCGGCCTGGTCGACTCTGTAACCTCGACTGCGCAACGACTCCCCGTGTGCAGCCCAAGCCCCTCCAAACGGAACCGCATGCATTCGCTCATCGGTTATCCTTGCTCTCTTCAAGTACCTTCAACCGGGCTTCCATTGCCCTGACCCTTTCCGCCAGGTCAGGCAGACGGCGAAGAAAGACCTGTGCCTTCATGTCCTCCCTGTGGTCACGAGCCGGGAAACCCGAAAGGATCGCCCCTTGCGGGACATCCTTGGTCGCCCCGGCGCAACCCGTCAGGATGGCACCATCCCCGACATGGACATGATCTGCGGTTCCACTCCGTGCAGCCATCGTCACTCTATTCCCAAGGGAAGAGCTTCCTGCCATGCCCGTGTACGCTACGAGAAGGCAATCACTTCCGGTTATTGCATTATGCCCCACGTGGACATGGTCATCGGCCTTGGTACGCTTGCCGATTCGTGTTTCGCCGACCGTTGCCCTGTCAACCGTGGAACAGGCCCCGATCTCCACCTCGTCTTCCAAAACAACTCGTCCGACCTGGGGCACCTTGGCGGGAACCCCTTCGCTATCACGGTCGAAGCCAAATCCGTCGCAGCCCAGCACGGCCCCGGCATGAATAAGGCAATCTTTCCCTATTACCGTCCTATCCATCACGACCACCATCGGCTCGAGGACACTCCGCTCCCCGATCCTTACGTCACGCCCGATGAAGACCTGCGAACGAAGGATGACGCCTTTTTCAATCACGGCACCTTCCTCAACGACGCAGAGGGGGCCGATGTAAGACTCCGCATGCAGCTCTGCCTTTGGCGAAACAACGGCCATTTCGTGAATTCCGGATGAAGGTTGAAAAGGCGTTGCAAAGAGGTCCAAAAGCATCCTGAAGGCTGCTTTCGGGTCTTCCAGCTCGATGCCATCCCGGCCTTCTTCCGCCGAGCCTGGAGGGACCACCACGGGCGTTGTTGCCGGGACAGAGGAAAGGACCTTCCTGTCCCAAGCCACAACAAGGAAATCCTCCTGAGGGGTGTCGGGCGAAGCAATCCCGTATATTTTTCTTTTCCCGTTTCCCCTCAGTCGCCCCCCCAGTTTTTCCGCAAGTGTTCCAAGTTCCCATTCCATGCGCCATTCCCCCTTCCGGGAGGTTAAAGGTTGCCAACCAGCCTGACGCTGGAAGAGTTTTCGTCCCTGTCGTCGTAATGGAGCTCGATCGAGAGGTTTTCGTTCAGGCGATACCCGATCCCCAGATTGACGTTCCCCTCTTCCGAGCCCCGGATCCATGCGTAAGGAGAACGAACCGGACCATCGAACCAGGCTCGCCACCAGGTCGCCTCATCGGGCCATGATCTCTCGACGCCTACCCATATCCTGTCCCATGGGGACCACCGGAAACCCAGCCTGGTTTCCAGGTCCCAATCATTCAGGTAAATGAGCGCTTCCCCATATAATTCAACATCCCAGTGCGGGAACAACTGGGCCTTGCGGCCGAGATGAAAGCCCACCTCCGGGTAACGGTCTGAAGTCCCGGCGTAGCCGGCCACCCACGCCCAGATGGTGTACCTCCGGCTTTCGAGCCTCACCGCAAGGTCCGTAACCGGTTGGGGTTTCACGGTGATCTTGACGTCGACTTTCAGGTTTTCCACGAAGGACTCGTCGCCAAGAAGAAATGCGGCCCATTCCGCCACTCTTTCTTCGTGCCTGGCAACCCAGGCAACAGGAAGGCCGATAATCGGGGAAAGCCCCGTCAGCAAGTCTTCCTTTACTTCAGAGTGAAGGAGCGTCGGAAGGGATGTGGAGTTAGTCCTTGGGACGACGGCAAGCACGAGGGGCTGTTCCGGGGCAAGGCCGACTTTCAGTACGAAACGGTCCCCCTCCAGCCGGACAAGCAGGCTGCCTTGCCAGCCGGGCAGGCTTTCCCTGAGAATCTCTGCCACTTCGAGCCGCAAGGCAGAATCCGCCCAGTTCAGGGCTTCAAGAGGGAGATCAGAAACCAGGGCGCCAATCCTCTTGCCGGCCTCTCTCCAATCCTCTTCCATCCATTCCGACAGAGGCATGGCAAGAGGGGGAATTCCGCCTTCAACTTCCCAGGCCGTAATGTTCTTCGCCCTGAGGACAAGTTTGAGGTCCTCCCCCGCGATTTTGGCCGAATCAACAGAATAACCTTCAAAAAGACGGGTTGCAACAAGTTTGACTATCAAAAGACGCGTAGTTTCATCCTGTCGGGGATCTATCTCGCGCCAAACGGCGTCTACGCTGCGCGTTGCTGCCGGTTCGAGCCAGAAGGGGACCCCTTCGACTTTCACTGCCGCACCCACCGGGCCGGAAGCACACAGAAGCAGGGCTGCGGCCACAAGTACCTTGACCGCAGCCCTGGAAAAACCGGAAATGCCCAGAAAAGGCTTTTTAGAACATTTCGCCAAACCCGAAATGGGTGAAGGTCTCATCGTCGCCATTCGCCACATCAAGGCGCAGGTTGCCCATTGGTGTCCGGACCCTGACCCCGAAACCATAAGCGTCTTTCAGTTCACTAAAACTGAAACTGTTCCCCTGGGAAGCATTCGGGTCATCCTTGTCCCATGCCATCCCCATGTCATAGAAAACCACCACGGAAAAGGCCTTCTCCATCGGGATACGCAATTCGAGGTTCGCCAGGAACATCTCGTGGCCGTCGAAAGCGTCGTCTTCATACCCACGCAGGGTCGTGCTGCCGCCCACGAAATAGCGCTCCGAGTAGGGAATCTCGCCAGAAGAAAAGCCGGCTTTCATGCGGGCAGCGAAGAGCGGAGGATTGTCCGGGTCGCCGGCCGGCAGGTCAAAAGGCAGGTTGTCGAAGTTCAGCGGAAGGTAGTAGCGTCCCTCAACCCAGTATTTCGTGTAATCCCACTCGCCTCCGAACATTGTAAAGGCTTTTTCTACGTTCAGGGTCTCAAGGTCGCCTTTCTGGTAGCTGAGATAGGGATCGCGGTTGTCCCGTGTCAAAGTCCCAGTGACAGTGAAGATTTTCCCGTTGCTATCGAGAAGGTCTTTCCATGCATCCCAATCGGGATCGTCCGGCGTCGGGTTGATCGGGTTGTCGTCGAGGTCCCGGAAATCGTAGATCTCGACATCCTTCCAATCGAGGTTCACATACCAGCTCATCTTGGAATCGTGGCGGAACTTCTTGCCGGCCCCGATATAGATGCCCTCCTTGTCCTGATTGTACTGCCCATACCTATCATCTTCGTAATAGCGGTTGATATCCTCCCAGGAACGCTTGTAGGCCCCGAACTTCCACGCGTACGTGTGCTCATCCATGTACGGGTCAGCGACTGAAAAGTAATACTGTTCCCTGTCTCCCGTGTCGAAACCCACGGTCAGCTTTTGCCCGCGGCCGTTAAGGTTGGACTCCTGGTAAGCCAGGCCTCCCTGCCATCCGCTGCTCGAACCGTAACCGAGGTTGAAGCTCACGCTTCCGGTCTTTCCTTCCGTCACCGTCAGGACGAGGTTGATCAGGTTAGGGTCGTCATTGGGCTCAAAACCAACGTTTACATCTTCCAGGAAACCCATCCCCTGGATCTTGTTCAGCGAATGGCGGAGGATATTCGCGTTGAAAAGGTCACCTTTTTTTGCCTTGAGTTCCCGCTCGATCACGTAGGTTTTCGTTCGCTTGTTTCCCTGGATGAAGATTTCGCCGATCCGCGGTTCAACAATCTTGACCGTTACAATGCCGTTTTCGACCGACACGTCTTCCACCCTGGCCATGACGTAACCGTCCTTCTGGTACTTTTCCTTGATGCGCTGGAGGTCGTTACGGAAGAAAACCCTGTTGAAAACAGTGCCCGGAGCGGTGAAAAGCAATTTCTGGAGATCTTCTTCCTTGTAGACGGAGTTGCCCGTGAAGCGGACTTCCTTGACCTTGGGGTTTTCCTGCACCTTGAAGACGACCTTCACTCCTTCGCCTTCCGGTTCGACTGTCGCGTCGGCCATGGCGAAAAAGCCCAGGTTGTAAACCGCCTCGATATCTTTCTGGAGCTGTTCGCGGTCAAGGATGTCTCCTGCCTTTGTCTTGGCGGCACCGAGAATGTAAGGAGAAACGACCTCCTCGTTGCCCTGCACCTCGACCGCCACGACCTTGGGGTCTTCGGCAAAACAAAGCGAAGCGAAAAGAAACATGCAAACCGTCACACCGGTCAAAGCGGCAAGGAAGCGTTTCACGAGGCGATCCTCTCCTTTGGGGAAATCAAATGTTTCAGGGCCTTTCGACCCGCAGGCCTTCACCATCGGGGCGAAGGGCCCTCTGGCCGACCTGGACCAATGATAGCAAATCTTCTGCCGCTACGGATACCCCCGGGTGGGAGAAAACGGCCGGAATTTGGGCGTTGCCCTGTCCAGCTGCCTCAGCCTTATTCAAGGGCCTGTTCTTGGCGGCCGGGCGTCCGACAGCGACTCTTTCCAATCCGGCCTCGGGAAAACCCGAGGCGAGGTTTTGGGACAGGTTCTTCCTGAGATTTTCCAGCAGGACCTTTTCATCGGCAGTCACCCATTCGACCGATGGGCTTGGCTCGGATGCAAGGGGATTGGGCGAAAAGAAGGATTCCATGGATGTGGGGCCCACGGCGAGGAAAAGGAAGAGTATGGCGACCGGGACAACGTGGAGCAGAACCGTTTTCGAGCCGTTCAGCCATCTTGGTTGCATTCGGATTTCGGTTTCGGCAGCCGCTTCCCATATCTCCCGGCTGGCCGAGTCCAGTTCCGCTCGGGCGCATTCAAGCTCGGCGATGGCGGAATTCCACGCCTTACACCGGCATGCTTCCATGCACCGATCAATCCAGCGCTGAACCCTCTTCAACCTTTTTTCCAAGCGTTCCACCCCCCCTGACCCGAATCTCGCATGGGACATGGAGATTATCCCCGGCTGCCTTCAGGATGTGGACTCTCCGACACCGAACCAGGCCCTTAGCTTCGCAAGCCCTCTTCTCTGGATCCGATAAATCTGGCTGACGTCGATGCCTTTTTCATCCGCCAGTTCCCTGGCTCGGCGGCCTTGGACGAGTAGCGCCTCGATGATCTCCGATTCCCTGGCCGAAAGGTGCTCCATCCCTTCCATCAGGGCCAGTCGCCAGTCTTCGGCCTCGGGATCGAACGGTTCGGCGGCCAATTCATCCATTTCCTCTACGGGGAGAGGGGCTTTCGCCTCGACCCGCTGAAGGAAATTCACCATGGCTCCCCGAATCCGGTAATAGGCGTAGGTGATGAACCTGATGTTCCTCTTTGAATCGAAATGGTCCACAGCGTTGATCAGGGCAATGGTCCCTTCCTGGACGAGATCCTGGTATCGGGAGGGGGCAACCTGGAGTTTCCTTGCAAGCCAGAAAACAAGCGATCTGTACCCCAGGATCAGTTCTTCCCTGGCCTGGTCATCTCCCTCTTCCCTGCGCAACCAGAGAACGCTTTCCCGTTCGGGATCCATCCGGCTTGAAGTGCCAGCCTCGATCATGAAGGTCTCCCCTTTCCGGACAGGCCCGTTCAGGAACATGTCCGCCCTCGCCATTGTACCAGCACTGGCGCCGGTTCGCACTAGTCGGGTATCGGAAGCCTCGACGCCGCCTCTACTCCCTCAACTAGAAGGTGTGCCGTATCGTTGGAAAAGGCAAGCATTGCCCGGTCCTTCCAGAAATCGATGCCAAGGATGCTGCAGTTGTCCATTCGCATGCGCCAGACAAGGGAGGCGGGTACCCCAAGCAGGCACACCAGCGCCGCCCTCATGGTCCCTCCGTGTCCAACTACAAGTATGCGCTCCGCCGAACCTGCCATAATCATCTCGAAAACCCGGCCGACACGGTCGAGGACTTGCGGAAAGCTTTCCCCTCCTGGTGGAGTGACTTTGGAAGGGTCTTCTCTCCATTCCAGGTAAAGTTTCCCGTAGGCAGCCTCGATTTCAGATATCGTTTGACCCTCCCAATCCCCGAAATCGATTTCCGCAAGATCACCCAGGACCTGCAGGGGAGGGGTTGCTTCCATCAGGAGCCCCGCCTCGACTATCTCAGCCGTTTCGCGGGCACGGGAGAGGGGGGTCGTAAAAAACAATTCCGGCTCCCACGCTGATAGACGTGCCGCAAGCCTGGCAGCCTGAAGCCTCCCCAGTTCGTTGAGTGGGACATCCGTCTTTCCCTGGTAGCGGGTAACGGAGTTCCACTCGGTCTGGCCGTGACGAGCCAGAAGCAACCTGCGAATTTGCATGGGACCCTGCCTCCTTTTCAAAAACTAAAAAGGGACCTGCCCGGGGAATTGTTCCCCACCTGGCAAATCCCCTTTTCATAACTGGAGCCGGCGATCGGACTTGAACCGAAGACCTGCGCATTACGAGTGCGCTGCTCTACCGACTGAGCTACGCCGGCTTGAAAAATGGCGGTCCCAACGGGATTCGAACCCGTGCCGCCGCCTTGAAAGGGCGGTGTCCTAGGCCACTAGACGATGGGACCGCGATGGTGAGTCGTGAGGGATTCGAACCCTCGACACCCGGATTAAAAGTCCGGTGCTCTGCCAGCTGAGCTAACGACTCAGCTCTAGAGGCTAGGACAATATAGCGACCCTTGGCCTGTCTGTCAAGGTTGCAGCGGAGCGGACCGGCTAGAGTGTGATGGATGACGCGCGTATGGCGGAAAGAGACTTCCTGAAGCCCGAGAGTTCTGCCTGGGCCCGTACCCGCTGGGCTACCACCTGGGAGAAACCGGTTCCTCCATAGGTTTGCCTTCGGGCAACCGCAACCCCGGCATCAAGAAGCGGTGGCAGGTCTTCACCAGCTTCGGGGATCAAGGCTTTCCACTCGCCGGTCGAAAGGCTGGCCAGCGGACGTTCTTCCCGGATGCACCAGGCAACGGCTTTTCCGACCTGCTCATGGGCTTGCCGAAAGGGAATCCCTTTCAGGACCAGGTACTCTGCAACGTCGGTGGCGAGGAGGAGTCCGTTTGCAAAACCGTCCCGTGCCCTTTCCACGTCCACCTCCACCTTTTGGAGCAGGGGAATGAGAACCGCAAATACGGCTTCGACCAGGTCGAGGCTTTCCCAAAGTCCCCGCTTGTCCTCCTGGAGGTCCCTGTCGTAGGTCGAAGGCAGCCCCTTGAGGTTGACAAGGAGGTCCACCAGGTGGCCTACGAACTGCCCCGTCCTGCCCCTGACGAGTTCGAGCACGTCAGGGTTCTTTTTCTGGGGCATCATGCTGGAGCCAGTGCAGTAGGCATCCGGCAGGCGTATCCAACCGAACTCCTGCGAACTGTAAAGGATGAGGTCTTCCGCCAGGCGACTCGTGTGGATACCGAAGGTAGCGCAAAAACCGTGGATGTCGAGAAGGTAGTCTCTCTGCCCCACGGTATCAAGGCTATTCTCGGTAGGTTTGTGAAAACCCAGTATTTCTGCCGTGTAGAGTCGATCCAGGGGAAGTGTCGAACCCGCCAGGGCACCGCTCCCGAGGGGACATTCGTCAAGGGCCTCGAGGGCGAAGAGCAATCGCCTGGCATCCCTCGAAAAAGCCTGGAAATGGGCAAGCCAGTAATGCCCCATGCTGATTGGCTGGGCCTGCTGGAGATGAGTGTAGCCCGGCACAAGAGTCGCCTCATCGCGAGCGGAAAGGGCCAGGAACGCCTCTTCCAGTTCGGCAAGTTGACCGCCAATCCGGGTAAGAGTCTCTTTCAGGTAGAGCCGCAGGGTGGTAGCCACCTGGTCGTTTCGGCTGCGTCCCATGTGCAGCTTGGCTCCAAGCGGGCCCAAAATCGTCGTAAGGCGGGATTCGATATTCATGTGGACATCTTCCAGGTCTATCCGCGGCTTGAAATCGCCGGACTCAACCTCAAGGGCAACCTGCCTCAAGCCTGTTTCGAGTTCCTGGCTTTCCTTCTCTTCCAGCAAGCCGGTATGACCCAACATCCGGGCATGGGCGATGCTCCCGATGATGTCGCATTTCGCGAGCCGCCAGTCAAGATCAAGCGACTGGGTGAACCGCAAAACCTCATCAGCCGTATCTGCCGAAAAACGTCCCTTCCACATCACAACCCCTCCTTGCACGATACCACCGGCTCGCACCGGGCTCGCCAAGATCCGCCACAATCCAGGCAGAGCAGTTTTCGGGCAAGCCATTCCCCCGCAGGGTGAAAACCGAGCCCGATCCAAGTGGCAACCTGGAGGTGAAGGCACTTTACCGAAGGCTTCTCGCCCGGCCTGATGCCACCGACCCCCACGCATTCCAGGCTTTCCAGGAGGGCTGGACCCCCCGTGAGCAGGAGATCCCTTTCTTCTCCGGATAAAAGGTCCCGCCTGAAGAGGGCCGCGCTTTCGTTGTAGCTTGCCCAGGCCTTACTCGCTCCGGGGCTTGCAAGGATGCCCTCTAGTTCTCCCACAGCCCCTTCCGATTCAAGCTGGCCGCATTTTCGGTCAAGGAAAGGGCAGGTCAGCCAGAAAGTAGTCGGGAAAGGCCTGCCTTCTCGCAAGGGTCCGCAAACAATCACCTGGGGCATGCCCCAAGGACATCGCCTGGCGACCCCGCGAACGATCGAAATGTCAAATGCCCTCCCCTTCATCTGGAAAACAAGAGTTTGCGCATCTTTACCTTTCAGGGATTCAAATAAAAGCGGGGGGGTCCCCCCCCCGCTGTCGATGAAGCCATTCATAGGATTCCTAGCGCTTCCCTCCGGACCCGCTCGAAGCGCTCCCCGAACCCGCCCCGCTTCCACTCCGCTTTTTATTTCCGCGGGGGTCCTTGAGCTTGTTGTTCAGGTCGGCGATCTTTTCCTCGCTGCTCTTAAGGAAGAGGGAGAGCTTCTTCTCGAAATCGTCCTCTCTCCTTCTTGGGGGTCGGCTCTCCTTTGCCTGCAAAACCTTGATCGACAGGTCAATCCGGTTTTTCTCGTCGATCTTGATGACCTGTGCCTGGACTTCCTGCCCAACCGCAAGCACATCTTCCACTTTCTTCACGAAGCTCTGGGAGAGTTCCGAAATGTGGATCATGGCTTTCTGACCGGTGGCCAGTCGCACAAAAGCCCCGTAGGCCGCGATGTGTTCAACGGTGCCCTTGACAATGTCCCCCACTTTGACCGGTTCCGTCGGTGCGCTTCTTTCCTCCACCATGTTTCCCTTTTAGCCTCCGCTCGTTAGGTTTTTGCTTGATCGCCGGAAATAGAGTGATTATAAAGAATCAACCCGCTTTTCGCCACCCCTGGGGACCAGACGGGAGACGTCCCCGCCTTTTTTTACTCGGATAGGCGAAGATCCTCGATGAAGAGGGGGCTCATGACCTTGATATGCGTGCCCTTCATTCCCAGGCTTCTGCTTTCGATAATCCCTGCGCTTTCCAGTTTCCGGAGAGCGTTGACGATGACGCTCCTCGTAACACCGACCCTGTCGGCGACACGGCTTGCCACGACGACCCCCTCGGAGCTGCCCAGTTCACGGATGATGTGCTTGACAGACTTGACCTCCGAATAGGACAGTGCACGCATGGCCATCTGGACGATCAAGCGCTCCCTCGATCGGTCCTCGATCGACTTGGCCCGTTCGTGGAGAATCTCCAGGCCAACGACGGTGGCAAGGTATTCCGCGAGGACAAGGTCCCGCGTGTCGAACTCGATCCCGAACCGCGCCAGGATCATCGTCCCAAGACGATCCCCGGCCCCGTTGATCGGGACGTAGAGAACATGCTTGTCAGAGTAGGTGCAAGGCACGTCTGCATAGGCACAGACCCCGTGGTCCGTGTGGTTCAGGACCGATTCGTGAACCTGGTTCAACTTTTCGACGTATCGTTCGGGCATCCTCCCCTTTGCAAGCTGGTCGGACATGATCGAACAGTCGTATTCGCTGATCCAGCCATATCCAAGGATTCTTCCCTCGCGGTTGATGATGTAGACGTTTGCTGCCGAAAGGTCACAGAGAAGGGAGGCTAGCTTCTGGTAATCGGGCTGGTTGTTTCCCTTGCGGTTCTCAAGGGCCCGGCTGACGATCCGGGTCTTCTCCAGCAGGTCGTTCATGGCTGACGGGTTCAGTATCTTCGGCCTGCTCTCGAGCAATTCCTTCGGTGTTCTCATTGTCATCATGATCCCTCCATGTCCCAATTCGGTGATCGACTCGCTCAGATCAGGTATTTCCGTATGTCCGTGTCGGAAGCCAAGTGGTCAAGCCTGCTTTTGACGAAGGGAACGTCCACGGCCACGCGGATGCCCCGCATCTCCGAAGCCGAGAAGCTGACCTCCTCCAGCAGGATTTCCATGATGGTATGAAGGCGGCGCGCCCCGATGTCTTCCATTTCCTGGTTCATCCGGGCCGCCATGGAGGCAATCTCCCGGATCGCGGCCTCTTCGAACACCACTTCCACGCCTTCCGTCTCCAGGAGTGCCTGGTATTGCCTGACCAGGCTGTGCTCAGGCTCAACGAGGATCCTTGCCAGGTCTTCCGCCGAAAGCGGCTGCAGTTCGACCCGTAGGGGAAACCTTCCCTGGAGTTCCGGCACGAGATCCGACGGCTTGACCTTGTGAAAGGCCCCGGCAGCGATGAAAAGGATATGGTCGGTCCGGATGGACCCGTATTTCGTCTGGACCGTGCTGCCTTCCACGATAGGAAGCAAGTCCCGCTGAACGCCTTCACGGCTGACGTCGGGTCCCTGGCCTCCACCTCCGGAGGCAGCGATCTTGTCAAGTTCGTCCAGGAAGATGATGCCCTCTTCCTGTGTCTTTTCCAGCGCTTCCCTCGTTACCGCCTCCATGTCGACCAGGCCCTCGGCTTCCTCCGACTGCAGGACCTTCAAGGCTTCCTTCACGGTCATCTTCCGTCGGCGCGTCTTCCTGGGCATCAATCCCCCAAGGACTTCCCCGAGGTTGATTGCCATTCCCTCCATGCCGCTTCCGGCAAGGGGAAAACCAAACTGAGGCTGTTCCGACACCTCGATCTCGACATCCCGGTCGTCCAGTTTCCCTCCGAGAAGCATCTCCCTGAGACGATCGCGTGTTCCCGAAGAAGGCTCGAGGGCAGGGGGTGAATCTTCCCTGTCCGCCCCCCCGCCCATCAGCGTCTTCATGAAGTCCGGAACAGCTGGTTCTTTCCTCGGGCGTGGCAGAAGCGCATCCAGGAGTCTTTCCTCCGCCCGCACTCGGGCCTGGGGTTGGACTTCTTCCACCCGGCGGTTCTTCACCATCTGGATCGCGGACTCGGCCAAATCCCGGATCATCGATTCGACGTCCCTGCCGACATAACCGACTTCGGTGAACTTCGTTGCCTCAACCTTGATAAACGGTGAGTCCACAAGGGAGGCCAGCCTGCGTGCGATCTCCGTCTTGCCTACACCCGTAGGCCCCACCATGAGAATGTTCTTGGGGGCGATTTCCTCGGAAAGATCCGCCGCAAGCCACCTCCGCCGGATCCTGTTCCTGAGGGCTATGGCCACGGCCCTCTTGGCCTTGTCCTGCCCGACGATAAAGCGGTCAAGGGTGAGAACGACCTTTGCGGGGGTCAGGGCATCGGCCAGTTTCTCGGGTTGGGTCATGAACCGATCATCTCCAGGGTGATGGACTTGTTCGTGTAGATGCAGATTTCTGCCGCGGTTTCGAGGGAAACCCTCGCGATTCGCTCAGCGTCCCAGTCAGTGGCCAGCAACAAAGCACGGGCCGCCGCAAGGGCGTACCCGGAACCCGAACCGATGGATGACGCTTCTCCCTCCGGTTCGAGGACGTCGCCTGCCCCCGAAAGAAGCAGGGTTTGCTCCGCGTCGGCCACCAGCATCATCGCTTCAAGCTGCCGCAGGGCCTTGTCAAGCCGCCAATCCCGCACCAGAGAATAGGCCGCTCGCATGAGGTTCCCGTTCTGCTCGTTCAACTTGGTCTCGAAACGTTCCAGGAGTGTCATGGCATCAGCCGTGCTGCCGGCAAAACCAGCCAGGACGCGACCGTTCTTCAGGGAACGCACTTTCCTGGCGGTTGCCTTGATGACCTTGTCGCCGAGAGTCACCTGGCCATCACCGGCCATGGCGACAAGTCCGTTGCGCCTGACACAAAGCACGGTTGTTCCTTCAAACATCTTCTTCACCTTCCCCCGCCCTTGGATGGGCTTCCCTGACCATCCGCTGCAAGTGGTCGGCCGAGATTTTAAGGTATCTCTGTGTCGTTAGGAGGCTCTCGTGCCCCAATAATTCCTGGAGCACCCTCAGGTTGGCCCCTCCCTCGAGGAGATGTGTAGCGAAGCTGTGGCGAAGGACATGCGGGGTCACTCCCGACAGCCCGCAGCGCTTCGCAGCCCTGTCCACGATACGGGTCACTGTCCTGACCGTCATGCGATTGCCGCCACTCCCCGGAAAAAGCGGACCTTTCCGGCTGGAACATTCAAGCGCCCATGCATCAAAAGCGGCTAGCGCAAAGCGTCCGACAGGGACGATACGTTCCTTGTCCCCCTTGCCGGTCACGCGTACCCAACGCTCCTGAAGATCAAGGTCTTCCCAGTCCAGGGAAACCAGTTCGGCAACGCGAAGGCCGCTGCCGTAGAGAAGTTCGAGAGCCGCTCGATCCCTTACGAAGGATTTTCCCTGCGGGCCGTTTTCCAGTAGCTTTTGCACATCCTGCATGCTGAGGGCGCGCGGCAAACGGACAGGAAGCTTTGGCGCCTGAACGCGGCACGCCGGGTCCTCTGCAAGCACCTGCTCTTCCCTGAGGAAAACCATCCAGCTTTTGACCGCGGAAAGTTTTCGGGCCACGGAAGCCTTGGCGTAGCCATAAGCGAGCATTTCCCTCAGGAACGCCCTGACGTGTGCTGAGCGGATCTCCTCGGGTGAATCCAGGCCTTGAACAAGCGCGAATTCCACGAACTGGGCAAGGTCAATCGCATAGTTCGTTACGGTATGCTCCGAAAGCCGGCGTCCATGCCGCAGGTCCTGAAGATAGGCATCCACAAGCGAAGACAACTTTTCAGCCATGCACCGTATATTACCACTTATGCCTTGATTGTGAATAATATTCAGGACAAATCTTTCGGAGTGGAAAGACGTTGGAGTTAAGCGGCAAAGTTCGCCAGAAAGGCATCGAAAGCCGTCGCGGCGCGAAGCGCCACGGCCTGGCATCGGTCGGTCCTGGAGCGGATCTTGCCCTCCAGGGGGGGAAAGATTCCCAGGTTGACGTTCATAGGCTGGAAAGCCTCGGGCCGGGCATCTGACAGGTAATGCAGAAGGGATCCTATGGCCGATTCTCGTGGCCAGGCGGGAGGTTCCATTCCTTTCAGCAGGCGATCCATGGCCAGGGCTGCCACAACCCCCATGGCCGTACTTTCCATGTAACCCTCCACCCCGACAATCTGCCCGGCAAGGAAAAGGCCTTCCCTTCCCGCAAGGCGCAGGACTTTATCCAGGACTTTAGGGGCATTGACATAAAGGTTGCGGTGCATCACGCCCAGACGGACAAATTCGGCTTGCCGAAGTGCCGGAATGAGGCGAAAAACCCGCTCCTGTTCTCCCCACTTGAGATTCGTCTGGAAACCGACCATGTTGAAGAGGGTCCCTTCCAGGTTATCCTGCCGCAGCTGCACAACTGCAAACGGTTCCCTCCCGGTGGTCGGTTCGGGTAGCCCGACAGGCCTCAGCGGGCCGAAACGGAGAGTATCGCGTCCTCTCCCGGCGATGACTTCGACCGGGAGGCACCCCTCGAAATAGGGTTGTTTCCTTTCGAATTCGTGCTTCATCGCCCGTTCAGCGGAAAGCAATCCCCCGACCAGGGCATCGTACTCCGTTTCGTTGAGGGGGCAATTGATGTAATCTTCGCCCTGGCCATAGCGACTGCCCTTGTAGGCCCTGTCCATATCAATGCTTTCCCTTGCCAGGACCGGGGCAACCGCGTCGAAGAAGTAGAGGAACTCCTGTCCGGTCACTGCCTTGAGGCAATCCGCCATGGGCTCGGAGGTCAAGGGACCCGTCGCAACGATACATGGACCCGCGGGAATAACAGCAGCCTCCTCGCGGACGATGTCGACCAGGGGGTGTTCCTCGAGGGCCCGGGAGATGCTTTCCGCAAACCGGCCACGGTCTACCGCCAGCGCTCTCCCGGCGGGAACGGAGGAAAGGTCTGCCGAACGCATCACCAGGCTGCCCAGTTTCCGAAGCTCGACCTTCAGGATCCCCGCGGGACTCGTCAGGACATCCGCGCCCAGCGAATTGCTGCAAACAAGCTCACCGCAACAACCGCTCGTGTGAGCAGGAGTCATCTTCAGGGGCCTCATCTCCACAAGACGAACGGGAACACCCCGGTTTGCCAGTTGCCATGTGGCCTCGCTTCCCGCCAGGCCCGCTCCTATGACCGTGACCCTGTTCATTTGCCACGGGCCGGTTTCTTCTTTTCCGATGGGGCCTTGGGACGGCATGAGGGGCAGAACGGTTCTCCCTTGCCGCGTATCACCAGGGGTGTCTTGCATTTTTCGCAGAGTTCCCCTGTGGGGGCGTCCCAGGAAACGAAGTCGCAGGCGGGATATCGTTCGCAACCGTAAAAGGTGCGCCCGCCTTTCTTGCTCCTTCTCCTGACAATCTGCCCGAGACCGCACTTCGGGCACGTGACCCCTATCGACTTGAGTATGGGGCGACTGTAGCGACACTTCGGGAAGGCGGAACAGGCGATGAATTCCCCGAAACGGCCCTTTCGCCGAACGAGCGGAGCGCCGCACTCGGGACAATCCTCCCCGATGGGTTCAGGCTCTTCCTTGGGGAAGTTCACCGCTTCCACGGTCTGTTCCACCTCGTCCAGCCTTGGCTGGAAGGACGCCCAGAACTCCCTCGGCACGAGGACCCAGGGGCGAGTGCCGCTTTCGACCTGGTCCAGTTCCTCTTCCATCCGGGCGGTGAAGTCGACCTGGATGATGTCCGAGAAATGGTTTACGAGGAAATCGCTCACCACGAGCCCCAGGTCGCTGGGCTCAAGACGCCGGTCTTCGTTAAGCGCCGCATAACCTCGGTCTTCAAGCGTCTGGACGATTGAAGCGTACGTCGATGGGCGGCCGATTCCGTTTTCTTCCAGGGCCTTGACAAGCCCGGATTCGCTGTAGCGGGTGGGTGGCTGCGTAAATCGCTGTTCCTTCAGGAGTTCCTCCAGTGACAGGACTTCTCCGGGAATCGCTTCCGGAACAGGAGTTTCCTTCATGTCCAAGGGCCAGACTTTCCCCCAGCCTTCGAAAAGGACAGTGACTCCCGACTGCTTCAAGAGGAAGGATCCGCAGCCCACTTCGATCGTGCTTCGGGCAATGCGAGCGGGCGCCATCTGGCAGGAGACGAAACGCCTCCAGATCATGTCGTAGAGCCTGGCCTGCTCAGGCTTGAGAAAGGCCTTCAGGCTCTCCGGTTCGAGGAGCACATCCGTGGGGCGGATCGCCTCGTGGGCATCCTGGCTGCGTCCCTTGGCTGCATAAGTGTTAAGGCTTTCAGGCAGGAACTCTTTTCCGTACCTGTCTCCGATGAAAACCCTCGCGGAGTCCAGAGCTTCGTCAGAAATTCGAAGGCTATCGGTCCTCATGTAGGTGATCAAACCCACCGGTCCCTTGCCCGGAATCTCTATCCCCTCGTAAAGATCCTGGGCGATCCTCATTGTCCTTTGCGGCGAAAAGCCCAGGCGCCGGGAAGCCTCCTGCTGCAGGGTACTTGTCTTGAATGGAGCCAGCGGCGGTCGCCGGTTTTCCTTGACCTTGAAATCGATAACGACAAGAGGATGTGAACGTAGTTCCTTCTCGATTGCCTCAGCCTCGGATATCGAATCTATGATCAGGTTTTTTCCGTCCCTCTTTTCGAGGCGAAGCGTGTACCGGTTTTCGCCTTGACTGGAGGCAATGGCATCAAGAAGCCAGTATTCCTGGCTGACGAATTGCTGGATTTCGCGCTCACGTTCGACGATCAGCCTAAGGGCCACTGACTGGACCCGCCCGGCCGTGAGACGGGAACGGACCTTTTTCCACAGGAGGGGACTGAGCTTGTAGCCAACGAGCCGGTCCAGGATCCTGCGGGCCTGTTGGGCATCGACCCGGTCCTGGTCAATCTTCTGAGGCTTCTTTACCGATTCTCTTACAGCCTTCGCGGTGATCTCGAACATCCGGATACGGCATGGGGTCTTCGGGTCAATCGAAAGAAGGTGCGCGAGATGCCAGGCAATCGCTTCGCCTTCCCGGTCGGGGTCGCTCGCAAGCAGGACCCGCCCGGCTCCCTCGGCTTTCTTTTTCAGTTCCTTTATGACCGCGGCCTTTCCCCTGACAGGGATATAGTCGGGCTTGAAATCTTCATCGATGTCCACACCGATGCGGCTCTTGGGCAGGTCGCGAATATGCCCCATGCTTGCCTTGATCTCGTAGTTGGCCCCGAGGATCTTTTTCAGGGTCTTGGCCTTCGCCGGTGATTCCACGATGACCAGGGTCTTTTCTTTCCTGCTTTTTTCCGCCATATTCTCGCCCCTCAACGGATCGAATAACCTGCTTTTTCCTGTTCACCGAAGGACTGCGCTCCACCGGCCCGAAAGCGAACGCCGGACCAATCCGAAGGCCTCCATCCGGCTCAACTCTACCAGTATGTCAGCGGCGCCCATTTTAACCTGAGAAGCAAGAATGTCAACCGTCTGGTCGCCGAAAACTCGTAAGGCTTCAAGAACGGGAGATGAATTTTCCCTCGCGGTTTCCTCTTTGAAGAGTTCGCCCTGGGAAAGGCCGAGGACCCTGACAAGGTCCTCCAGGTCGACCAGGGGGTGGGCCCCGTCCCAGAGAAGAGTGTTCGAACCCTTGCATCCCCAGTCGTCTATCCTTCCGGGGACAACCCAGATCTCCCTGCCGATTTCCATGGCGATCCTGGCTGTTACGATGGCCCCGCTTTTTACAGGGGCCTCAACAATCACGAGGCGATCTGCCAGGGCTGCGATCAGGCGGTTCCTCCGGGGAAAGCGCCAGGCCCTCGCAGGCGTCGAAAGCGGAAACTCGCTCAAGAGAGTTCCTTGCTCGAGGATCCGTGAAAAAAGGCCTTCATGCTCCACCGGGTAAACAAGGTCCACTCCCGTTCCAAGGACCGCCACCGTCTCACCGCCCGCTTCGAGCGCCCCGGCGTGGGCGGCCCCGTCTATGCCGAGAGCCCCGCCACTCAGCACGGCTACCCGCGAGTCGGCCATCCGGGAAGCCACTTCCCGAGCTATCCTGGAACCGTAAGGGGAACATCTCCTCGTTCCGACGACAGCATCCATTCTGTCGGGAGCGGGCCAGTTCCCCCGAGCGTAAAGAACCGCTGGTGGCCTGGGAAGGTCCGTCAATCCCTCCGGGTAATCATCGTTCCCCCAGAAAACCAACCTTACTCCGAGTCGAACGGCCTTTTCCGATTCGCGCTCCGCCCAACCGCCATCCCGACATTGCGAGGCGAGGGCTCGGCTCTTTTCGGGCAACCCGATTTCTTCCCAAAAGGTGTTGCCCGCCCGGAGCACTTCTTCAGGGCTCAACCCCTTTTCGGCCCAGTCTTCCAGGAAACGGGCATGGAAGCCCTCCCAGGCGTTGAAGGTCAACAAAGCCTTTTCACGCGCTGTCACCCGTCACGCCCCCTTTCCTGTAAGCCAGCGCCTCGCAAACGTCTTCGACTGCCACTTCGGGGCTTTCCCTGAGGTCCGCAACCGTTCGCGCCACCTTGAGGACCCTGCTGATCCCCCGGCCCGAAAGGCGCATGCCACGGGCGGCCTTTACCATGAAGGGGCGGACATCCCTCGACAGTCTGATGCCCGTCCTGACAAGCCTTTCAGGAATTTCGGCGTTCGAGTGGAACCCCTCTTTCTTCCAGCGTTCCTGCTGGATTTCCCTCGCTAAACTCACCTTCCTGCGAATTTCCTCGCTACTGGGTCCGTGCTGCCCTTCCAGGCAGACAAGTTCTTCAGGGGTCAACCGCGGCACTGAAACGTGAAGATCAATCCGGTCCAGGATCGGCCCGGAAAGCCTGTTTCGATATTTTTCAAGGACATGTGCCGGGCAGCGACAGGTTTCTACCGGGTCACCCCAGTACCCGCAAGGACAGGGGTTGCAGGCGCAAACCAAAAGGACCCGGGCAGGATATGTCACGGAACCCGAGGCACGGCTTACCGTGATGGTTCCATCTTCCAGGGGTTGCCTTAGCGCTTCGAGCAAATCCCGGTGAAACTCCGCAAACTCGTCAAGGAAAAGGACTCCCCTGTGAGCCAGGCTGATTTCACCCGGCTTGAGCGCAGATCCTCCCCCGCAGAGGGCAATCGTACTGGCGGTATGATGAACGATGCGGTAGGGTCGAGTTCGATCCGGTCTTGTCCTGAGCCCCAGAGTGCTCCGAACCAGGAGAGTCTCCAGGCGTTCCTCGTCAGTCAAAGGGGGAAGGATACCCCTAAGTGCCCGGGCCAGCATCGTTTTCCCCGAACCGGGGGAACCGACGAGAAGGAGGTTGTGGTGCCCGGCCGCCGCGATTTCGAGAGCTCGCTTTGCGGCCGCCTGCCCCTTGATGTCGCAAAGATCCGGGTCTGCGGGGGGATCATCCAGGTCCAAGCCTTTGCCCAGGACCGGTGGCAGTGCACACTCGCCTGCCAAGTGCCCCAGTAAAGCACCCAGGTCTGGCACCGCAAACGCATTCACACCCTTGACGAGAGACACCTCGCACGCATTTTCCGGTGGGAGGTACAGGGGAACACCCATCTTCCGAGCCAGGAGAGCTGCCGGTACAGCCCCCTTTGTGCCCCTCAGGCGGCCGTCCATGGCGAGTTCCCCGAGGAATAGCGCCGGCTTGGTGAGGCTGACCGCACCTGTTTCCATGGCCAACCCCACAGCCATGGGCAAGTCGAGGAGGGATCCGACCTTCGGCAAGTCGGCCGGGGCAAGGTTGAGCGCAATCCGCCCCCTCAGGTGGATCCCATTGGCCCTGAGGGCTGCCCTTACTCGCTCGCGGGCTTCCTTCACAGCCGCATCCGGAAGTCCTACAACGGCGATGGCGAAGAGACCCCCGGTAATCTCCACCTCGACATCGATCGCGATCGCCTCGATGCCTTTCAGGGTCACGCCAAGCACGGGACCCATCAGGCATCGATCCTTCCCGCCGTGATATCAGGCAGGTGAACCAACTCCGGGGAGCCGCCGGGGTCCAGGTTGATCCCCAGGAGGTCGATCCTCCACGGCCCGGCCCATCGGCACTTCTCGACATAAATTCTCCCTGACCGCACGAGAACCTTCAGTTTTCTCGGTCCCACAGTTTCCTCGGCCGGAAGGACCTTTCCGATCGATCGTGTCCTCACCTCCACGATGACCAGTTCGCCCTCATCAAGGGCGACAAGGTCAAGTTCTCCGAACTTGACGCGGACATTCCGGCCGAGGATGGTCCACCCCTTGCCGCGAAAATACTGCTCGGCGAGGGATTCGCCAAGACGACCCGTTTCAAGGTGATCCAAGACAACGCCTCCTTCGGAGGCCCGTCCGGGAAAGGACTCTGGTGGGCTATCGGCTCAGGAGAGGATTTTCCGGCAAAACGAAATACGGTGGATTTCGCACGGGCCTAGTCTCTTAAGGGCTTCCCTGTGGGCAGCGGTCGGGTAGCCCTTGTGAATCTCGAATCCGTACTGTGGAAAACGGCAAGCAAGAGTTTCCATAACGCGGTCGCGCAAAACCTTTGCCACAACGGAGGCTGCGGCAACGGCAGGAACCAGGCTGTCGGCCTTTGGAATCGCTTTCTGCCGCAAGCGAAGCCCCGGAATGAGGCGATTCCCGTCAACGACGACGAGGTCGATTTCCGGGGAAAGGCCTTCGACGCTTGCCTTCATCGCCCAGAGTGTCGCCTGCAGGATGTTCACGGAGTCGATGCGGACCGCAGAGGCCGCCTGGGCCTTCCAGCAAACGCCCAAGTTCTTCATGGCATCGAAAAGATGCCCGCGTTTACCCGGGGACAACCGCTTCGAATCGTCAAGCCCCATATGGACCAGGATACGGCGCTGCTCCGGTGTCAAAATGACCGCGGCCGCCATCACAGGCCCGGCTAAAGGTCCCCGGCCGGCCTCATCAACCCCTGCAAGGCACATCATGGAAGGTTTTCCTCTCCCAGTGGCAAGCCTGGGAGTTCCAGGGTAACCCTTCCCAGGCGCCCGGTCGAGAAACTCTCCAGGAACTTTCGCGAAGCGGCCTCGCTGTCCACCGCTCCTCCTGCGATAAGACACCCAAGCCGCCGGCCGAGGTTTTCCAGGGTCCCTTCCGGCCCGCTATCGTCCAGCGGGACGGACCAGGCCTTTTCAACGACAGGCCACAGGCCGGTATTCGACAGGAATGTGATAAGGGCAAGCGCACTAGTCTCGTAGGAACCGATGACATCGGCTCGGTTGCATCCTAGCCAGGAAAGCGCCCGGCCAACCTTGATACCGGTCCGGGCGCCCAATATGCCAGGGGAATCCACTACCAGGAGACCCTGGCCGCGAAACCACTCCACCCCGCGAGTGATCCCGGGCAGGGCTCCGACCCGGGATGCATTGCGGCCAACAAGGCCGTTAAGGAATAGAGACTTCCCGACATTGGGAATGCCGACTACACCAAGGCGCAAGTCCCGATGGGAAGGCTTGTAGCGTGAGAGCTCGCCCTTCAGTTGGTCAAAACGATCCTGCCTGAGATTGTAAGCCAGGGCTGGGATCCCGTTTTTCCTGAAATGATCAAGCCACTTGACGGTTTCTGGCTCATCGGCAAGGTCCCGGCGGCTTAGCACGACGATCACCGGTTTCATGCGGGACAATTGCTCCGAATGGGGAGAGGCCGTGAGGTACGGAGCCCTCGCATCCCTGAGTTCGATCAGGGCATCCAGGTTGGTGATGACCTCGGAAAGCTTTTTCTGTCCCCGGGCCATGTGCCCGGGAAACCAGACCGTCCGCCCCATGGCCCTAGTGCAGGAGCCCGATGCGGGAAAGGGGCCAGTACCTCACGAAAGCGGGACCCTTGATGAACGTCTTGGGGACAAACCCCCAGAAGCGGCTGTCCTGGCTGTTCGGCCGGTTGTCACCCATGACGAAATAGTGCTTGTCGGGAACTTTCATCTCGGGCATGTTGAAATTGTCGTGATTGACGACGTAGGGTTCGGAAAGGGCGGCTCCATCGACGAGAACCGTCCCGTTTTCCATCCGGACCGTTTCGCCGGGCAGAGCGACGATTCTCTTGACAAAATCCCGGGAGGGATCGACGGGATACTTGAAGACGATAACCTGCCCTCTCTTCGGTTCCGAAAGGACATGCCAGAACTTGGCCACCAGGACCCGGTCACCTGGGTCCAGGGTGGGAATCATGGAACCGCTGGGGATCCAAAAGGCCTGCACCACAAAGGCTCTCAGGATCAGCGCCAGGACGAGTGCCCAGAGAATCGTTTCGATGGTTTCGCGCCACCAGGGTTTGACCGGCATGTTTTTTCCTCCTCCAGCTCAAAAACGGTTCAAGGATACACCCGTTTTCCCCTTCAGGGTAGGGATAAGCGAACACGGGCATAGGGCGACACAATCACCCGCCGCACCGGATATCTGTCTCCAGGGGGAAGGACGTTCAATGTGAATGCGGGTGAAACCGAGTGATAGGAGGGATTGTAAATGATTGTCGCTGGATGCCCCCCCTGCACGGCAAAATCGCACTCGGCCCTGGAATCATAGGTTTCGGACTCGGTAAAAGAATGCCCCTCCCAGGTGAGAAACAACTTTTTCGACGGAGTGCCCGGCAGCTTGAGAGTAAAGGCTTTTTGTTCGAGAAGGCCTTTTTCAAGTTCGGCGTCGAGCCAGCGCTGCACAGCCTCAGCCTGGCGAATCGCAACCTCTTTGGGATCGTTCCAGGGAAGCTTGTTTCCCAGGGTTATGGCCAGAAATCCTCCAAGAACTCCGCAAATGGCCACCACAACCAGGGTTTCAACGAGGCTGAAGCCGCAACGAAGGGAGGGAAGCGGCCAAGCCGCTCCCCTCCCGAAAGAGGATCCCATCGAACTTACTTTCCTGCGAAGTGGCCGTACCCCAGGTTCACCGCTTTCAGGTTATCGGCCCGGAACTTGGCAGGCGCCAGTTTTTCAACCGCGTCGCTGACCTCATCGATGGAGAGGTTTCCTGCACCCGCTCCGCACATCGCTCCCAGGATGAGGGCATTCATGAAAAGGAAACGCCCTTCCATCTTTTCCCGCAGGATGTCGTAACCGGGAAGGCAGAAGGCCTTGATTTGCCTTTCTGCCAGGAACGACTTCAGGTGGGGGTTCTCCATGGCTTCAGGAGCGTGGACGTTCAGGATCGCATGACCAGCCTTGCGCAGGAAGTGGAGGTTCCTGATGCCTTCGTTCTGGTCGAATGAAAGCAAAAGGTCGGCTGCCCCCGTCAGGACGAGGGGGCTTGAATAATCCCCGACCTTGAAATGGCTGATCACCGAACCACCCCTCTGGGCCATGCCATGGACTTCACTGCCCATGACGCGTTCCCCCCGTGAAACCGCGATGTAACCCAAGACTCGGCTGGTGAAGAGGATGCCCTGGCCGCCCAGTCCGACAATGATGTACTGCATCCTTACGCCTCCTCTCCCTCGACTGCCTCGATGGCACCGTGGGGGCAAACCTGGATGCAGACCCCGCACTGGACGCAGAACCGTTCGTCAATCCGGGCTTTCTTGGCTCCCTCGTCAAACGGCAGACCGGGGCAATTGAAGAAATTCGTGCAGTACTTGCAGCCGATGCACTTGTCGGGATTGACCCGAACCTTCACCCTTGCCTGTTTCTGCCTGAGCAGCATGCAGGGGTGCCTGAGAATGACCACGGCAGGTTCCCTGTTTGCCTTTGCGTGCTCCCATGCCTCCTTGAAGACTTCGGCAGAATCCGCCGTATCATAGGGTTCCACAACCTTGACGAAAGAGACGCCGCACCCCCTGACGACCGGTTCGATCTCGATGCGGCGGCCTTCATCACCCTGCCGGAGTTTCTCCCCGACGTTGGGGTTGGACTGGCCGCCGGTCATGGCAGTGATGCTGTTGTCAAGGATGGCCAATACGAAGGCGTGACGGTTGTATACGGCGTTGGCAAGGCCGAGGATCCCCATGTGGAAGAAGGTTGAATCCCCGATTGTCGCGACGACGGGCTGGTCCTTCCCATCGGTCTTGTAAGCCAGGTAGAAGCCCGACGCCGAGGTCAGGGAAGCCCCCATGTCGATGGTCGTGTCCACGTCCCTCTGGTTCACGCCGAGGGTATAGCAGCCGATGTCTGAGGGGTAGATCCCCGTGGGCAAAGCCTTTCGCATGGCAAAGAAGGAAGCGCGGTGGGGGCAGCCTGGACAGAGCATCGGAGGTTTGGGTGTCACCTTCATTTCCTCGATGGCGGCCTTCAGCTCGGGTACTCCTTCTTCGGGAACGGGTTCCCCAAGGGCGTTGAGGATCAGGTCCCTGATCACTTCGGGCAGCAGTTCGCCAGCCCTGGGCACAAACCCGTTCCATCGACCCTTGAGCTTCGTCCGGTTGGGCAGCTGCATCTCGATAACGGGGTAGGTCTCTTCGAGGACAAGCAGGTTATCGTGGCGCGCCATGAATTCTTCCACCATTTTTACGGGAAGGGGGTGAGGCGTGCCGATCTTGAGGATGGCCACGTCCTCCCGCTTCCATTCCTTCAGCAGGTCCATGACGATCGAGAAGGAAACCCCGCTTGCGATGATCCCAATCCTGGCTTTGCCTTTTGCCGGAATTTCGAGGTTGTATCGCCCGAAAGCGGTTTCGAAATCCTCCCTGACGGAGTCCAGCTTCGCGTTCAGTTGCGGGTGATTGATCTTCACATGGGCAGGAAGGCAAACCCAGCGGCGAATATCTTTCTTGAAATCGGCCTTGCGGGCCAGGTCCCTGACCGTTCCCGTTTCGACGTCCTGCCTGCAGTGATCCACGCGGACAGCGGGACGAAGCATGACCGGCATATGGTATTTCTCGGAGAGGTCGAATGCATCGAAGACCATGTCCTTGGCCTCTTGCGCAGAGGCCGGGTCGAAACAGGGAACCTTTGCGAACATCGCGAAATAGCGGCTGTCCTGCTCGGTCTGTGAACTGTGGGGCCCCGGGTCGTCCGCCGATACGATCAGGAATCCACCGGCAAGATCGAAGTGCGCCACGCTCATGAGCGGATCTGCTGCAACATTCAAGCCCACCTGCTTCATGATTGCGCAGGTCCGCTTGCCTGTGAAGGAAGCCGTTGCGGCCACCTCGAAGGCAACTTTCTCGTTCACCGCCCATTCCACCGCCGTCCGCGTCCCCAACTCGTCGGCATATTTCGCCACGGCAGGGAGAATCTCGGACGAGGGCGTTCCCGGGTAGGCAACTGCGACGTCGCATCCCGCCTCGACGATGCCCCTGGCGATCGCTTCGTTCCCGAGAAGAATGACCTTGTTACCCAACTTGAACCACCCCTTCCTCATGGGACTTTTTGACAATCTTCTCAAGCCAGCCGTAAAACGGCTCAGGCGCCTTGAGCAGTTTACCATTCGCATTGCAGAAACCGTGTTTCGTCTCCCCTTCCGCGACCAGGCGCCCGTCTTCTTTCCGGACGACCCGGTAGGAGAAGGTCAGGGTATAAGGCTTCAGTTCGGAAATCTCGGCGTGAATTTCAAGGAGGTCGTCATACCGGGCCGGGTGCTTGTAGCGACACCTTGCCTCGACCGCCGGGAGAAAGATCCCGGCTTCCTCCCATTCCTTGTAGGGAAATCCTTCCGCCCGGCAGAATTCCGTCCGGCCCAATTCGAACCACACCAGGTAGTTGGAGTGGTAGGCCACGCCCATGGCATCCGTTTCCGCATACCGGACCCTTACCGCCGTCACGTGTTCGTGAACCATTTCCCCACCTCCCCGTCTCCGCTTAACCGACCCGATTGTACAACAAGAAGGGGAGGGCATGCCCTCCCCTTCTAAATCTAAGGTACTTCTCAGTGCAACTCCCGCCCTCAGGACCATTCGACCTTGTCCCCGACCGAAACCCTTCCCCCTTCGAGGACACGGCAGAAAATGCCTTTCTTCGGCATGATGCAGTCGCCCGTGGTCTTGTAAATTGCGCACTTCGTGTGGCATTCCTTGCCAATCTGGGAGACCTCGAGCAGGACCTCCCCTACCTTCAGCCTTAGCCCGACTTTCGAAGCTCCCAGGTCAATCCCCTCAACCGTCAGGTTCTCAGCAAAACTGCCCGGCCGAAGGCTTGGGAGTTTTGCGCGTGCAACCTGGATGTCCTCCATGGCGATAAGGCTCACCTGCCTGTGGGCGAAGCCCGCGTGGGCATCCCCATCAAGCCCGAGTTCCTTGATGAAAACTCCCGTGCCGATGTCGTCCTTCGGGATTCCTTTCCGGTCGGAACGGCATACGGCAACGACACGACCCTCAGTCACCACGGGGCTCCTCGCTGCCTGCAAGGTCATGATGGCAAACCGCTTCGTGACGCGGCGGGAGGGAAGGCAAACCCTGGCTACGGCGCCGGTAATCCTCGACCGCAGCCCGGATGCCTTCCTCGGCAAGCAAAGAGCAATGGATCTTCTCCGGGGGGAGGCCTCCGAGGGCATTTGCAACGTCCCGGTTCGTCAGCTTGAGAGCCTCCTCGATCGTACGGCCCTTAACCATCTCGGTGGCCATCGAGCTTGTCGCGATAGCGGCCGCGCATCCGAACGTCTCGAAACGGATGTCCTCGATCCGCTCGTCCTTGACGCGGAGGTATATCTTCATGACATCCCCGCAGGTGGCATTTCCCACTTCTCCCACCCCGTCAGGGTTTTCCATCGCACCGACGTTCTTCGGGTTCATGAAGGCCGCGATGACTTTCTCGTTATACATGGACATGGGTTTCCCTCCTGGTTAAGAGTTCTTCTTGAACGGGGACATCGCCCTGAGGGTCTGGACGATCGGCGGGAGGGTCTCGAGAATGTAGGCAATATCCTCTTCCGACGTATCCTTCCCGAGCGTCAGGCGCAGCGAGCCGTGCGCGGTGGCATGGTCAAGACCCATCGCCAGCAGCACGTAACTCGGCTCGAGGCTTCCGGACGTGCAGGCCGACCCGCTGCTTGCACCAATGCCCGCAAAATCCAGGCGAAGAAGCATCGCTTCCCCCTCGATGTAGCGAATGCAGAAACTGGCGTGGAAGGGAAGCCTCAGGGTCCGGTGCCCGGTCAGGCTCGAATCCTCGATCCGCAAAAGCAGTCCATCGATGAGCAGGTCACGCAGCCGCCGCTCTTCCTCGATCTCTCCGCTTGCGATGCGCTTCATGGCCAGTTCCGCCGCGGCTCCGAAACCCACCAGTCCCGCCGTGTTTTCCGTGCCGGAGCGCAACCCGAATTCCTGTCCGCCTCCGTGAACAAGGGGCGCGATCCTGACTCCCTTTCGGACGTAAAGAGCCCCGACTCCCTTGGGTCCGTACATCTTGTGGGCAGCCATCGTCAGCAAGTCGACAGGGAGTTCTTTCAAGTCGATCGGGATGTGGCCGGCCGCCTGGACGGCATCCGTGTGAAACAGGACACCCTTTTCACGGCAGATCGACCCCATCTCGTGAATCGGCTGGATGGTCCCCACTTCGTTATTCGCGTACATCACGGATGCAAGGATCGTATCCGGCCGAAGTGCGTTCCGGAACTCGTCCAGGTCGACAAGCCCGTCTCCATCCACGGGCAGGATCGTCACGTCATAACCATGCTTCCCCAGCCATTTGAACGTATCCAGGACAGCATGGTGTTCTATGGCCGTCGTGACCAGGTGGCGTCCCTTTTCCCCAAGATTTTCCGCGACACCTTTTATGGCCAGGTTATCAGCTTCGCTCCCACCGCCAGTGAAAAGAATCTCGCGAGGTTCAGCGTTGACAAGCCTCGCAACGTTCATCCTGGCCTCCTCCACCGAGGACCGGACTTCCCTGCCCCAGGCATGCACACTGTTGGGATTTCCGTATTTCTCCGAGAAAAAGGGAAGCATCTTCTCAAGCACAGCCTGGTCCACGAACGTAGTCGCCGAGTGATCCATGTAGACCATTCGCAAAGGCAAGGCCTTTCACCTCTTCGCTAAGAATTAGGGTTGCCTAACTTACCGGTTCATCCTAGCAACCCCAGGGGAAAACGTCAAGGGGGAAAATCGTCCCTCCTAATCGCTGGCGGCGCAGGCCGTACGATGGGTCATCATCAGGCAGGAACCTGAAACCACAGTGAAACCCTCGGATTCGAGTTCCCTTTCGGCCTCCGGGTTCTCCGCTCCCGGCTGCAACCAGACCGCCGGCCGATAGGTCATTTCGTGAAGATCCCGCATCACCGACGCCTGGTTTTTCGCCGCAATGAAGAGTGCAACGATATCCACCTTTTGCGGTAATTCCGTCAATCGGCTCGCGCATTCCATGCCGAGTATCTTCTCCCCACTGTAGGCCGGGTTCACGGGAAACAGGCGAAACCCCCTGTCAACCAGGTAGGCCATGACTCCCGAGACAGGCCGCCCAGGGCTGGGAGAAGCCCCGACAACGGCAACAACCGAGGGACGGCAGACAAAATCCTGGATGAACTTGTCCTGGCTCATGGAAATCCCCTCCCGGAAAAAACTGAAGAAGGCCCGGACTGGACCCTCCGCATCAATTTCAGGTTCCCGCATTCCTTTGGAACGGCAGGACTTTGACGGTCCCGGGAATTCTCGCAAGCTCCATCACAAGCTGGACGGGGGCCCGCTCTCCAGGCCGAATTCGCTTCACCTGGCTCCTGGAGAGATTGGAACCAAGCTCCTTGCCGGCACTGTCATAAAGGGCCACCACTATCCCGGGCTCGACGACATCCCACTCCGACACGTTCAGGACCTCGGCATCAAGCTTGAACATTCCCGTTTTCGGGCTGAAAGCCCAGTTGAGCTTCGTGATTGCGAGCGGAACGTCCGGGTCCAAGGCACAGGCTGAACATGCCGGCTTTGCAGGAACCAGGACTATGGAAACCAGCAGCAGTAAAAGCATGATCTTCCTAAATGGGAAATCCGCCATGAACCACCATCCCCTTTCAATAACAGTCATACAAAGGCTATTTTACAGCACCGGCCCTTCGCGAACGCCGATCACCGATGATATAATGTCGTCCGCGGAGGGCTGGCCGAGTGGTCGATGGCGGCTGACTTGAAATCAGTTGTGGGGTGACCCACCAGGGGTTCGAATCCTCTGCCCTCCGCCAACTTTTAAGGAAGAAGGGCCCTGCACGCAGGGCCCTTCTTCCTTTAGTCATGCCTTCCAGTTTTTCAGTATCTTTGCCCACTTTTTATCCCGGTTGGCAGTGATGAACTCGATTTCTTTTTCCTTGAGGTGCTTGAACCTCGCCTGCTTCTTCAGGTAATCCCCTACGCACGAAAACTCTTTTGGTTTCCTGTTGAGCACAAACTCCTCGTCTTCGTACTCGGCCAGGACCCAGAGACCGCAATCCACCGCTTCCTTCCCCATTTCGACGGTCTGCTCAACCGGGAAACCCCAGCCTGTCGCACAGGGGGAAAGGACGTGGATGTATGAAGTCGTCCTGCAACGGGCAGCCTTGCCGATCTTTTCCAAGAAATCTTCAAGGTAGCCGATGCTTGCGGTAGCGGCGTATTCAATGCCATGGGCGGCCACTATCTCGAACATGTCCTTTTTCCTTCCGGCAGCTCCGGGAATGTTCCTGCCCGCGGGTGAGGTCGTGGTCCTGGAGCCGAACGGAGTCAAACCGCTTTTCTGTATCCCCGTGTTCATGTAGGCTTCATTGTCATAGCAGACGTAGATGACACGGTCACCACGGTCGATCGCTCCCGAAAGCGCCTGGATGCCAATGTCCGCGGTCCCGCCGTCCCCGGCAAAACCGACAACGTTGTAGTCCTTGAACCCAAGCGCCCTGGCACCGGCCTCTATCCCCGAAAGCACTGCCCCGGTAGCGGGAAACGGGCTTATCATGGCATTGGTCGTGAAGGAAATCTGGGGATAAAGGAAGCTGACCGCCGACATGCAGTTTGCAGGAATCGCGACAAAGGTCCGCGGCCCAAGCACCTTCATGGCAAGCCGAAGGGCGAGGCTCCCTCCGCATCCTGCACAGGCCCTGTGGCCGTAGAGGAACTCGGTATTCGTCAATTCCCTGGCATTCGTAGCCATCTTTTCATCCATTATGCTCACACCCCACGTTTATGAACTGGATCCTCTCCATGCTTTCGCCCCCGGCCAATTTGAGCAATTGGCTGAACATCTCCCTTACGTGCCCCTTGGAGATGTTCCTTCCTCCAAGCCCTCCGATGAAATTAATCCTCGGCGGTGGAGAAGCAAGGTCGCAAACGGAAGAATTGACGTTGGTGAAGACAATCCCTTCGTATCCAACGGAGATGTCCTTGTCGATCACACCCATTGCCTTTACCCTGCCCGCTATCTCAAGGATTTCCTGCCGCGGGAAGGGGCGCATGAAACGAAGTTTTGCCAGGCCCACCCTGTGCCCCTCTTCCCTCATGGCATCCACAACCACCCGTGTCGTGCCGGTAACGGTCCCCAGTGTCAGGAGAACGACCTCGGCATCTTCGCACCTGTAAGGTTCGACCATGCCGCCGTAAGTCCTGCCAAACCTGTCCCCGAATGCCCTGTCCACTTCTGCAATGACAGCAGGGGCT
>DIXJ01000001.1 GCA_002436015.1 Synergistaceae bacterium UBA6083 | reverse complement strand
CACGCCTCCGCGCGGGAGGCGACTTAGGTTCTGGTCAGAACCCTTGCCGACAACCTCGTTTCAATCCACGCCTCCGCGCGGGAGGCGACCCTGCGGAACCTCGCCCGTAGCCAGCATGTTGTTGTTTCAATCCACGCCTCCGCGCGGGAGGCGACTGCGGAGGCCCTCGTTCTTTCTCCTTTGACGGTGTTTCAATCCACGCCTCCGCGCGGGAGGCGACTGATGGTGGCCAGGTATTGCGCCTCCCAGTCGATGTTTCAATCCACGCCTCCGCGCGGGAGGCGACTCGGCCGATTGCGCCCGACCTTGACCTCGATATCGTTTCAATCCACGCCTCCGCGCGGGAGGCGACTGCTGACGATCGAGCTTGCGGCAGATACCAGCTCGTTTCAATCCACGCCTCCGCGCGGGAGGCGACGAACTGGAGCCCGAGATCCCGAAGTACATCGAGGCGTTTCAATCCACGCCTCCGCGCGGGAGGCGACTCCCCCGCCCCCGGAAAGGTGGGTGAGGTAAACGGTTTCAATCCACGCCTCCGCGCGGGAGGCGACCTGCGAGAGTTATGAGGATTGAGGTGACGGCATGGTTTCAATCCACGCCTCCGCGCGGGAGGCGACAAACCGCCGGGCCGGAACCATCATGTTCGTTTCAGTTTCAATCCACGCCTCCGCGCGGGAGGCGACGAAGATACAGCCGGAATCGATTGACCGGGAGAAGTTTCAATCCACGCCTCCGCGCGGGAGGCGACAACCCGGCACACGTCAGGTCTGACGGCCACACGGTTTCAATCCACGCCTCCGCGCGGGAGGCGACGGGAAGGGGCAGAAGCCTTGCGGGCAGACATAGCCGTTTCAATCCACGCCTCCGCGCGGGAGGCGACCGATCCGGCCGGTACTTGCCGGGCTTGTTCTGTGTGTTTCAATCCACGCCTCCGCGCGGGAGGCGACCCGGATAGCCGTGACCAGACCGTCGGGATCCGAGTTTCAATCCACGCCTCCGCGCGGGAGGCGACCAGGAGCCACCACCCCTTGTCCGGGAACAGAGTGTTTCAATCCACGCCTCCGCGCGGGAGGCGACGAGGTCGGGCTCTACGGAAGGGTTTCGGTTCAGCTGTTTCAATCCACGCCTCCGCGCGGGAGGCGACTCGTGGAAGACGCATAGCCCGATCTCCTCGTTTTGGTTTCAATCCACGCCTCCGCGCGGGAGGCGACGACGCTGTCGGCCGTGACGTTCGCCGAGGCATTGTTTCAATCCACGCCTCCGCGCGGGAGGCGACGCAAGCGGCACCTGGAGGCCGCCGGGGAGCAGGAGTTTCAATCCACGCCTCCGCGCGGGAGGCGACAGTAGTCGTGAGTGACCCCGACAATCGAGGGTTTGTTTCAATCCACGCCTCCGCGCGGGAGGCGACCAGTCGGCTCCTCGCCATACACCCCGTAGATCCGGTTTCAATCCACGCCTCCGCGCGGGAGGCGACATTTTGCCTGGGATACCCCAACGGTCATTTCTCGGTTTCAATCCACGCCTCCGCGCGGGAGGCGACATCTTACAAGGTCTTGAGAGTACCAGGACAACTTATGTTTCAATCCACGCCTCCGCGCGGGAGGCGACTAAAGGCTCTGAAGCATAAAGGCCTGACGAAGAGTTTCAATCCACGCCTCCGCGCGGGAGGCGACGCCAGCGGGAAGACCCTCTTCCACCCTCCAAGGATGTTTCAATCCACGCCTCCGCGCGGGAGGCGACGGAGATCACCGCGCGAGAGGTCTCCGAGCGACACGTTTCAATCCACGCCTCCGCGCGGGAGGCGACCTCGACCGCGATCACGGCCTCGACAACCATCTTGGTTTCAATCCACGCCTCCGCGCGGGAGGCGACATCTTACAAGGTCTTGAGAGTACCAGGACAAATTATGTTTCAATCCACGCCTCCGCGCGGGAGGCGACGCTTACTTCTTCAAAGTCGCTGCTATCAACCTATTTTTGCCTTTGTTTCGCGCACTGACAAGGAATGCTTCTTTTTTTGTTTTTTTCTCGCTATCTCGTTGTTGCGATCTTTTTAGCCCCAAGCATTTCCCCTTGTTCGCGAAACTCCCGGGATTTTCATGTCCGCTTTGGGTCCGCGCAAAGATTGTCTTTAAAGCACCAAAGGCCCCTCAGGATCATAAGATGCCTTTGCCCCCTGGTGTTCGACACGGTTTTTCCAGTTTGCTCCAAGAAAGTAGAACCGTAGGCTGTCCTTTTCTGGATCGAATATCTCCATAAGACGGTACCTCAAATTGGTCCATTGAGCGGGATCGACAAGACACTCGAAAACCGAGTTCTGAACCCTTTGTCCATAATTCTGGCATATTTTCGCAACGCGCCTCAATCGCCTTGACCCGCCCTCGGAAACCGTATTCACGTCGTAAGTGACTAGGACCATCATCTCTTCCTTCACCTACTTCCAGCGGAATGGCGGGTATGCATCCAGATCACCCCGGAGATGACGGGCCAACAGCAAGGATTGGACATAGGGTATCAAGCCAATAGGGATTTTTTCTCCGATAAAGGGGTGGCTAATCTCTTCCTGTTTCCTTTTCTGGTAGGCAACCAAAACTTCTTTCCGCGTCTCGTCGTCCATCAAAACGGCGCCGGATTCAGTTTTCCTGAATCCGCTTCCCTTAACTTGCCGTCGATTAACCAGCGACAAAGCCAGGCGATCCGCGATAAACGGCCTGAACTCCTCCATAAGGTCAAGGGCCAAGCTAGGCCTTCCCGGACGGGCTGCGTGAAGATAACCCACGGCAGGATCGAGACCAACCGACTCCAGCGCCGCAGCGGTGTCGTGAACCAAAAGAGTATAGAAAAACGAAAGGAGGGCATTCATCGCGTCCAGGGGAGGCCGTCGAGTTCGTTCCCGGAAAAAGAAATCCTCTTTTTGCACGCAAATGAAGGCATCAAAAACCGAAAAATAGGCTCTTGCCGCATCCCCTTCGATTCCCCTCAGCGTGTCCAAATCAGCCGTCGGTTCAAGGTTACGCAGGATTTCCGCCAAACGTACCGCCGCCTGGGAAAGCGCTTCGGATTCTCCCCCTTCGTTTTCCCTGGCGGCTCGAAGAAGTGCCGTTCGGCTATTCACGATTTTCCCGATCACGATCGATTTGGCGATCGAAAGGCTTTTTTCGGGATCATCCGCTCGGCGGTACTGCTCCCTCCGAAGGAGAACATTCCCCGAAACCGGGCCGTGAATCCTCGCAAGAAACCGGCCGTGCTCAGTCAAAAAAGAAAGGGTAACACCCCGTTCCCCGCACAATCCCATCAGGAAAGGGCTGCACGAAACCTGGCCGAAACAGATAATTCCCGCCAAGGTGTGAATCGGGACCCTGACCTTCGTCTCCTCCCCGACTCGCACCAGCACGGTTTCGCCATCCCTGGAAAGATACGATCCCTGTGTCAGGACATAAAGGGTGTTAAGAAGGTGTTTCAGCGCTATCACCTCCGTCATCGCCTGACTCTCCAGCCAGGGAGGAAAGAATCAATGATCTCAGGTACCTTACGGCGCTTTTCTTACCCTTGGCAATTCCGGGCAGGCAGATTTCAATCAGGGAACAGCTCTCGCACCGTTTACTCCAGACTGCACGAGGAGTCAATGTGGCTTCCGTAAGGTCATGAAGCCTGAAAGCCAAGGTTTCCGTTCTTTCCCTAAGTCCTTCCGACAGCACGACAACATGGCGCCTTCGTGGTTTTCCGTAAAAAAGCTCAGCCTCATCCATGTGCAAACCCATCATTTCCTCGAGGCACATCGCCTGGGCGCAAAGCTGGACTTCATCGCAATCGATTGCCTTGGGTTTCCCATGCTTGTATTCGACGATTTTTGGCGGAAAGCCGGCCAGGCTTCCGGACGGGAATTCCACCACGTCCGCCTGCCCGACCAAGCCAAGGCGGAAAGAGTGAAGCCGGAGGGAACGGGCTATCCGGATATCCCCCCGGCTTTCGTTGTTTTCTTCATGGGTCTTTTCGTGGAGAATGCGGCCTTCTGCCGTCAATGCATTTTCACTCCATGCCTGCTCAAGGTGGATGAGCGCCCACTGTCTTTCACAGAAGGCCAGGTGCTGAAGGGCAGAGATCGGGAGAAGGTCGTCTTCGGAGAACATCGTGGTTCCTTTTACTCCTTCCTCTAGACAAGAAGGGCGTCGGTATTTTTCGAAACCAACAATTGAGCCATATAACCTAGGAATGGATCGTAAAGCCCACTCCAAGTGAAGATTCCCTGCTCATTTCCTAATTTCAGTGGCTTCAGAAAGCCTCTGAATCGCTTAGGAATGCCTGGGCCCGAATCACTCTGAGGATTAACTTCCGCATCTTCCCCTGCAAAGATGGAAACAGCCCCCTGCTGGATTTCCCTGGGAAGGATCCATTCTCTCCGCTCCAACCTGTCGAGTAGCCCGGGATCCACGATGACTGTGAGGCTGCGTGTCCTGATGAGGCGAAAAAGCTTCTCGACTTCCGGGTACTGCTCGGCTGATTCGCTCTTCACGACGCCCTCGATGAGTTTCCTAGCCGAGCTTTGGCCAATCGACTGTGCCAGTTCTTCTTCGATCGCCCGGGTAGCCAAATCGGGGGAAACCTTGCCGCTTTTCAGCATCCTTTCGAGAACCTTTACGGATTCTTCGAAGCCGGGGTTTGAGGAAAATCCGCTTTCGGCGCCGGTGCGCTTCAGCGAGAAGTTCCAGATTTCCGCCTCGCGGCCATATTCCCCATTCCGGCTGATGCGCCCGTCCGTCTGGAGGATGCTGGCCAAGCTTGCCGCCTCCCTTCCCCCGCTCCTGAAGGAAAAGTCCAGCCCAGCTTCCACGCAGCTTGTAGCGCAGAGGATCCAGTTCCTATCCGAAGGGTTCTTGAGCCGGGCCTTGACCCGCTCGATGGTGACTCCCCGGTCTTTCGGTGCCAGCGCTGTCGAGAGGTGTTCCACCTGACCGGCTCCGTGCTTCTCTCGAAGCCCGAAGGCGGCCCTTGCGGCATTGTTGACCGTGTTGAACACGAAGATGGACGGCTGCGGAAGACTCAGGGCCCATTCTGCAAATTCTTCCTCGTTCATGAGTTCGCTACGGGAGCACACCTCAATCCGGCCCGCCTCATAGAGGCGCAGGGCTTCGCGGACACCTTCTGGAGCCAGCTCCGGAACCCCACCCTTGGGCATCTTGAGACCGAGGGCCGTCATTTCCCAGAAGCGAACGAGGGTTCCCGAACCCAGGACGAACCGGCAGTCCCAGTCTTTGGCCAGCACCTTGATCCACGGCCAGGCCTGTTTCCAGTACCAGACGGGCATGGCCGCGTGGGCCTCGTCCACGAAAATCCCCGAACGCGGCACCTGATGGAACTTCCGGAGGCTCGTCGCGTTCGCCGCAGCCATCGTCTCGAAAAAATTTACGGCCGTAGTGACGACGATGGGAGCCTGCCAGTCCGAGGAATAGCGCTGCAATACCGGATCATCGAATTCCACACGGTGATGGCAGGCCGCCACGACCTCCTCCGGGTCCTCCCCGGGCAGGGTCAAGACTTCCCGCAGATCCTTCACCGTCTGGTCGATGAGGTTCGTGAAGGGGGCCACGACGAAGATGCGGCGGAGTTCGTCCTTCTCGGCAACGGAGAGCAGGTGTGCCGTCACGGAGTAGGTCTTGCCGCTTCCGACCGGGGCGGAGAGACAGGCGATCCCCGGATTGCCCGCATTCTTGGCGGCATAGAACAGGCTGTTTCGGAGGCGGTTGCGTTCTATCGCCGCCGGGTCGCCTTCCGCCGCCGCGTTCAGGGCGGCGATTCTGTCCTCCAGCAGGGCGAGCCGCTCTCCGGCTCGGAGTTCGGGGGCAAAAATGGGGCTAAGACCAAAATCCCATTCGGCCGCGTCCGTTCGGTCCGCGTCCACGAGGCAGGATAAGAGGATCCGGACGGAAACCTGCTTATAAGGGATCCTTGAGAACAAGCCTTTGAGGCCTGGAAGGTTGTTGGCCTCGTGACGGGCCAGGAGTGTGGGCAGTTCCCTGTCGATCCGAGCCAGCAGGTCGAGATTGTCTTTGCGGAGAAAGCGGTAGCCATTTTTTTTCTCTATTTTTTCGGCCGCCATATCAGGCAATCCCCTGTGATGCGCCCAGGCCAGAACCGCGGGCACGGGATCGTTGCCCCCACTTGCCAGGAGTGCGGCTACGGAAGCTTCTTCGTGAGGTAAAGGCAGACTGTCCATGCGTTTTCCTGATGAAAGGACCGCCTGGTTTTCGTCCATGAGCTTACCCAGGTCGTGGAAAAGGGCCGCCAGGCGCAGGCGCTCTTCTTCCGTGCCGTTTTTGTTCCCGGCGTCGCGAAGACGCGCCAGGGCTCCCTCCGTCACGTTCCGGACGTGGAGGGCATAGGGCTGAGGCGAATCACCCGGTTTTCGGGGGCTCCTGGCGGCGTCGTTCATGGGTTTGTTCCGTTCTTGAAAGGGGCGGATTTACATCCGCCCCATGAGGTCTTCGACCGACTTCACGCGGGCCTTGATCGGCTCGGGCAGGTCCGAGGGGATCTCGTAATCGCCAAGGGTGGGGGCCTCCCCTGCCTGCACCTTCCAGGAGGGCTTCAGGGCGTCCAGGATCAGGTGGTCAGGGCAGGATCCGATGGGCGACTGGTGTTCCACGTACCAGGCGTGCTGGATGAAGATCTGGCTCCTGAGCAGGCTCTGGCTGGAGGTGAAGATAAAGGGCATGAGGTTCAGGGCGAGCTCGACGTCTTCAGCCTGGCATTTCGTCTCTTCCGCCCGGGAGGGATCGACGAAGAAAGGCACCGCGTAGAGGGCGTGCCGTGCGACCCGAAAGGCGTTCGGTGCCATTCCCCGGTCCTTGTCATCCTCGACTCCCGCATGGTTGGTGAGGGTCAGGCGTTCGACGTCCAGGGGCCGGATCGACTCGCCGCAGCCGAAATGCAGGACACCGCTGCGGATGAAGCCCCCGCCTTCCTTGACCTTCTCGTCGAGGAACGTACAGCCGAACAGTCGGGCGTCCCAGTACCGGTCCAAGGCAAGGACCTTCCCGTTTTCCCCGTTAAGGAGTGCTGTGATCGCGCCACGGTCGCGCCCGCGGGCCTCAAGGATGTCAAAGCGTCCGGCATCGAGGCCTAGGCAGGCTTTAGCCTCGTTCCAGTGGTTCCCCTTGCTACCCACCAGGTTTCGGAGCTTCCGGTGGATGGAGACGGGGGAAACCAAGCCGATCCCGTTGCTATCCATCCGGGGATCGCTGTTCATGTCGGGGTCGCCGTTGATGTTCGACAGCCTGGCCTCGACCACCAGGAATCCGGTTCCGCGGTTAAACGTGCCACCAGTCATGGTCTTCTTCATCAAGCATTCGCCTCCTCTTTAGATTCGGTGGTGCTCTAGACTTTTTTCCCTTTGACCCCCGCGGCGTAGCCCAGGAGCAGCTCCGCGCGGTCCGCGTCGGTCATGGAAGCCGGAATGCCGGTTTCTGCCAGTTTCTCCGCCACTTCGCCAAAATGGTTCGCTGCCCACAGGCCCAATCCGTCGCCCGCCCCGTCCGCCCAAGCCTTGTAGATGGGGAAGCGTTCCTGGAGCATTGCCAGCGCCCTTTGGGGGTTCCGGCCGGCCGTAACCACCAGGGAATTCCCAAGGAGTTTCGAGGGAAGACCTGCCTTGGGGTCATCCCGGCGGGAATAGCGCTCGTGCAGGCGGTCTGCCGCCGCCAGGAGCTGTCCGATAAGGTACGGCGAGTCTTTCATGTAGATCTCCTTTCTCCGCCCTGAGGCGGCGAGCAGAATTCCGAGGAGGGCCGGAAACTTGGCCAGCCACTCGGCCCGATTGAAGCCCATTTTTTTGGGTTTGTTCGGCTTGCCGACCGGACTATTCAGGAATTTGTCAGCGGCCCCCGGTCCTTCTAGATGAACGATCCGGCTCCATTCCGTCAGGAATCCGCTTCCGTTTTCCACTGCCAGCCTGAGCAGCCTCGCCACGGAGGCCTTTCCGAGAAGCAAGTCGATCCCGTCCGCGAAGGCGGATCCGCTGCCCATCGACCAATCCATCCCGTGCCGAAGCCATCTCTGATCCAGGAGGCACGTGACTTCCGACGGCCTAGGGGCCAATCCTCCAGTTCTGGTTTTGAAGCTCTTGCTGAGGGCCAGTGTAATTCCAGGCATCAGGCTAGGAATGTTGGCGGCACCCTCCTGCCAGCGCTCCGCCGCGGCGATGAACTCGCTTCCCGGGATGGAACGCTCCACCATGGCTCGACTCCGGCCCGGATCCACGTTGGCTAGGACGAAGGTCCGGATCCGCGCTGCCGGGTGCCCCTCCACGACCCCCTTGAGGGCGGCGATCACCGGGTGGGTTCTCACGGTTTGCCAGATTTCCCCATCGGGCTGGTTCAAGGAATCTGAAGTTTCCTCCGTAGGAGCGGCATCGTCTTCGTCGTCGGACTTGGCGGCGCACAGAAACCGGACGGTCGAATTGGCGAGGGTCTCGCCCATGAAACCGAACACAGGATCCTCAACGTACGCACATAAAATCCCGTTGTCGTAGCCGCAGGACTGCTGAACCCGGGCCCAGGTCTTTCCCTCGCGATCCTTGCTCGCGATCCATTCCGCCGCGTCTTTCATCCTCTGGCGCGCTTCCCCACCGAGGCAAAAGGCGGATTCGCCGATTTGTCCGTAGCGGCCCAGCGCAGGGAGATCAGGATTGAGACTGTAAAGGATCCGGGGTCCCAGGACGCCCAAGTTCGCCTTCCCGAGGATTTCATCGTTGCCCGTGGCATCGAGCCCGTAGGCGTCCTTTTTTCCAACAACTTCAGCGGAGCTTCCACCGGCCGAAAGAAGCACCCGGCCAAGCTCCTCCTGGACGACACCGGCATAAGGGGAGGTCATGGCTTCGTCGACGTCCAGATCAAAAAAAACGGGCACGCTGGAGACCCCCTTGTCTCCCTTTCCGGCAAAGAGGGGCAGGGCGGCCATTCCCGCCTCCAGGTCCGACTCGCAAAGGGCGGCAAAGGCCCGCTTCAGGTCTTCGTACAGCGTTCCAGCTTCCAGGGCACGCTCCAGCCGGTCGGCCACCGCCAGGACGGAAGCCACGGCACGATTGTCGGCCACAGTAGCTGTCTCCTTCCGGAAAGAGGCCGCCCCTCTCAAAAACGGGGCCAGGAGAATCCTCATTTCTGGAGCAGTCGATTTTGGCAATGCTTTTGCGCCTTTCCCCTTTGTTTGTTTGGGATCGGTCTTGAAACCCGTTTCCTCCAAGCCGGCGAGGAACTCTTCGGCATTCCGACCCTGGCCCGCCTTGAGCTTCTTTTCCCACCCCTTCATCCAGTCCTTGTCGCTGGAACCGAGGCAAATGGAAGTTACGTTCCCTGAGGGGAAGGCTTCGTGGGGTGACGGCTGCCAGTGACGAATCCATTCGTCTTTTTTCTTCGGGATGATCCCCATGCCATTGATCCGGCCTTCCTCGGTTAGGAAGACCCGGACACCTAGCTTTGCAGGTGTTTGTGTGTATTTGCGATGCACCGAGGCTATCCGGACATTCGCTTTTCGCAGCGATTCCGCCAAGTCCCATAGGACGTTCAGCATTGTTCTCTAGCCTCCCGGGGCTGGAATTCCCGGATCACCGTTCCATCGAACCGGTAATCCAGCGTTCCGTGAAAAATCTCCACATTCTGGTCGAAAATCGGATCGAAGCCCCCCTGGCCCTCGATATCACGAAACGGAGTCACAAGCATTGAGGGGACGACCATGTTGACGTCTGCAGGCCTCTTCAAAGGATTTCGGACCGGTCCCCAGTAGGAAGCGGGAAAATCCTTCAGGCCCAGGCATGGAGTGGAAAAGCACTGCCCCCGGCAGAGACGTCTCTCAAAACGCACCTGATACTGATGAGCCCCGTTGGTCGTGGTACCCCCTTCCGAGGGGTAGTTCTCGGGAACCCCGACGGGGGTTGCATAAAGGCGGTAACAGACGTTACGTAGGGCATTCATCCGGATCTGGAAAGCGTTTTTTTCTCTAATCTGTTCGGTTTTTCTAAGGGGCCCTGAGTAGTTCTGCACAAAATTCTGGTACTGGATCGGTTCCATAATCTCGACCCGAATCGGGATGATCTGGCTAGATTTCAGGTAAAGGACCGATTCGAAAATCCCCTTCACCGCACTCCAGGTAGGAGCCGGGTAAGAAGTCGGAGTGCTTCCTGAAGCCGGGTCAGTCCACATCGCCATTGGCCCGGCAATTTCGAGAGATACAGCGTATTGAAGATTTTCTTCAACGGTTCTGCCATTCAAAGAAACCCCTCCCCTCATAAGTCGATTCTTTCCACCTTGGGAATCATGCGCCTTTATTGCGGAATTAACAATCAGGGTTTTCCTGATTTTTAGGTGCTGCCAAAATTTCAAGAAGGAAAAGGTTGACTACCACAAGAGCACCGATAATTTTCCCCATCCTATTAACACATAGCGACAACATACGTCGGCATAAAAAAAGGGCGATTCCCCGAACCCTAGGTCAGAAAGTCGTCCTTAAAGAATTCTCTCCAAGATTGTTGAGTTTTATTACACCGAACAGATTAAGAGAAAAGCCTCCAAAAGCAGCGCCCCCTACAACCTCCCCGCGTAGCAGTACAAAAACCCGTGGCCGCAGGTGCTTCGGCTGGGTCGAGAAAAAAGGCCGCCTTCCCTTTCACGGGACGGCGGCCTCTCGTCATCGCGACTACGCTGAGCTTTTCTATTCGCCTTCTTCTTTCGACAAAAGAACGATCGCGTTCGCGAAAATATGCGTCATCTTCCTCAAGGATTCCAAGGTTACATATTCGTTTGCCCGGTGAGCGGTTTCCTCCTCGCCCGGGAAGACGGGCCCGAATGAAACGGAGTTCGGAAAGAACCTGCAATACGTTCCGCCGCCAAAGCTTAAGGCCTCCCCTTTTTCACCCGTGACTTCCTCGCAGGCCTTTAAAAGCGACGACACCAGCGGCGATTCCTTTTCCACGAAAAGGGGGGACTTATGAGTGATGACCGAAAACTCGCATCCCAAGCTTTCAGCGACATTGTTCAACTGGCCGACCAGCCGTTCGGAGTCGGCTTTAACGGGGTAGCGGATGTCGAACCTCAAGCTGAAGTTACTCTCCTCAAACCGCAAGAACGCGGGGTTACAGGAAAGAGCCCCCGAAACCTCATCGCTGACGGCGATGCCAAGGGATCGACCGTCGTGCTCCTTGCCGAGCAAGACTGACAGGCGATCCATCGTCTCCTTGACCTGGGCGGGTCCGTAGGAAATGCCCCGGAGAACCTCGAGCAAGGCAAGCAGGGCATTCTTGCCTTTCCACGGCTCCATTGCATGAGCGCCTTTCCCAAGGCAACGGAGGACAACCATGCCCTCATCCGGTTCAACCTGCACGCCCTCACGTACCCCGACTTCTACCGACAACTGTTTTTCGGTAATCCCGCAAAAACTGGCAAGGGCCAAGTCGGGAACCGCGTTCAGCCTTTCCCCGGCAAAGATCCCTACCAGGCGGTTTTCCCCCCGGGCTTTCGGGAATTCCCGATCCATCCGGACGCGCAATATCCCTTTTTCCGCGTTGACGACCGGGAATGCCGCATCCGGCGAAAAGGAGGACGAGGGGATTTCCTCGCTCTCGAGGTATCTCCGCATGCAGCGGGAACCGCTTTCCTCGTCCAGCCCGACGATAAGCCTGACTCTTTTCCGTATTGGAATCCCCGCGTCCCGGACCGCTTTCATGGCATACAGGCTTGCCATGGCAGGCCCCTTATCGTCTATGGCACCCCGGCCGTAAAGCCTCCCATCCCTCAGCTGCCCGACGAAAGGGTCACAAACCCAAAGGCTTCTTTCTCCCGCCGGCATCACGTCGAGGTGGCAAAGAATCCCGAGTAGTTCCTTCCCTTCACCCATTTCAAGGAAACCGGCAAAGTTGTCGAGGTTTTTGGACTGAAACCCCAAGTTTCTCCCCCGCTGTAGAAAATCCTCGAGGGCCTCCGTCATTCTTGGCCCAAAGGGATGCAGGGCAGTCGACACCGTTTCGTCCAGGACGCTGGGAATCGCCATGTTACCGCGGAGGTCCTTAACGAGGGAATCGAAATCTCCGTCTATGATCGCGTGCATCTCTGTGATCTTTTCTTCCCTGTTTGCTGCCGGGTCCATGTCCCGCACCTTTCCCTAAATGTTTTCGAAGGGAACGTAAGGCTGGTCGAAACCGAAATAGGCCGGGCTGAGACAGTCGATGCCCGGGCCGGTACGGAAAGGCCTGTTCGGGGTCCCGATCACGGAGACATCCATTCCGGCCGCCATTTTCGTGTTCGTGATCGGCTCGCCCGTGAGGGAATCCACCACGTGGATCAGGTCCGGGCTCATGCAGAGAGCTTTTTCCTCCTTGCGGGCCAAGTGGTTCTCGTTCTTGAACCAAATGGAATACGTCTCACCGTCCGATCCCTCGATCCAGGTCGTCCCCGACATGTAGCCCTTCGAGCTTTCCCAGTCGACCCTGGTGACCTTGCCTCGGAAAAGCGTTTTTCCGCCGGAAGCTTCGGCTATCGCGACGACAGGGTCTTTTCCCTCTTCTCGGGCCACCCGGACCGCACGGCCGATCTTCAGGGCCTGGCTCATGGTCCCTCCGACCATGACTTCCTTCGCCAGGGACACCTTCATCAGGTAAGCCGCATGTGCGCAGGTCGCCAGGGGGTCCGGTGCCTTGGTGATCACGCTGATGGTCTTTCCTATGGCCTCGGCGGAATGGAGGGTCGGCGCGTTGGCGAGGAAAATGCGGTGTCCCCAGTCATCGCATATCGCGATCGGGAATGGGGCGATCCCCCTGATTGCCGCCAGTGTCTGGTGCATTTCGGGAACGGCCCTTCCGCAGAAGTCCCCGTCAGGGACGACGGATCCGTGCCTCATACCGGCTTCCAAGGCCTTAGGCGAATTTGCGCCCCCCGGTTCAAAAATCGCCACCGCCCCGATCTTCACCTTCGCGTATTCCTCCAGAGCTTTGACCGCTTCGACCATTGGCCTGCGAACGACTTTTGCATCCAGGCCGTACGGTTTCTCCCGGGAAGGTTCCGCCGGGGCGATGGAGCCCATCCCGTAAACGACGCAAAGCCATTCCTCGTCAGGAATTTCCGAGAGATCCGTAAAGCGCAGGGTAACGCCCTCTTCCATAGCCGTTTCCAGGTGCGCCAGGCCGTCCTCGCCCCTGCCGCCACCACCGACTCCAAGAAAAACCACCCCGCGGACAAAATCCTCCAGGTCGTGCCTGGACGAAAGCTCAAACGTTGCCATTTTTATGCTCCTTTCCCCGTGAACCCGGATAAGGCCCTGAATTCTTCCGTTTTTTCCTCCAGCTCGCCCCCCAGGAGAAGCAAGGCCAGGGTTACCGCGGAAACCAGCGGGTCGAACACGGGAAGGCCCGTGGTCTTCCTCAAGCCATGGGCAACGCCCATTGGGGTCATGCCGGTGCAGGCCAGTACGATCGCCCCAGCCCCTGCGGAAACCAGGCTTTCTGCAGCTTTAACCGTCGCAGCTTTGCCCGTTTCACCCCAAAGATCGAGAACGTTTTCCACACCTTCCGGAGAAACCGAGGCGACGATTCTCCCGGAAAGGACCCGTTCCATGCAGGGGGGGGCCTCGTCAACCAGGCCAAGGATTCCGACGGGGCGCGATGTCGCCCTGGCCAGGCAAGCCGCTGACGAACCCGCCCCGTATACAGGGATCCGGCAGAGCCTGGCGGCTTCCTCCACCCCCGGATCCATGGCGCAGTTCACGATGACCGCATCCATTCCGCGATCCTGGAGGGCAAGGCAGCCCCTGACGACCTTCGGCTCCGCCGAGGCAAAGGTGGCTGCATCGTGGACACCGGAAGGCTGCCCTTCAAGGATCTCGCTCTGGAATTTGACGCCGGGCCAGAGCTTCTCCAGGAACCCGTCCATCCTGGCGAAATATTCCTGCGGCTGGGTCAAAACCCTTACCAAACCGATGGATAATTCCTTCACCGTCAAGCCTCCTTCCCGAAGAGCTCCATGACCGCCCGACCCAGCCAGGTCCTGGCAGCCAGGGCCAGGCAACCTGAAGCGTTGCTGGCCATTTGTCGTGCCGTCGCATCGTAGGCCATGCAGTCCAAAGCGATAAGGCTTACCCCTTTCCTGCCCAGCCGCATGGCGGCCTTTGCCACGAGATCCCTGTCGCCGAAAGGGTCCGCCGCTTCGAAGGATGCCTGGAGCCCCCAGTTCTTCCACCTTGCCGACAGCATCGGGATCTGTTCCTCCAGGGGGACGATGACCCCGACGGTCTTTGCACACCCGCCGGCGAGGGCCGTGACGGTGTTGACGAGCAACCTGCCGGGCATGAGAAGCGGAACGGGGACCTCCAAAAACGGGAATTCGCCGGTACAGGCCACCGCGATGGCGGACGCCCCTTTTTCCACCAATCTCTGTGCCTTCTCCCGCATCCGGGAATGGATTTCGTGAGCCGGTACGGCAACCGAAACATCCGCGCCCACACGGGTAACCAGGACATCGTCTCCCGGCTTTCGGTCAAAGGCCAGGATTTCTTCTACGGGAAGTCCGTCGAGGGCCCCCGCAAGGGACAATCCCGCACTCTCAGGCAGGCAGGATCTGAAAAACCGCTCGTAACGGACGTCAGGGGTCTGTCCAATGAGCAGGACACCCAGGGAGAAGGACATGGCTGCTGTGCCTCCCCTTTTCAGGCGAAAGCCCGCCAGAGAGCGTTGAAGAAGCCCCAGATCCCGTCTCCGGCCACGATACCCGCCGCCCTTATCTGGGCGACTTCCTCACCACCCATTTTCTTCTCCCAGAAATACCGAACGAGCACACCCACAATGCAGGAAATCCCGTATAACGGGCTCTTGATCAGGAGACCTACTCCAAGAAGGATTCCCATGGCTCGACGAGGACCACTGACAAACTGCAACAGGGCTCCGGGAATCGCCCAAAGAGCCATCGTCTTGAGAATGGAAGGGCTCGTGCCTGCTTCGATTGCTGCCTTGAAAACCTTCGGGAACGGCGGGACCAGGCCCTGGTTGAGATACATCTTGCCAAAAGCGGCGACGGCAAGGATGCCGATGAAAACACCGATAAGTTCCGCATAGACCTGCTGTTTCCTTCCTTCCAGTTCATAGCCGAGATCAAATCCTTCCCGCTTTCGCAGGAGCCAGCCCGTTTTCAGGTCATAACCCATATCGGCGAAACAGGCGCCGGTCGCGGAGAAGTAGCCTGCCAGGACAGCCAGGACGATCGCCGGGAAACCCATCAGGATCGATAGCATGAGGAAGATCACAACGATCGAGGTCGAAGGGAACCACCCCGAGTTCATGGCGCACATCCCGCAAAGGATCGCGGTCAGCCAGGCCCCGATACTCCCCCAAAGCAGGCAAAGTACGAGCTTCCCGGCAGACATGTCCGACATGAGACCACCCAGGAAAATGATCGCTGCAACCCCGACAAGAAATAAGCCGAGGCTCTGGCCAATAGCCTTTCGGGCCGCACCCTGGCTTACAGTGACATCAGGCGAATCAGGATTTCCGCCCGAGGCCTCAGCCTTCTTTGCCATAAGGACCTTCGTCGTCTGCCAAAGCTGGGCGATGGAGCCTCCGATCATGATCCCGTGGGGGATATAGGTCTTACCCAGGTCAAATCCGTTGAAAAGGTCGGGAGAGTAACCTCTCAGGATAAGCCCGACACCCAGGGCGATCATTGCCCACGAATCGGCGATGAAGGCAATCCCAAACCCAGCCATCGGAACCTTGAAAACTCCCCCGAGGACACCCGCAGAAAGACCCAGGATCAAATCCCGGGCTTTTTTGCCCCCTTCATCTCCGGCTACGATCGCCGCGGAGGTTGCCACTCCAGGAGGCCAGGGATAAGAAGCCGGGAAAGGCTGAGAGTCAAAGATCTTGCCGATCATCCAGACGCTGAACAAGGCACCCAGCCCTGCCCCGACCAGCATCGGCACCATGAGGTCCATACGCCCCATCAGGAAAATCACGGTAAAGGGGACGAAGATCGCGTTCCCTGCCCCGAATCCGCCGCCCGAGCACATAGTCTGGACCAGGTTCTGCCTGTCCAAAGACCTGAACGCTCCGGCAATGGTTCGGCCAAGGGTAATGGCAACGAGCGCCCCAATGATCGAGGTGTTCGGAACGATCCCCAGGCGCCCCATGATCGTCATGCAGACCAGGGCCGTGAAGATCGTGACGATCACGCTCACTGTAAGCGTAAACGGCTCGAACACTGACACGTGTCTTTTCATTTCGGACAACCCTCCCTTTACTGGAATGGTCCCAGCTTATCGGGACCAGGCCCTCCCAACAATGTTCCATTATTACAATGCTTTGACAAAGTCTTTGTCCCTGTGGAATAAATTTTTGTCCTAATATGAGCCTCAATGAGCTAAAATTTGTTCACTATTAGCCAAACACGTCAAGGAGGACCCTCATGATCACCATGAAAGAAGTCCTTCAAATCCCGGAATTGAGAGGAATCCAGCTACTGGCCGGGGAAAAGGGCCTGGGCAGGGAAGTTCGTAAAGTCACCGCGAACGATTCACCCGATGGCGCGGAGTGGGCAAAGGGAGGGGAAGTGGTCCTCTCCTCAGGCTACATCTGGGGGGACAATCCTGAGGGGCTTTTGAAGTTTATCCAGACGCTGGATTCGCACAAGTCTTCCGGTTTCGGGGTGAAACTCAAGCGATACCTGTCGACTCTCCCGGAATGTGTTGAGCGCTACGCAAACGAAGCAGGCTTCCCGATCCTCAGCCTTCCCGAGCATTTCACTTTCGACGACTTCATCCACCCGGCCCTGACTTTCATCGTCAACGAACAGGCCGCCATCCTGCGCAGAAGCCACGAAATCCACCGGACCCTGACAGAATCCATTTCCTGCCAGGATTCGCTTGGCCGGGTTGCAGACATCCTTTCCAGGTTGCTGGAGAATAAGGTGGTTTTGCTAAGCCATTGCACTTTTCCCTCCTGCGTCTCGACAGGAGCTGAAGATTTCGGGTCGCACCTGGAGCAGATTCCCCTCGACCAGGCTTGCCGAGAATTCGCCTTTTTTCCAATCACCATATCGGGGCGCACGTTTTTCACCGTTTTCGTGGACGAACCTTTATCGGCCCCTTCAAGCGGGCTGACCCAGGAAGCCCTTTACCATGCAGGAGCGATCTGCCGCTACATCCTCCAAAGAGAGCAATCCAACCAGCAGGTTGAAATGAGGTATCGTAACGAGTTTTTCAGGGACATCCTTTCAGGAGCGACAACAGACAAGGGTGACCTTGAGCGCAGGGCAAGGCTTTTCGGGATGAACCTGTCGCGTGGCGGTTACGTCATGATCGTACAAACCAAGTTCGATAGCTCGGTTGATTTCTCTCCCGGATCATTGGCGCTTCTCCGCTCGGGAAAGGAGCGAGTTATAAAGAGACTGCTTTCAGTCATAAAGGGAATCTGCCCCTCCCCAATGATCGACTCCGGGTTTGACCGAACCCTTGCCATGCTCCCCTGTGAGCCGGAAGAAAAGGATCGTTTCCTCCGAATGCTGAAAGAGCGGGTCGAAGAATTCCTTTCTGGCCTTTCCGGGAGCGAAGGACTCCTGATTTCATGCGGAGTCGGGGGATTCACCAGCTCTTTCATGGAACCGGCGGAGAGCTATCGGCAAGCGCTCAAGACCCTGGACATTCTCCGGGCACAACCCTTGTCAAACCGGTTGGCCACATGGGAAGACGCGGGGTTTCTTCGGCTTGTAGGAGAGGTTTTCGAATCGGCCGAGTGCCGCAGCTTTTCAGATAGCACCCTCGGCCTGCTGGCTAACCAGAAGCGCTACTCTCACCTGCTGGAGACCCTGATCGCTCTCGAGGCAAACCAATGGAACCTCAAAGCGGCTGCCAGAAGCCTTTTCGTCCATTACAATACGCTAAAATACCGCTACAGGCAGATCGAACAGATCCTGGGCAAATCCCTGGATTGCCAGGAAAATCGCCTCAACCTTTCGATCGCCCTGCGCCTGAAAAACCTTTCGAAAACATAATCCCGTAGACCTGTTTTCCGCCGTCCCGCGTAGCAGTAAAGAAGCCCGTTGCCGCAGGTGCCGCAGGTCCCTTGCGATGGCTTTTTTCCTTTTCGGGGATTTCCTATCTCCAAGCTTGCATCGATCACTGAGGAAAATTCCAATCCACTGAGTGAAATTCCATCTATACTATGAATAAGATGAGGCTCAGGGGGGATCCGGCAGATGCCCAGGACAGGAACCCAGGCCAATTACGAGGATTATCCGAAGGCTGGATACGGCTGGATCGAGGACCATCTGGGCTTCTCCGCGGTCCAGAGGAGTACCGAGTGTCGTGTCACGGGAGTCGACAGGAAGAAGACGTTGTGGAGGGGCAACAAGGCAACGGTTCTCCTTCCCGCGAAACTCAACCCGGGGGAGACCCTTTTTGCCAACCTTGTTTCGGCCCTCCGCCATGAAGGAGTGAACCTGGAAATCCTGTACCGGGCCTTTCTCGGTTTCGGCAGGAAAGAAAAGCAGGAACTGGAGAAAGGCATTTCCGGCCAGGCCTTTTCCATCACCGCAAGACGACTTTGGTATCTTTATGAATTCCTGATGGACGAACGCCTAGCGATTGCGGACCTCGGCCCGATATCGGCGCAGCCTCTCATCGACCCCAAAACAGCTTACGTTCCCGATAGCGGCCCGATATCCACCCGGCACCGGATCAAGGCCAACCTTCCCGGCACGCGTTTCTATTCACCTACCGTGAGAAGGACCCCGGCTATCGAAACCCGCGAAAAAAACAATCTCAAGGTTCACTGCTCCAGGATGTTCGGTAACATCCCGGAGGAAATCGCCATCAGGATGACAAGTTACCTCTATCTTAGCGAGACCCGATCCTCTTTCGAAATCGAGCGGGCCGAACTGCCGGAAAACAGGGGGCAACAATTTGCCAGCCTGCTCAAGAGGGCAGACAGGGAAAACTTCCTCGAAAAGAAACAGCTTGTCCAGCTCCAGAAGGAGATCGTGGACCTCGATAAGGCTACAGACGACTACAGGACCTTTCCTATTTGGGTGGGAAAACGGATGACAGATGCCAGGGGAAGGCGGCTGGAAGACGACGAAATCGTTGATTACGTGCCGCCCCAGGCTGCGGATCTTCCGCAAATGATGGAAGGGTTGCTTTTGGCCGCCAACCAAATGCTGGACGCCGGGGTCAACCCGGTGGTAACGGCAGCCGCAACCTCTTTCGGCTTTGTTCTTATACACCCTTTCGAGGATGGAAATGGCCGCATTCACCGCTTCCTGGTTCACAACATCCTCGCACTGGGCGATTTCACACCGGCCGGGTTCGTCCTGCCGGTTTCGGCAACTATAAAAAAAGATATCAAAGGTTACCAGGACCTTCTCAGGACTTATTCAGGACCGCTGAAAAAACAGGTTCGGTTTTCCCTCAGCGACAAGGGGGAAATACGGATATCCGGGTCAACAGGCGACCTTTACCGTTTCCCGGACCTGACGGATTTCGCGGAGGGCCTTTATCTGTATCTTGAAAAAACGATCCTCCGGGATGTCCCCGACGAGGTGAAGTGGCTTATCTGCTTTGACCAGTCCCAGGGATTGCTGGAACAAATATCGGGAGTGACCGAGCAGGAAAGGAGTTTGTTCATCCGGTTGGTCCTTCAGGGAAAGGGTCACATTTCGAAGAGCAAGAGAGAAAAATATTTCCGCGAAGTCTCCGAAGATACGATATTGGAAATGGAAAAAGCCGTAAATTCCTGTTTTGCTCCCTTGGGTCAAGTATTTGTAAATACCGATCTTCTTTGATCCTTCTCCGACCTGAAGGATCGGGAGACGCCTTTCCACCTCGGCTGAGTCAAATTCCAATCCGCTGAGCGGAATTCCATTCCCCGCCCTGGACTGACCCCCTACAACCGTCCCGCGTAGCAGTACAGGCACCCGTGGCCGCAGGTGCCGTAGGTCCCGATGTCCTTCGAACCGGCGCAGAGGCAGCCCCTGCGCTGGTTTTTGTCTTTTGCGGAGGGGAAGGTCCGGCCAAAGGCTTTCTGGAGGAACATAGGGTCGATGCAGGCCCCTGGGGAAATCCAGGGTTCGAGCTTCGCGCCCTCGCAGCAGGACTGGATTTCCAGGCCCAGGGAATTCGACGCGGCAGCGATCTTGGGCAGGAGGCCAGCCAGGGCCTCCTGCTCCTCATTGCGGTTGAACAGGCGGAAGCCCCGGCTTTCCAGGGCCTTGAGCCGGTTGAGCGCTCGCCAGTAGGGGTCGAAAACGGAAACGATGCAACGGGAAACGAAGGGGGCAATCCTTTCGGCAAGTCGTGGAAAGGTTTCTTCGTGGAAAGGCGCGGGTGTGAGGGAAGAAAGCAGGATCGGGTCGTATCGCCAGGCGATCCGGTTTTTCCCGATTCGTTCGGAAAGCCTGGACAGGGCCTCGACGGCGGCCGGAACCCGGGGAGTGGCCGGTTCCATCTCCGGCGGGTAATCCATGACCGTGACCAGGAAGACGGACCGGAAACCCCGATCCTCCAGTTCGTCCATGTGAGGAAGAAGAGGAGCGGGGTTCCGCGTCCAGAAAACGAACACGTCGACGGACTCCGGGTCGAGAACCACCCGGGCGATCTGCTTCGCGTTGAAGGGGTTCTTCACGTCGACGAACCCCTGCCGGACCCTTTCCATGAACCATTCCGAGTGGAAGGCCGAGATGTCCGTCCTTCGGCTGGCGCTGATAATCATGATTTTGGCCTCCAGGTGCGAGGCGCGGGTGAGGCTATTCCGTCGCCCCGGCGAGTTTCCTGATTGGGTCCAGACCGAAGTTGCAGATCATGAGCCCGAGAAGAATGATACCGCTTCCCAGCCATTGGGTTGCCGAGAGGCGCTCGCCCAGGACGACCATCGCCAGGAAAAGGCCGGCGACAGGGACAAACAGGGAAAATGGCGCGACTTTCCCCGCCGGGTATTTTGACAGCAACGAGCTCCACCTGGAGGTGCCGAAAACCGTGCCGCAGTAGGCCAGGTAGCAGAGCGAGACCAAGGCGACCAGCTTGAAATTGGCGATCGCGGTGACCATGGCCCCGGAAGTGCCCATCATCAGCCCGAGCACGAGCAGCGGCACGGGGGGAACCAGGCTGGACCAGGCCACCAGGCTCATCATGTCGAGTTTTTCTCCCCTGGCGGCAGCCCTGTGGGCAGCAGCCCTGACCACGATGTTGGAAATTCCCCAGAAAGCGGCGGCCATGAGGGTCAACACCAGCGGAAAGAGCGGGATCGAGGAAGCCGTGGTTTTGCCGAGCCCCCCGATGAAGTAAAGCCCGATCGCAGCGACAAGGAAACCGGCCATTTGCCGCCCCTTGATGGGCTCCTTCAGGATCGCGGCGGCAAAGATCGCGGTGAAGAAGGCCTGGGCCTGGAGGATGGTCGAGGCCAGCCCGGCCGGCATCCCGATCGTCATCGCATAAAAGAGGCAGGCAAACTGCCCGAACCCGATCGTCAACCCGTAAACGATGGTATAACGCCACTCGATGGCCGGTTTCCGGATGAAAAAGACCGCGGGAAGTGCTGTGAAGGCATAGCGCAGGGCGGCGAGCAGCATGGGCGGCATGCCGTCCAGGCCCAGCTTGATCGCCACGAAGTTTCCGCCCCAGATCGTCGCCACCAGTATCGCGAGCAGCGTGTCTTTCCTGTTCATTCGAAGGCCTCCCTGTCTGTGCTCTGCCTGGCGGCGTCTAGTCCGTTACCAGGATCCCGTTGATTTTTACCGTTACCCGGGGAGCCATTGTCTTGAAGAAACGGGCCTTCGAGAGCATGGTTTCCCGGTCCGGGGTCCTGATTTCCTCCAACGGGTAGTCCCATCCCAGGTTGCGGTAGGTTTCCAGCCCCAGGCGATGGTAGGCCAGGAATTCCACTTCCTTGAGTTTCTTCAGGCTTTTGGCGAACTCGGCGGACTTGCGAAGGACCTCTTCGGAGTCGTTGATGCCCGGGATCAGGGGCGTGCGCAGAACCAGGTCGAAGCGGTAAGGCGAGGCATCCGCCTTCCGGATGTTTTCGAGGATCAGGCGGTTGTCCACCCCCGTCAGGCGCCGGTGTTCCTCCGGGTCGGGGTGCTTCAGGTCCGTGTGGACCAGGTTCAGCAGGGGCAGCAGGGACTCGATCTTTTCCCAGGGCCCGAAAAAGCTGGTTTCAACGGCCCGGTGTATGCCCCGGTCCCGGCACTCGAGAAGGATTTCCTTCACGAATTCCGCCTGCTCCAGCGGTTCTCCCCCGCTGATCGTGACTCCTCCACCGGAGTGGAAGTAGAAGATCTCGTCCTTCGCAATCTCGCGGACGACTTCGGCAACCGTCATCAGTGAACCATAGGACTTCATGGCCCGGGAAGGGCATCGCCGGACGCACTCGAAACAGGCGTTGCACTTCTCGGGATCGGTGACGACATGCCTGCCGTCGTCCGAGAAGGCCAGGGCTCCCTGGGGGCAGTTTTCAATGCAGGTTCCGCAACCCGTGCAGCGATCCGCGGCATAGCCCTTCTGCAGGAGAGGAGACTGGGATTCCGGGGTGGAGCACCAGAGGCATTGCAGCGGGCAACCCTTGAGGAAGATGACGGTTCTCAAGCCGCCCCCGTCGTGGATGGAAGTTTTTTCGATCCGGAGCACGCTGCCGACGCGGATATCTGCTTCAGGCTTCATGTCTGGCGTCAAGTCCTTTCACGGGTCTTCAAGCTTGAGGGGCGGGTTCGCCGGAACCCGCCCCTCAAGCTTTCACTTTCAACAGGAAACCGCGGAAGTCGCCTCCGTCTGGACCGTCCGGGCGATGATCTCGTCCTGGACGTCCTTGCCGAGTTCCACGAAGTAGGCCGTGTATCCCGCCACCCGCACGAGAAGCCCCTTGTATTCTTCCGGGTGTTTCTGGGCCTCGATCAGCTTGGCCTGGTCGACGACGTTGAACTGTACGTGGTAGACGCCGAGGCTGCAGAGGCTCTTCAAAAGCGCCATGAGCTGGGTGATGCCGTTATCGGTTTCGAGCATCTCAGGGGCGATCTTCATGTTGAGCAGGGTCCCCTGGACGAAGCGGTCGTGGGGAATGTACGCCACGGACTTCAGCACCGCGCTGGGTCCGTTGAAGTCCGTTCCGCCGTTGGGGCTGACCCCGTCGGCCAGGGGCTTCCAGGCCCGCCGGCCCGAGGGGAGCGCCCCAACTTCCACCCCGAAGGGCGTGTTGCCCGAAACGGGGAGGATTCCCGGGGTCATGGTGCCGAACTTGCTCCGGTAGCTTTCGATCTCGTCGGCGATGAAGGTGAAAAGATCGGCGGCGAGGTCGTCGGCCCGGGGGTCGTCGTTGCCGTACTTGGGGGCGTCGGCACAGAGCTTGAGGACGTCCTCGTAGCCCGCGAAGTCGGCATCGAGCGCCTCCAGCAGCCGGGCCATGGTCAGCTGCTTCGTGCCGTAGACCAGGTACCGGATGGCGGCGACGCTGTTGATCAGGTCGGCCACCCCGATGCAGATGATCCCGTTGCCCGTGTTGTACTTGGCGCCGCCCCAGGCGTAGTCCTTCGCGCTGGTGATGCACTCCTCGAAGCTCAGGGAAAGCGCGGGAACCGGCCGGTTCATGCAGATCTCGTCGATGATGTGGCTCGCCTTCACGACGACCTTGATGACGTAGTGCAGCTGCTCCTTCAGGGCCTTCTCGAAATCGGCCCAGGTCTTGAAATCAAGCGGGTTGCCCGTCCGGGCCCCTGCCTGGGCGCCGGTCTTCCGGCACTTGCCGTCCAACAGGACGTACTCCACGACGCTCCCCAGGTTGATGTCGGCGAGGGCCGAGTAGGCACGGAGCTTGCCCGCCAGGTTGGTCTCCACGCATCCGCCGGGATTCCAGCCCAGGGCTTCGCGGAGGGGAATCCCCTTGTTCATGAGCATCCGGATGCCGACCTCGTCGTTGTGGAACGCAGGAAACCCCGTCCCCATCCTGATGAGTTCCACGATTTTCCGGAGGAAGGAATTGGGGTTCTTCGCCATGTTGTACCGGACCGAAAGTGAAGGCTGGTACAACTGCGTGTCCATCGTGGCCTGCAGGATCATGTAGGAAAGGTCGTTGACCGCATCCCGGCCCTGCAAGTCCACGCCGCCGGCGCAGAGGTTCTGGAACATCGGGTAGCCGGAGGCGTACTCGGCGGACTTGGCGTCCTGGAAGAGGCACTGCTCGGAGAACTTGACCCAGAGACAGTTCAAAAGTTCCTGGGCCTGGTCCGGGGTGATCCGGCCTTCCTCGAGATCGGCCTTGTAGTACGGGTACATGTACTGGTCCATGCGCCCCGGGTTGTAAGCCGCCGCGTTCTGTTCCATGAAGATGCAGACCTGGTAGAAGTAGAACGACTGCAGGGCCTCCTGGAACGTGCGGGCCGGCTTTTCCGGGACATGGCGGCAGTTCTCCGCGATCTTCAGCAGTTCCTGCTTCCGCGCGGGATCCGCCTCGAGGCCTGCCAGGCGGTCCGCCTCGTCGGCGTAGCGGCCGGCCAGGATAACCATCCCTTCAGCAACGGTCAGCAGGGCATCCAGGTAGATCTCCTTCTCGTAATCTCCCGGCCGGGTGGCGTCGAGTTTCGATTTCTCTTCCGTGATCTTCGCGACGATGCCTTCCACGCCGTTGTTGATGAACCACTCGTAGCCGGCTGTGACCTCGCCCCAGCCGCGGACGGCCTTCTTGTCGATGTAGAGGGCTCCGTTGTCCCTGAGGGCCGCCACGTCGGAGGGGATCCGGGCAAGCCATTCCTCGTAGCTGGAACGCCCCTTCCAGTAGGGGCGGATCAGGTCCACGAAAGTCTGGCGGTCTTCGGGGAGAAGGTGGAACTTGTCGTAGGCACGGGTATTGATGGTGTCGAGCTCGCGGTTAAGGACCGACCAGCAGACATCGGCCGAGAGGATCCCTCCCCGGATCTTGCTCCCGGAGTTGCCCACGATGAGTTCATGGTCCCAGATCCTGACGGTCTTCTCGCTGCACTGTTTCCGGAAGGCCTTGGCCTTGCGGGTGACGAGAGGCTCTCCCTGCGTTTCGAGAAAGCTCTCGGTCAGGATCTTCGCGTCCTCCAGGTCGATTTCAGGGTAGGTCGTGAGGAGCTTTTCCTTGAGCTTCTCGATACGGTCGGCGGCTTTCGGGTTGATTCCTGCACTTGCCATCTTCTTCACCTCCAGGGGCTCGCCCTAATTCATTTCCTCGTACTCGGTACGAGCGATGATTTCGTTCTGGGTGTTGCGGTTCAGTTCCGTGAAATAAGCGCTGTATCCCGCCACCCGGACGATGAGGTCCCGGTAGGCGACAGGGTTTTCCTGGGCCTTGCGAAGCTGCTTCGTGGAGACCATGTTGAACTGGATATGGTGCCCGCCCAGGTCGCAGTAGGTCCGGATGTAATCCTCGAACCGCGCCATCGCTTCAGGGGTGTCCAGGAGGGTCGGGGAGAATTTCTGGTTGTAGAGGACACCCTGCAGGGCTTCCAGGTGGTCGATTTTCGTCAGGGAGCGGACGGCTGCCGTCGGGCCGCTCTTGTCCCTGCCCCCGACCGGCGACGCGCCGTCCGAGAAGGCGATGCCGGCGTACCGGCCGTCCGGGGTGGCCCCGGTGACTTCCCCGAAGTAGACGTGGGTCGACACCGAGTGCAGCTCGGGGATGTAGAACCCGCCCCTCATGCAGGGGTACTGGGTCACTTCCCGGCAGAAGACGTGGGATGCGTGCCTGGCGATCAGGTCGACGGTGTCGTCGTCGTTGCCGAACTTGGGGGCCTTTTCGCAGCGCTTGCGGAGGTCCTCCGCCCCCTCGAAGTCGTTTTCCAGGGCTTCGAGAATTTCCGACGGGGTGACGGACTTCTCGTCGAAGCAGAGCTTCTTCACGGCCGCCAGGCCGTCCGAAACGGAAGCGAGGCCGACCCCGAAAATGCCTGAGAAATTATACCGGGTCCCGCCTTCCTGCCGGGTCATTCCCCGCTCGATGCAGTCGTCGAGCAGGCAGGACATGAAGGGCTCGGGCGCGTGGACGGCGTGGGCCCCGTCAATGAGGTCGTAGGCGTCCACGATGAGTTTCGTGAAATGGGCGACCTGGGTCTCGTAGGCCTTCATCAGGTCGTCGAAGGAGGCAAAATTCTCCATCTTCCCGGTTTTCGGCCCGACCTGCCGCCCCGTTTGGGGGTCCGTGCCGTCGTTCATGGCCAAAAGCAGGCACTTGGGAAAGTTGACGTATCCCGAGTGCGCCCTGGAGTCCGTCATCCCCTCGATATCGGTTTCCACGCAGTTGGTGCAGTAGTTGCGGGCCTCCTCGATCGTCGCCCCTCGGATGAGGTGCTTCGGGATGATGCAGTTGTCGTTCATGATGGCGGGATAGCCGAGGCCCTCCCGGATCGTTTCGCAGACCTTCTGGAGCAGTTCCGGGTCGATCCTGTTGTGGTACCGGAAACCGATGGAAGGCTGCGGGACCCTGGCCACGAGGGCGGCGTCGAGAACCAGCCTGGACAGCTCGTTGGAAGCGTCCTCCCCTCGGGGGCCCTGTCCGCCGATCGTGATGTTCTGGAACAGCGGGAAGCCGGCAAAGGTCCGGGTCGTGACCGAATCCATGAGCTTGATGATGGAGGTGCACTTGATCCAGAGACCGGCCAGAAGCTCGACGACCTGCTCGTCGGTGAGCCGCCCCTCGGCCCTGTCCTTCTTATAGAAGGGGTACAGGGTCTGGTCCAGCCTGCCCAGGAGGATGGCGTGGGGGTCGGACTCGATGTGGAGGACGGTGTAGACCAGCCAGATGGACTGGAGGGCTTCCCTGAAAGTGGTTGCCGGGAACTCCGGGACCCTCTCCAGGATCGAGCTGATTTCCAGGAGTTCTGCCTTCCGGGTTTCATCGTCCGTTTCGGAAGCCATCTTCCCCGCAAGCTCCGCATAGCGGTGTGCGAAGGCGATGACCGACTCCAGCGCGATCTTCCCGGCCTTCCAGAAGGTCAGTTTCTTCGTTCCGTCGATGCCCCTGGGGGTGAATCCGGCGAGTTTCGCGTCGATCTCGTTCAGCAGGCCCCTGAGCCCCACGGCGAGCAGCTTGCGGTTGTTGATGGAGATGTTGCCCTGGGCCGTTCCCTGCCCCCCGACGGTGATCATGCCGTCGGCGATGGCCGCCTTCGATTCGTCGGAGATCAGGCGGTTCACCACCGCGTCGAGCGAGGAATCCTGCCACTTGCCCAGGCAGTCCTTCAGGATGCCCTTGTTCTCCGCGGTCATCCCGATGGAGTCGGCCGGGCGGTTCGCGAAATTGTCGATGTCGGCCAGGATCCACCGCGCCCCCAGCTCGGGACAGACGATCGGGGACCGCGGCATGGGGGAAGGATGCCCGACGAAGAGTTCCCCGGGATCAATGAAGAGGGTCATCTCCTCGAGGACCTTTTTCAGCGCGTAAGCCCTCTGGAGCACGGGGGGCTCGGCGGCGTATTCCTCGTAGGCCTTCGTCACCAGCAGGGCCCTCTCGGGAAGAAGCTCCGTCGGCTGGCTGAGGATCATCCGGTCTTTCATCCCGTTTATCCGGCGGGCGGTTTTTTCTCTCTCGGCAGTGATTTCCCGGCTCATAATCTCTGTCCTCCCTGTCTGGTTACCTTGATCGGGTACTCCTTCAGGATCCTTTCGGCTCTTTCCATTTCTTCTCTCGTCGGGGGCTTCGTGTCCGGCAGGGCATATTTTCTTCCCAGTTCTTCGTACCGCCCGGTTCCCATCCGGTGGTAAGCAAGGATTTCAAGTTCAACCCCCGGGCGATGCGCCCCAAGGAAGGAACCCAGGGCCCGGAGGTTTTCCTCCCCGTCGTTGCATCCCGGCACCAGGGGAATCCTCACCAGCAGGGGCTTGTCGCTCGCCAGCAGGAAACGGGCGTTCTCGAGTATGGCCTCGTTTCCCAGCCCGGTCAGTTCCCTGTGGAGCCCGGAGTCCATCGCCTTCAGGTCGAACTGGATGAAATCCAGGAACTCCATGGCCTTCTCGAGCGTTTCCCTCCTGCAGAAGAGGCAGGTCTCGATGGCCGTATGGATGTGCCGCGACTTGCAGAGGGCCAGGAACGCGAAAAGGAACTCCGGCTGCATGAGGGGTTCTCCGCCCGAGAGGGTGACGCCTCCGCCGGAACGTCTCCAGAACGGGGCATCCCGCTGGACTTCCTTAAGAAGTTCTTCCGGCGAAACGAACCTGCCGATCTTCTCAAGGGCTTCCCCGGGGCATTTGTCGGGGTCCTCGCAACACGAAACGCACGAAAGACATCTGTCTTCCTTTTTCGCCATTTCCAGGCCGGCCAATTGCGATTCGGGGCTGCAGCACCAGAGGCAACGTGCGGGACAACCCTTGAGGAAAACGGTGGTCCGGATTCCCGGCCCGTCGTGGATCGTGTAGTGGGCTATCCTGAAAATTATTCCCATTCCCAGCTCTCCTTCACGTGGTAGTGCCAGAGGAAGGACCATGGTTGACATTTATTATGATACCCTTTCCGGAAGAGCTGTCAAGAGTTTCGGCCTGTATAATTCGGGGAGCGCCAGGACAGGAGGAAAGCAGATGGAACCGGTTGAAATCCGCGAAAAGGAGAGCAAGAAGAAGATCGTCCAGGACAAGCTCCTTGAATTGATTCACGGAGGCGGGTACAACTCGGGCGACAGGCTCCCCTCGGAAAGGGAACTTGCCCAGGACCTGAAGGTCAGCCGCAATATCCTGCGTGAAGCCGTCGCAGCCCTTAACCTCATGGGTGTGGTCGATATTCGCGAACGCCAGGGGACTTTCGTGAGGAACCTCCAGGAAGGGAACCTGCGGCAGGGAATCCAGAGCCTCCAGGTCATGCCTTCCGACTTTATCCTGCTGCAAATGGAAGTGCGGCTCATCATCAGCGTTCCTGCGGCTGAATTGGCAGCCCTGAGGCGGACGGACCACGACCTGAGAAAACTCTGGGGCTGTTTCGAAGCCTTTTCGACCTGCCCCTATGAAACAGCTGAGGACCAGGTGCAAAACGGGAAATGGGAAGCCCTGTTGCACCATCTTGTGACGGAAGCCGCGCACAACCCCCTTCTCTCGCGCCTCAACGAGGGGATCGACCTGCTGGTCGAACGGAACAACGCCCTGATGCACCCCTACAATCTCATGGAGACCGGCTGGATCGACCATATCACCGACCAGCACCGCAGGATCATCGAAGCCATCGAGAAAAGGAACCACAAGGAAGCCGGGTCCGTTCTCAGGGAACACCTTGTCGATGCGGTCACTCTTTTGCTGGGCAAACATCCCGAACTGAAATCCAACCTCGCGAATCCATACTGGGAACTCTAGAAAACACATTGCCGGCCAGCCAGGTGTGCCTGGTTTTTTTCCTCTTACCAAACCCTCTGATACATCCAACATTAAAGATATATCTAAAGCATATTAGGTGGAATTTCTTGCATTTTCCCCCCGGCTGGTATACCCTTAATTTTACGTAGGTAGGGCTATGGTCCTACCTATTATGCACTCTTTGCGGACAGATTCGCGAAAAAGGGGGGGAGATCCCATGACGAAACGGCATGCGTTGGTTACGGGAGCTGCAAGCGGAATCGGCCGTGCGATCGCGTTGAAACTGGCATCCGAGGGATGTTTTCTCAGCCTTTGCGACCTCGATGAGCAAAAGGCCTCCACCGTGAGGGAGACCATCCTTGCTTCCGGCGGGTCCGCCCAGGTCGTGATCGGCGACATCACGAAGGCCGCGGATTGCCGGGAAATAAGCGAAAAAGCGCGGACATGGGGGGGCCCTGTCGATATCCTCGTGAACAACGCCGGGATTTACCCCGCCAGCCCTTTCCTCGAAATGACGGAGGAACTGTGGGATCGCGTCATGGCGATCAACCTGAAGGCCGTTTACCTGCTCAGCCAGGCCATCTTGCCGGACATGATCGGAAAGGGTTCCGGCTGTGTCGTGAACATGGCCTCCATCGACGGGAAAAAACCCGGCCCTGAAATTTCCGCCTATTCCGCCTCCAAGGCTGCAGTCATCAGCCTGACCCGATCGATGGCCGCAGAAATGGCAAAGTTCGGCGTACGCGTCAACGCGGTTGCCCCCGGCTGGGTGGGCACCGAGAACATCCTGAAGGGCGACCGGTGGAAAATCGCCGTCCAGCAGATCCCGATCGGCAGGCTCGCTGAGCCGGACGAAATTGCGGGAGTCGTGGCCTGGCTTTGCTCGGAAACCGCTGGGTACATCACGGGAGAAATCCTGAACGTCAACGGGGGGATGCTGATGGATTGAGCGGCACTGTTTTTGTCCGGAACCAAAAACAAAAAATGATAAGGGGGAAAGAACTTGAATAAGAGATTGGCTTTCCTGGTCATGCTTATCGCGGTAACTCTTTTTGGTGTCTCCGTGGCCTCTGCCGCTGACACGATCCATTTTGCAGTAGTGGGCCCGATGACGGGCGACAGTGCCGGGCAGGGCATCCAGATGAAGGCTGGCGCCCAGCTGGCCGTTGATGAGATCAACGCCAAGGGCGGCGTCAACGGCAAGAAGATGACCTTCGAAGTCGCCGACGACATGGCCACGCCCAACCAGGCCGTTATCGTCGCCCAGAAGCTCTCCCTCGACAAGAAGATCCTCTTCGTCGTGGGGCACAACAACTCCAGCTGCAGCATCGCCGCCCTCCCGATGTGGGAAAAGACCGGCGTTCCAGTCATCTCTCCCAGCAACACGAACCCGACGCTGACCCGCCTCGGCCACAAGAACTATTTCCGCGTCGTCGTCAACGACGACATCATGGTCAACCAGGTCGTCAAGCTGGCCGTGAAGGACCTGCAGGTCAAGAAACCCGCGCTTGTCTGGGAGAACTCGGACTACGGCAAGGGAATGAAGGACGTTGCGCTGAAGGCCCTCCCCGCCCTGGGCGTCTCCCTGGTCGGCGAAGAATCCTACGTACCTGGCGTTGACCGCGACTACTCCGCCATCGTCACGAAGTTCAAGGGCCTCGGAGCCGACGGCGTCCTCTTCCTCGGCGACTACACCGGTGCGGCCCTGCTGGCGAAGCAGGCCAAGAACCTGAACTACAAGGCCAAGATCGTCGGAGCCAGCAGCATCGCCCACCCGAAGCTCATCGAGATCGGCGGACCCGCCGTTGAAGGCGTCGTCTCCGTCACCTCCTTCGACCCGAACGACCTGCGTCCCAAGCAGGCCGCTTTCATCAAGAAATACGACTCCATCAACAAGGAGAAGCCCGGCGAGTGGGGAGCCCATGCCTACGACATCGTCTACCTGGTGAAGGCAGCGATGGAGGCGGGCGCGACGGACAGGGCCTCCCTGATCCAGAAGCTCCAGGGCGGCAAGTCCTTCGACGGCGTCACTGGAAACATCAAGTTCGACAAGTACGGCGACGTGCCGGATAAGAAGGCTTTTGTCATCACCGTCAAGAACGGTAGCTTTGTCAGTTACAAGACGAAGTAGTCGAACAAATCCCAATTCATATCCCAGGGGAAGCCGGCAGTTTTCGCCGGCTTCCCCGTGAAAGCGGGGTCAACATGGAATCCGGAACCAACATGCTCCTTCAGCACCTGATCAACGGCCTTAGCATCGGCAGCATCTATGCCCTGATCGCCATGGGATACAACATGGTCTACGGGATCCTGGAGCTGCTGAATTTTGCCCACGGAGACGTCTACGCGGTAGGATGCTTCGCCGCCCTGGGACTCCTGACCATGGGCGTCCATCCTGCCCTGGCCATAATGGCCGGCATCATCGTCGGTTTCGTGATCAACCTTTTCGTTGAAAAACTCGCCTACCGGCCGGTCCGGTATTCCGGACGTGTCACCCCCACGATCACGGCCGTTGGAATTGCCTATATCATGCGAAACGCCATCCTCAAGATCTGGGGACCGGAAACCTTCGCCTTCGATATCGGTGTCCGGGGAAGCAATCTCCAGTTCGGCGGAATCATCATCGGCACCCTGCAAATCTACATCCTGCTGATTGCGGTTTCCTGCATGATCGGCATCACGCTCTACCTCAAGAAAACCAAGACGGGCCAGGGAATCATCGCGATTTCCCAGAGCATCCCGACCGCTGCCCTGATGGGTGTCCCTGTCAACCGGACGATCTCGATCGTTTACGGGATCGGCGGAGCCCTCGGCGTGATCGGCGGGATCCTGTTCTGCATTTACTACGACAGCATTTTTATCGGGATCGGGTTCGCGCTAGGGACGATCAAGGCGTGGATGGCCTCGATCATCGGGGGCGTCGGCAGCCTTAAGGGAGCCGTCATGGGCGCGATCATGCTCGGCTTGATGGAAAGCATGGTTTCCGGTTATGTTTCGACCCTCTACAAAGACGCGATCGTCTGGCTGCTGCTGATCGCCTTCGTCCTCATCAAGCCCCAGGGGCTTTTCCCCGCTCAGGTAGCGGAGAAAATCTAGGAGGGGCGGGAAATGATGAACCTGGCAGCCAACCGGAAGATGATCACGATTGCGGCAATTCTTGCCGCCTGTGCCCTCCCCCTCGTCATAACGGACGAATATGCGCTCCGCGTCCTGAATGTTTTCTTCATCTACTCGGTCGTCGCCCTTTCGATCAACCTGATCGTGGGCTTCTGCGGGCAGCTGGACATGGGCAGGGCCGCTTTCATGGGGCTTGGAGCCTATTGGTCCGCCATCCTTGCGGTCCGGCTGCATTTTCCCTTCTTCGTGGCTTTTTTAACCGCCGGGATTTTCGCAGGGCTTGTCGGGGCGATCCTCGGCTTTCTCTGCCGAAAGTCCTCGTTTGACTACCTCACATTGATCACGATCGGCTTTAACGTGGTCTGCCAGGTGGTGTTCCTGAACTGGATACCCGTCACCAACGGTGCCATGGGTATCCCCAAGGTGCCCGTTCCGGAGTTTTTCGGCTTTGCTTTCGACACGAACCTGCGCTTCTACTACCTGGCGCTGGGCTTCCTTGTCGTCTGCTATGTCCTGATCGAGCGGATCACCAAGTCGAAACTGGGCCGGGCTTTCGAAGCGATCCGGGACGATTCCATCGCAGCGAGTTACTCTGGAATCAATATACAGAATTTCAAGGTGCTGAACTTTGCGATCGGCTCCGTTTTTACCGGGCTGGCCGGATCGCTGCTCGTTCATTACACCCAGTACGCCTCCCCTTTCAACTACACCCTTGACGAGTCGGTCTACCAGCTGCAGATGGCCATACTCGGCGGACTGGGAAGCCTGCCCGGGTCGCTCCTGGGGACCCTGATCCTCGTCGTGGCCCCCGAGATATCCCGGAGTTTCTACGAGTACCGCCTGGTCTTCGTCGGGTTCATGATGGTCATCATGATGATTTACTGGCCAAACGGCCTGCTCGGGAAGGCCGGTGTCGGGGAACGCCTGATCGGGATCATGCGTTTCAGGAAAAAAGAACCTGAGGAAGCAGGCAGGTGAAGGAAATGACGGAACTGGTCAAGACGGAAGACCTGTCGAAGCACTTCGGTGGAGTGAAAGCCCTCGAAGCAGTGGAAATGACGATCCGGGAATCCGAGATCCTCGGCGTGATCGGCCCGAACGGCGCGGGGAAATCGACCCTTTTCAACGTGATCACGGGCTTTTACCAGCCCACGAGAGGAAAGGTTTTCTACAACGGGGTCGAAGTCACCGGGCACAGGGTCGACAGCGTCGTCGACAAGGGATTGGCCCGCACCTTCCAGAACATCCGGCTGTTCGACCAGATGACGGTTTTAAACAACGTCCTGGTCGGCATGCACTTGCAAATTCACCCGGGAATCATGGAAACCCTCTTCCGCGACCCTGGAAAAGGGCAGAAGGAAATCGAGGCACGCGACAAATGCATGAGCCTTCTCAAGTATTTCGGCCTCGAAAAAGACGCCACGCTCGTTTCCGGAAACCTTCCCTACGGAAAAAAACGGAAACTGGAGATCGCGAGAGCGCTGGCCAGCGACCCCAAAATCCTGCTGCTGGATGAACCGTCGGCGGGGATGAACCCGAACGAAACGGCCGAGCTCATGCAGCTCATCGACGGGATCAACAGGAAGGGATATACGGTCGTCGTCATCGAACACAACATGAAGCTGATCATGGGTATTTCGCACCGCATCGTCGTGCTGAATTTCGGGAAAAAGATCGCCGAAGGCGATCCTGCGGCGATCCAGGCGGATGCTTCGGTGATCGAGGCCTACCTCGGGAAGGAAGAGGACTAGCCATGATATTTTCGACCCAGGACCTGACGGTCAAGTACGGCCAGATCACGGCGCTGAGAGACCTGTCGATCATTCTCGAATCGGGGGAACTGACCACCCTGCTGGGCGCCAACGGGGCCGGTAAGACGACCCTCCTCAAGACCATCTCGGGCCTGCTAAAGCCGACGAAAGGCTGCATCACCTACCAGGGCGTCAATATCGAAGGCCTCCAGCCGGACCGCATCATCAAGATGGGCATCGCCCACTGCCCCGAAGGCCGGAAGGCCCTACCCCGGCAGACGGTCTACGAGAACCTCAAGATGGGGGCCTACATCCGGAACGATTCCGGCGTGGAAAAGGATATCGAATACTTCTTCGAAAGGTTCCCCCGGCTCGCGGAAAGAAGGGACCAGCTGGCCGGCCACCTGTCCGGCGGGGAACAGCAAATGCTCGTCATCTGCAGGGCCCTGATGTCCAAGCCCAAGATTCTTCTTCTCGACGAGCCTTCAATGGGACTGGCTCCCCTGGTCGTGAAGGAAGTCTTCGAAATCATCCGCCAGATCCACGAAGAAGGGACGACCATCCTTCTCGTTGAGCAGAACGCGAAAATGGCCCTGAAAATCGCCGACAAGGGATACATCCTGGAAGTGGGAAAAATTGTTGCGGTGGACGATGCGCAGTCCCTGCTCAAGAGCAAGGCGGTGCAGGAATCCTATCTCGGTGGATGAAACGTTGTTCCCGCTGGTTGAAGGGCAGCTAAAAGACGCTGCCCTTTTCCCCTACATGAAGGTGCTTACCGGTTCGACGGCCTTTTCCAGGCCGGGGCCCCTGATCGTATCCTCGAAGTGCCCTTTCATCCATTTGGAAGCGGCCTGTGGATCTCCTGCCTCGATGGCCTCTATGATGTGGCGGTGCTGCTCGACAATGTGCGCCACCCATCCCGCGTTGACGTTCATCAACGTCATGTGCATCATGTCGTTGTTCAGCTCCATGAGGAAAGAGATTCCCTCGTAGATGCGCGAAAGGATCACGTTATGGGCGGAATCGACAACCAGGGAGTGAAGAACGTTTTCCCAGCGGGCACTCGCGTGGCGGCCCTCTTCGGTAACCAGGGGGGTTTTCTCGAAATTCCGGAAACATTCCCAGAGCTTCCTGATGTCTTCCTCTGTCCGTCGCCTGGCGGCCCAATCCACAGCCAGCATATTGATTGCCTGTCGCACTTCCATGAGCTGCGGGGCAAAATCCGCCGGCCAGAGGCGAATCATCTTGAGGTTGCCCACGATTTCACTCGTCGGCATCTTTTTGACGAAAATGCCTTCACGCTTTCTCACTTCCAGCAATCCGAGAGTTTCGAGAACCGCGATTGCCTCCCGCAGAAGGTTCCTTCCGATACCGAGGCTTTCTGCCATGTCCCTTTCCCTCGGAAGCTTGGAACCCTCCGGGTATTGACCACTGTTGATCATGTCGATGATCTGTTTTTCCACATCGGCCCGCTTCTTTTCCAAAAAAACGCAACCCCCTTAAAAACTACAGCCATCCTCAAGACAGGTAGGACCATGGTCCCCTAAGGATACCAGAAAGAGCAGGGGCTTCATAGCGAGAAAAATGGCCACATAAATTTCTGGGAGGTGAAGAAAATGTCGGTAACCAAAACGATTTCCTTTATCGGCGGCGGAAAGATCGCGGAGATCCTGGTCAGCAACATGACCGCGAAGAAAGTTGTTGACCCACGGAATATCCTGGTCAGCAACCCCGGCAAGGCAAGGCTTGAGGACCTGGGAAAGCGGTTCGGGGTCAACTGCGCTGCCTCAAACCGGGAAGCCGTGGAAAAGGGAGATTATGTCTTTATCTGCGTTCGGTCAGAGGTGGCTTCAAGCGTGGCGGAGGAGCTTTGCGACATGGATTTTTCGGGCAAGACCGTCGTGTCCATTTCGGCCGGGATCCCCATGAAGCTTTACCAGCAGAACCTCAAGAACGTTTCGGTCGTCCGCGCCATGCCCAACCCCCCCAGCAAGATCGGCTACGGGGCGATCGCCATCACCTTTGACGACAGGACCGACCAGAAAGCCCGGGAGGACATCATGGAGATCTTCTCATCCATGGGAAAATGCTTCGTCCTTCCGGAGGAAAAGATCAACATCCTCACCTCTATAACCTGCCCCGCACCGGTATTCGCTTTTTGCTCGGCAATCATCCAGGCATCCGTCCTGCTCGGGATCGACCACGCGACTTCCGAAGACCTGGTCTTTCACACGATCCAGGGATGCCTGAAGGAATGGGAGAAGAATCCGGGCCAGATGAGCAAGCTCCTGACCGAAACCAGCACCCCCGGAGGGATCTCGGTCCAGCAGCTTTTCAGCCTCGACAAGGGAACTTTCAACGGGGTCGTGAAGCAAACCTACGTCGACGGCTGGGCCAAATCGAAGGATTTCGGGGACCGGATCCTCAAATCCCTCGAGAAATAACCCGGTCACAGGCCGATCGCCCTTACCGGCCCTGGCGTGAACAGCCAGGGCCTTTTCATTGCCCCCTACATCTCCACCCAGTAGGCGCTTCCGTCGGGCACGCGGCTGACGAAGCCGTAATCCACCAGGCAGCGGCGGACGATGACGTGGTCTTCCGTGAGCGGCGACAGGATCGCGTTCAGTTCCCGCTCGGAGTAGCGGACCCCGGGGGCCAGCCGCTCGACGATTTTCCGCAGGAGCGCCACCCGCGCCTTCGCCTTGGTCGGGAAAAGGGCCAGCGTTCCGTCTTCCCTGAAATACTTACCGACCAGCCGCTCGGACTCTTCCTCCGTCAGGGCGAAACGTTCGTCCACTACACGGGCCTTCGCCCCGAAATCCACCAGCCGGGTTTCCGCCTTCTGGTTCCGCTCGAGGATCCGGTTCATGGCCAAAAACACCTTCGCCTGCCTGACCTTCTCCTTCATGCGGAAACGATGGTTGCGAACGGTGGAGCGGCTGATGCCGAGTTCCTTCGCGATCCTTTCGTCGTCGTGCCCCAGGAAGAAGGCTTCCAACAGGCGGGCCTGGGTCTCGGACAGCCCCTCCCACTGCCGCATCAGGTTCAACAGGGACAAAAACCGGGGACCGTGCTCCCGTTCCGCGTGCATCCGGGCTGCCGACCGTGCAGCAAAAAAACGCCCGTCAACCGGGAAAACTTCGCCAGGGACAAAACCCTTCCCGCACACGAGGCAAACCTGCTCCCCCGTTTCGGGGTCTTCCATGACGCCCTCCGCCAGTTCGTCGATCGTGGCCCTCTCAAAGGCTTCCATGGCTTTTTTCATAAACAATCACGCTCCTTGTTTGTTTATAGACAAACACATAGTCCTTATTGTCCTGAATGTCAAGGAGGCGTATGATGAGAAGCGACAATTTCCTGCACCGGGGAGGGCCTTTCATGCATTTAAAGGAATTGACGATCGATCCGTCCGATTGCGGCCACGGCGGAGAAGTGACGCTGACCGCGCTCCTGGATCATTTGCAGGATGCGGCCAACGAAGCGGCCTCGAAGCTCGGGGCATCGGTCCCCCAGATCCTGCCCCTCGGGTTCACGTGGATGCTGGTGAAATACCGGCTGCGAGCCGAGAGGCTGCCCCGTTCTGGGGAAACGAATACCCTGCGCACCTGGCATTTCCCTCACGGCCGCCTCTATTCCCTGCGGGCCTTCGAGCTTTACTCGGGAGAAACACGCATCGTCCGCGCCGAGACCTGCTGGGTCCTCGTCGATTTGGCGACCCGCAAGCCTTTCCGGATCGAGAAGGGATTGCCGAACCTCCACGAGGAAACGAACCCTCCCATCCCGTTCGAGTTCGAAAAGGTCCAACCGTGCGGTGAGGGTCCATGGACAAGCTCTCTCGGCGTGGAGGAATCGGACATGGACGCCAACGGCCACGTAAACCACGTCCGCTACCTGGACTGGGCGGTGGCGACACTGCCCCCTGGCTGGCCTGCCTCTCACGCCTTCAGGGGTTTCGATGCGGAATTCCACGGGGAAAGCCGGTTCGGCGAGGTGCTGGAAACGGTGGCCCGGCCAGAGGGTGAAACGGGCACGGGGTTTGCCTGTCTTCACGGGATAACCCGACCCGCCGACGGGGCGGAACTTTTCCGCATGAGGACGACCTGGGCCTGAGGCAACCCGGCGAATCGCCCTCAATTCCTAGTTTTTTTCCGCCAGAAACGCCTCCACGTCCGCTTTCCATTCCGCGTCGTCCGCGTGGTGGGATGCCCCGGTATTTTCGTCCAGGACCGTGTCCCAACGAGGCACATCCTCCGGTTTCCCGCTGAAGCGCTCAAGCGGCCCGGGCAGGCGGAAGCTCACGCCCGAAAGCCTGAAGTTCCCGGGAACGCAGGTTTCGTCCCATCCGGGGTTGTCTTTGGCCCGTTCCAGGCTGAACCTCCAGCTCCACGGAACGGTCGCCAGGGGAAGCCAGATCGCTTCCTCGGGGTTGCCGGGCCGGACCAGGAGCGTGGTGCGGAAATCCTGGGCATGGTGGATCGAAAGGGTCATCGGCCCGATCTCGTCTCCGGGAACATCGTGCACGTCCAGGCTTCCCCGCCCCTTCAGCCCGGCATACGGGAACCTGTTGTCAAGGGCATAGACTTTCGAGACGGATTGGAAATAATCCCCGCCCGCCTGCCCGAACTTCCCCTTTCGCTCCAGGATGCTTTCTTTCAAAAGCTGGACAAAGGCCAGTTCATGCCCGGCCTCTCCCTCGTCGAATCCCGGGGGGAACCGGACTTTTCCCTTGATCTCGATCCCGGGGAGGGATTGCCCGCCCCCCACTCGACCCAGGTAGGCCGAGCAGTGCGCCCCCGCACTGACCTTCCCGATGGAAACCGTCTTTTCAGGGAGAACCTTGATTTCCGCCTCCGGGGAGAAGACCTTCAGTTTTGCCTTTCCTTCGACTTTTTTGCCCCGCACCGTGGCCGAGTAGGAAACGGGAACGCTTTTGCCGCCGAAAGCCCCGTCCAGGCAGTAAAATTCCACGATCCTTTTCTCCCTGTCCGGTACCGGGAGGGGGACGACCCGGCCGCGGGAGTTGTCCCGGTCGTAACCGTCCAGCCCGGCGACGGCGGAAGCCGGAAGGGTCCATTTTCCTCCTGTCCCCTCGTCCGGGTAGGGAAAGACCTCCGCTTCAAGCCTCACCTTCCTCCCGGCCAGTATCTCGGCCTCGTCGCCCGTAAATTCAAGGCGCTCCCCGCCCCTGGCCAGGTAAAGGGCAACGGTGGGTTCCACTTGCCCGAAGGCCCAGGAGAAGGTCGCGTGCCCGACCTTCCTGCCTCCCGGAGAGGGCCCGAATTCCACTTTTTCCCCAACCGCTTCCACCGCGGCACCCGTGTTCGGCCGATCCGACGTCGCCCATGAAAAGTTTCCCGCCAGGCCTGCGCGGCCCATCTCGGCGATACCGGTCAGGACGATGGGAAAATCCAGGCGCGCCGCGTGCAGGGTTTCACAGCCCGGTTTTTCCTTCACGGCGGCCGAGACCGGAACACTCAGGCTGAAAGCGTACAGGGCCCGTGCCGGGTCTTTCTGCATCCGCTCCATCACGGTTTCCGCATCGGCCAGCCCCGGGTCGCCCATGGCCTGCATGAAGGCCCCGATCCCCAGGGGACCGGAAAAGGCCTGCAGGAAAAGGGATCCCTTCCCCAGGTCCACTTCCTCGCTTAGGCCCGCCGTCCCGGAAGCCGTCACTCGCCCCACGACCCCCTTGCAGGGCCCCTTCCCGTCGTAAGGGCGGGCGATGATCGTTTCCGAGTAGTTGAACGAAGCGGTCACCCCGTCAGGGACATAGTGGGCGTAAAAGGGATTGTCACCCCCCAGCTTTTTCATTCGGCCGTAGACGTGAACGCTGCAGGAGCCCTTTTCAAAAAGCTGGGTCTTCCCGTCATCGGTGTTCCATGAACCGTTGAAGTGAATGGAAAGAGGAAGGTCCGCCGGCAGGGAACCCGGCCCCTCCCCCGCAGTGGCGGGAAAAGGTGCAAGGACCAGGCAAAGGAACAGGAAAAGGACAGGTTTAAGTGCCCTTCTCATGGCGACGGCCTTAAAGCTTGACCAGGTCGACCCGCCGGTTTTTCGCCCGCCCGGCCTCGGTTCCGTTGTCCGCCACGGGGCGGGATTCGCCGAACCCGGCAGGGACCAGGCGCCCGGCGTCGATGCCGAGGGCAGCCAGGGCCTCCGCCACCGCCTTCGCCCTCCGCTCGGAAAGTTCCTGGTTTGCGGCCGTTTCCCCGATCGAATCGGTGTGCCCCTCCACCCGGACGTTCAGGGCGGGGTCGCCTTTAAGCATTTTCGCGATCTCCTCGACAACCGGCCGGGATTCCGGCCTGATCGTCGCCTTGCCGGTGTCGAAGTGAATCGAAAGGGAGATCCTCCCTTTCGTCTTGAGGGCCTGCAGCATGTCCCCCGCCTTCACCTGCTGTTCGACCTCGCCCTTCTCGACGAACGTGAGCCAGTACGTTTCACCGTCTCCCTGGCTATTGACGCGAACCCAGGTTTCCGACCCGTCCTTTTTCAACACCAGGAAGGCCAGGTAGTCCGAATGCCGGTAGGACTGGCCCCCCACGCCCTTGATGGCCTGCTCGTAATTGGCGATGACGTGCAGATCGCCGGGCGGCTGGACTCCCTCGTCGAGGTTGTACTCGATTTTCGTGAAGCGCCCCTCCACCCTGACTTCGTTGCCCGCCGGGTCCGTAAAATCGTGGGAGCCGAAGGCGACCTGCTGGAAATCCCCGATGGTGTAATGGGGAAGTCGGGGCAGCAGCGGGTGATCCTTGCTGCCGGGCACGTCCGCCGCAAAAACCGGTTGGACCAGGGACAACAAGAAGATGAGAAAAAAAACAGCCCTTCTCGCCAGGCACATTTGAAGACCCCCTCTCTTCGAGTCAAACAGGAAAGAACCTGCTCAAGGAGCAGTCTTGCGCGATGTCTTATTCACAAGGATAGTTGTTTATCTTAAAGAAGACAAGGAGGGTAGAACCAGGCTTGCAATTAAAGAAGGGATTTCTTGCCGAGCACCTCTTCTTCCCACATCTGCAGGGAAAGGCATTTCAGCACAAGGGGACTGGATTCCCGGGTCGGGTTTCGCAGCAGGCCCTCCCATTCGTCCGGCCAGAAGCCGGGAATCGGGCGTTCCCTGAAGAACTCTTTCAGTGGACCCTCCTGGCAATAGCGGGTCCTCGGCAAACTGGAGCCCGACTTAGCCGTAAAGGTTGCGCCGGGAAGTTTCCGCTGGAGCATCCTGTGGATCAGCGGCTTGATTTGGCTCTCTTTCGAAAGGATTCTCCCGGGCAGGGCGATGGAGAGCGCCGCGCGAACCATCGAGAGGGTTTCGAAAGGGAAGGAAAGGCCGACACCGTGAACATATCCGGCCTGCCTGTAATTGCTCCTCCACGAACCATTCAGGATGAAACTCAGGCTCCCGAGGTCCACATGCCCTTTGCGAAAATCGCTGTCGAGGGGAACGGCCGGCTCCAGGCACTCCAGCGCGTACGAAAGGTTGTGGCCAAGCAGTTCCAGGATCGCTCTTTCGCCATAGACTTTGGAAAGGAGGGGCAAATCGTCCGGAAGCAGGAGGTGAACCCGGATTCCGTAGCCTTCAGGGGAAAGGGGCGAGGATGCAATGGCGTTGGCGTATTCCCCTGCGCTGCTTTCCTTGAAAATCCTCGCGGTGTGGGAAATTCCCCAGATGGAATCCGCCAGCTCACCGGAGACCAGGTGGGCGTAACCCTGCCTGAACCCCTGCCTGTAATAGAGCATCTGGAAATTGGAAATGATGAACGGCAACCCCACGTCTTTCACGGCCCCTCGGAACTCACCCCGAAATTCGCTCTCCCGGACCTGCATGACCTTGTGCTCGATCCCGTGCCGTGAAGCCGCGGCCCGGGCCGTGTCCCCTTCCGCCGTGTCCGTGTCGATAAAACCCGTCAAGGCAGGAAGTTGAGGCTTGAGGCTTGCCCAGAGGAGCATCGAGTCGACCCCGCCGGAAAACATCAGGGCCTTATTTTCAACAGGTCCCAGGAGGCTTGCCACCCTGTCGAGGGCCTTCTCCATGACCTCCAGGGCTTCGTTTTCGTCCTCGATGACCGAATCCCAGGAAAAGCGCTGGAGGCGTTTCCTCCCGGGTTCCTTTTCCCCCGGCGTGAAGAGGACCAGTTCCCCGTGCCCGACGCGATGGACCTCGTCGAGAAGGGTCCAGTCGCCGCGCAAGTTGCAGCCCATGAGAAAATGGACGGCCCTCCTGTCCGGGAGGACCCGGGAAGCCGGCGTCAGTTCGGGCAAAAGGTCGGCAAAACGGTCGGCCATGACGAACCGCCCTTCCTCGGTCGATACCCAGAAAAGGTCCCTCGAGCAGATGACCGACTTGAAGGCCAGGATCCTGGGGTCGGAAAACCCCGGGGCGGGAATGAACAGGATCGTCCCTTCCTCCATCTCCGGGGCGAGTTTTTCGAGGATCCCAAGGGGCGAAAACCCGTGTTTCCCGTCCTCCATGACGGACTTCTCAAGGAACTTGGCCCCGATAGCGGAGATAAACCAGGTCCCTGCCGGCGTCTTCGCGACGACGATCTCCGGGTTGAAAAAGCGCTGTTCAAACCATTTCCCCATCATTCGCAGGCCTCCCCGTTTTCGTAGGGCAGGACTCCGATGTTGCGGAAAAGGGAGCCGAGGCGGGAATCCTTTTCGGTCACGAAGGAGCAGACGCTGCGGCAGGGGATCTCCGGGACCAGCCACCTGGCGGTCATGAGTGCCGACGATTTTCCCCCGACGATTTGGCGGATATTTTTCCTGAACCAGAGCAAAACCAATTCCGAAGGAATTTCGGCGGGGATATCAAAGAAGTGGCGGTCCCCTTCGAAACCCATTTTCGGATAATTGTTCCGGTTCTTCCCCTTGAACAAGACGTTCATCCCTTCGGAAAGAGCCTTTTCACAGCCTTTGGCGAGCAATTCGAAATATCCGGGATGGACCTGGGCAAACCCAAGGGAGTCTGGGAAAAGGATGATCGACTCCCGGCTGGAGATTGCCTCCACATCGATAGCCCCAAAACACCGCTTTGCTTCATCTTCATAAACAAGCCGCGGGATCCCCGAATTGCTGATTTTGCGTCTCGGGCGTTCGCCTGCCCCTTCGGACAGGTTGGACAACTCGGGAAAAAGAAAAAGGTATTCTTCCAGCAGCGGATGGGTTCCGAAGGCATGGAGTTCCCTCCACCACTCCTTGAAAAACAAGCGGTCCCTGAGTCTTCTCAGCCTTCCTTTTTTCCTGGTTTGGATGCCGCAGTAATCCGCTGTTCCATCTTCGACATAAATACGCCTTGAGCCGGGCTGTATCCTGCCCAGGGTCGCAAGGGCATATTGGGTTTGGTATTTCAAATCATTGAAGACGAAGAGTTTGCCAACAGCGTTGTGAATGAAAAGTTCGTCTGTCGCCTTGAAAAACTGCCGTTTCCGGAAAGGCCGGGTCAGGCAGGTTTCACGGCTTTTTCCCTTGACGAGCCTGATGACACCCGAAAAGGCGGGAATCCATTTTCCCAGGTACGCCTGTATTTTCTCGTTCGCTTCGTTATAGTCGGGAAGCAGGAGGACGTTTTCTTCCCCGGCGGTTTCCGTGGATGCGATCGCAAACGAAAGGAAAAGATTGTAGGACGACAGGGGGGCAAAAAAGTTTACTGGCCTGCCGTTCACAACGTTTCCTCCCATAACCGGTAGGTTGCCGCCTGCAGGACGAGGGCGCTCGTTTCCCACCCGGGTTCCCTGAAGATCCCCGCACAGCGCGAGGGAATGCCCGACGGCAGCTCATGCATCCTGAAAAAATCTTTCAGGGGGCCCGCCTGGCAGAACCGTGTCCTCGGGACCCCGGTCCCTCCCTTCTTCCTGTCCGCGGGATAGCCGGGCAGGAGTTCCCGGAGCATTTCCCGCAACAGGGGCTTCGGGTGGCTCCCGCCAAGCCGGTGTTCCGCCGGGCAGGACATCGCGGCCTCGAAGACGCCCCTCCTGGCGAAGGGGGCGATAAACCGCTTCCCGTACGCCGCAGCCAGGGGCCGGAAGTAGTGGACCCAGTAAGAGAGGCTGAAGAAGATCGACAGGTCGGTTTCCTGGGTATCGGCCAGGCCTCCCGAATCGGGCCCGGCCATCCTTCCAAGGGCCTCCTCGTAGAGCCTGACCCGGCTTTCCACCAGTTCCCGGCCAAACATTTCGCAAAGAAGATCCGGGGGACAGTACCGCACCAGGCTGGAAAAGGGATTGTCCATCCAGGTTCCGCACGGCGCAAGCGTGTGGCCGAACAGCCTGTCGGCCGAATCTCCGCTCAGGAAAAGGCCGTAAGGGAGCTGGAAAAGGCGGTTGTGGAAAACAGCCTGGAAGTTCGTCACGGGAAAAGGCCGCCCCAGCCTGGCGGTTGTCTCTTTCAAGTCTTCGAGGAAGTCCCGCTCGAAGAATAACTCTCTGACCAGCGGTATTCCCAGTTGCCGGCAGGAACTGTAGGCGTAATCCTCCTCGTAGGCCAGCTCCGGGGTGTCGATGGCAGCGTGGAGCGCGATGGAGCGTCTGCCCCCGAAAAAAGCGAGAAGGGTGGAATCGATGCCCCCGGAGAAGAGAACCGCTGCCTCAAGCGTCCCTTCGATGGCTTTCTCGACCGATGCGGAAAGGGCCTCCCGGGCCCGCTCAAGGGCCTCCGGAGGGGATACCTTCGATGGCAGCCGAAGTCTTTCGGCCTGCCATGGCCACGGTCGACCGATTTCAAGGGAGTTTACGGATAGAGCCTCCCCCGGGCCCAGGCGGAAGACCCCGGGCAGGAAGGTTTCGTTCCCGGCAGGATACTGGAAAAGAAGATAGTCCAGAAGAGAGGTGGGAGACGTTTTTCTTTTTCCGCCCGCCCTTCCGGCAAACTTGAAATCGTCCGTGAGCAGGAGATCTCCTTCCGGTGTCTCGGCCCGGAAAAGCTCAAAACCCGAAAAAAGGCCTCTGAAGGCCTGGCAGGGAAGCTTCCCCGCCGTTTGGGAAGGCACGAAGACCGCCGTCAACTCCTCGAACCGGTTACCGAATCGGATCCAGTCGACCGGTCCAGGGGAGGGCTCGGGCAGGTCTTCGGCAGTGGCCGCCCTGTCCGCCAAAAGGTGCCACCTACCCCCCGCGACTTCCAGGACCTGGCTTTCCGGACCCTTCAGCTCGACTCTGATCCCCATCGGCCTTCCTCCCTCATTTTTCCTGCAAGTGTTTTTTCCCACACGGACCAGGCGATGCACCGATAGGCGGTCATGCTCGACTCCCAGCCCGTTTCCAGGATGGGGTGCGCTTTCTCCGGGTCGAGGAAAACCGGGAGCGGGTTCTCCCTGAAGTATCCCTTTAGCGGCCCCTCAGTGCATAGGCGGGTACGGGGAAGGCCCGAACCGCCTTTTTCCTGGTCCTTGGGGAAACCCGGCAGGCGCCGGGCAAGGATTTCCTTCAGCACGGGCTTGAAGACCCCGTTCCGGAAAACCCTTTCCGGGAGCGGGATGCAGAGGGCCGTTTCCACCACATGCCGGTCCGTGAAGGGGGTGGAAAAGCTCTTTTCCCGCGCCAGGGCCAGCTGGCGGTAGACCGGGAAAGCGCTGCAGAAAAAGCTGGTCAGGCAGCCCAGCGCCAGCCCGCCCAAGCTCTCCGCGTCCACGACCCTGGATCGTACGACTTCTTTCCTTTGGGCGATCCTTTCGGCGACTCGCTCCTTGCCGAAAAGGCCTTCCACCACCCCTCTTTCCGGGGAAAGCGAAAAACTTTCCTCCTCGAATGAACCAGGATCCGCCCCCTCGGAGACCCGTTTTCTTTTCGAGCGCGGCAGGGAAAAAAGGGAATCGGCATCGAACCCGGAGACGAAAGAAGGGGCCTGAACGTCGAAAACACCTGCGATCAGAGCGACCTGGAGCAGTGGCAGCGGAACCTTAGCCAGCCTGGTTTCCTTCACGATGAGGTCAAGTATCTCGCTTTCCCTGGCAAAGTGCGGCATCAGGCAAATCCCGCAAAGGGAGGCAGCGCGTTTCGCGTTTTCGGTCTCGAAAGCGAACTCGGGGGAATCGATACCCGCCGCGACGGCACCATGTCCCTGGCCGATGAGGACCTGCACGAGCGTCGAATCCACTCCTCCAGAGAGAAGGTTCACGGCCCCTTCCGGAGTCTTGCCGGCTGCCCGGTGGAGCGCTTCCTCGATCCTGTCGACCCCGTCTTCGAAGTCTTTCACCCTGCCGGAAGCATCGAGCCGTTCCATGCGTTCCAATGAACAGCCCCCGTCACGGTCCGTCCTGAGCAATTCTCCGTACCCCAGGCGCCGGATTTGTTCGATCGGGGTTTCGGGAAAAACACTGTACTGGAAAAGGAGATAATCGAGGAAGCCGTTCTCCGAAAGCCTCCGCCGTGCGGGGGGAAAAACCTCGACCACCTCCCGGAACGAATCCGAGATGAAAAACCGCCCTTCCCCGTCCCGGGCATAGTAAAGTTCGCAACCGCTGGAGGGCCCCCTGTAGGCAAGGATCTCCGCCGGGTTTCCCCGAGCATCCTTTTCCGCGACGAGACAGCACCCGTCAACCTCGTGCCTGGCAAGCAGCCGGACCGCCTCGATCGCGGGAAGTCCCATGAAACGGCCTGCATCGGGAAGAGTTTTTTCCCACCTGCCGGAAAGGATCACCTGCCGGGAAGGGGTTTCGAAAACCCTTTTTTCGGGGTTCATAAGGAGGATCTCGAACTTTCCGCTCATCCTCTCTCCTCCGCTGTCGCGCTTTCCCCCGGCATTTCCAGCCGGAACACCCGCGTTCCGGGAACGGGTCCGAGACGCCCTTCCTTCAGGACCTTTTCCTGCCAGGTCGAAAAAGCGGCGGCAGCGAGGGTCATGTAGCTCCAGTCCCACTGGGGATCCAGCAGAAGTGCCCTTCCCGGTGGAGGCAGGAAGTCCGGGAAAGCCGATTCCCTGAAAAAATCCTTAAAGGGACCCGACTGGCAGAAGCGGGTACGGGGGATGTCGCTTCCCCCCTTCCGGCCGAAAAAGGGATACTCCGGGAAAAGCTTTCTCAGAAGCGCCTTGGGAACGGGCTTGGACTCCCCTTCATGAAAGAACCTCTTTCCGGGCGGGATCGCGGAGGCAATCCGAAGGATGCTCCTGGAGCAGAACGGTTCCCGGATCTCCCTGCCGAAAGCGGCGGCCGCCTGCCTCTTGCAGCAGGCAACGCAGGTGGTGCTCGTCAGGAATTCTACCAGCGAATCCACCTGGACATGCTCCTCGATGCGGCTTCCCGGGCGCACCTTCGCGCTGCCCAGGACCTGGGAAAGGCGAGCCTCGATTCGCCCGGAAACCGCCTCCTCGCCGAAGAGGTCCCTGACGAACCGAAAATCGGGACTTGTGTTCGAGAGGGCCCCGTAGCCCCGGGGAGAATCGATAGGCTCCGCCAGGAGGGCTTCGTAAGGCTTCCGGCTCTCCGGGTCGAGGATCTTTCTCGTCTGGGGGTGGCCGAATAGAGTATCCGAGGCGTCCGCTCCCCAGAAGACCCCGAAGGGCTCCTGGAAGGCCCGGTTCAGGAGGACGGCCTGGAAATTCGGGTGCACGGGCTGCCCGAGATTCACGATGGTTTCCTCGAAATGTTGCCGGTAATCCTTTTCTTTCAAGGGAATGAACGACCAATTCGAGCCAAGGAGCCGGGCCGTTTCCCTCGCGTATTCCTCTTCAAAGGCAAATTCCGGGGTGTCGATGCCGACCGTCAGGGCCTTCCCGGCCGGCCGAAAGAGCAGGGCCAGCGTGGAGTCCACACCCCCGGAAAAGAGGAAACAATCGTCCCCCGCAGGCTCACCCAAAGCCAGGCGCAGGGCTTCCTCGAGGGCCGTAGCGGCCTCCTCCAGCCCCATTTCGACCGGTTCGCAGGGGTATGTTTCCGCCTGGCTGGATCGCTCTTCCCCGGTTTTGGCATCGAGGATCCGGCTCTCCCCCGGGACCAGGCGCCGGATTCCTCTCAGGAGGGTGGCATTTCCTGCAGGGTAAATAAACAGCAGGAAATCCAGCAGCGCGTTCCCGTCCGGCTGGCGCTCGTCCGCCGGGACGGACGCGAGCATGTTGCGGAACTGGTCGCCGAAGAACCAGTTCCCCTGTTCATCCCGGCGGAAATAGAGTTCCCGGGTGGCGTTGATGGTCCGGTAAAGCCGGATGGGTGGACCGCAAGCGGGGACGTACAGGAGGGTCCCGTCGTCGCAAAGGGCGCCGAGCCTCTCGACCTGCTCCCGCTCTCCGAAGGCAAGGAAGGCGGATTTTTCAAGTTCCGCTTTTAGCCGGTCCGGGTTTGCTGCGGAGATAAACCAGGACCCGCGTGGGGTTTCCGCCCGGAAGGAACCGGGGTCCGCCAGCTCGACCCGGATCACGGCTCGATCTCCTCCCCGGCCGGGGCTCGGAATGTCCGGGTCCCCGGGACCGGTTCCAGTGCTGGGTTTTCCAAGACCCGGTTTTGCCAGAGGGCGTAACCGAGGGCGTTGAGGACAAGGAAACTGGATTCCCTTCGCGGGTGGAGAAGGATATCCGCAACTTCCCCCGGCCAGAAACGCGGAAGTTTTTCCTCGAGGAAGATGCCTTTCAGCGGGCCTTCCTGCAGGAAGCGGGTCCGCGGAACATCGCTTCCGCCTTTGCGGGTATGGGTCGGGTAACCGGGCAACCGCTTTTCCAGGAGTGACTTTGCCACGTGTTTGACAACCCCGTCATTGAGGATCCTCCCCGGCATGGGCATCGACATGGCGAGTTCCAGGGCGCTCCTGCAGGCAAACGGGGACATCACCTTTCGCCCCGTGCACAGGGCCTGCTGTCGCGTCCGGCCGATGTACTCCCGGATATGGCCGAAACCGGTGAAGATCGACATGGCCTCTGCGTGGCCGGCCTTCCGGCATCCCGGCTCGAGCACGGCCAGTTCGGGGCAGAGCCCGAGGGCAAAGTCAAGGCGATTCGCCAGGCGTTCTTCCGTCACGGCCTCGCCGAGGACCCTGCGGGCCGATTCGAAATCCGGGCTGAGCCCGCACCGGGCGGCATACCCCGCCAAGTCTGCAGGCTGCCGGTCGAGGGCTTCCCGCTCAAGGAGAGAGAGCCGCCCGTCGTCGAAGATCATTGCGAGCTTGTTGAAGCCGAAAAGGGCGTCCACCGCCTCACCGTAGAGAAAGAAGGCAGCCTCCTGCCTGAAGGCGTGGTGGAAAGCCATCGGCTGCAGGAAGGCCGTTCCGGTGGGTTGCCCGAGCGCCTCCACGACTTCCACGACCGACCTGCGGAAGCTGGATTCTTCCAAAATCTCCAGGGTATGGCGGGCCTCCATCAGGCGGCCTGCCATTCGGGCGTATTCCATCTCGAAGGCGTATTCCGGGCTGTCGAGCCCCACCGTCAGGGCCGGTGCCCCCTTGCCCAGGCAGGAAAGGACCAGGGTCGAATCGATGCCCCCCGAGAGAAGCACGCTCGGCTCGCCGTAGGCTGAGATGTAGACGGCAACCCGTTCTTTCATGATTTCTTCCAGTTGGTCGACAGCCTCCTCCGGACTCGGGCCCGAGCCCTCTTCCGGGAGCCTGAGGGTTTCGGCCTGCCGAAAGCGAATCACCCGATCCGGCCCGATTTCCGCCATCCCGCCGGGAATCAGCTTATGGATTCCCCTGGCGAGCGTATGGGTCCCGGGGAGGTACTCGTAGGCAAAAAGGAGGTGGTCGGCAAAGGCTCTTTCATCGGGAACCCGCTCAAAGGCCGGGACGGACGACATGGCGTTCCTGAAATGATCGAAGACCTGGATCAAATCCCCGTCAACCCTGAAGTAGAGTTCGAAGGTGGAAGAAAGCGTCTTGAAGAGGGTCGTCCTTTCATCCGCTCCTCCCGGGGATTCGACCACGGCAAAGGACCCTTCCTCCGCTTCGCGAGCCAGTGCCTGGAGGATTTTACCCGCTTCCAGCCCCTTCGCGGTTTCCAGCTCGACGGTTTCCCGGAACAGGGCCGGTTCGGACCCGGTGACCATCCAAACCGTTCCTCCAGCCTTAAAAACCCTCGCGTGGGGGTCCGCAAGCACGAACTCGACCATTTCCCGCACTCCTTCCGAATCCCGCCGAAGCGGGCTAAAGACTGGCGATCGGCCTCTTCCCCGGAGGAAGGTCCTCCGCGTCGAAACGGGCCAGCTGCAGCCGATCCGTCCGGGGAAAGTTGGCCCTTCTTTCCGTCGTGAAGCCACACCTCAGGCCACAGTCCGCAGCAACCTCGAAGACCTCCGGCGAAACTGCGAGGCTGTTGCCGTAAGGGTAACTCACCGAACGTGGACGGACTCCGGAGGTTTTTTCAAGAATGTCGAGGCTTTCGCGGATTTCCTGCCGGATTCCCTCCCGGTCCATGCGGGAGAGCGGCCTGTGGGAATGGGTGTGCGTGCCGAGACAACCGTTTCGAGCCAGTTCCCGGATCATCGCAGGGACCATGTAGAGACGTTCGGCCCAAGGGGCTTCCTCGCCGCAGACCTGGCTGAAGGCACTCGCCGAAAGCGCCTCTCTCTCCGCCTGGGGCAAGGTGTAGTTGAAGAGGGACTTGAGGGCCCTCGCCTCGGGGCCGTCATAGGGATAAGGGGCCTCCGGAAGGTTCCCGGCCTCGATCACCCGCGCGCTTTCGTCGAATCCCAGGCTTCTTGCCAGGCTCTTGAACAGGGCCAGAAGTTTGCCGTCATCCATGGCGCCCCTGAGGGCATGGAGCCGGTGCACGTGCAGGAGTTTCCCGGTCTGCAGGGGAGAGGTGCAGGGGAAAAAAGCCCCCGGTATCCCCATGCCCTCCAAAATCGGCCAGGCGACCTCGAACTGTTCGGCCAGGCCGTCGTCGAAGGCCAGGAGGGCATACCTCGCGAATCCACCCAGCCCCGGCAGGCCTGGGGCTTCAAGTTCTTCAAGGGAGAGGAAGCGGGAGGTGCGTGACAGGAGTTCCACCTGTTCCCGGAACCTGTCCGTGCCGAAAGGATGGACCCCCTTGCCCGGCCATGCCTCACCCGAAAGGAAATGGTAGGTCACGACCAGGATTTCCGGCCCTCCCGGGTTCAATAGGCCAGCCTCTTTTCGACGGAAAGCGGGACACGGGCCAAGAGTTCCGCGATCCGTTCTCCCGCCCTGCCGTCCCCGTAGACCGGGTCCGGGGCAAAACGGCCATGGGCCATCTGCGCCTTCACGGCCAGGCAGATCTCACGGCGGTCGTGAGGAGCGTCGAGGACGTTGCAGCCCCTTTCCCGCCCTTCCTGCCGGGTCCCAAGGTTGACCGCCGGGACACCCAGGAAGGCGCACTCCCGGATCGCCACGCTGGAGTTCCCGATGATGCAGCTGCAGCGGTTGAGCAGGCGAAGGAAGGTTTCCGGGGGAAAATTCCTGAAAAAGTGGATATTGGCGGACGATTCGTGCTCGCGGAACCAGCGGATGGCCTTGGATGTCCCATCGGAACCCGCATCGGGGTTCGGCCAGAACCAAAGGGCGGGAAACCCCATGGATTCGATCGCGTATAGGCTTTCGAGGGCCTGCTCCCTGGCAAGGGTATGCTCGGTCGTGACCGGGTGCTGCATGACCACCAGGTAGGGCCCTGACAGGTCAAGGGTCGGCCCGACCCCGAAGGCAAAGGGGTCGAACCCGTTTTCCGGATCAAGGGCAACCTTCGCCGCCAGGTCGATCGAAGGACAGCCGGTCATGAAGACCCTGCCCGAGTCTTCGCCCATCCGGATGACCCGCTCCCGGGCCATGCCCGTGGCGACGAAATGCAGGTCGGCAAGCTTTGTGACCGCGTGGCGGACTTTCTCGTCCACGGAGCCGGTCACCTCTCCCCCCTGGATGTGGGCCAGCGGGATGTTCATGAGTGCCGCCGCCGTTGCGGTGGCCAGGGTCTCGAAACGGTCCGCGATCGTCACGACGACGTCCGGCTCCAGGTTCGCGAAGACCGTCGCCATCTCCACGAGCCCCAGTCCCGTCGTGATGGCCGACGTCTGGGGGGTTTCCCCCTCCAGCAGCATGAACACTCGGGAAGCGATCCGGAAGCCGTCATTCTCGATCACGGTGGACGCGCTGCCGTAACGGTCCAGCAGGGCGGATGCCGCCACCACGAGCTGGAGCTCGATATCCGGGTGGGCCTCCATGGCCGCAAGGGCGGTCTTGATCCGCGCGTAGCTCGGCCGAGCCGTCACGACAACGGCAACCTTGCGCGTCATTCGAGGTTTTCCTCCAGGATGAAGTCGTCCCGTTCCAGCCCGGTTTTGACCCGGCGGCCGATGACATCCGGGAGCTTCGATCCCGGTATTCCGGTCCCCGGTTTTTTCAGGGCGATCATGGACCGGTCCAGGATCGTCCCGGACTGGATGGGCCTTGAGGCAACGAGGCTTTTCGTAAAAACCCTCCTCAGCGGGGCCATTCCTTCCGCCGCAAGGTCCTTGTCCACCGGGGCGGCCCGCATCCGTTCGATCCACCGGATCCCCTCCACGAGGGTCGCCAGTTCGCCGGTCGTCACGGAAGCGACGACGTCGGGGCCGAACATCTCCCGGGACAGGGTCACGTGGACCTCCAGGACCTGGATGCCCAGCGTCACGGCGGCAAGCCCCGGGAAAATCGTGCCGGAGTGGTCCGAAAGGCCGACAGGGCAACCATAACGCTCCCTGAAGACCGGGATCATGTTCAGGCCGACCTTCTCCGGCGGGCAGGGGTAGGCGCTGGTGCACTGCATCACCGCCACGGGGCCCCCCCCCGCCTTGACTTGCCTTACGGCCCCGTCGATTTCCCCCATGGGGCTCATGCCCGTCGAGACAAGGATCGGGAGGCCATCCGCCAGCAGCTCTTCCAGCAGGGGAATGTTTCCCGTCTCGCCCGAGGGGATCTTCCAGGCGGAAACCCCGACGCGCCGGAGGAGGGCCGCCGCTTCGGGGGAAAACGGGGAGCTCAGGAAGTGGAGCCCCTTGTCCGCCGCGTGGCGGGCGAGGCCCGCCCACTGCTCCTCCGTGAAAGCCGTCCGGATCCAGTAGTCGCGCCTCGTCGGGTCCTGGGGGCTGAAGGACACCCTGAACGGTTCCGAACTCGTCCCCTCCGCATCGGCGAGATGGGTCTGGAACTTGACCGCATCGGCCCCGGTGCGGGCGATCGCGTCGATGAAGGCATGGGCGAGGCCAAGGCTTCCGTCGTGCGCCATGGCGACTTCCCCGATCACCAGGCATTCCCCGCTTGAAAACGCTTCAGTAAAGGACTTGCCCATTCTCATCCAGCCTCCTTGGACGATCCATATCGTTGTCGGACTTCACCATGTAGACCCGCTCGAAGGAAGCGACACCCGGGGCCTTGACCAGGGCGTTGATCGGCCGGCCGGGACTCGTGCCCCCGTTGAATAACCTCGGCAGGGGAGGAATGTCCCCCTTGAGAAGATCTCTTTCCCTGGCAAAACCCGCCTTTGCCAGGATCGGCCCGAAAACGCCGCTCGTGCAATGGAAATCGGCGGCGATGCAGCCCTTTTCACTTGCCCAGCCGAGGCATCGCCCAAGGAAACGGGCGAAAGGCGCGTCTTCCGCACCGAGCCAGGTGGAAGGCCCTGCGGGCACGAGGTCGATCAGCCTCAGGACACAGGAGGGCGGAAAGCCAGCCCCGCCAGTGGAAAGAAGCGGCTCGACGCGGGCGACGAGAAACCCGGACCCTTCCGGGTCCACGAAGGTCTCGTAGCGGAAAGCAGGGCTTTCCAGGATTCTCCATCGCCAGAATTCCCCGTTGCGGTACAGCGAGAAGAACCCGGCTTCGAAAGCGGACCGTTCCCATATTTCGGCCAGGAAGGCAGGATCGGGCCCTGACGGAGCGAGCGGCCTTACGTTCTTGCCGCAGGCCCGAGACGGAAGTTCCGCCGCCCGGTTCCCGAAGTGGGCGAGGCACGCCTGCAGATCCAGCACGGCCAGGTAGCGGTCCATGGATTCCAGGAGCCGGAAACCGTTCTGCAGGTAGATGGGAACGGACGTTTCGGGGTTCGAACCCGCCCCCGTGACGACAGGACACAACCGTTCCGCTTCGTCGTGCATGATTCTTCCGAGTCCCTTGCCGCGGAATTCCTCCCGGAGCATCCACATGGCCAGGCTGCCCCCCGGCAGGATCTGCATGTCCTTCGGGGACGGCACCTGGTAGAGACCCGGGATGATCCCCCGAAAACCGGCCAGTTCTCCGTCGATAAAAAGGAGGAGGGGGCGTATCGCCAGCCTCTCATGACCAAAACCACGGAATTGCCAGTCGAAAATCCGGCGATCTGCCATGGGGTGGCCGGAGCCCCACTGGCACAGGATGAAGACCCTGAGGGCCACCCAGTCGCTTTCGGCATACGGTCTCAAGCTAAAATGTCCGGGTATGTTTTTCATTTCCATAAAGCGAATCTAGCCCCAAACGGCAAACCCCGCAAGGGTCGGAGTTGCCGAGCGACTCGCTTCGAAGCAAAATAGGGGGGAAGCGAAGAATTCATTTGGGGGGCTTCTCCATGAAGGTCTGTGTGATAGGGCTCGGCTACATCGGGTTTCCCCTTGCCGTGGTCCTGGCCCGGTCCGGACACCGGGTCAGGGGAGTCGACACCGACACGAAGCGGGTCGAAGCGATCCGGTCGGTGAATCTCGAGGGCATTGAACCCTCTCTCGAAGCCCTGGGCCAGGAGGTAGTGGCTTCCGGCTTCCTGGACCCCGTGGAAACGGTTTCCCCCGCGGAAGTCTTTGTCGTGGCTGTCCCCACGCCGCTGGACGAAAACCGCCGGGCAGACCTCTCCCATGTTGATAGGGCCATCGATTCCATCGCACCGCACCTGGAAGCCGGCAACCTCGTCGTCATCGAATCCACCGTCCCGGTCGGCACGACCGAGCGGATGGCCTGCCGGCTGCTGGAGAAGCGCCCGGATCTTGCCAGGGAGGACGGGACTCCCTCCTTCTTCGTCGCCCACTGCCCCGAAAGGGTTCTCCCCGGGAGGATCTTCGAGGAACTTACCGGGGTTGACCGGATCGTCGGCGGGACCGACCCGGAATCGACCTCTCGCGCTGCCGGTTTTTATGCCTCTTTCGTACAGGGAACGATCCATTCAACGGACGTCCGCACCGCCGAGATGTGCAAACTGGTGGAAAACGCCTCCAGGGACGTTTCCATCGCCTTTGCCAACGAGGTTTCCATGCTTTGCAACCGCATGGGGGTCGATTCCTCGACCCTGATCCGCCTTGCCAACCGTCATCCCCGTGTCAGGATCATGGAACCCGGTCCCGGGGTGGGAGGCCATTGCATCCCTGTCGATCCCTGGTTCCTCGTGGAATCCGCACCTTTGGAGACACGGCTCATCCAATCGGCCAGGAAGGTCAACGAGGCAAAAACGGAATGGGTCCTCCAGCGAATCGAGGAATCGGTCTCACTTTTTGAAAACCCCGTCGTCGCCTGCCTCGGCTTGGCCTACAAGCCAAACGTGAACGACCTTCGGGAAAGCCCGGCCGTCTTCATCGTCAAGGCCCTGTGCGCGAATGGAAACTGCACGGTCCGGATCGTGGAACCGCATATCCGGGACCTCCCCCTGCCGCTTGCCGGGTTCGCCCGATGCCGGCTGGTTGGGCTCGAGGAAGCCCTCGCCGAAGCCCGCGTCGTCGTCCTTCTCACCCGGCACAGGGCCTTCGACGGCATCGAGGAAAGGCTGAAAGAAGGAACAGTTTTCGTCGACCCGAACGGCACCGTTCACGAGGGCATGAAAAAGAGTGGAACGGGGGAGAGGCCATGAAAGAGAAACGGCTTGAGATCCTCGGCTTGATCCCCGCCAGGGGCGGATCGAAGGGAATCCAGGGAAAGAACCTGCGGCTTCTCGGAGGGAAAAGTCTCGTGGCCCGGGCCGTTGAAAGCGGCCTTGAAAGCCGCCTCGTGAGCCGTCTCATCCTCTCGACGGATTCCGAGGCCATAGCGGAGGAAGGAAGGAAAGCCGGGGCCGAGGTGCCCTTCCTGCGCCCGGCGGACCTGGCCAAAGACGAGACCCCGACAGCTCCCGTGGTCATCCACGCGCTCAAGTGGATTGAAGAAAACGAGGGCACCCGTCCCGACATCCTCGTCCTTCTCCAGCCCACGGCACCCCTGCGCCAGGCACGCCACATCGACGAAGCCCTGGACCTGCTGGTCTCGACCGGAGCCCGCAGCGTCGTCAGCGTGACGCCGGTACCGGGGCACTTCAACCCCTCCTGGCAGTTCTCGATCCGGGACGGCGCCCTGTTTCCGTTCATGGAAACAGGGAAGGTCCCGCCGCGAAGGCAGGACCTTCCGCAAACCTATACCCGGAACGGGGCCATCTACGCGGCCTGGACGGAAACCTGGCTTACCGGAACGATGGCCTACGGCTCCGGCTGTGTGCCGTACGTCATGGATCCGGCCGACTCGGTCAACATCGACAACCCGGAGGACCTGGCTTTGGCGGAATTCCTTCTTAAAGCTCAGGAGTGCGGTAAATGACGAGCCTGCGCCAACAAAGGTCCTCCTTTTAAGGCTTTCAACCGCCGGTCATTGATGGAAAAAGCTGTACTTTATCTCCGTCTTTTAATACATGTTCAGGTCCAATAACACGTCCATCCAGGACAGCCAAAACATTCCAATGGCCCTCTGTTGCAAGCCGATAACTTCTTTCGCCGACTTCCTTCTCTTCGAGGTAGCGCAGCAATGTCCCGGCGGTTGCATTGTCAGGCAAAGAAACCAGGAACGAGCCCCCTCGCGGGAAGATATCTATTGACACGCAGACAATTTCAACCTTCACAAGACCGCTCCTTCAGGCTTTCTGCCTGCTCGCCTAAACCCCCTACCAGTGAAGCTTAGGGAAGCTTGATGAACTCGTTTTTAGTGAGGCACGCCGTCATGTTCTGGGAGTACTGGATCTGGTCCGTCGCGATCTTCAGCAGTTCCTCCCGGGTGAAGGTCTTCCGGGCGATCCCCTGCTCGATGGCCTTCATGCCGACGGCAACGGCCACTTCGGGGTAAACCCAGGCCTGGTCCATCGTCGGGATCAGGTAATCCTCCCGGAGACCCACCTTCTCCGCGCAGGCGGAAA
>DIXJ01000009.1 GCA_002436015.1 Synergistaceae bacterium UBA6083 | reverse complement strand
AAATGGGCCAGGGAGACCGCCTGAACGTGGAAAAACTGATCGCAAAAGCACTGGACGGGGATCACCGCTCCATCGCCAGGCTGATCAGCCTGGTGGAAAGCGAGTCTCCCCAGGCTGAACACATCATGCGGAAGATCTATCCCCATTCGGGCAAGGCCCACATCATCGGGCTCACCGGGAGCCCGGGCGCAGGCAAGAGCACTCTTGCGGACAAGGTCATCGCCGATTTCAAGGGGCGCGGAAAGACCGTCGGGGTCATAGCGGTCGACCCTTCCAGCCCCTTCACCGGCGGCGCGATTCTCGGGGATCGCTTGAGGATGCAGCAGCACGCCGTTGACCCGGATGTCTTCATCCGGAGCATGGGAACCCGGGGTTCCCTTGGGGGACTGAGCCGTTCCACACAGGAAGCAGCCCTGATCCTTGACGCCTGCGGCAAGGATGTCGTCATCATTGAAACAGTCGGCGTCGGCCAATCGGAAGTCGATATCGTCAAAATCGCGGACACCGTCGGTCTCATCCTGGTCCCCGGGATGGGAGACGACATCCAGGTCATGAAAGCGGGAATCATGGAGATCGCGGACGTCTTCATCGTGAACAAGGCGGATCGCGACGGGGCAGACCGGGTTTCAAACGAAGTCAACATGATGCTGGATCTTTTGGGCATGCGCCCCTGGCGTCCGCCTGTCCTGAAGACGATCGCCGAACGGGGGGAAGGTGTCCAGGAAGTCGTTTCCGAGATGGTCCGCCATGCGGATTTCCTTCGCGTGAGCGAGGAAGGGCGCCGGAGGAAATGGCAGCGCCTGGGGATGGAAGTAGAGGAAATCTTACGCAGGGAGATCGCAAGCCTGGTGGAAAGCGCGTGGAAAAAAGAAATATCTCCGGAGCTTTTCGAATCCCTCGCCGAGCGAAAAACCAACCCTTACGAGGTGGCAGAACGCGTTCTCGGAAACATCCTGACTGACGCAAGCGATTGAAGGCATCCTCCCGGAATGGGTGCGTTGCCTGCCGTTTTCTAGTTCGCGACAGTTCGTCCGAGCACGGGGCTTTTTGGCCGTTTCCCGGCAGGGTGGCGTTGCCCGGCAATGTTATGATTAGCAGGCGTCGATGAGGTTATTCAAGGAGGTAGGTAGGCCATGCGCGTTGCCATCGGCTCGGATCATGCCGGTTTTGCCCTCAAGGAAAAGATCAAGGGGTTCCTTTTGGAATTCGGCTGCGAAATCCACGATTTCGGAACTCACTCTGCGGAACTGAGCGTCGATTACCCGGACTACGGCTTCAAGGTCGGGGAAAGCGTCGCTTCCGGGCAGTCCGACAGGGGAATCCTGATATGTGGGTCCGGAATCGGGATGTCCATCGCAGCGAACAAGATACCGGGAGTCTACGGGGCCCTCTGCAACGATCCAACGACGGCCCGGCTGAGTCGCATGCATAACAATTCCAACGTCCTTGTCCTGGGTGGAAGGATCCTCGGCGAAGAATTGGCAAGGGAAATCGTCAAGGTCTGGCTGGAAACCCCGTTCGACGGGGGAAGGCATGTCGCTCGCCTCAGGAAGATTGAATCCTACGAGTCCCAGCTGGGCTCCTTCCCGGCCAGGCCCAACGGAAACCCGCTGATTATCCTCGACCACCCGCTGATCCAGCATAAAGTCGGCATCATCCGCGACCGTAACACTTCGGTTAAGGAATTCAGGGAACTTGTCCAGGAAATTGCCGGCCTCATGGTTTACGAAATCACGCGTGCCCTTTCCCTGGAAGAGACGGAGGTCGAAACTCCCATCAGTCGAACAAAAGTCCTGACGCTCTCGGGAAAAAAACTGGCCATCGTACCCATCCTCAGGGCTGGACTCGGCATGGTCGAGGGCATCCTGCGCCTCATCCCGAACGCAAAAGTTGGGCACATCGGCCTTTACAGGGATCCAGAAAGCCTCATGCCCGTAGAATATTATTGCAAACTCCCCGGGGACATCGAGGAACGGGACATCTTTATCCTCGATCCGATGCTGGCAACCGGAGGTTCTTCAGCCGCCGCCATCGAACTGATCAAGAAGAGGGGCGGAAGGAAAATCACCCTGGTGTGCCTGATCGCTGCCCCTGAAGGAGTAGCCCTTGTCCATAGGAATCACCCGGAAATCCCGATCTTCACGGCGGCTCTCGACAGCCACCTGAATGACCATGGATACATCGTTCCCGGCCTGGGAGATGCGGGTGACCGCCTCTTCGGGACGAAATAGGATCAGGATCCCCATCCTGGAGGACGGGAGGGGCGGCCTGCCTTGAATATCTTGACCTTGCAATTCCTGGCGGCGTTAGGGTGGGGAGCTCTCGTGACGCCGCTATCCATTTCATTGGCCCGCCGGTTCAGGGTACTGGATGCACCGGGTGACCGAAAAATCCACAGCGGTATCGTTCCCCGAGGGGCAGGTATCGTCGTGTGGCTCGGCTACCTCCTTTGGGTTTTGCTCTCCGGGTGGCCGTTACCTGCAACCCGGCTGATTGCAATCGGTGGAACACTGGTTTTCCTGGTGGGATACGTGGACGACATGAAGCAGACGTCGCCCTTTGTCAGGTTGGCATTTCACGGGATTGCCGCCATGATCGTCATCCTGCCTTTGCCTCTGGGTTACCTGGAGAAAGCGCTCCTGGTCTTCTGGATTGCCGGATGCACTAACGCCTACAACCTGATCGACGGAATGGACGGACTCTGTCTCTCCCTTTCGATCGTTACCGCCGGCATCCTTTCCCTCTTCGGGGAGAAAGCCCTCTGGCTTCCTTTGGCGGGACTCTGCTCGGGGATACTTTTCTGGAACTTTCCTTCCCCCCGGGCACGGACTTTCCTGGGCGACGGAGGAAGCACCTTGCTGGGTTTCCTTTGCGCCTCGCAAATGGCGACAAGCCTGTCCTTTGCATCCCTTGACCCGCTCCGGATGATCCCTGTCCTGGCCTTGCTGGGAGGGTTACCGGTTTTGGACACGCTCGTGGCAGTGGGAAGAAGGCTTATGGGAGGACGGTCGCCCTTTCTTCCAGACCGCGGGCATATCCACCACCGGTTGTTGGATCGATCATTTCCCGTAACCGCTATTATTGTCACGATGGGATCGATGCACCTGTCTCTTCTTCTGGCCGGTATCGGCATGTCCCGGTTCCTTTCATCCATAAACCCGTAATCGAACCGATGAGGGAGACGAAAACAATGGAACACGCCCGCAAAAAAATCTGCATCGTCGTGGGGACAAGGCCGGAAGCCATCAAGATGGCCCCGGTCGCCTTGCGTGTGGCACGGTCTTCGGGACTTGAATGTTTCCTCCTGGCCACCGGACAGCACACCCAGATGTTGCACCAGGCACTCGATCACTTTGACCTTCGGGCAGACGTCGACTTGAACGTCATGAAAGAAAGGCAGACGTTGGATTACCTTACCGCAGCAGTCCTTGAAGGGGTCGGGCAAGTGCTGGACCAAAATCGTCCGGATGTCGTCCTGGTCCACGGCGATACGACAACAACGTTTGCCGCTTCCCTGGCGGCATTCTACAGGAAAATCCCCGTCGGTCACGTGGAAGCCGGGCTCAGGAGCCGTAATATCTTCCTGCCGTTCCCCGAGGAGATGAACCGGCTTTTGACGGATCGCCTCGCTTCACTGTGGTTCGCACCAACTGAAGGGGCCCGGAAAAACCTTGAGCTTGAGGGAATCCCGAAGGATCGAATCTCAGTCACGGGAAACACGGTGATCGATGCCCTGCTGTGGACACGTGAAAACCGGACAAAGCCCGCCCTGGAATCACTCCAGGCCCTTCCCGAAGAAGCCGAAATGATTCTTCTCACGGCCCATAGGCGGGAATCATGGGGAGAACCTTTATGCCGGATCTGCCGAGCCGCAGAGAGACTCCGCGCTACCTACCCGAATCTCTGGCTTTTGATCCCGATGCACAAGAACCCGGCCGTACGCGAGACGATCGAGGCCTTTTTCACGAATCGTGAACGGGTCATCCTCTGCGATCCGCTCGATTATCCGGATTTTGTCTGGGCAATGAACCGCAGTCGCCTGATATTGAGCGATAGCGGGGGAGTGCAGGAAGAGGCTTCCGCGCTTAAAAAACCAGTCCTTGTCCTGCGTGAGGTCACCGAAAGGCCCGAAGCGGTAGAATCGGGTTCGGCCCTGCTGGTGGGTACGGACGAGGAAAAGATCCTGAACTCGGCCGTTCCGCTCATGGAAGATGAAAAAGCTTACGAGGAATTGCTTTTAAAATGCGTCAACCCCTTCGGTGACGGGCATGCGTCGGACAGGATCGTCCATGAAGTCGAGAGGTTCCTCGGGTTTCGGAACTAGTCGACCGTAGCGGGACATCATCCCGTGAGAGGAGTGAAGGACTTTGAACCATAAACTGGTGTTGAGGGGTGACCGGCCCCTGAAGGGAAGCATCACGGCCCAGGGCGCGAAGAACGCAGCCCTTCCCGTCATGGCAAGTGCGCTTCTAATGAAAAACGGGACCCTGGAATTGAGCCGGGTTCCAGACCTCCATGACATCCAGACGATGTCCGACCTTTTGAGGAACCTGGGGGCAGAGGTACGCTTCTCCGAGGGTAAAATGAATATCGTGACGCCGGATCAACTTGACTGGGCAACCCCTCCTGCGCTCGTCAGAAAAATGAGGGCTTCTTCCCTGGTATTGGGCCCCTTGCTCGCACGCTGCCATCGGGCGGTCCTGCCCCTTCCCGGAGGTTGTGCCATCGGGAGCCGGCCGATCGACCTGCACCTGAAGGGACTGACCAAGATGGGGGCGGAGATCCGGCTGGAGCACGGTTCCGTCCACGCCGAGGCCAGGAGGCTCAAGGGTGCACGCATCTACCTGGACTTCCCTTCGGTGGGCGCCACAGAGAACCTCCTGATGGCTGCTGTCCTGGCCGAAGGCGAAACCGTGATCGAGAATGCGGCAAGAGAGCCGGAAATTTCAAACTTGGCTGAAACACTCATCCGCATGGGGGGCCAGATCGACGGAGACGGAACCGGCACGATCAGGGTCAAGGGAGTCGAGGAACTGCACGGGACGGAGATCACGATCATCCCCGACAGGATTGAGGCATCCACCTATATCCTGGCCGGAGCAATAACCGGAGGCGACGTGACGGTAAAAGGAATGGAACCCGAACACCTGGAAGCCCTCCTGGCCAAGCTGGAGGAAGCAGGAGCTCATCTTTCCATACAGGGCGATTGCGTCAGGACCCTGCCGGATACCCTGCTTTCTGCTGTCTCCCTGAAAACACTGCCTTACCCCGGATTCCCGACTGACCTGCAACCGCAAATCATGGCTGCGCTATGCCTGGCCAGGGGAACAAGCGTCATCCAGGAACGTGTTTTTGAATCCCGTTTCCTTCACGTAAGCGAACTTAAGCGGATGGGATGCCAGATCGAGCTGCAGGGAGACACGGCAATCATCACGGGAGTCGAGCACCTAACGGGTGCGGAAGTCAGGGCCACCGACCTGCGCGCCGGCGCTGCCCTTGTGCTCGCCGGCCTCGCTGCCAACGGCTACACTTGCATCTACCAGATGGGTCATATCCAGCGCGGATATGAAAACATGGTGGAAAAACTCCGCTCCCTGGGAGGAGATGTAGAGATCGTCCCATGCGACGAAAACGAGGGCCCCAAATTTTAGAGCCTAAGAGCGGGGAGGAAAGATCATGTCCTGGAAAGACCACATCGTCAGGAAATCCCTAACGGACATTGAGCCATACAAGCCGGGGAAACCTATCTCGGAGGTGCAGCGGGAACTCGGTTTGCAGTCCGCCATCCGGCTTTGCTCAAACGAGAACCCTTGGCCTCTGCCGGAAAAAGTGGTTGAGGCCGTTCGCCTTGCCTCGAGTGAAACCTGCCGCTACCCGGACCCCGCTGCATACCGACTCAAGAGGGCAATCGCCATGAGGTGGGGACGCTCCCCGGCCGAAGTCATCGTCGGTGGGGGAACGGAGGGAATCTTATATTCCCTGTTCCAGTCGATCATCGACGAAGGGGACGAAGTGGCTTACGCTACCCCTACGTACCCTCTCTATCGCCTTGCTGCAGCCGCGTCGGGAGCAAGAAGGATCGAGGTCCCGACCGACGGGAGCGAAGGAGAGACCGGGCTTGACCGGCTCATAGAAGCCTGCGGCCCCAGGACAAAAGCACTCGTAATCTGCAACCCCAACAATCCGACAGGGTCCATCATGACCCGGACCGACCTTACAACTCTGGCTAACTCCCTGAACGGCAGGGAAACCCTGCTCATCCTGGACGAAGCCTACGCGGATTATGTCGAGGACCCGAAGTACGCCTCTGGCATCGACCTTTTCGACCAGCTCGGCAATATCGTCATGCTGAGGACTTTCTCCAAGATCTACGGGCTGGCTGCCTTGCGCGTCGGCTATGCCATCGCCCCCAAGCCCGTCGTGGAGACCTACCTCAAGGTTCGAAAGGTTTTCGAGGTCAACAGCATCGCCCAAAACGCAGCATTGGCCGCACTTTCCGAAACCAACTACATCCAGGAGGTCCGTGAAAGGACGCTCGCCGAACGCGAAAGACTGAATTTTGCGCTTCGCGACATGGGAATACGGGTTCATCCGACGCAGACGAACTTTGTCGTCCTGCACCTCCAGGAGGCCAAGACCGTTTACGAAAACCTCCTTTCGGAAGGAATTATCGTCCGACTCGGTGACGACTTGGGTTACCCTGGGCACCTGAGGGTGACGGTCGGCCTGCCGGAGGAAAACGACCTGTTCCTCCAGAGTCTCGGAAAGGTGCTGAAACGGCTTGCCGGAAGATGAGAAGGTCCCCCTTCCCGGCGTGAAGGTCATTTCGTTCGTTGGAAAAGCCGGAACCGGGAAAAGTCAAAGGGCACAGGTCCTGGCGAGGAACCTGGACATTGATTACATCCTCGATGACGGGCTTGTCATCCGAAAGGGGCAGATCGTTTCCGGGCGCAGTGCCAAGACAGAGAGAAACCAAGTGCGCGCGATTCGTCGCGCCATGATGGAATTTCCAGATCACAGGCGGGAAATCCAGGAATTCTTTCTGCAAGCCCAGCCTTGTACCGTCATGATTATCGCCACTTCGGAGGGGATGGCCGTCCAGATTGCCAGGCGACTTGGGATTCCGGCCCCGGAAAGCATCATCCGAATCGAAGACGTTGCAACACCTGAGGAGATCAGGCGAGCGAGACTGGAGAGGAAGGTTAAGGGACAGCATGTGATCCCCGTTTCCCAGGTCCAGGTTCGGAAAAACTTCGCGGGCAAGCTCGTCGGCAAGCTAAGAGTCTTCTGGAAAGGAAAGAACAAGTACGAGGGCGAAAAAACGATCGTGAGGCCTCCGTTCAGCTTTATCGGAGCGCTCCGCATCGAACCCCAGGCCATAGAGGACCTCGCCCGTCATGTCGCCCTGCGAACCCCCCAAGTCAAAAGCATCCAGGAAATACGCATCAAGCCAAGCTCAGAGGGCGTTTCGCTGCAACTGAAAATCGGGGTTATCCTGGGAGAGCGAAATCTCGTCGAGATCGCACGAACCGTCAAAGTGCGCATCTCCTCGAGCGTCAGCTATTTTATGGGCCTTGACGTCCGAGGGGTTGACGTCGTCGTTACGGAGGTGGAGCTCCATGGAGCGAAAGAATAACTTGATCATTTGCCCTTCCCCGGAAGAAATCGCCTCCCGGCGGAAGCTCCTATGGTCGCGACTGCAGGATGACGTGTCAAAATGCCAGCTTTGCCCCCTGGCGGATACGCGCAACCGTACCGTCTTTGGTGATGGACCGATGGAAACCTCTCTGATGTTCGTCGGAGAAGGACCGGGAGCGGACGAGGATGAGCAGGGGCTTCCGTTTGTAGGGAAAGCAGGTCAGCTACTGACCACTATCCTGACCGCGGCGGGGATCAATCGCGGGGGAATCTTCATCGGGAATGTTGTCAAATGCAGGCCACCGGGCAACAGGGTCCCATCTGTAGAGGAAATGATGACTTGCGACACCTACCTTCAGGCCCAGATTGCCCTGATTTCCCCAAGAATCCTCGTCCTGCTGGGAAGCACGCCAACACGCTGGATCCTCAAGACAACGGCTCCGATCGGGGAGCTCCGGGGGCACTGGTTCAAGTGGCGGGGAATCGAGGTTTTCCCGATGTATCATCCAAGCTACCTCCTGCGCAACCAGTCCCGGGCTGCAGGCAGCCCCAAGGATCTCACCTGGAAGGACATACGGGAAGTCAAGAAACGCTGGGACGAAGTCCGGAATGAGGAGGAGCCCCGGGATGAACCTGCCTGAAGGCGAAAAGAAACCCCTGCCTTCCCACGTTGCAATCATCATGGACGGAAACGGACGCTGGGCGAAGAAGCGGGGACTGCCCCGGATCATGGGGCACCATGCGGGTGTCAGGGCGGTGGAACGGACGGTCAGGGCCGCAAGGGATGCCGGAATCAAGACGCTTTCCCTCTACGCCTTTTCAAGCGAAAACTGGAAAAGGCCCGAAAAAGAAGTCTTGGGCTTGATGGGCCTTTTTCGCCTAATTATTCGGAGCAAGGTCGACCATCTGCTGCTGGAAGGTGCCCGGATCCGGTTTGCCGGGAAAATAGACGGGCTGCCCTCGGATGTGCAAGACATCATCAGGGAAGCCGAGGAGAAAACAGTCGAACAGGTCGGCCTGCAGTTGGTTATCTGCCTCAACTACGGTGGAAGGCAGGAAATTCTCGATGCGGTCAACAGGGCTACGGCTTCAGGGGAAACCCGCCCTCTGGACGAAAAGACCTTCAGGAAGTACCTTTATCTCCCGGATGTTCCCGATCCGGACCTGATCATCCGAACAAGCGGAGAGATGAGGCTCAGCAATTTCTGGCTTTGGGAAAGCGCCTACAGCGAGCTTTATTTTACGGAAAGACTCTGGCCGGATTTTGGCCCCGAGGACCTCGAAGCAGCCCTGAACATTTACCATGGGAGGGAGAGACGCTATGGATCCGTCTAGCCGCACCTTCGGCAGTGAAATCATCATCCGGGCCTTGAGCGGGGCCTTCGTGGTCCTGGCCATCCTTGGTGGCATCCTCCTTGGAGGCATCTACTGGTCCTTCATCGTGACCCTGATCACCATGGTCTCCCTATGGGAGTTCTACAACCTCCTTTCCGTCAAGGTGAAAGTCACTCGTGGCATCGGCTTCATTTCTGCCCTGCTCCTTATCGCAGCAGCAACCCTTAATTTCAGTTCAGCAGCCATTCTTGCCATCACCGCCCTCATCCCATTCCTCGTACTCTGCATCGAGATCATACGACGCCAGATGCTCCAGAACAGCCATGCCATCTTCAACATGGGGGGAACCCTGGTGGGCCTGATCTTCATCGCCCTTCCCTGGACCTTCCTTGTGCTACTCAGAGCGGAACCATGGGGAACCATGCTCCTGATCACCCTTTTCGCCTGCACGTGGAGCTGCGATATCACGGCCTACCTCGTCGGAGTCCGCTGGGGAAGAACCTATCTCTGCGAAAATGTGAGCCCGAAAAAGACATGGGAAGGATTCGCGGCCGGCGTGGCAGGAAGCCTTTTCTGCGCAGGGCTCCTGGCCTTCGCCTGGCAGTTTCCACCCTTCCCGCTTCTCCTGCTGGGGCTTCTCTGCGGCCTCGCCGGGCAAATCGGCGACCTTGGAGAATCCCTGCTGAAACGCGAAGCCGGCGTCAAAGATGCTGGAAAACTGATACCCGGCCATGGTGGGATGCTGGACCGTTTCGACAGCATCCTCGTCAATGCCACGCTCGCTTTCCTGATCTTTGAGGTGATCTGGCATTGACCCGCACGGGGGCTATCCCTTCCGGGCTTGCGGTGATCGGCGCCACAGGCAGTGTCGGAGGAGCCGTTTTGGACGTCTGCAGGAGTTTTCCCAACCGGTTCCATGTGTCAGCCCTGTCGAGTTTAGGCAATGTGTCAAGGATGGCAGCCCTGGCAAACGAATTTGCTCCCGAACTTGTCTCGATGTGCGACCCCGAAGCGGCGGCAAGCCTTAAACCCCTGGTCCCCCCCGGGACAAGGGTTCTTTCGGGACTCGATTCCCTGACAGAGGTTTCACTTTTCCCCGGATCCAGTCATGTTGTCTTTGCATCATCGGGCACGGCGGCGATCCCCGCGCTCATGGCCGCCCTGGAGGCAGGAAAACCCGTTTCCCTGGCCAACAAGGAAAGCCTGGTCATCGCGGGTCCCTGGGTGATGCCCCTCGTTGGCAGCAAAGACCAGATGAGGCCGCTCGACAGCGAACACAACGCAGTCTGGCAATGCCTATCTGGAGAAATGGACCGGAGCATCCAGTCCATTGTCCTGACTGCATCGGGTGGACCTTTCCGGGCACTGGGCACCCGGGAACTCGAGCGTGTCACCCCCAAGATGGCCTTGAGGCATCCTGTCTGGGCGATGGGAGCAAAGATCACGGTTGACAGTGCGACCCTGATGAACAAGGGATTGGAAATATTGGAGGCCATGCAGCTTTTCAGGCTTCCGGCCGGTAAGGTCAGGGCCCTCGTCCACCCGCAATCTTTTGTCCACGGAATGGTCCTTTTTTCCGACTGCACCATGAAGTGGCTGCTCTCGAACCCGGATATGCGGATCCCTGCCGCTGTCGCTCTTGCCTATCCTGAAAGGCTCCAGATCAAAGATGTCGCCCTCGAATTCCCTCCACTCGAGACGTTGGCCCTTTCCTTCGAAGAACCCGACCTCAACCGCTTTCCCTGCCTTTCCATCGCCATGGAGGCGGCCCGAACCGGTGGAGCGGCACCCGCCCTGCTCGTAGGGGCCGATGAGATCGCGGTCAAGGCCTTTCTGGAGGAACGTCTTCCTTTCACGGCAATCCCGCGCCTCATCGAAGAGGTCCTCACTTCTTACCCCGGTCCTTCCCCGACCTCAGCCGAGGAGGCAATCGCTATAATGGAATGGTCCAAGAGAAAAGCAATGGAGACTCTATACCCAGAAAAATCCTCGAGGAGGTCAGTCCCTTGATCGTCAGCCTACTTTCTTTTTTGCTCGTTATCGGTATCAGCGTTGTCATCCACGAACTCGGGCACTTTCTCTTTTCCATCCGGTTTGGTGTAAAAGTTTACGAGTTCGCCTTCGGCATGGGACCTGCGTTCTTCCAGAAACGACGGGGCGAGACGGTCTATTCCCTCCGGGCTTTTCCCATTGGGGGCTTCGTCCGCCTTGCAGGAATGGAGGAGGAGCAGGACGGTGAAAGCGCCCCGCCAGAGAGAACCTATCCCAGCAAGACACCGTTCCAGCGTTTCGCCATCCTTGCCGGGGGTCCCCTCTTCAACATCCTTCTCGCAATCGTCCTGACGACAGCTCTTTTGGCCTTCCACGGGATCCTCGACGTCCGTACGGCCACGGTGGGATCAACCATGAGCGGATACCCCGCGGAACGAATCGGGCTTTCGGAAGGGGATCGCATCCTTTCGATCAACGGGAAGACAGTGACGGACTGGGAGTCCATGTCTTCGACCCTGCGACAGGAAGCTCCCAAGGGCCCGATCTCGCTGGTGGTCAGCCGAAAAGGAGAAACCCGAACCTTTTCCGTCCTGGTCGAAAAGGATCGCCAACACGGCGTCCCCCTGCTGGGCATTCGGCCCCGCAATGTCCGTTATTCCCTGCCTGTAGCCCTCTATCGTTCGGTTGGAACGGCCTGGGAAATGACGGTGTCCATTCTGAGGGGCTTGTGGACCTGGGCATTCGGGCAACAACACGTGGAATTCGCAGGCCCGGTAGGAATCGCCTCGATGGCCGGTGATGCGGCAAGACAGGGGTGGTGGTCATTTATTTCGTTCCTGGCCGTCATCAACCTGAACCTCGGGATCCTCAACCTTTTCCCCTTCCCGGCCCTTGACGGGGGCAGGCTTTCGTTCTTAGTCGGAGAGATGGTGACAGGACGCCGTCTTCCCTCAAAGTGGGAGAACCTCATCCACCTGGCGGGCTTCGCGCTGCTTCTGGCACTGATCGTCTTCGTCACATGGAAGGATATCCTCCGTCTGACTCGCCCGTAAGGTGAAATAAACATCAAAAGGAGAAAATACCCATGTCTAACAGGAGCGTCTCGGTGGGAAGTCTTGAAATTGGCGGAAACAACCCCGTCCGCGTCGAAAGCATGCTCAAGACTCCGCTGGAGAACCTTGAAGGGTGTGCAAACGAACTGCACGGCCTTGCCCAGGCAGGTTGCGAGATGGTGCGAGTGGCTTTTCCCGACTCCTCGAAAGCCGAAGCCCTTGGGATTCTCTTGTCCAAGGCTGAAATTCCATTGATGGCGGATATTCATTTCGATCCCGACCTCGCGGTCTTGAGCCTCAAGGCGGGGGTTCCCGCCATCCGCATCAATCCCGGCAACATGGGAAGCCCGGAACGCCTGGCGGAGATCCTTCGTTTGGCTGCCGACCGCCAAGCCGTCATCCGCATCGGAGCCAACAGCGGTTCACTGTCTGGATTACAGTTGGCCGAAGCCGGGAATGATCGTGCCATGGCCCTCGTGCGAGCCGTTGAAGAACAACTCCAGTTCCTCATGAAGCATAGGTTCGAAAATATCATCCTTTCTGCAAAATCCACATCGATCCCCGAGACCATTCGGGCAAATGCACTTCTCTCGGAGCGTTATCCCTACCCCCTGCATATCGGGATCACGGAAGCGGGGCCAGACCTCCGGGGCGTCGTAAAAAACTCGGTCGGCATCGGAATCCTCCTGAACCAGGGAATCGGAGATACGATCCGCGTCAGCGTGACGGGCCCCTCAGTGAAGGAGGTGGAGACCGGGTATTCGATCCTCAACGCCTTGGAAATACGTCGGAGGGGATTCGACCTGATTTCCTGCCCCACGTGCGGTCGACGCCGGATTGACGTGCAGGCCCTTGTCCAGAGGATTCTCCCAAGCCTGGTTTCCCTTCCGGACGGATTCAGTGTCGCCGTCATGGGATGCGAGGTGAATGGACCGCGTGAAGCCGCACATGCCGATTTGGGGATTTCAGGTTCACCCAACGGCTTCATCCTCTTTTCCAAGGGCGCGGTGATCGCCTCTGCCGGGACGGACAACCTCGAAGAGGTCCTGAAATCGGTCCTGGACAGAATCGGCCCAAAATCAAACTGATAGGGCTTCACCCCGGGTTTATCCTTAACATAATCCTGCTTATTTCCATCCCGCCTTGTTTTTTTCCGCCATTTGATTGACAGAGGGGGGGGGGCCGGTATAATGAATTTCGCCCCAGCCCCGAGGTCCCTACGGGATTATTTGCATGTGAAGGAGGCTCCCCTGATGATTGAAACACCTGGCCTGTACACCCTGGTCGTGGGAAAAGGAGAAGGAGAGAAAAAGCTGACCGCATTCGATGCGGGGCTTTTGGAAGCAGGAGTCGGAAATATGAACCTCTTGCGGGTTTCCAGTGTTCTGCCACCCCGTTGCCGTTTCGTCCCGAAGATGGAAATGCCTTTTGGAAGCCTTCTACCGATCGCTTACGGCTCGATTTCCAGCGATGTGCCGGGTGAAAGGATTGCTGCCGCTATCGGTGTGGGTGTCCCGGCAGATCCCGATAGTTTCGGCATGATCATGGAATATTCCGGTTTCTGCTCCGCCGAGGAAGCTGCACGCAAGGTCGAAGAAATGGTCCGGGAAGCCTTTGAGATGAGGAGCCTTTCCCTGAAAGAAGTCAAGGTTAAGGCTGTGGATCACGTTGTGGAGCAGTGCGGCAGCGTTTTTGCAGGCTGTCCCCTGTTCTACATGGCCAAGGGAGAATAATCCTTCTCATGGAACCGATGGCGCGCCGCGAAACGGACCTTTGGTTCACCGAGTACCAGACCCCGGACATGAGGCTGGGGCTGCGGATCAGTGATATCCTGCTGAACGTCCAGACTCCCTACCAACACCTTCTCGTCGTGAAAACGGAGCAGTATGGAAATCTCATGGCTCTCGACGGAGCCATCATGATCACGGACAGGGACGAATTCACCTATCACGAGATGATGAGCCATCTTGCCCTTTGCTCCCATCCCTCGCCAAGGCGTGTCCTCGTCGTGGGCGGAGGGGACGGTGGCATCGTCCGGGAACTTGTCCGGTATGACGTGCTCGAGAAGGTGACGCTTGTTGACATCGACGAACAGGTCATCGAAGCCTCCAGGGAATTTTTTCCTTCCGTCAGCAGTGCCCTGGATCACCCCAAGGTCGAAGTCCGGCCGATGGATGCCCTGGTCTACATCAAGGACCACCAGGATGAATTCGATGTGATCATCGTGGATAGTACCGATCCTGTCGATTTTGCTGCCGGCCTTTTCGAGGAAGCCTTCTTCCGTGACGTTCACCGTGCCCTGCGCAATGACGGAATGGTCGTTTCCCAGACGGAATCTCCCATGGGGCATCCCGATATCCTCCGGACCGCCTATCGGGAAATGAAGAAAGTCTTCCCGGTGGTCGAACTCTGCTGGGGAATCATGCCGACCTACCCGACGGGATCCTGGACCTACACTCTCGCTTCCAAGATTCATGATCCCCGCAAACCCTTCCGGCTTCCGCCAGAGGGGACAAAATACTATTCCCCGAAAATCCACGAGGCCTGTTTCGTGTTGCCTCCATTCCTCGAAAAAATCCTCGGAGAAGGGCAAGACCCGGTGTGACCCGCTTTATCGGCAGTTCCCCGAGGTTAGGTGACTCGAAGTGGATCCTGTTGGGAATCCCAATGGATTTCACGGTCTCACGCAAGTCAGGGAGCCGATTCGGCCCGGAATCAATCCGGGCCGAATCTCACAACCTTGAAACCTACAGCCCTGCCCAGGACTTGGATCTTTCAGATGTATCCTTTTACGATCTGGAAGACCTGAGCTTCCCCTACGGAGATGTCCTACGGGCTCTTGACACGGTTGAAAGCGTTGCGAAACGCTTTTTCGCCCGAGGCAGGCGAGTTGCCGGCCTCGGCGGGGAACACCTTGTTTCACTTCCCCTGATACGCGCCGCGGCTTCTTTCTGGCCCGACCTCCGGGTCGTCCATTTCGATGCTCATGCGGACCTGCGAACAAGCCTGCGTGGCGGCAGCCTGAGCCATTCCTCGGTCATGCGCCATGTGGCCCAATCCTGTCTGGAGCAAACCCACCGGCTCTACCAATTCGGGATTCGCTCCGGCTGCGCAGAGGAAATGGAGTGGGGGAGGGGACATACAAACCTTCACCTTTTCGACGTACTGGAACCCTTGGAACAATCTATCAAAGAGCTCGAGTCCCACCCAATCTACCTATCGGTCGACATCGACGTCGTTGACCCTGCAGCAGCGCCCGGAACAGGAACACCGGAAGCCGGAGGCATCTCTTCGCGGGAACTGCTCGAGGCTATCACCTGCATGCGAGGGCTCGACCTTGTGGGATTCGACCTCGTCGAGGTCGCCCCTGACCTCGACGTGAACAACGTCACCTCTGCCCTGGCTGCAAAATGCGTTAGGGAATCCCTGATCCAGTGGAGGTAGACCCTTTTCGTGTACGGTCCCTTTGTGCTATAAATGTCTTATCCTGAACCATAAGCTTTTTTTGGTTCATTTTTAAGGAGGGGCCATGAGCAACGGGACAAACGGCTTCAACGTGTCTTCGGAAGTGGGACGCCTCAAGCGCGTGATGCTCCACAGGCCGGGAAAGGAACTGGAACGGCTGACGATCGACAACAAGGACGATCTCCTGTTCGACGACATCCTATGGGTCGAGGAAGCACAGAAGGAACATGACGCTTACGCGGACCTCCTCAGGGACAACGGGGTAGAGGTTGTTTATTTCCGGAACTGCCTGGCTCACGTCCTGCGCGAGGAAGAAATCCGGTCCATGCTCCTGGATGAGGTCCTCGCCTGGGAAGCCCTGGATTATCCCCTTTCGTGCGCCCTCAAGTCGGAAATGATGGAAGTCTCCTCTCCCGAACTGGCGGAGATCCTGACGGGCGGCATCACAAAGGCAGAGGCCCACAAACTTCTCGGCAATTGCCACAGCCTGGTACTGAACACCCTGGACGACCACGAACTCCTGATCCGCCCCTTGCCCAACCTCTACTTCCAGAGGGATCCTTATTCATTCGTTCGAAACGGGGTCATCATTAGCGTGATGTCATTTGACGCCCGACAGCGCGAACCGATTTACGCCCGCTACATCTTCAAGTACCACCCCTATTTCAAGGACGTGAAGATCTACTTCGGCGAGGAGAAACTTGACTCTTTTCCCTACTGCATCGAGGGCGGTGATTTTCACGTGCTTTCGGAAGACACAGTCGCCATCGGAATCAGCCAGAGGACATCCGCAGGCTCGGTCCAGATCGTAGGCCGCAGGCTGGCAAAGGAAGCCGGGATCCGGACGGTACTGGCTGTCGATATTCCGAAACACCGCGCCTATATGCATCTGGACACGGTGTTCACGATGGTTGATTGGGATGCCTTCACCATCTTCCCCGGTGTGGCTGATCGCATCCGTGTCTGGGAACTGGGATACGACGAAGAAGGAAACCTTGTCCGAATCGATGAAAGCCGTAACCTTGTGGATACATTGAAACGGACCCTTCACCTCGACCAGGTACGCCTTATCGAAACCGGCGGTGGTGACCCGGTCATGGCTGCGAGGGACCAATGGAACGACGGGACCAACACGTTTTCAATTGCCCCGGGAGTTGTGGTAACTTATCGGCGCAATGTCGTTTCCAACACGGTTCTCCGTGAAAACGGGGTCAAGGTGTACGAAATACGGGGGGCCGAGCTCGGCAGGGGAAGAGGTGGTCCCCGTTGCATGAGCATGCCGCTCGAGCGGGAACCGCGTTCATAAAATCAACAGACACCCATATTTGTTAGGAGGAGGAAACGGAAAATGCCAATCAACCTGAAGGGACGCAGTTTCCTGACACTCAGGGATTTCACCTCGGAGGAGATCGGATATCTCCTGCAGCTTTCTGCAGACCTGAAAACCAAGAAGCGAATGGGAATCAAGGGAAACCTGCTTGCTGGCAAGAACATCGCCCTGATTTTTGAGAAGCCTTCCACCCGGACCCGGTGCGCCTTTACCGTTGCTTGCATCGATGAAGGAGCCCATCCGGAATACCTGGGCAAGAACGATATCCAGCTCGGCCACAAGGAAGACGTGAAGGACACGGCACGGGTCCTTGGCCGCATGTTCGACGGGATTGAATTCCGGGGCTTCAAGCAGAGCGTCGTCGAAGAGTTGGCTTGTTACAGCGGCATCCCGGTCTGGAACGGCTTGACGGACACCTACCACCCGACCCAGATCCTCGCCGATTTCCTTACGATCCAGGAAAACTTCGGCAGGCTCAAGGGAATTCGCCTCGTCTACTGTGGAGACGGCCGCAACAACATGGCCAACTCCCTGATGATCGGCTCTGCAAAGATGGGTCTCCACTTCGTTATTGCCGCCCCACGGTCACTATGGCCGGAATCAGAACTCGTTGAAAGCAGCAAGGCAATTGCCAAGGAAACCGGATCGACGATCGAGTTCATGGAAGATGCCATCGCTGCCGTCAAGGACGCCGATGCGATCTATACCGACGTCTGGGCTTCAATGGGCGAGGAAGACAAGATGGCTGAGCGAGTCGCTCTTCTTTCCCCCTACCAGGTCAACGCGAGGCTTATAGCCGCTACGGGAAAGAAAGAAACAATCTTTCTCCACTGCCTCCCGGCGGTAAAGGGTAAGGAAGTCACCGAGGAAGTATTTGAATCAAGGAACTCGAAGGTCTTTGATGAGGCCGAAAACCGCCTCCACACCATCAAGGCGGTTATGGTCGCAACACTGGGAAATTAGCTCATTACCAAAGGGGGGGCCGCCTTTGAGGCGGCCCCCCCTTTTTTTCCGGAAAGCTGGCCTGTTTGACCTCAGATGGGAGGAAGCAGGCTGGGGACTCCCACCCGGATACAGCCGAGGGAAGAGGCCGCCTCAACGAAACGATGGATTTCCCGGGTCGCGCCACGTAGCAGGACGACCTCCATGCAGGTATCATGGTCGATATGAACATGAGTCGTACAGACAATGGATTCGCCAAAGTCATGCTGGAGGCGCATGATCTCCCGGCTGGCATCCCTGCTGTGGTGATCGTAGGAGAAAGTAAAGGTCCCGTACGCTTCCCCCTCCTGGATCTCCCACATGGCCTGCCCAATGTAACTCCGGATAATCTGCCTGAGGGCGTCGGAACGGTTTTTCATCTTTTTTTCGTCTACCCACCGGTCAAATTCCCTCGCCAGGTCTTCCGGCATTGAAACGCTGAAACGGACCATTTCTTCCATAACGAGTGCACCTCCGTTGCCCAGGAAGGGAGAGTGTTAGGAATGCCCCCTGTACATGTTGCGATTATCCAGATGAATAGTTCCTCCGACTCGCCCCGGGAGCTGGCGTTGCAAGTCGAAACCAGGCTTCGGAACCTGCCTGAAGAAGTCTCCCTCGTCATCTTACCAGAACTCTGGACAGTTTCCCGCTTTGATGAAACCCTCCCAGGGAAGGGCAAGGACAGCCCTTCCATCCTGGAGCGCCTCTCGGCCTGGTCGAGGGAACACCTTTGTGCCGTCCACTGCGGCAGCCTGCCGTGGACCGAAGGGAAACACCTGATGAATCGGGCCTTCTTCGTCGGGGAAGACGGAACGATCGTCTCCTTCTACGATAAGGCTCACCTGATCCCGATGATGAATGAAAATTCTTTTTTCAAGCCTGGAGACGGGGCCTCCCTTTTCCTTTGGAAGGGTCTCGTCTGCGGAAACGCGATCTGCTACGACATCCGCTTCCCGGAATATATCCGGGGAATTGCCCTGGCCGGAGCCCGAATCCTCCTTATCCCTGCAGCCTGGCCAGAAAGCCGGATCGGGCACTGGAGAACCCTGTTGCAGGCCAGGGCGATCGAAAACCAGGTATTTGTCATTGCGTGCAATCGAAGCGGCTTGTCGGGAGAAATGCTTTTCGGCGGGCACTCGATGGTAATTGCCCCGGACGGAACCATCATGGCGGAAGCAAGTGCAGGCGATGAAACCCTTCTTGTCGAAATCGACCCCCTGGAAGTCGAGCGGGTCCGCAAGTCGTTCCCAGTTCTTGAAAGTCGCAGGCGTAGCCTCTATTCCATCGTTTCCGCGATCTGAACGGCAACGGGAAGAGTCCCTGTCTTTAAAGCCGGAACCGCCGGGATCGATATGCTAGAATATTTCTGCCTTTAACCTTTTGCGTCAGGAGACATGACAGATGTCCACCCTTTACCGGAACCCATCTATCCTTCTCAACTCGATCGAAAACTGGCTTGGGGAAAAACTTCGCGCCGCGGGCGAGAAGGGCGGGATCGTCGGCCTTAGCGGAGGAATCGACTCTGCCGTCGTTGCGGCAATCCTGAAAAGAGTTTGTGGGGACCGCATGATGGCTGCCATCATGCCCTGCCACAGTCACCCTGAAGACCGTCTTCATGCGGAACTGGTTGCCCGTCATTTCGAACTTCCACTTCTTGTCGTCGACCTGACAGACACCTATGATACCCTCCTGTCGGCCTTGCCCGCCGCTGGAAGCGAAGGGGCAAAACTTGCCACTGCCAACCTGAAGCCGCGACTTCGGATGATCACTCTCTATTACCTCGCCCAGGAGAGGAATCTCCTTGTTTGTGGGACCGGGAACCGGGTCGAGCTTACCGTAGGTTACTTCACAAAGTACGGCGATTCAGGCGTCGACCTCCTTCCCCTCGGGGATCTGCTCAAGGGAGAAGTGCGGCAGCTGGCAAGCCTTTTGGGTGTCCCTGCGCCCGTTATCGATAAACCCCCCTCGGCGGGCCTTTGGCAAGGACAGACTGACGAAGGCGAAATGGGCGTCGCTTATGATGAACTCGACCGTTACCTGGCACGGGGTGAAGGTCATGAAAAGGTGCGGGATTTCGTGGAGCGCTCCCGAGCCCGTTCCGAACACAAGAGAAACATGCCTCCCCTTTGCCGGATAGGCGAAACGAAACAAGCATGATGAAGAGGTGATCGTCAATGTCAGGACATTCAAAGTGGGCAAACATCAAGCATCGCAAGGGGGCACAGGACGCCAAGAAGGGTGCGGTATTCCAGAAGCTTGCCAAGTTCATCATCGTGGCCGCCCGCGAAGGCGGGGGAGACCCGAATGCCAATTTCCGCCTGAAGACCGCTATCGACAAGGCTCGAGAATACAACATGCCCATGGATAACATTGACCGCGCCATCAAGCGCGGAACGGGCGAGATCGAGGGAGCCACCTACGAAGAGATCACGTACGAAGGGTTCGGCCCAGCCGGAGTCGCCATTCTGGTTGAGACGCTAACCGATAACCGGAACCGCACCAGTGCCGATATGCGCTCGCTCTTTTCCAGGAACGGCGGCAACATGGGAGAAGCCGGATCGGTGGGTTGGATGTTCGAAAGGCGGGGAGTCCTCAGCGTCACGGGCAAGAACCTTGATGAGGAAAAACTGATGGAAGCCACCATCGAAGGAGGCGCAGATGATCTTGTCCAGGATGGGGAAGACGGCTACACGGTCTATTGCGACCCTTCGGTTCTTTCAGAAGTGAAAGAAGCCCTCAAGTCCAAGGGATACGCCGTGGGGGGCACGGAATTGAGCATGGTGCCCAAGAACTCCGTTGAAATCGCGAAGAAGGAGGATGCCGCCCGGGTCCTTCGCCTGGTGGAAATCCTCGAAGACCATGACGACGTCCAGAACGTCTACGGCAATTTCGACATCCCCGATGAGGTGATGGAGGCCATTGCCGGCTGAGTGCGGGGTTACCCGCTGCCTCGGGATCGACCCCGGGATCGGAAGGCTGGGGTTTGCCCTGGTCCGCCAAGCGGGGAACACCCTGAGTCCCGTTGATTATGGTTGCGTAGAGACACGCCCGGGGGAAGAGTTGCCGAAACGACTCCTGGTCCTTTATTCTTCCCTCCGGGAAATCATCGGTCGCCTCGAACCCGATATCATTGCCGTCGAACGGCTTTTTTTCGGAAGGAACACGACGACCGCGGAAGCTGTCTGGCAGGCTCGTGGGGTCGTTCTTCTACTGGCGGCGCAAAATGCTCTTCCACTGTTCCAGCCCAAGCCTGCCGAGGTCAAGATGGCCATCGCCGGAAGCGGCACCGCGACCAAGAACCAGGTCCAGCGAATGGTTTCCGAGATTCTTCGCCTGCCTGTGCCGCCAAGGCCCGACGATGTCGCGGATGCTTTGGCCATTGCGCTGACAGGCCTTGCGATGAATGCCACGGAATCCCGAATCCTAGCCCTGGAGGGACGACGCTCATGCTGAGGAGCATATACGGACAGGTTCTCCGGGTTCAGGACGAAACGGTGGTGCTGGATGTCAATGGCCTGGGCTTGGAAGTCCACTGCAGCCGAAGGGCGGCGGAAGCCTGCGTTGAGGGGGAAATGGCCAGAATCCAGACTTACCTCCTGGTGAACGAATCCGGGATCTCGCTTTTCGGTTTCGTCGATGATGAGGAAAGGCGTCTTTTCCTTGAATTGCTCGCGGTCAAGGGCGTAGGCGGCCGCATGGCCATGAGCCTGTTAAGGGCAGAGGCACCCCGGGCTCTCGTTAAAGCCATCCTTTCTTCGGACATGGGGACACTCACTCGAATACCAGGGGTAGGGCGCAAGACCGCTGAAAGGCTTTGCTTTGAACTTCGGGAAAGGCTCGCTCGGGATTTTCCTGTGCTCTCTGGAGAAGGGATCGAGTTGAACCCCACGCTAACTGGGAACGAGGTCCTCGACGCCCTGGTCGGGCTGGGTTTTTCGCGGCCGGAGGCCTCGGGCGCCGTGCGTGCGGCCATGGCCCAGGCGGGTGAGAGTGCCCGCGAGGAAGAGATCCTCGAATCTGCTTTGCGCCTGCTGAACCGGATCAGGGGTGAGCGGAGATGAACCCGGAACCTAACCGCATTGTCGAACCACCAAGGATCGCAGGGGAAGTGGACAACCTTTCACTCAGGCCACAGAGGCTGGATGAGTTTATCGGCCAAAAACCACTGAGAGAGAAGTTACGGATTTACATTGATGCTGCCCGCATGCGGAAGGAACCCCTCGACCACCTCCTTTTTTTCGGCCCGCCGGGACTTGGTAAAACCACTCTGGCGGGAATCATCGCGAATGAAATGTCCGGGAACCTGAAGGTGACCACCGGACCCGCCCTGGAAAGGGCAGGAGACCTGGCAGCCCTTCTTTCGAACCTGCAACCGGGTGACGTGCTTTTCATCGATGAAATCCACCGTCTTTCACCGAACGTGGAGGAAATTCTCTACCCTTCCATGGAGGACTATTCCCTTGATATCGTTGTCGGAAAGGGACCTTTCGCCAGAAGCATCCGGCTTAGCCTCCCTCCCTTCACGCTGATAGGGGCAACGACGCGCCTGGGGCTTCTCACTTCCCCCCTGCGCGCCCGCTTCGGCATCGTGGAGCAGCTCGACCTCTACAACCCGGAGGAACTTTCGGAGATCGTTCGGCGGGGAGCATGCGTGATGAAAATCGAGGTCAATCCGGCTGCGGCCATGGAAATCGCACTCCGGTCCAGGGGGACTCCCCGGGTGGCCATCCGCTTGCTGAAACGGGTGCGCGACGTCGCCGCCGTCAGCAATCGCCCCCTTATCGACGCTTCGCTGGCAAAAAGCGCCCTGGAGATGCTTTCAATCGACCATTCAGGATTGGACGAAGGAGACAGGAAACTGCTGCGAGCCCTCATAGAGCTCTTCGCCGGAGGACCCGTGGGACTTGCGACCCTGGCTGCGGCGCTGAACGAGGAACAACAAACCGTCGAGGACATCTACGAACCCTTCCTGATCCGCAAGGGATTGATTGAAAGAACTCCGCGGGGAAGGCGGGCGACTCCGACGGCCTTCGAATACCTGGGCCTTTCAGCCCCGGTGGGTTATGCCAGACAGATGAGCCTCCTCGAAGGCACTGAATGAACCCGATGCAATCCCTGGGTAAGTTCCTCCTTTTTGCGGGAGCGTTGATGGTTGTTCTGGGGGGGCTCGTCATCCTGGCGGGAAAGATCGGCCTTCCGCTGGGCCGCCTTCCCGGGGACTTCTCTTTTCGTGGAAAGCATGTCCTGTTCTTTGCCCCTATCGGGACCATGGTCCTCGTCAGCCTAGTCCTGACAATCCTCATGAACCTTTTCCTGAGGTGGTTAAAATGAAAACTCTCAAATTCATCCTTGCTTTAAGCCTGATTCTTGCGGGCACATCCTGCCTTTTTTCGAAACCCGTACAAGCCTCCCCTAGGCTGGTGCGCATTGGGATCGCGACAGGTGCCCAATCCGGTACAGTAGAGTCTGAAGCGCCCCTGCGATGCACAGATGCGGGGGGAAGAACCCTTTCCGTGGGTCGGCGGGCCATCTTGGAACTTTCGGCTGGAAGGATGCTTGTCAACGGACAGGCGGCATCCCTCCCCTTGGAATTTCAAGGAGCGCAACCGATCAAGTGGAATGGAAGGCCCTATCGGGGTAGCCTGAGCCTCTTCCCATACAATAACGGTTTTTCGGTGGTCAACGTTCTTGATGTCGAATCCTACCTCAGGGGAGTACTGAAAATCGAGGTGAACCCGGCCTGGCCCATGGAAGCCCTGAAAGCCCAGGCGGTCATTGCCCGTACCTATGCCCTGCGGCAAGCCGGCCGGCATGGGAAAGAAGGTTTCGACCTGTGCTCCACGACCCACTGCCAGGCATACCGGGGGATGGCAGCCGAAGATCCCAAGCTCGACCGGGCTATCGCAGAAACCCGTGGGATCATGGTCTTTTACGGTTCCCAGCTCGCACACACCTACTACTTCTCAGACGGGGCCGGGTGGACGGCCGATGTCTCGACCGTGTGGGGCGGAAGATTGCCTTACCTGACATGCCGCCCTGAGCCCGTACCTTACGAAACTCCCCATAGTCGCTGGAAAGCCTCGCTCTCCCAGGAAACCTTGCAGAAAATCATGAACGCCCTCAAGGCCCCGGTCGGAACGATCCTCGAGATCAGGACAGCGCAGAAAGACAGCGGAAACCGCGTGACCCTCCTTGAAGTGCGGGGCACTTCAGGGAGCGCCACGGTCAAGGGCCATTCTTTCCGAATGGCTGCGGGGAGCAACCTGATACGCAGCACCCTTTTCGATGTCGCCTTTGCGGGAACGGGAGTGCCGATTTCCCCCTCGGCCCCGGTCCCGTTGAAAGCTGGCGAAGATCCCCTGATCGTCCTTACCCGGCAGGGGGCCTTCTCCAGCACAGAGCTGATGGATATGCTCCTTCACCCGGAAAAGCGGGAGGATTACATCAAGAAAGCCCTAGCGAGGGGAGGGGACCACCAGGCACCTATTCCCGCCGCACCCGCTCTGCCAGCTCCCGCACGGTCTTTTTCAGGAACCGGCCCGGCCTTTTTCGACTTCCAGGGCAGAGGATGGGGACACGGGGTCGGCCTTTCCCAGTGGGGGGCAAAGGCCCTTTCTGAAAACGGGTGGGACTACAGGGCTATTCTCGGCCATTACTTCCCCGGGACCACGCTCCAGGTCCTCCGCTGACAGGGAGTCCCAATGAAAGCTGACGAAACCGGTCCATCCCTTCAGGTTTCCCACGACCTGCTCAGGACCGAATCTTACAATTACGATCTCCCTGAGGGACATATCGCCCAAGTCCCCGCAGAACCAAGGGACTCATCGAGGCTTCTGGTCCTGAAGCGTGATGCGGGCCGCATCGAGCATCGATCCTTCCGCAACATCGTCGATTACCTTTTACCGGGAGATTTGCTGGTCCTGAACGATGCAAGGGTCATTCCGGCACGCCTTTACGGGACAAAAACCGGCGGGACCGCCCGATCGGAAATATTCCTGCTGAGGGCCCTTGATCCGCTTTGGAAGCGATGGGAAGCCCTCGTCAGGCCCGGCAGGCGCCTTCAACCAGGGATTTCCGTACTGCTGGACGGGGGAGCATGCGTCACGGTGGGGGAATGCCTTCCGGACGGCCTGCGGGTAGTGACATTCCCGGAGACACTAGATATCCACGATTTTATCGACAGGGCGGGGCAGGTCCCCCTTCCCCCGTATATCCACAACAGCACTATCAACCCGGGAAGGTACCAGACCGTTTATGCGAAAAATGAAGGAGCTGTCGCAGCACCCACAGCCGGGCTGCATTTCACGGAACCCCTCCTCGACGAGATCTGCTCGATGGGGATCGAGGTGGCGAGGCTGACCCTTCATGTCGGTATCGGGACGTTCCGCCCCGTCAAGGAAGCGGATATCCGGCAACATCCCATGCACGAAGAGTTTTTCGAAATTCCCAAAGAAGCGGCTGAAAGGGTGAACGCCGCACGACAGGATGGAAGGCGAGTCATCGCCGTCGGAACGACAGTCGTACGAGCGCTCGAGGCTTCTTCGCAAATATGGACTTGCCGGCCCGGAATTGACCAGACCAAACTATTTATTTACCCGGGCTATCGCTTCAAGGTGATCGATGCCCTCATTACGAACTTCCATCTCCCGAAGAGCAGCCTCCTGATGCTTGTCAGCGCCTTTGCCGGGCATGAGGCAACCATGGGTGCCTATCACGCGGCAGTGAGGGAAAACTACCGTTTTTTCTCTTTCGGTGACGCGATGTTCATCATTTAGCCCGATTTTCCCCCTGGATTCCCACCCGATATTCTCAACAAAATGTCAGGGTTGGGGTATATTTGTCTTGAAAGAAGGGGGGTCTGAAAAATGTGGCTTTGGGGTTGCCTGGCTCCTCATCCGCCAATAATCGTCCCCGAGGTCGGCCGGGGAAGGGAAAGGGAAGCTTCCGTCACTCTCAAGGGTATGCAGGGCCTCGCCGAAAGGCTCCGTGACAGGAAACCCGAAGTTTTGCTGGTTCTCAGTCCCCATGCCCCCTTTGGTGATGGGCTGATGTTCGTCGACGCACTCGGGTTCGAGGGTGGACTCCAGAAATTCGGAGTTGGCGGAACCCTCTTTGAAGCCTCCGGAGGCTGCGATGCCTCTCACGACCTTGTCGATTTTCTCAAATCGTCCATACCCGTCCCCAGGTGGGGTACCGGAACCTTCCAGCTCGACCACGCCTCAGTCGTACCCCTGACCTGGTTTCACAAGGCTTGGGGAAACTTGCCCCGCCTCGTCCTGGCGAACCCAATCGGGCTTGGCCTGCAAGCGGCTTTCTCCCTCGGGAAACTCCTGTCCGAATTCAGGGACTTTCGCAGGTGGGCCCTTTTGGCGAGCGGAGACCTGTCGCATAGGGTAACTCCCGAGGCACCGGCAGGCTATCACCCTGACGGTGCCCGCTTCGACGCCCTTGTCATGGACTCGATAAGGCGCAATGACGCACAAGCCCTCCTGGACCTTGATCCAGCCTTCGTCGACAGGGCAGGGGAATGTGGCCTACGCTCCGCGCTCACCCTCCTCGGGCTGGCTGGAAAGGATCCAATTGAAGTGCTCTCCTACGAAGCCCCTTTCGGGGTCGGATACGGCACGGCACTCTGGGAATGCCCGGGGAATACCGAAAACAAAAACGGTGCCAAGCTGCCGGGGCTTGCCCGAGCCTCGATCCGGCACTATCTCGAAACGGGCAGAAGGCTTGTTGCGGACGAAGTTAAAAACCTGTACCCGGGCCATGAACTCTGGGAGGCAAGGCAAGCCTGTTTCGTTTCCCTGAAAAACCGCACGGACGGCTCACTTCGAGGATGCATAGGAACCTTGGAACCGATCTGCCCTTCGCTTGGGGAGGAGATTCTCCAAAACGCAATCTCCAGCGCCACGAGGGATCCCCGTTTCGAGCCCGTCACGCTTTCGGAATTGCCGGGAATCACGGTCTCGGTGGACGTTCTCGGCTCGCCCGAAAGGATCTCCGGCCCGGAATCGCTGGATCCCCGGCGATACGGAGTTATCGTCGAGAAGGGGAACCGTCGGGGGGTCCTCCTGCCTGACCTCGAAGGGATCGACAATGTGGAGGAGCAGTTGGCCGTCGCCAGCCGTAAAGCGGGACTCCCCGGGCCGGATGGGGCTGACCTGTGGCGCTTCACGGTGGATCGCCACCTGGAAAACGGCAAACAATGACCCCAAGTGAGGAAGGGCTCGCCAGGGCCAGCTGGTGGCATATTGAAAACGGGCTCGTCAGGTGTGACCTTTGCCCTCACGCCTGTCTCCTGAAACCTGGTGGAACGGGGCTCTGCGGGGTTCGGAAAGCCAGTTCCAACGGGGAGGCTCTACTGTCGCTCAACGCCGGTTTTGCGGCACACATCCACCTCGATCCGGTCGAGAAGAAGCCTCTTTACCACTGGCGTCCCGGCACGGAGATCCTTTCGGTCGGAACGGTCGGCTGCAATCTCAGATGTCCCTTTTGCCAGAACTGGGAATTGGCCCGTTGGGATCCCTCCGTATCCCTGCAGCCCATTACCCCCGGGGACTTGCTGGAGGCCGCGAAGCAATCCGGAAGCAGGGCCGTCGCCTTCACTTACAACGAACCCCTGGTCTGGTTCGAATTCCTGTCCGATGCGGCCCCTCTCCTTCAACAGGAGGGCTTCGGCGTCGTTCTGGTTACGAACGGCACAATCAACCCGGAACCCTTGAAGGAAATCCTGCCCTTCATCTCGGCTGCAAATATCGACCTGAAGGCCTTCACTTTGGAAGGGTACAATAAACTAGGCGGTTTTCTCGAAACCGTGCTCGAGACAATCGGTACCCTGAAGGACGGCAAAGTCCACGTCGAACTGACTCACCTGCTCGTCCCCGGCATCAACGTCGACAAGACCGCTTTCGAAGCGATGATCGACTGGATCAGCAAAATCGACGAAGGCATCCCGTTTCATCTTTCACGGTATTTTCCCCGGTGGAAATGGTCGGAACCCGCGACACCCCTGTCACTCATGATGGAATACAGGGAGATCGCGTCCCGAAAGCTTCCGTTTGTCTACATGGGGAATGTTCCCTTTTCCGAGACAACTCGATGTCGCCAATGCGGACGTGACATTGTCGCACGTGAAGGATATAATATTGCGCATATTGAATTAGATCCACACGGAAAGTGCCGGGCATGCGGGCAAGATAACGGTTTCATCATAGGTTAACATGGAACCCGCAAGGGAATCTGCGGAAGGAGGGGCTATCGTGGACTCAAAAGTCATCGCGTTGAACGGACATTCCCTCTCGCTGGAAGACGTGGTAAGGGTTGCAAGGGAAGGGTACGGAGTGGCTCTGGACCCGGCAGCCGTCACCTTCGTAGAAAGGGGAGGGCGCATCGTCAGGGAGTGGGCCCGAAGCGGCAAGGTCATCTACGGGATCACGACCGGATTCGGCGACCTGGCTTCTGTCTCGATTCCCCCTGAGCAAAGCGAACTGCTTCAGAAGAACCTTCTCCTCAGTCATGCCTGCGGTGTGGGAGAGGCCCTGCCCGAAGACGCGGTAAGGGCAATCATGCTGCTCCGGATCAACACTCTCACCCGCGGCTTTTCCGGAATTAGCCTGGAAACCCTGACCCAGCTCGTGAATTACCTCAACCTTGGTATCCACCCCGTCATCCCCAGCCAGGGATCTGTCGGGGCAAGCGGAGATCTCTGCCCGCTGTCCCACCTGGCGGTTACCCTGCTCGGCGAAGGGGAAGTCTTTTTTGGGAATCGGCGCATGCCTACCGCCAGAGCTCTCCAGGAAACCGGGCTGAAACCGGTGTCCCTCAAGCCCAAGGAGGGATTGGCCCTCAACAACGGAACGGCCTTCATGGCGGGACTGGCGGCACTGGCCGTCCATGACGCCTCAATTCTCGCCAAGGTCGCCGACATCGCTGCTGCCCTCTCCCTGGAGGCCCTTCACGGTGTTCCTTATGCCTTCGACCCCAGGACTCATGCCCTTCGGCCCCACACCGGCCAGAAGCTGGTAGCCGAAAATATCCGAACCCTGATCGAAGGAAGCGAGATTATCGAGAACTTCAAGGGAAACCGCGTCCAGGATGCCTATTCCCTGCGCTGTGTCCCCCAGGTCCACGGGGCCAGTCGCGATGCGCTGGATTTTGTCCGCGGCAAAATCGATCTCGAGATCAACTCCGTGACAGACAACCCAATCATCTTCCCCGCAGACGGCATCGCCATCAGCGGCGGCAACTTCCACGGCCAGCCGATCGCCCTGGCCATGGACTTCTTTGGCATAGCGGCAGCGGAACTGGCTGATATTTCCGAACGAAGGGTAGCACGCCTTGTCGACCACAAGCTATCCGGCCTTCCCCCGTTCCTCGTGCGGGAAAGCGGCTTAAACAGCGGGTTTATGATACCGCAGTACACCTGTGCAGCTCTCGTTTCGGAAAACAAGGTTTTGGCCCACCCTGCATCCGTCGACTCCATCCCGACCTCGGCCTGCCAGGAAGACCACGTGTCCATGGGCGCACATGCGGCAAGAAAAGCCCGGACAATCCTGGAAAATACCTTCAACGTCCTGGCCATCGAAGTTTTGACGGCAGCCCAGGGAATCGATTTCAGCCTCCCGCTGAGACCGGGCAAGGGAACGGAGGCTGCTCACGAAGCCGTACGCCGGGTAGTACCCTTCTACGAGAAGGATTGCCTTATGGAACCCCTTATCAGGGCAGCCCACAAGATCACACATTCGGGTGAACTTGTGGCTGAAGTCGAAGCGGTCGTCGGAAACCTGAACTAAACCAGGGAGCCAAAAAGCCGCCATGCAGCTTTTCCTCGAACAGATGCTGAACGGGCTGGCAATCGGAGCGATTTATGCCTTGATCACCCTGGGGCTTGCCCTTGTCTACGGGATCCTGCGAATCCTGCACGTGGCCCATGCTGCAATCTATACAGTGGGGGCTTATGTCGGGCTGGCTATTTTTTCGTCAACGCACAGCCTCGCCCTCTCTGTCACCGGATCGATGCTTTTTTGCGCCATCCTGGGGGTTCTGATCGAGCGTTTTGTCTATTACCCGCTCCTAAAGTTCCCCCCCTATGTCCCCCTCATCGGCAGCATCGCCTGCCTGCTTGCGATCGAAGAACTCTGCCGCATGGTGGCCGGACCGTATATCCTCTCCTTCCCTGCGGAACTGCCTTTCCCAAGCTTCACGATCGGGGGGATCGTGATCTCCTCGACGCTCTCCGCCGTCTACGGCATCAGCGCCGGGGTCCTCCTCCTGCTTTGGATCATCACGACAAAAACCGAACTTGGACTCGCCATGCGGGCCACTTCCCAGGACATGGCCATCGCCAGCTCGATGGGGATCAACAGCCACTGGATCATTTCCGTAACCTTCATGATCGGCTCTGCGGTAGCAGCCATCGCAGGCATCCTCGTGGGCATCTACTACAACCAGGTCTACCCGACGATGGGGGCTGTCCCGGCCTACAAGACACTCGCCCTTATCGTTGTAGGGGGGCTTGGGTCCGTTCCGGGAGCGGTCCTGGCCTCAATCCTGCTGGGGATCGCGGAGACGCTCCTGATCGGCTACGCCGGCATCCCCCTTCCGCGGGATGCCCTGGCTTTTATCGCCATGATCGCGGTACTGCTCTGGCGTCCACAGGGACTCCTGGGCGGCAGGCGCTAGGAAGGACGAAACCGCAATGAGCGACTACACGATCACGATTGGAACCTTCATAGCGATCCAGGCCATCGTGGCCTGCGGCCTGAACGTCATTGTCGGCTATGCGGGACAGATTTCCCTCGGCCACGCCGCTTTCTTCGGGATCGGCGCCTACGCGTCCGCCCTCCTGACGACTGCCGGGGGTTTTTCCTTCTGGGGCGCCCTGCCGCTTGTCCTTTTCATAACGGGGTTCATCGGCCTTGTCCTCGGCCTGCCCAGTCTCCGGCTGAAGGAAGACTTCCTCGCCATCACCACAATCGGGATCAACTTCATCGTGGTCTCCGTGTTCCTTTACGTCCCCTTTTTCGGCGGGGCACTGGGGATCGGCGGAATCCCGAGGGTGATCCTTTTCGGGACAAGGCTCAGGGGAACGCCCTTCCTCTTCCTGTGCCTTGCCTTTCTCGCGGCTGTACAGCTGGTCAGCTGGCTTTTCACCCGCAGCTGGTCTGGCCTGGCCTGCTTCGCACTGAGGGAAGACGAGGCAGCGGCATCGAGCATGGGTGTATCCCCGGTTCGTTTCAAGCTTGCGGCCTTCATCCTCGGAACTGCGATGGCCGGCCTCGGCGGGGCTCTCTATGCCCATTTCATGCGCTTTATCAGCGCCACGGATTTCGGTTTCCCCATGTCCGTCATGATCCTTTCCATGGTCGTCCTCGGCGGCATGGGGACCCTTTGGGGACCGGTCCTGGGAGCCCTGGTCCTTGGCATGTTGCCTGAAGTCTTCAGGCCGCTGACCGAATACCGGATGTTCCTTTACGCCGCCCTCCTGCTGCTGATGATCCGATTCCAGCCAGGCGGGCTCCTCGGGGAAAGCAGCCTCGCGCGGCAAATCTTTTCCAGGCTGAAGGGGGGAGAGAAAGAATGACGGAAATCCTTCTCAGCCTTCGGGAAGTGTCGATGCATTTTGGCGGCCTTAAAGCCCTGGACAAGGTTTCATTTGACCTTTGCGACGGTGAAATACTGGGGTTGATCGGACCAAACGGGGCAGGGAAAACAACCTGTTTCAACACGGTTTCAGGGGTTTATCGCCCGACCTCAGGTGAGATTCGTTTTGGGGGAATCCGGACCGACGGGCTCCCTCCCCACAGGATGGCAGCCCTGGGCATCGGGAGAACCTTCCAGATTGTCCGCCCCTTCCCGAACCTCTCCGTCCTGGATAACGTCATCGTCGCAATGGGATTGCCCTGCTACCGGGGGATAATTCCCTCCTGCGGCTCCTGGAAGAGGCAAAAAACACGCGACGGGGCAATGGAACTCCTTTCAAAGGTCGGCCTTGATTTGCAGGCCCCCCAGAAGGCGGGCCTGCTCCCCCTGGGAAACCTCAGGAGGTTGGAGCTGGCCAGGGCGCTGGCCCTGAACCCGCGGCTCCTGCTATTGGACGAATCCTTCTCCGGGCTTCGGCACGAAGAGGTCGCCATGCAGGAAGAGCTCGTCAGGAAAACTCGTGAGAGCGGCATCTCCATCCTCCTGATCGAACATAACATGCGCGTGGCCATGGGACTGTCCGACCGGCTTGTTGTCCTGGACCACGGCCTCAAGCTTGCCGAAGGATCCCCGGATGAGATTCGCAAAAACCCGGAAGTCATCCAGGCCTACCTGGGAAAGGAAGGCCATTCGAATGTTGCTTGACGTCCAGGACCTCCATATTGCCTACCGTGACATTGAGGCGGTCCACGGAGTCTCTTTCTCCGTGGAGGAAGGGGAACTCGTCTCCATTATCGGGGCGAACGGGGCAGGCAAGAGCTCGATCCTGAACTCCCTCATGGGACTGGTTCCCGCCCGTTCGGGCACCATACGGTTCCGCGGAGAGGATATTTCCAGAATTCCTTCTCACGTTCGAGCCCGTATCGGAATCCGCATCGTCCCCGAGAGAGCCCGCGTATTCCCTCGGCTGACAGTCCGGGAAAACCTGCGAATCGGGCTTTACGGGATCCATGAACCCGCAAAGGAAAAAGAACGCCTGGCCTGGCTTTACGAACTCTTCCCGATCCTTGAAGAGCGGAGTAGCCAGTACGCAGTGACCCTATCCGGCGGAGAGCAGCAGCAGTTAGCCATCGCGAGGGCCCTCGTTTCAGACCCAAAACTCTTATTGGTGGACGAAGTCTCCATGGGACTGATGCCGAAACTGGTGGACCAGGTTTTCGAAGTCTTACAGCACCTGAACCGGGAAAGAGGCTTAACGATCCTGCTTGTGGAGCAGAATGCCCTTGCTTCTCTTGAGATTTCCAGGAGGTGCTACGTCCTTGAAACGGGAAGGATACAGTTCGAGGGAGCCTCTGAAGTGATGAGGGACGACCCCCGTATTCGAGAGGCCTACCTGGGCCTTTGATGTTCTCACCTGTTCTATAATGTTCATAATCTGATCTGGGAGGTGTTTGCAATGCGTGGTCTGAGGGTTTCGATGGTTGCACTTTTGCTTCTTTCCTTTTTCGTGGGAGTTGCCGTTGCTGCAGAAACGGTCAAGATTGGGATGCTCGCACCCCTGACCGGCTTTGCGGCGGCCGATGGGGCAAGCGCCCTTAACTCGGTCAGGATCGCCGTCGATCAGGTCAACTCAAAGGGCGGGATCCTGGGCAAGAAGGTCCAGCTCGTCGTCTACGATGACCGGGCGGATGCGAAGGAAGCCGTCGCTCTGGCTTACAAGCTGATCGAACAGGACAAGATTTCCGCTTTTGTTGCAGGTTCATACAGCCTCCCTTCCAGGGCCGTTGCGCCAATCTTCCAGGAAGAAAAGATCCCCCTTGTCGCCGCCTACGCCATTCATCCTGACGTAACGAAGGCCGGCGAGTATTGTTTCAGAAACGGCTTTCTGGGCACAGTCGAGGGCAAGGCTGCTGCCTATACGGCCCACAAGCTTCTGCACGCGAAGACCGTTGCCCTTTTGACCAGCGACAACGACTTCGGCCGAACCCTGGTCCAGGGATTCAAGATGTACGCTGACAAGTACGGCAAAGACATGAAGATCGTTTACGAACAAACGTATCCTTTCACTGAAAAGGACTTCAAGCCTTACCTTTCGAAGATCAAGGAAGCCAACCCGGACGTCATTTTCGCGAGCGGATACTATTTCCAGACAGGACCTCTCCTGAAGCAGGCGCGCGAACTTGGGATCAAGTCCAAGATCCTGGGCGAGGAGGGAGCCGATTCCCCGAAATTGGCGGAAATTGCCGGTGAAGCAGCGGAGGGATTCTACATCGTCACGAACTTCGACCGCGACGACCCCCGCCCGGTCGTCCAGAACTTCCTCAAGGAATACCGAAAACGTTTCAAGATCGAACCCGACATGGTCGGAGCCTCAGCCTACGACGGATTCATGATCATCGTCGACGCGATGCAAAAGACGAAGACCGTTTCCAACTCCACCGCGATCCGGATGGCCATTTCCAAGACAACCAACTATGACGGACTCACCGGGATCATCAAGGGCTTTACCCATATCGGGGAAGTCGTCAAACCCGTCCAGGTCCAGGTCGTTAAGAACGGACTTTTCCGGCGGTTCGGCATCGTCGACGACCCCGAACTGATTCGCCCCTAGCAAGGAGGGAATAAAAAGGGGTGTGCTTATCTGCACACCCCTTTTTTACTTCGGGACCCCCCAGGGGCTCCCTGACGGAGGTGCAAAAACATGATCGAAAACGGGAAAATTGCCGAAGCCATGACCGTGAAGCTCGAAGGCCCCCTGCCACCTCCCTGCTCATTTGAGCCCGGAATACGCAGGGCTCCGGACAGGGGACTGACCCTGAGCAGAGCCGAAACCGAACTGGCCCTGAAGAATGCCCTCCGATACGTCCCCGAGGAATGGCACGAAACACTTGCCCCGGAATTCATGGAAGAACTCAGGACCCGAGGCCGCATTTACGGGTACCGCTTCCGTCCCAGGAAGCGCATCTGGGGCCGCCCGATCGACGAGTACAAGGGAAAGACCGTCGAGGGCCAAGCTTTCCAGGTGATGATCGACAACAACCTGGACTTCGACGTGGCCCTGTACCCCTACGAGCTCGTCACCTACGGGGAAACCGGCCAGGTCTGCCAGAACTGGATGCAGTACCAGCTTCTCATGAAGTATCTCCAAATCATGACCGAGGAGCAGACCCTGGTGGTTGAATCCGGGCATCCGCTTGGACTCTTCCGGTCGCGCCCCGATAGCCCCCGCGTCATCCTCACAAACGGGCTCATGGTTGGAATGTTCGACAACCAGGATGAATGGCACCGGGCCATGCAGCTCGGCGTGTCCAATTACGGACAGATGACGGCTGGCGGCTGGATGTACATTGGTCCCCAGGGCATCGTTCACGGAACTTTCAACACCCTCCTTAACGCAGGGCGGCTAAAGCTTGGCCTGGGAGCGACGGAAGACCTTTCGGGACACCTGTTCATCTCCTCCGGACTCGGAGGCATGAGCGGAGCCCAGCCCAAAGCAGTGGAAATTGCCGGTGGGGTGGGCATCTTTGCCGAAGTGGACGCTTCAAGGATCGAGACGCGACACAGCCAAGGGTGGGTTTCCCGGGTCACCGCGGACCTGGGAGAAGCTTTCAACTGGGCCGAGGAAGCGATGAAAGACAAACGGCCGCTCTCGATCGCCTACCATGGAAACATCGTGGACCTCCTTGAATACGCCGTGAACCACGGCAGGACAGTCGACCTCCTCTCCGACCAGACCTCGTGCCACGCCCCCTATGACGGAGGGTACTGCCCGCAAGGAATCACCTTCGAGGAAAGGACGGCACTGCTCGGAACCGACCGTGCGGCCTATCGCAGTCGCGTTGACGAAAGCCTGGTTAAACACTTCGTCCTGGTCAAATCGCTGGTGGAGCGGGGCACCTATTTCTTCGACTACGGAAACGCCTTCATGAAGGCGGTTTTCGACGCGGGTGTCAAGGAAATCTCCAAAAACGGACATGACGAACTGGACGGATTCATCTTTCCCTCCTACGTTGAGGACATCATGGGGCCGATGCTCTTCGATTACGGATACGGGCCTTTCCGCTGGGTTTGCCTCAGCGGAAGGCACGAGGACCTCATCAAGACCGACCAGGCCGCCATGGAATGCATCGACCCGAACCGAAGGGGACAGGACCGGGACAACTGGATCTGGATCCGTGATGCGGAAAAGAATGCCCTTGTAGTGGGAACACAGGCCCGCATCCTCTACCAGGATGCGGGAGGGCGGATGCGTATTGCCCGTCGCTTCAACGAAATGGTCCGCAAGGGAGAAATCGGCCCGGTGATGATGGGTCGAGACCATCACGACGTATCCGGAACGGACTCGCCGTTCAGGGAAACGGCCAACATAAAGGACGGGAGCGCGATCATGGCCGACATGTCCACACACTGCTTCGCCGGGAACGCCGCACGCGGGATGAGCCTGGTGGCTTTGCACAACGGCGGGGGAGTGGGGATCGGCAAATCGATCAACGGAGGTTTCGGCCTCGTCCTGGACGGAAGCGAGAGGGCAGACCAGGCCATAGACCTCTCCCTCGCCTGGGACGTCATGGGCGGGGTGGCCAGGCGTGCATGGGCCCGCAACGAGAACGCCCTTTCCACAAGCATGGAATATAACCGCAAAAACGCAGGGACCGACCATATCACGCTCCCGTTCATCCCGGACGAGGAATTGGTGAAGAAGACCGTGGACAAGGCCCTGGAGAAAGTTCCCCGCAAGGAGGCCTAGGAATTATGGGAAAGAAACTCTTGGAATGCGTCCCGAATTTTAGCGAAGGCCGGAGGCCTGAAGTCATCGAGGCCATTGCGGACGCTTTCCGGAACCGGCCAGGTTGCACCCTTTTCGACTACCGGGCGGACCCCGACCACAACCGCCTGGTTGTCAGCCTCGTGGGAGAACCCGAACCCGTGGAGGAAGCCCTGCTTGAAGCCGCTGAAACCGCTGTCCGCCATATCGACATGAACTCTCACGAGGGGGCCCACCCCCGGGTCGGTGCCATTGATGTCATTCCCTTCACACCCGTACAGGGAATGACAATGGAGGAGTGCGTTCGCTTTGCCCGGGATTTCGGCCAACATTACCATGACCGGACCGGGATCCCCGTCTATTTTTACGAAGATGCTGCGGTACGGCCCGACCGAACTCGCCTGGAAGTCATCCGCAAGGGGCAGTACGAGACTCTCAAGAAAGAGGTGTCAAACCCCGAACGGTGGCCGGATATTGGAGAACCGTCGCTCCACCCGACTGCGGGGGCGACGGTGATCGGAGCCCGAAAGTTCCTTGTCGCCTTCAACGTGAATCTCAGAACAAGGGACCTCTCGGTCGCGAAACAGATAGCGAATGCCGTTCGGGCTTCGAGCGGCGGGCTTTGTGCGGTGAAGGGCATCGGCGTTGCGCTGGAAGACAAGGGCATGGTCCAGGTCAGCATGAATATCGTTGATTACGAAAAGAACGCCCTTTACCGGGTCCTGGAGATGATCCGCTTTGAAGCCCGCCGCTGGGGCATCGAGGTGGCGGAGACGGAGATCTACGGGATGATCCCCGCACGGGCGCTCCTTGAAGCCGCAGCCTACTACCTGCAGGTCACCGACTTTGACCCGCTGCAGGTTCTGGAACTTAAACTCCTGGAGCGCATGGGGGCGGAGGAACAGAAATGACGACCAAGCTATTCACCAATGCCCGTTGTTTCACGCCCGTCGACCCGGGCCATCCCCTTGCGGGCCGAGAACAAGGGAATATTCGCACAATTGCCGAGTGCGCGATCCTGACCCAGAATGGAATCATACGGGAAATCGGCCCGGGGGGGGAAGTCCTCGAAAAGACCCGAGGCCTTGATATCGACATGGAAATCGATTGCGGGGGCGGCTGCCTGATCCCTGGATTCGTCGATCCCCATACCCACCTCTGTTTCCACGGGCTGAGGGAAGCCGAGTTTGCCATGAGGCTGGAGGGTGTTCCCTACCTCGAGATCCTACGGCAGGGAGGCGGCATCCTATCGTCTGTAAGGCGAGTCCGAACCGCCAGCGAGGAAGAACTATTTTCGTCCACGATGAAACTTGCACAATCGGCGTTAGCCCATGGAACCACCACAATCGAGATCAAAAGCGGGTATGGCCTCGATTCGGAATCCGAACTGAAAATGCTCCGAGTCATCGACCAGGTGGGGAAAAAATCCTTCCTCGACGTGGTGCCAACTTTCATGGGGGCCCATGCCGTTGCGGAAGAAGACCGGCACCAACCCGAAGCGTTCGTGGAAAAGGTCATTCGGGAGATGCTCCCGGCCGTTGCCGACCAGGGGATTGCGCGTTATTGCGATGTTTTTTGCGAAGAAGGGGTCTTTTCAATATCCCAAAGCAGGCGTATCCTCGAAGCCGCAAAAGCACTGGGACTCGGGATCAAGATCCATGCTGACGAGGTGCACGATCTAGGTGGGGCGGCCCTTGCGGCGGCTGTCGCGGCCACCTCGGCAGAACACCTGCTTGCGGCCTCGGGCGAAGGCTTGAAAGCAATGGCTGAGGCAGGGACCTTGGCCGTCCTTCTCCCGGCAACTGCCTATAGCTTGGGAAAACCGTTCGCCCGGGGGAGGGAAATGATCACCCTGGGAGTGCCGGTAAGCCTCGCCACGGATTGCAACCCGGGATCCTGTTTCTGCGAGTCAATGCCTTTCGTCTTTGGCCTCGCCGTCATGGGGATGCACTTTTCCCCTGCGGAAGCCCTCGTGGCGACGACGCTCAATGCCGCCTACGCCATCGGGATGGCAGGCTCCCGCGGGAGCCTTGAACCAGGAAAGAAAGCCGATTTCCTCATCCTGGACGGTGAAACGCCGGCGATCCTGGCGTACCATGCGGGTGTTTCTCCCGTAAAGGCCGTTTATAAAGGTTCCGAACGCGTATTGTAAGAAAAAGAAAGGAGCATGTCCATGCTAAAAAGCAAGACAGTAAACGAATTCCTCCAGGAACTGGGTTCTGCTTCCCCGGCCCCCGGGGGGGGCACCGCGGCAGCCCTGGCCGGTGCCCTGGCCAGCAGCCTCTGCACCATGGTCGCTTCGCTGACCCTGGGGCGGGAACGCTTCAAGGATGCCTGGCCGGAGATGGAAGTCGCGGTGGAAAAAGGGCATGCCCTTACGGCGACCCTCGTAGAACTGATGGACCAGGACGCTGAATCCTACAACGCGGTCATGACCGCGTTGAAGATGCCCAAGTCAACCGAGGAAGAAAAGGCCCTGCGGGAAGTGCGGATGCAGGAATCCCTGAAAGAGGCCTGCAAGGTCCCGCTCAAGACGGTTGAAACCGTTGCCGAGGTTGGGCACTTGATGGAATCCGTCCTATTCAAGGGAAACCCGAATGCCGTCACGGATGCCGGGTCCGCCGGAAGACTGGCCTGGGCGGCTGCCCACGCAGCAGCCTACAATGTCGAGGTCAACCTGAAGGCCGTAAAGGACACCGGCTTTGTTGAAGAAACCCTGAGGAAGCTCAAGTTCGAGCTTGCCCAGGTTGAAGCCTCGGCGATCATTGCCGAGGCCGAACTGCTGAAGCAACTTTCCTAAAAGGTGGATCCAGGACAGAAAACCCTCCCGATTATTCGCCTTGGGGGGATGGGTATTGCAATTCTGAGTCTTTTCCTCTTCGGGGCGATCATCTCCCGGGGAGGAGCCTGGTGGGCAAGGATGGTGCCGCTCGGTAAGGGCTCCCCCCTGGAAGCGCTTGTCGAATCCGGCCAAAATGCCTTGTCCGTGTCTCGCTCGCTCGTTGAGCAGGGGCTCACCACTGGAGATGCCCGCACCCTGGCGCGGTGGTTTTCCCTCCTGGACATGGATACGCGCTTGAAACCCGGCCTTTACAGAATACGCCCCGGTACGCCCTGGGAAGTGGCAAAACAAATGAAAAGCCAGGAGCCGGATTCCTGTGGAATCCGGCTCCTCCCGGGAACCACGCTCGGGGAACTCGGGACGGCCCTTTCAACTTGGGGAGGGGAAAGCGCCCTCTTGAGGGAACTTTCCGACCCCGGCAATTTCCCGGCTCGAGTCCGCGAGCTTTTACCGGAAAGACACGAGTTTCGCCTGGCTTTTCTCCTGCCGGAAACTTACCGGGTCACTCCCTCAAAAATGGCCATCAAAGAATTCGTCAGGCTTGCTTCGAAGACCTGGCTGGAGAAAGTGGCACCAATCCTGCCCCCTGAACCCAGCTCCCGATGGCTTCTGGAACGGGCAATCCTTGCCTCGATCAATGAAAGGGAATCCCGCGACGACCAGGAACGAGCCCGCGTGGCAGGAGTCTTTGAAAACCGGCTCCGCCTGGGGATGCCCCTGCAATCCTGCGCAACCATCGTTTTCGCCTGGAAGCTTGAGGGCCGAACCCTCCGCGGGTTGACCTATGCCGACCTCGAGATCGATTCGCCCTATAATACCTACAGGAACCGGGGTTTGCCGCCCGGACCCATAGGTGTCCCTTCACTTCCCGCGTGGCGGGCATCACTCGCCCCCGAGCATCACGAATACCTTTTCTTCGTCCTATCCCCTTCTGGTCGGCACCTGTTCTCCAGAACCTACGAAGAGCACCTTGCAGCCCAGAAATCGGCCAGCGAAGACAGGCCCAAAAACAGCACCGGAAGGGAGAATGAAGCCCGCCCATGAAAGACCCGAAAAAGGCAAATGACCCGAATTGCTGCCCAGGTTGCGGAGTCCCCTTCCAACAGGAGGACCCGGAAACCCCGGGATTCATCCCCCCCACAGTCGTGATCGGCAAGGACACGATCTGTCGACGTTGCTTCAGGCTCGTCCACTATAGGCAAGCCACCAAGGCCGCCCTGTCCGATGAGCTTGTCCTCGGGATGATACGAAAGGAAATGGAACAGTCGGATGGAGCAATCCAGTTCGTGGACGCGTTCCAACCGTCGCCGAATCCTCTTTTGGACAACCTGCTGGAGGAATGGGGTAAGCCGACGCTGAAAGTCATCAATAAATATGATATGATATCAGGGTGGTTTCGTTCGGGGGGCGGAAGCCGCCGATTGGCCGAAATATTGGGAATCAGCAAGGATAGTGCCTTAACGATGAACGCCCTTGACCATGCGAGCGTCAAGAAGGTGACTTCCTGGATCGGTCGAAGGTTCCCGTGCGGTTCCAGGATCATGCTCGTCGGCCCGGTCAACTCGGGAAAGACCACCTTCCTGAGAAGCGCCTGCTCGGAAGCCCACCTCGCATCACGTTCCCCGATGCCGGGAACAACCCTGGGGCCGGTCATTGTCTCAAGCTCCATGCTCGGGATGACACTCGTCGACATTCCGGGCTTCCGATCCGAAGATCCATGGATCCCGATCCTTTGTCCCGATTGCCTTGTCGACCTCCAGCCCGGGAAAAAACCTAACAGGCTGACGACCTCCCTGAAAGCCGGGGATCTCCTTCTTTTCGGCGGACTCGTGAGTGTGGAAGTCTTGGAATGCTTCAGGATGGATCGGGTTGGAATTGCCGCTTTCTCTCCTGAAAAGCTGGCTCCGCACCGCACAAGAGCAGAAAGGGAAGGAGAGTTGCTTGAACGGCATGCGGGAGGACTCCTGGCAGTTCCATGCCCAGGATGCCGAAAGACGCTCCGGGAACTCCCGTGGTCCCGTACCGAGATCAGGCTTGTGAAGGGACAGGACTTGGTGCTGCCGGGATGCGGCTGGATAACCGTATGGCAGGGGGAAGCCCTTTTTTCGGTACATGCCCCCGACTTTTTCAGGCCAAGCACCCGGAGCGCCCTGATCGGAGGAGATGACGTCCATGAATGTTGAACATCCCGGCCCAGCCTGGCAATTGCTTGGGGAACAGGTGGCCCGGCTTTCGGGAAAAAGCGTCGACTATGCAGACCTCTTCGTCCAGTCGGGAGCCGGCCATAGCGTCGCCTTCGAAAAGGGACGGATAGAGGAAGTCTCCTCGGCTGCCTCCGGGGGTGTAGGAGCAAGAATTCTCCTCAAGGATCATTCGGTCTTCTCCCATTCCCCCGACTGCTCGCTGCGGGGAGCCTGGGATTGCCTGGAAAATGTGCTGTCCAGGACCGGAGCCTCACCGGCCGGGAAATATCCCTCAGTCGAATGTGCCCTGGCCTTCGATCCCGCAAGGCTCAAGGCACCCGATACGGCCCCCCTTGGCGAAGTCGACAAGGTGATCAGGGACTCTTCTTCCCTTGTTCGCCAGGTCACCCTCAGATTCAGGGTCTCCGGCAGACGGACCCTCATTGTCAGGGGTGACGGAGTTATCATGGCGGATGAACGTTTCCATTCACTCTTTGCCGTCCAGGTCACCGTCGAGAGGAAAGGGACAATCCAAACCGGCTACGAGGTCCGGGCCTTCCAAGCCGACCCCGGGGATTTCTGGGCTCGTGTTTCTCCTCTCGAAGTGGGCCGACAAGCCCTTGACAGGGCCCTCCTGATGCTCGAGGCAAGCCCGTGCCCCGCTGGACGGATGCCGGTCGTCCTATCGGGGCAGGCAGGGGGTACAATGATCCATGAGGCTTGCGGGCACGGGCTCGAGGCCGATATCATCCAAAAGGATTACTCTGTCTACCGTGACCGCCTGGGAGAGGAAGTCGCAAGCCCCCTCGTGACGCTCGTGGACGATGCAACGATCCCTGGGGCCTACGGCAGCTACGCCGTGGACGATGAAGGCACTCCGGCCAGGCGCAATATCCTTATCGACCATGGGATCTTGCGGTCCTACCTGACCGATGTGCAGTCGGCCCAAAAGGGAGAAATCCCCCTTTCCGGGAACGGACGAAGGGGCTCTTACCGAAACCTGCCGATCCCGAGGATGAGCAACACGTTCCTCCTTCCGGGCGAAGAACGCCTGGAATCTATCCTTGAGAGGGCAGGGAGTGGGCTACTGGTCACGAAGATGGGCGGTGGCCAGGTCAACCCGACATCGGGAGACTTTGTCTTCCAGGTGACAGAGGCTTTCCTCATCGAACAGGGGGGAATCGGACGTCCGGTCAGGGGAGCGACCCTTATCGGCAACGGACCGGAAGCCCTTAAGCAAATCGAGGCCGTCGGCAATGACTTGCACTTTGAACCGGGTATGTGCGGGAAAGACGGGCAAAGTGTGCCCGTTACAGACGGACAGCCCAGCCTGCTCATCCGGAGTCTCCTTGTGGGGGGGTGCGAAATCGGACATGGCGAAGGTTAGGAAGCGATACCCGGAACTGCGGGAAAATAACGAAAAAAACGAGACACAGGGGTTCATCGGATCGGCATCGACCCCTGCCTGGGTTGATGGGGCAGTCGTTTTCGTTCTCTTCCTCTCGGTCTACCTCTTCGCGTCCCTTTACACAGACCTGACCGGCTCCTGGGGACAAGTCGTCCGCATAAGCCTCCTTGAGGCAACAGGAGGGGGCGTGTCCATCCTTCTGCTCTTTCTCCTCTACTGCGCTGTTTTTCACCTCCTTAGGAAGCCTGTCCCGGAGCTGGCCAGACAAGCAGGGGGAACTGTCGTCCTCTATGCCTGCCTTGAACTAGTCCTTTTCATTGGACAGCCTTCATGGCCGGAGGCCGCCCGCGGGTGGCTCAACCCTGGCATTTTCGGGCATAGCCTGGGCGGATTTCTCCTTGGGCACACCGGGGTTCTCGGTACCGTCCTGGCGGGGCTGTTCGGAGCCTTTTTGGCGGCAACCCTTTACGGCCTGATAGAGCCTCTGGACCTGGTCCGCTGGGCAAGTGGACTCAGGTCCAGCCTGCTGGCCGGACTGACCCGGGCAAAAGAGGTTTTCTCCGGCCTTATGCCCTCGAACATGACTTGCCCCGAGGTCGATACGGCAAACCCCGAGGGAAATGACCCCTTTGTCCTGGAAGGGGAGGGTATACCTGAATGTACGGAACTCCTTTCTTCTGGACCTTCGCTCGAGGAGCGGGGCATTGACGACTTTCTTCCGGTTCCCATGGAAGAAGCTGTGGAAGCGGTTGAAAACCCTGAAGAACTTCCCGTTCCCCCCGGTGTGGACCCTTCCGCATTCCCGCCGCCCCTGGAACTGTTCGGCACGGAGGGAATCACGGCCAACCCGGTTTCCGACGAAATGATCCGCAACCAGGGGGAAAGGATCATTTCCACGCTTGAGGAATTCGGCGTAGAGGCAGAACTGGCCGAAACGATCACAGGCCCGACCGTGATCCAGTTCCGACTCCAGCTGGCCCCAGGCATCAAGGTCAGCAAGGTGGCGGGCCTGAGCAATGACCTCGCGGTCGCCCTGGCTGTTCCAGCCCTGCGCGTGGAAGCCCCCATCCCCGGGACGACCTTCGTGGGGATCGAGACCCCCAACCCGCGTCGGTGGATCGTCCCCTTGCGCTCCCTGCTCGAATCCACCCCTTTCCAGCGGGGAGATTTCGACCTTCCCCTCCCCTTTGGCCTAACCGTCGACGGTGTTCCTCTGGTGATGGGGCTGGAAGACCTTCCGCACCTTCTCGTAGCGGGGACGACTGGCTCGGGAAAAAGCGTCCTGGTATCAAGCTGCATCATCGGACTCTGTTGCGCCAGAAGACCGGATGAACTTCGGCTGCTGCTCATCGACCCGAAACGAGTGGAAATGACCCTTTACGAACGGCTGCCACATACGCTCACGCCTCCGGTGGTCGACTCGAAGAAGGCTGTTCACGCCCTGGGTTGGGCCATCCGTGAGATGGAGCGCCGTTACGAGCTTTTCGCAGGGGCAAGGGTGCGGCACTTGAAGGCCTACAACAAGAAAGTCATCCCAAAAGACCGTCTACCCCATATCGTCATTGTCGTAGACGAGTTGGCGGACCTGATGATGACCTCCCCGAAGGAAGCAGAAGATTACATCTGCAGACTTGCGCAGATGGCCCGGGCAACGGGCATTCACCTTATCCTTGCGACCCAGAGACCTTCAGTAAACGTTGTCACGGGTCTGATCAAGGCCAACATTCCGGCCCGGGTGGCCTTCACCCTGCCATCCCAGGCAGATTCGCGGACAATCATCGACCTTTCCGGAGCAGAAAAGCTCCTTGGAAAAGGAGACATGCTCCTCCTGACCTCCCGTTACCCGAAACCCATACGGCTCCAGGGACCCTGGATCGACGAAAGCAGGATCGTTGCTTTCATCCAGCACGTGGTCCGAGTTTTCGGGGAACCGCAACACATTGACATTGACAGCGAAGACACCGGGTCCTGGGGTGAAATCGCCGCGAACCTGGAGGATCCCCTTCTCGAAGAAGCCGTGTCCATCATTCTCCAAACGGGCATCGCCTCGGCCAGTCGTCTCCAGAGACAGCTGAAGATCGGCTTCACGCGCGCAGCCCGACTGGTCGACACGATGGAGCAGTTGGGCATGGTAGGTCCCCAGGAAGCATCTCGCCCAAGAGAGATCCTCGTGGACGACGACAGGGCCGAGGAGATTTTGCGCCAGGCCTTCAACGGGGGGGCCTGATCCCCCGATGCTCGAAGGGATCCGGTTACCCCAGGTGACACTTTCGATAGACGGCGTCCCTGCCGGGAGGGAAATCCTCCTTGTGGCAGGGGGCCGTAAGCCCCAAATTTCATGGCTCCTTGACGCTGCGGAAAACAGGATTGTTTGGGCTATCGACAGGGGAGTCAACGTCTGTATGGAAGCAGGACTCCTGCCCGCCCTTATCCTGGGAGATGCCGACAGCGCCTCGCCAAAGCTCTGGAAAGCAGCAAGGACAAGGGGTTCAGAGACACTTCTGTTACCTCGCGAAAAAGACGAAACCGATCTTCAGATGGCATTGCGAACCGTGTCCGAACGCTTCGGCCAAGCCACAACGCTGGTAACCGGCTGCTGGGGAGGCCGGTTTGATCATACCTGGAGCAATGTCTTTTCTGTCCTTGGGGCGGTCAGGAGGGAATTGAACTGTGCGGTGCTCGTGGATCACCGGGAACTCTTGGCTTTCATCAATAACGGTCAAAGCCTGACCCTGCGTCACGAGAAAGAACCAGCAGCAGTTTCCTTAATAGCGCTGTCCGAACGCTGCAGAGGGGTCTCAATCAGCGGTGTCCACTGGCCCCTCAAAGAAACAGTACTGGAAAAGGACTCCCCTTACGCGATCAGCAATCGACCCGAAGAAGGGAAACCAACCCGGGTCGCACTTGATGATGGGGAAATGGGCGTCTATGTCAGCTGGTGGGAACGATAGGAAAGGAAAAAACAGGAAAAGGGGAAAAGAAAGGCGGGCTGCCTCTAGACAGCCCGCTTAACCTGACCGGAGCGAAGGCAGCTCGCGCAAACCTTGAGCTTGGTGCGTCCCCCGTCACCGAAATCAACCCGAACCGTTTGCAGGTTCAGTTGCCAACGACGGCGCGTGTGGCGGTTGGAATGGCTGACGTTATTGCCGGTAACGGGCCCACGGCCACAGCACTGGCAGACCTTGGACATCGACGATCCCTCCCAGATTGGAAACCATGCAGCGAGGGGCATTGTATCACACGGCAGGACGATTGGCAATTCCGCCTGTCCACTCTCCAGGAAAGGAGGTCCACCAAATGACTTTTTCGAGCCAGATAGAAGCCCTGCAATCGATTGTGAAACGTCTTGAAAGCGAACCAATGCCGCTTGAGGAAGCGCTGTCCCTTTTTGAAGAGGGCATGAAAAAAGCCTCCGAATGCAGGACCTTTCTCGAACAGGCACGCCAAAAGATTATCCTGCTTTCCGAGGAAGAGGGAGATGTCGAAGGAAAGGTATGGAACCCGTTAGAGGGAGGGGAACCCTGAGCATGTCTGAAAATGGATCCTCGCTTGAGTTAAGGATGTACCAGTGCAAGGATGCGTTTAACCTCGAGATCTCCCGGTTGTTCAAGGAAGACAAAACCATCCCCTCACGCCTGAAGGAAGCGATGGGTTATTCACTGGAAGCCGGTGGGAAAAGGTTGCGCCCTTTCCTTTGCATGGCCGGAGCTGAACTGGCCGGTTGTCCGGCGACGGAAGTCATGCCTATGGCCATGGCCCTGGAGATGTTCCATACCGCTTCGCTTATCCACGACGACCTTCCCTGCATGGATGATGATCCTTTAAGGAGAGGAAAACCATCGAATCACATCGTTTTCGGTGAATGCCTGGCTACACTCGCAGGAGATTCTCTTTTGCTCTGGGCTTTCGAAACCGCCATTCAGGGGCTTTTCCCCCATTTCCCACCGGGACGGGTTTTCAAGGCCCTGAAGGTGTTTGCCCAGGCAATCGGCCCATCGGGAGTCTGCGCCGGACAGGTGCTTGACACCGACCCGTCGAGCAGAAAGCCCGAACCCGATTTTGTAAGGGAAATCGCCTTACTGAAAACGGGGACCCTCATCCGGGCATCCGTCCTGACAGGGGGTATACTGGGCGGCTTGGCCGAGGATAGGGAAGCGGCGTTATATAATTATGGGACACATCTGGGGACAGCCTTCCAAGTTGTGGACGACCTGCTGGACAGGACAGGAACGACCGAGAAACTGGGAAAAACCCCGGGCAAAGACACTGCGCAGAATAAACTGACCTTCGTTTCGGCTTACGGGCTGGAGACAGCGAAAACAATCGCCCTTTCGGAAAGCCTTGCGGCCGTCCGGGCTCTTTCCTGTTTCGGAACGGAGGCAGATAATCTGCGTTCGCTCGCAACAGTCCTCTCGGAGCGATCAAGTTGAAAATGGAGGAATACAAGGCACCCATGAGAATCCTCGATAACCTGAACGGCTACGAAGGGCTGAAGGCCCTTCCAAAAGAGGCCCTTCCCCGGCTCTGCCAAGAAGTCCGGGATCTGATGGTCGACGTCGTGATGAAAAACGGAGGACACCTGGCCTCTTCACTGGGGGCTGTCGAGCTGATTGTTTCCATCCTTCGTGTTTTTGATCCGAGGAAGGACCGTATTGTCTTCGATGTCGGGCACCAAGCCTATGCCTACAAGATCCTCACTGACCGGCTGGACCGTTTTCCCACGCTGCGCCAGGCCGGCGGATTGTCCGGGTTCCCGAAAAGGCGAGAAAGCCCTTATGATCACTATGACGTTGGGCACAGCAGCACCTCCATCTCGGCTGCGCTTGGCTATGCAAAGGCTAGGGATCTTCTGGGACAGGATCACGAGGTTGTTGCCGTGATCGGCGACGGGGCGCTTTACAACGGTCTTGCCATGGAAGCCTTGAACAACGTGAAGGAGGCCAATACCCGCCTGACCGTGCTTTTCAACGACAACTCGATGTCCATCAGCCGACCTGTCGGAGGACTTGCCGACTATCTGGCCCGTTTGGGCGTTAACCCTTACTACAAGCGATTCAAGGAGTATGTGAAAGAACAGTGCCGGAAACGGCAAAGAGGGGAATCCATTGAGGATCTCCTCTCGCGTTCCAAGACCCGCATGAAGAGCCTCCTGCAGCCAAACAATATCTTCGAGGGACTTGGAATCAGTTATTGGGGCCCCTTCGACGGACACAACCTGGATGAACTGGGGGAAATCCTGGGGCTATCCCGGTTTTACGGCCAGCCCCTGCTGGTTCATCTTCGCACTTTGAAAGGCAAGGGATACGCGCCGGCGGAAGCAGAACCAACCCGCTATCACGGGGTTTCCGGAATGGCCTCCTCCGAGTTGATCCTGGCCTCTCCCGGTTCCAGCTGGAGTGACCTGGTTTCCGGAACGGTTCTTAGCCTCGCGGAAAATGACGACCGAATTGTTTGCCTGACAGCGGCCATGAAAGACGGAACACGGCTTAACGGGTTTGCGAAGCGTTGGCCCCACCGATGCTTTGACGTCGGAATCGCTGAAGAACATCTTTTGACCTACGCGGCCGGCTTGGCCGCGGGCGGCCTGAGGCCTTTTGTTTTCATCTATTCGACCTTCCTGCAAAGAGCTATGGACCAGCTTGTCAACGATATTGCCATGCAGGAGTTGCCCGTTGTCATCCTTGTGGACCGGGCCGGCCTGGTAGGCGAGGACGGAGAAACGCATCATGGCTTGCTGGACGTCTGCTGGGGGAGAGTGATACCCGGCTTGGCCCTCATGGCCCCAAGAGACGCCGAGGAAGCCCGTTCCATGCTTTCAGAATCGCATCTGCGAGGCAAACCCGCGATGATCCGCTTCCCGCGCGGGACATCCCCCTTATCTCTCCGCAGGAAAGGGAGCCCTTCAACTAGCACCGGTTGGGGAAAAGCGGAGACGATGATCGAAGGAGACGGAACCTGGACGGTCATGGCTTACGGGAAAACCGTTCCGCTTGCGCTTGAAATACACGACCTGGCTGCATCCATGAGGTTGGCAAGACCTTCCGTGGTGGACCTGCGATTCGTGGAGCCCGCCGACTGGGACTTGATTGAGGCAAATCTGGAAAAAATGGACGTCACCTGCATCCTTGAGGACGGTTACCGAAAAGGAGGCTTTGGCGAGGCTGTCGCAGCAAAGGCGAACCTGATTGGCGCCCCTTCGAAGGTCCTTCGCTATGGTGTTCCCGACTGCTACGTTTTCCAGGCCACGGTGGAGGAGCAATGGGAAACCTGCGGCCTTACGGCTGACAAAATCCTGGAGGATTGTCTTGCATCGCTCGAAATACCGGCTCGATAAAATCCTTGTCGAAAGAGGACTCGCCTCGACTCGGGCAAGGGCGCAGTCTTTGATCATGGCGGGTAGGGTTCAAGTTGACGGAAACCGGGCGGAAAAGGCAGGCCAAGCGGTCGGCGTCGACGCTGACCTGGAAATCTCGGGAAACGAGACCGAATGGGTTAGCCGCGGTGCCCACAAGCTGATAAGAGGGCTCGACCTGTTCGGTATCAATCCCGCGGGGCTCGTTTGCTTGGATGTGGGAGCATCGACGGGGGGGTTCACGGAGGTTCTCTTGTCCCGAAATGCTTCCAGTGTCTACGCGGTCGATGTAGGATACGGACAATTGGCCTGGAAACTTCGTAACGACCCGCGAGTCGTCGTCATGGAGCGCACGAATGCCCGTCTTCTCCGTCCGGAACAGTTCTCCGGGCCCATGGATTTGATCGTCGTCGACGCCTCGTTCATCTCGCTCCGCCTTCTTTTGCCACCCCTGATAGAACTTCTGGCGCCAGAAGGCGAAATGGTGCTTTTGATCAAGCCTCAATTTGAAGCGGGCAGGGCAAGGGTTGGCAAGGGCGGAGTGATTCGTTCATCTGAAGTTCATTTACAGGTCCTCGAGGAATTCTGCACTTTTGCAGGATCATTGGAGGAAATTGCCCTGTCTGGCCTGACATGGTCCCCGATCAAGGGTCCAAGCGGGAACATCGAGTTTCTTGCCCACCTGGTCCACCGGAAGGGAAGCGAGAGACCCGCTGTCGACCTGGGAGCACTCGTGGCGAAGGTCGTATCTGAAGCAACCCTGGCACTCGCAAGGGAAAATAACGAAAGCGAGAGAGAAAGGGAGAATGAGCCATGAAAGGAAAGATCGGGCTTCTAATCAACCCCCAAAAACCCAAGGCCCTTGAAATGGGCAAACGGCTCCTGCTCTGGGGAAGTGAAAAGGGGATCTCCTTTCTTGCTCCTCCCCACGAAGCGGCAGTCCTCGGTATCCCGGGAATCTCGGACGAAGACTGGAAAGCCCAGGTCGAGTTTGCCATCGTCCTCGGAGGAGATGGGACATTCCTCAGGGCCGCGCGGTATGTGCTCGGGAGGGACATTCCCCTCTACGGCATCAATGTCGGGCGTCTGGGTTTCCTGGCTTCTGGAAATCCCAACCAGGCCGAGAACGACATCGAGACGATCCTGGAAGGACGGTTCACCACACAGAATAGACAGCTACTCAAGGGAACCGTTACCAGGGGAGGATCGCTTGTTCACGAGGTTTACGCCCTCAACGACCTCGTCGTGACAAAGGGCGCCTTTGCAAGGGTGATCACCCTCCAGATCTTTGTCGGGAACAGGCCCCTTAGCATCATGACGGGGGACGGGCTGATCCTCTCAACACCGACCGGCTCGACAGGTTACGCTCTTTCGGCCGGGGGCCCGATCGTGCCTCCCCATGTCCCTTGCATGCTGCTTGTCCCGATCTGCGCCCACACCCTTTACGCCCGAGCAATGGTTTTCGGTGACGGGGACACAATCCAGATCATCCCGAGGGGAGACCATCGGGATATGATGCTGACCCAGGACGGACAGCTGGGTTACGAACTCCTTCCCGGCGATCGCATCGATGTTTCCCTTTCAAAGGAAAAATCCGTCAATATCATCCTTCTCCCCGACAGGGATTATTACGACCTCCTGCTGGAAAAATTCCAGTGGGGGCAAAACGTCATCGAATAATGACCCCCCAAGGCGGCCTTTCCGAGTTTTCCGTCCAGAATATTGGTGGGATCCAAAAAGCCCGGCTTTTACTTCATGGCCGCTTTATCGCCGTGACCGGTGAAAGTGGGGCAGGCAAGAGCAGTCTGGTTCGCGCCCTGGAGTACCTGGCGGGAAAAAGAGCTCAAACTTCCTCGATCCGTCACGGTTTCGAGGAAGGAGAGGTCTGGGGTCTTTTTCGCGGCGGGCCGGATAAAGAGGAAGATCTTGTAGGAAGGATCCTCTCTCGCAACGGAAAAAACCGGAACTATCTCGGGGAACAGCTGGTCCCCTTCGCGCGCCTGCGTGATTTTTCCCAAAGCCGCATCGGGATCCAGAGCCAGTTCTCCCAGCTTGACCTCCTGGAAACGAAGCGACAGAGGGATCTTCTGGATAGTTGTGGGGGAGAGAAGTCGATTCTTCTCCGGAGGCGGCTGGCCAGCCACTTTGAAAAGGCGATTAGCCTTGAAAAGGAGCTTGCCGCCTTGCAGGAAAAGCGTAAGGAGATCGATAGGACCTTCCAGGACGCCGAAACCGTGTTGGAAACAACCCGCAGGCTTCGCCTCGAGGACGGCAACGAGGAGCAATGGAAAGCCGAGCTTTCCTCGATCGAGCATTTCCTTTCACTCCAGAGAAAACTTCGGGAAACGGCAAGCCGTTTCCTCGGTTGCGCTTCCGGAGGGGGAATCGGCGACGAGATTCAGCAATGGATCCATGAAATGGCCGAGCTCGTTCCTCCGTCCCAGCAAGAGCGTTTTGGCTCCTGTTCAGAAAATATCCTGAGGGGATTGCAGGAAATGGAAAGCCTGTCGCGCCTTGCACTCTCGGACACCGTTACGGCCGAGGCGGAGGAGCGGCGCGATCTACTGGAACACCGGCTGGGAACCCTCAGGAAGCTCAAACGCATGGCTCGAGTGGAATCCCTGGAGGAGTTGCTGGACTTCTGCGGTAAGGTCGAGGGAAACCTGCTCTGGATGCGCACTAGCGCAACTGAGGTCGAGTCATTGTTGAATCTTTGCCGAGAAACAAGGAAGAACGTTTCGGAAGCAGCCCTGGCCCTGCGCGAACAGCGCACGCGGGGGGCAATTCAACTGGAAGAGGTTGTCACAGCCCACCTGGGCGACCTAGCCATGGAATCCTTCCGGTTTGGGATTACATTGAAAAACATGGGCAAAATCCGTCCCAGTGGGGCGGATGAGATCGAGTTCACCCTCTCAAGCGGTAGCCTGAGCGGTCCTATCATCCGGGTTGCCTCCGGGGGAGAACTTAGCCGGATGCTCCTGGCCCTGCAAATGTCACTTCCAGATGGCCAGCTACCAGAAACATTGGTCTTCGACGAGGTTGAAGCCGGGCTCGGAGGTCGTTCTGCACTTCTTGCGGGTTTCAAGCTCAAGGAACTTTCCAACCGATGCCAGGTCATTCTCGTCACTCACGAGGCGGTCATCGCCGCTCAAGCTGACCAGCATTTCGTCGTCCGCCGTTCAGGCGCCCTGACTACTGTCCTTGAGGTCACCGGTGTCGAGAGGTCCATTGAAATCGCGAGGATGCTTTCAGGGAGCCCCGATTCACCCGAAGCCCTGGAACATGCGGCTGTTCTCCTTAAAAATCAGGCCTAATCGCTTGACGTACTCCTCGAACGCCTTTAAAATTCAAAAGCTGTCAATGTATCGCTTGGGGAGGGCCTTAAGTGCCTTTGGCCGCCCTCATTCCCAGCGGGAGGAGGAACACGCTTAAATGTATGCAGTGATCGAAACAGGTGGCAAGCAGTATCGTGTGGCACCAGGCGAAGTGATCCGTGTGGAGAAAATGGACGTAGAACCGGGGACCTCGGTCAATCTCGGAAAAGTCCTTCTCTTCGCGGATGAGAACGACGTCAAGGTTGGGAACCCCGTCCTGGAATCGGCGAGCGTCGAGGGGACGATTCTAGGGCATGGCAAGGAGCCGAAAGTGTGGATCTTCCATTACAAGAGGAAGAAGAACTATCGCAGGCTTCGCGGCCACCGCCAGGATTTTACGGACGTCCGTATCGACGCCGTTCGCGGTTAATCCGGGCGCGGACACAGGAGGAAAACAATGGCACACAAAAAAGGACAAAGCAGCAGCACAAACGGTCGAGATACTATCGGGAAGCGGCTTGGACTTAAACGCCATGACGGCCAGGTTGTCAATGCGGGAACGATTCTTGTCCGCCAGAGGGGAACGAAAATCCACCCCGGTGAGAATGTAGGACGAGGCCGCGACGACACTCTTTTTGCCTTGAAGACAGGAACCGTTCGTTTCCTGATGCGATGCGGCCGCAAGGAAGCCCGTATCGAAACGGTTACGGTCTGAATTGAGCCACCCTTTAAGCTTCGGCAGAATCGGGAAAGGGGCCTCCTGGGGCCCCTTTCTCTTTCAGGTCGGTTCCTGTGGCACTTGTGAGGTGTGACGGTTGAAATTTCTTGACATTGCTAACATCTCGATTCGATCGGGACATGGCGGAGACGGCTGCATGAGTTTTCGCAGAGAGAAATATATTCCCAAAGGAGGACCGGACGGTGGAAACGGCGGCCGGGGAGGTAACGTCTATCTCGAAGCCACGACGTCCCTTCAAACCCTCGCTGATTTTGAATTCGAAAGACGTTTCGCCGCAGAATCCGGCCGCCCAGGGCAAGGTGCCCGGAAAAACGGGCGGATGGGGGAAGATATTGTCATCCCCGTTCCATGCGGAACGCTGGTTTTTGATGCCTCTTCCTCTGAGCCCCTAGCGGACCTTGTCGAACCGGGAGACCGCTTTCTTGCTGCCAGGGGGGGGAGAGGCGGCCGCGGGAACACTGTTTTTGCCAGTTCTTCTCGAAGAGCTCCCCGTTTTTGCGAAAATGGCATGCCGGGCGAAGAGCGGATGCTGCGACTGGAACTCAAACTGATCGCCGACGTGGGGCTCGTAGGCTTGCCCAACGCAGGGAAATCGAGCCTTCTCGCCGCCCTTTCCAAGGCCCAGCCAAAGATTGCCGCTTACCCCTTCACGACACTATCCCCAAATCTAGGCGTTCTTGCAGTCGATGACGAAAGGGTTGTTCTTGCGGATGTACCGGGCCTTATCGAAGGCTCCCACCTCAACCTGGGGCTCGGGCTTGCTTTCCTGCGCCACATCGAACGGACGCGCTTCCTGGTCCACGTCCTCGACTTTTCCGAGGGAGCAGACCTAGCCTCGCTTATAGGCCAGTGGGAAACCGTCCGGGAAGAGTTCCGGCAATACAACGAAACCCTTCTTGAAACCCCGACCTTGGTTGCAGGCAACAAGATCGACCTGCTGAACGGCAAGAATCTCGTTGAGGAAGCCAGTATTTACTTTGAAAAAAATGGTTTCCGTTTCTTTCCAATTAGCGCGTTGACCGGGGAAGGGATCGACAGCCTTGCAGAAGCGATCGTCGACTGGTCGCGATCCTTCCCGCGCCCCTCAGGGGAAACTCGACTCATCGCCCTTCAGGAAGAGGAGGACCGCCCGGCCGGACGCCAGTTCCGAAGGCGGGATATCGTCCAGATTATCCGCCTCCGGGCTAAAGGCGGCTACCGGGTGATACATCCCCGATTGGAAGAGGCTGTCCTAAGGTACAATTTTGAGCAGGACGAAGCGATCCACAGGTTTTCGATCCTCCTAGCCCGCTACCGGGTGGAGGACCTCCTCGAAGAAGCGGGGGCACAGGAAGGGGACCTGGTCTTCGTCGGAGAAGTGGAATTTACTTTCAAACCCGAAAAGGCCATAGAGCAACCCTCCAAGGAAAACGGAGAAGCCTGATCCCGAAAGGGGAGAGGACATCTGAGCCAGACATTTCTCGGGCGCAATCGAGTCGGCATCATGGGGGGAACATTCGACCCGATCCACTTCGGGCACCTCGTCTCGGCAGAGGAAGCTTATTTCGCACTCGGCCTTTCGGAAGTGATTTTCGTTCCCACGGGCAACCCGCCTCATAAGCGGGCAAAACTCGTTTCCTCGGCAGAAGATCGCTATACGATGACGCTTCTAGCTACCCTGGACAATCCCCACTTCAAGGTTTCCCGCCTTGAAATCGACAGGGGAGGAGACAGCCACACGGTGGATACACTACGGGAGATGCGCCACTGGTACGCCCCGGGAAGCACCGAACTATACTTCATAACGGGGCTGGATGGTGTTCTGGACATCCTCTCATGGAAAGAACCGTACGAGATCGTTGAGCTATGCCAGATCGTGGCCGCGAGCAGGCCCGGCTTCAATTCCTCCCGTATACGGGACTTGCCCGAACCGATACAGAAGTCGATCATCCCGCTCGAAATACCGCTCCTGGCCATCTCCAGCACCGAGATAAGGGAACGTGTCCTTGACGGAAAAAGCACTCGGTACCTGCTTCCCTGGACAGTAGAACACTATATCTTCAAGAAAAACCTATACATCCGGAACGGAAGGTGAAAACCCGTTGAAAAGGGGCCGCCTGTTGATTTTTATCACGCTTTGCATCATTTCCGCCGGCCTGGGAGTAGCCTTTCGCATGCAGAACATCGTCGCACCTGGATCCAGGCAGATAGAAAAGAGTTTCGAGCATGACAAACTGACGGGCAACATCAACATCCTTGCCGTTGGAATCGACGACGTCCAGGGTTCCCATCGTTCCGACACCATTGCAGTCGTCGCCATCAACATCGAAGACCGGTTCGTAAAGGTCCTTTCCCTGCCGCGTGACCTCCGGGTCCAAATCGAAGGACACGGCTGGCAGAAACTGAATCATGCCTATGCGTACGGCGGAATCGATCTCCTGGGTTCGACCATCAACAATTTTCTCGGGATCCCTCTTCATTACCATGTGATCGTCAATTACCAGAGCTTCCCGAAGCTTGTTGATCTTTTGGGCGGTGTCACGATAGATGTCCCCAAGCGCCTGCGCTATACAGATCGTGCGGGAGGCCTTCACATAGACATCCCTGCCGGTCGTCAGCTTCTAGACGGGAAAACTGCACTCGAGTTCGTCCGTTTTCGTCACGATGCACTTGGTGATATCGGCCGTATTCAAAGACAGCAACTTTTCCTCCGTGAAATCCTTAACAAGATCCGGCAACCTGAAACCATCTCAACCCTGCCCGAAATAGTGGAGCAGGCGACCCGCTTTTTCCAGACCGAGATACAGGCAACCCAAGCCATCCAGCTCGTCAATTACCTCAAGGACCTCGAAGGCAGCCGCTTCTCCTTTGAAACGATGCCCGGAAAGGCTGCCATGATCGACGGCATCAGCTACTGGCTCGGGGATACCGCACTCGCTTCCCAATTCCTCACGACACCTCCGGAACCCGTTAGCGGGGACAAGGCAGAAAGCCCAAAGGAGCCCCTCGTAACCGCGGATTCCATGCTTGCCGGGATCAAGGGACAGATCGCAATCCTAAACGGATGCGGGGTTAAGGGTATCAGCCAGGCATTTTCCGAGCACCTGCAGCGTCTAGGGATTGATGTCGCCTTTGTGGGGAACGCCAAGCATTTCGATTACCGCTATACGAATATCGGCTACCCTGAAAACCCCGATACCCAGTCCCTCTCAAATGCCAAGGCCCTCGGAGAACTTTGCGGGATCCCCGGGAACCTTGTACGGGTCAACCGCGGGGCGACCCACGCCACCATAATCGTGGGCAAAGATTATGATATAATCCTGAATAGGTTAAAGAAATACAAGAGAGATCTTTAGACATTATTTTATTAGGAGGTGAGGCATTTTTGAAGTTTATTTTAAGCACAGAAACCCGGGAAGTCCTAAAGTCCCTTTCTGACAAGCATGCAGAGAAAATCGTGGCGTTGAATTTGGGAGAATCTTCCACGCTTGCAGATACATTCGTTTTAGCCACTGCCAACTCTGACGTCCACATGAATACACTCATGGAAACTGCAAAGGAAACCCTCGAAGGGCTCAACCTGACAGTCCGGGTCGAAGGACCCAATAGTGCCCGTTGGAGGCTGATCGATGCAGGTAACCTCGTGGTCCATATCTTCAGCCGCCAGGGACGCGATTATTACGGCATCGAACGGATCTGGGGAGACGCCGAAACTTTCGTCTTAGAAGAGGACACCGTCCTGTAGCTCCACCGGCCGGAAAAATAAATAATGACAACACAGGGGGAAAAGCCGGAAGGTTTTTCCCCTTTTTTGGGTGCTTATCAATGTCCTATAATGTATCTTATGTTGCGTTATTCTCGTGAATCAAGCTACAAAGAAGGGATCCCCGCCATTGGCGGGGATCCCTTCCATTAACAATCCCGTCTTATTCTTTTCCGTTCGGCTAGACCGCGGCTGAGAGAATTTGCAGGAAAGACTCCACCTTCAGGGAAGCTCCGCCCACCAGGGCACCGTCAATGTCTGGTTCGCTCAATAAACCCGGGGCGTTCTCGGGCTTGACACTGCCTCCGTAAAGGACCCTCAGGGACGCGGACGCGTCTTCATAGAAGCTTCCCTTTACGAGGCGCCTGATTGATTGGCAAACCTCCTGGGCTTCACGGTTCTGGGCAGTTTTTCCCGTACCAATCGCCCAGACAGGCTCATACGCGACTGAAACCGCAGCTCCAACTTCATCGGGGGAAAGTCCGGCAAGCGCTTTCGTGAGTTGCCGTTCGATGACGGCAAACGTTTCTCCCGACTCGCGCTCCTCGAGGGTTTCACCGACGCAGAGGATGACTCTCAGCCCGCAGGAAACAGCCGAGAAGGTCTTCTGATGGACCTGTTCATCGGATTCACCAAAGAACTGCCTCCGCTCGCTGTGTCCTATAATGACATAATCGCAGCCGGACTCCCTGAGCATCATCGGCGACACCTCGCCTGTGAACGCCCCTTCCGAAGCCCAATGGGCGTTCTGGGCTCCAACTTTGAGCCATGGCAGGAATGACTTGCCCTCCAAGGCCCTCCAGAGGCTCGTAAAGGGGGGGAAAAGGGCAAGCTCGACACTCCCCTCCCCCAGGGCACATTTCAACGCAGGGTTCCTCGAGACGCCGCCTTCAAGCTCCGCAAGGAATTTTCCCGTAGCAGAGACCCCGTGGTACATTTTCCAGTTTCCCGCGATTAGAATCGCTTTTCCCATGATCTTCCGATGGCCCCCGCTATTCCAGGATGAACGGCTGGATTCCCGGAAGGGGAAGACCTTCGAAAAATTCGAGGCTCGCCCCTCCTCCCGTTGAAACATGCGAAACCTCTTTTCCAAAGCCCATCGCGTTCACTGCTGCAGCGGTGTCTCCACCTCCAACAACGGTCAGGCAGCCGGATTTTGTAACCTCCGCCAGGCAATGGGCTATAGCGCGGGTTCCTTCGGCAAAAAGCGGCTTCTCGAATACTCCCATCGGTCCATTCCAGAGGACCGTTGCGGATTTTTCGATCACGCGTGAAAAAGCATCCGTTGACCTGGGACCAATGTCGAGTCCCATCAAGTGATCGGGTAAGGCATCCGCTGCAACGATTCCCACCGGTCCGAGCGCTTCAGGGGAATCCGCCACGACAAAGTCTGAAGGCAACAGGATCTCAAGATTTCTCGAGGAGGCCTTGGCAAGAAGTTCCCCGGCAAAATCGATGCGCTCCTGCTCGACAAGTGAACGCCCGACGCTTAGGCCCTGGGCTTTCAGGAAGGTGAAGGCCATTCCCCCTCCGATCAGGATGGAGTCAACCCGGTCAAGGAGGTTGTCAAGCACGCCAATCTTGTCCGAAACTTTTGCGCCGCCAAGTATCAGGGTGAAAGGCCGATCGGGATGGTCCCTGACTCGTCCGAGGGTTTCGACCTCGCGACGAAGCAAGTTCCCCGCATAAGACGGCAGGAAGGCAGTTATCGCTTGTGTGGAGGCATGGGCACGGTGGGCTGCGCTGAAAGCATCCATGACGAACACTTCGAAGGGTTCTGCAAGCAACTGCGCAAAAACCGGATCGTTTTTTTCTTCCTCTGCGTGAAACCGTATATTCTCCAGGACCATGATCAAGCCCGGCCTTGCGGTTGACACGGCCTCGGCAACGGAAGGTCCTGCGCACTCTTCAACAAAACCCACATCCCAACCTGTCAGTTCAGCCAGGCGATAGGCCACAGGCCTAAGGGAGAACTCGGGAGAAACCTTCCCCTTGGGTCGCCCAAGGTGGGAAACCAGGGTTATCCGGGCTCCGGTTTCACGAAGGCATTTTATCGTGTCTAAATGTGCGAAGATTCTCGTGTCATCAGCGACGGCACCATCTCTCAGGGGGACGTTGAAATCAACTCGCACAAGGACCCGTTTGCCCTCTAGGCCCTTTTCGGGCAAGCCTTTCAGTTCCATCCCTACAACCCCTTTAAAGCTACGAAATTGGCGAGGTCGATAACCCGGCAACTGTACCCCCACTCGTTGTCATACCAGGAGAGGACTTTCGCCAGGTTTCCGACAACCATGGTCTGGGACGGATCGAAGAGGGATGATGCGCTGTTCCCCGTGAAATCGGCCGATACAAGTTCCTCCGTGACGATTGAGAGGATCCCTTTCATGGGCCCTTCGGCCCACCGTGTCATGGCTTCGTTGATGGCTTCGGGGGTGGTGTCCCGGCCCAGGACAGCTGTCAGGTCGACAATCGAGACATCCGGGGTCGGAACTCGAAGTGCAATCCCGTTCAGTTTCCCTTTCAGTTCCGGGATGACCCTCCCGATCGCTTTTGCCGCCCCGGTTGTCGTCGGAACGATCGACAAGGCTGCAGAGCGGCCGCGGCGACGATCCTTGTGGGTATGGTCGAGGATGCTCTGGTCGCTGGTGTAGGCATGTGCTGTCGTCATGAGCCCTCTCTCGATGCCGAACTCTTCCTGGAGAACCTTTGCAACGGGCGCCAGGCAGTTTGTCGTGCAGGATGCGCAGGACAGGACATGATGATTTTCAGGATCGTAATCACCCTCGTTTACGCCCATAACGACCGTGCAATCGTCATCCTTTCCGGGTGCAGTGATGATGACTTTCTTTGCCCCGGCCTTGAGGTGAAGGCCGGCACCTGCCTTATCCCGGTATTTGCCCGTCGCCTCGATGACGATATCGACCCCGAGGGACTTCCAATCCAGCTTTTCGGGATCCGCCTGTGCGAGGACTTTCACTGGCGTTCCGTCAATAACGAAGGTGTCCCCCGAGACTTCCACTTTTCCGGGAAAAGCCCGGTGGACCGAGTCGTACTTGAACAGGTAAGCCAAGTCCTCTATCGGAACAGGCTTGTGGTTGATGGCCACAATTTCGACCTGTCCGGCATGCGCGTGCTGGAACAGGGACCTCAGGGTCAAGCGCCCGATCCTTCCAAAACCGCTAATCCCCAGCTTGATTTTTGACATGTGGATTCCCTCCCCTTTCGGTTTGTGCGGATTGGACATGGTTTTACTGGAAAGAGGGTATAGCCTAAGCTATACCCTCTTAAAGACTTCTATCAAATTTTAATCCACTCTTCCCTTCAAATCAAGGAACCCCTCTGCTCCCGGGGAAACCGTTACCTTTGTTGCAGGAGGAGGTCTTCTTCCATTACGCGCAGGATTTCTCCCATGCTGGCAGCGCTCAGGACATCCCCATGCGGAAGGTACGGCATACTCCCGTCGAACACTTCGGCGATCCCTCCCAGGCAACCCTGCCTCAAGTGGGCCGTAAAAGGCCGTATGAAGCACCAGGCGATATCGCTACGCTTGGGATTGTAACGCATGTAGGCCGTCACGAACTGCCCTAAAAGCCAAGGCCAGGCCATTCCCCTGTAGCGGGCCTTCGCCTTCTGGTCCTGGCGCCCCTCGAATCGGCCCTTGTACTTGTCATGGTGAGGGTCCAGCGTCCTCAACCCATAGGTCGTCACAAGTTCGTTCCAGCATATTTCAACAACCGATCGTCCAATTTCCGGCGGAAGCGGTGAACTGGGCAGGGAAACCGCAAGTATCTGGTTGGGGCGGATGACGCTGTCCTTCCTGTCACCGTTCACGGAGTCGTAGAGGTAGCCCCCTTCGGCGTTCCAGAAGGTCTTGACGAAGGCGTCCCGCACGCGATCCGCCTTCCTGGCGTAGCTTTCCGATTCGTTGGATAAACCAAGTCCCTCGGCGAATCGCTCCATGGCCCTCAATGCGTTATACCAGAGGGCATTGAACTCAACAAGTTTCCCTTGCCGGCTCACGACGGGATCCCCGTTTGCGGTCCCTTCCATCCAGTGGCGCTCTGGATCGGGCGTCCCCAGGACAAGCAGATCGTCTTCACAATGGAGGTCAAGGACTCTTATTCCCGACTCATAACGGGAAATCAACTCCGCAAGGATTTCCCAGTTATTTTCAGCGAATTCCAGGGAACCGGTCTTTTCAGTCAGCTTGTCGAGGGCATAGAGGAACCATAGCCCTGCGTCGGCAGCCTTCAGGAGCGCATGTCCCGTGGAGGGATCGATCTCGCTCGGCATAACCGCATCGTTGAGCTTGGCCATGTTGAGCCAGCGCTCGAGGATCTCGGCGGCGTCCCTGTATCGCCCCATCGAAAGGGTAAGTCCCGGTAGGGCGATAAAAGTGTCCCGTGCCTTTTCCGAAAGAGAAGGATATCCGGAAAAAAGGACGGATCCACGGTCGTTCCCCGAGGCAAACAGGTGAAGGGCCGTCCGAGTCAAATCCCTGACAGCCGATGATTGGCCTGCGGGCTCGATCTTGCCGAAACGGCTCTGCTGGCTCGCAATCGCCGCCTTTTCAAATTCCTCGATCTGCTCAACGGAAGGATGGAAAGGTTCCGTGGAAAGGACCACGTAGGCGGTTTCCCCTTCCTCCAGCTCCATCGAAAGGGTGCCCGGCGACCAAAGGTCCTCCGTGGACTGACCCGTAACCTCGTCGTTCTCATAAAGAACATGCTCGTGCCAAAGGGCTTTCGGGTGCCACTCCCCCTTGGGGAATGACAGGAAACTGCTCATCCCTCTCCCGTTTACCAGGATCCCGTTCTGGGCAGAATCCGCCTTGAAAGCATCATCGGGCGCCTTGGAGCGCACATCCGTATAGAGACGGTGGGCAAAAAGGGGCCTCGTTTCAAGCTGGACCCTCTCGGGACTGGCAAGGAGTTCGTACTTGACGATGCAGGCGTCCTTCCCTTCGGGCATGAACACCGTTTTTCTCATGAGCAGGCTGTGCAGGACAAACAGGATGCTGGGCAGGGGGTTGGAGTGAAATTCCTGGATGTAGCGGAAACCATCGGGGTAGATGACGTCCCTGTAACGGTTCGTTGAGATCTGGTACTTCTTGCCGCGGGTGAAGAGGGTTTCCTCCAGCTTGCTGACAAGGACTCGGTGCTGAGCACAATCCTGGGGCCGGACAACGAGAAGCCCATGTTCCCTCCTCGTATTCGCCCCGGCTACCGTCGAGAAGCCGTAGCTTCCGCGGCCGTTCGAGACGAGAAATTCGCGCCCGACCCCTTTCTCGTATGTGTTGACATCAACTTTCCCAAGGTACATGACAACCATCCCCCTTCATGGCGTTTTCCACAAGTCTCCCCAAACGGCTCCACCTATATTCTACTGTACTTTTCGTTACCGGTCTGGAAAGAAGTTGCCCCAGCTCCCTAAGGGAGATGCTGGGGTTTTCCAGTCGTATCTGCACGAGTTCCCTAAACGGAACCGGCAATCGGTCCAAAAGGCCTGTGAAAACGACTCGTTCCGCCAGTTCCATCTGCCTTTCCGCTGCATCCAGGCTCTTTCGAATGTTTGCTGAGTCGCAGTTGACGAGCTTGTTTGCCCTGTTCCTCATCGACCGCATCACGGACTTCTCCTCTAGCAGGAGACCGGTCCGAAAAAGGTTCAAACCGGTGAGAAAAGAGACAATTTGGCCCTGGTCCCTGATGAGGATATCCACGTGGGGAGAGCGGAGTCTCTCTGCAAATCGAACCCCCGCCTGTTTCAACAGGGAAACGGCCTTCTCCCTGAGAAAGACTTTTTTTTCCTCAACGCGGATAACAAGGTAGTACCCGGTCTGGGGAAGGTAGAGGGAACCAAGCACTCCCCATATCCCCCTTAGCCACGCCCAACGGGCTTGTGGGTTCCTTTCGGGCACCCCTCGGCTGACGAGAAAAGCCCTTTCAATCAACGCAGGCGAAACGGAAAGAGCCGGATGCCCCTTGAGGTCGGGGGGCAGTCTCAGCAGTGAGCCAAGGTCTCCAAGTTCCCGCCAGTTTCCCTCGTTCCATAGACGATGCAGGCGCCTGAAGACGAAAAACCGCTTTGAGAAAAGAGCTTGAGCGTTGCCCTCCGTTCTCTCTTTCATTGAAAGGAGAAGGGCCGCGGCTTCAGAATCCGCATCCGCCGGACTGGTGACGGAGCTGGTTAGCCATTCGTCCCAAAGCGCCTCGGGAATCGATCTCATCGGCTGATTTCTTTCGTCTCGCGGGCAACCTTCATAATCGCCTCGGAAACCCGCTGCGTTTGGTGCCGTACGAGTCCCCCCGGTGTGATTTCAAGGAAATCGCCCCGTATGACCTGGACACGGGCCCTGGTCAGGCGGACTTCTTCTCTCTCGTTTATAAGGACCGGCTCCGAACCCGTTTCCCGGTACCTCCCAAGGATTTCTCCCGGGACTTCGGTCTCGTTGACCAGGACGATGTCGGGATATTGTCCAAGGACATCCTTAATCCACCGGACATGGTCATAAACTGTGAATCCGTCTGTTTCGCCGGGTTGGGTCATTACGTTTGCCACATAAATCCTGGGAACGTCCGCCTGGCGAATCGCCTCGGCTACCCCGGGAACAAGGATATTCGGCAGGATGCTCGTGAAAAGACTGCCTGGGCCCAGGATAATCGCCTCTGCGTCCCTGATGGCTTCCACCACTTCATTGAGAGGTTTCGCATCCGGGGGTTCCAGGTGGACTTCCTTCAGTTCGCGCCCGTGGAGGGCGACCTCAAGTTCACCCCTGTACCGGTTGCCCTTGGAATCGATACCCGCAATCGTCACGGCCTCGGTGGTCACCGGCAGGACCCGTCCCCGAATCGCAAGGAGCTTGTTCATCTCCTCCACGGCTAAACGGAAATCTCCCGCGAGTTCTGTAACGGCCAATAACACGAGGTTCCCAAGACAATGTCCAGCAAGTTCCCCCTTGTCAAAGCGGAAGTTCAGGATGCGGTTCAGGGCACTGTCGTTCTCGGCAAGGGCGATGATGCAGTTGCGGACGTCGCCGGGAGGCAGGACTCCCCATTCCGTCCTGAGGCGCCCCGAACTTCCGCCTTCGTCGGTGACGGTAACGATCGCTGTGATGTTTCGCGTGTAGCCTTTCAGGCCCCTCAGAAGCGTCGATAGGCCGGTTCCTCCACCCAGGGCAACAACACGGGGTCCAGTAGCCAGTCGAAAGCCTATGGCGCTCGACATGATTTCCCTGAGGCCGCGCCGTTTCCGCCCGACACGCTCCATCCAGACCGTCACGGTTGCTCCACCGATCAGAAGCCCAATCCCGAACGGAACAAACCATTCCATCGCTACCACACCTGTTCCTTGTCGATATCTCGGTGCCTTACGACAAAGGCATGGCCTGCTTCTCCAAGCCGGACCGCAAGCCATTCCGCTACGGCCACGGAACGGTGCCTACCTCCTGTGCAACCAATGGCGATGTGGATCTGGGTTTTTCCCGTCCCCTCGTAGAGAGGAATGATAAACTCAAAAAGTTCCTTTTGGCGCCTCAGAAATTCCTCCGCGGCAGGAAAAGCCTTAAGGATGAAATCGACGACTTCCGGATCCCGGCCACTCTTGGCCCTTAACCCCAACTCATAGTATGGGTTCAAAAGGAACCTGACATCAACGAGATAATCGCAGTCTTGTGGAATGCCGTGCTTGTATCCAAAGGAGGTCAGGAAAACCGTCAGTCGTCCGGGAGGAGTCCCCAGGCTCTCGAGAACGCGGCCCCTCAATTCCGAAAGATTGAGCCCGGTTGTATCCAGCACGACATCGGCAGCTTCTTTAAGGGGCCCCAGGCTTTCCCTTTCTCTCTGGATACCCTCCAGCGTTGAAAGGTCGGGGCCAAGCGGATGTCGCCTGCGAGTGCTTTCAAAGCGTCTGATCAAGGCAGCATCGGAAGCATCCATGAATAGGAGGGCCACGCTGCCAAGGCGGCGTTTTAGGCTCTCCATGACGGCCTCAAGGTCTCTCAATAGATCGTCGCCCCTGATGTCGACCACGGCAACGATGCCGTGAAGAACGGCTGCCCTGTGTCTGCCAAGGACCTCGACCAGCTGGGGCAAGAGCGAAGGGGGGATGTTGTCGATGGCAAAGAAACCTTGGTCCTCCAGGATGTGAAGGGCGGTTGATTTCCCTCCTCCGGACATCCCCGTGATGATGACGATCTTTTCCACGCCGGAATTGGCCGTTTCTGGCATGTTCGCCCCCCTAACCGTGGGAATGGCCGTGCTTCTGGTGTGCAGCGCATTCCCCTTCCCACCCGTTCAGGATCTCAACGGCATGGCGTAGGACTCCTGCGACGGATTCAAAGCACTGCCGGGCTCCCCTTTCACTGCCCGGGAAAGCGATCACGAGGCATTTCCCCCGCGTGACGGCAATGCTCCGGCTAAGGATCGAACGATCCAGCAAAGGCTCGGTTTTCCTCCGCATCGCCTCCCCCAATCCGGGAACGATGCGCTCCGCCACATCCTGCAAGGCTTCTGGGGTCACGTCACGGCTGGAAAGCCCGGTACCTCCGGTTACGAGGACCAGCTGCAGCCCCTCCAGGTCGGCCCATGTCCGGAGAGTTTCTGCAATCAAGAGGCGATCATCCGGCACGATGGCCGTCCTGGCAACAACAGCACCAAGAGGGCCCACCAATTCCGCAAGGGCAGGCCCAGCCGTATCTTTCCTTTCTCCGCGACTCCCCTTGTCGCTAACCGTCAGGACCCCTACGCGCATGGGCCTCAGCAATGTTGCCTTTTCGGAGAGGGAAACAAAGCCGCCCCTGGCGGTTTCCAGCCTGAAGGAGGTTCCAGCGGGCTCGCCGACGCAAAAGACGGGCCCGTCCGTGCCAATCTCCATGAAAGTACCCTCTTCCAGTGGGCAGTCCAGGGAAAGGACAATCTCCCATTGCCCGTCCTTCAGTGTTTCGATTTTGCCTGGCCCCGAAGCAAAAACTTCTGCCGGTTTTCCATTCACCATAATTTCACCCTTACTCCCGGAGTGGAGGTAAAACACGGGAAGGCTGTAGAGGTTCGACCCATCGACAAGGCGAATGACTCTCATCTTTCTCCTCCTTCTCCAGCCCGGTACTCCCCGCTCTTTCCACCTTTTTTCATAAGCAGGCGAATGTCCCTGATCTCGATTCCCTTGTCCAGGGCCTTGCACATGTCGTATACGGTCAGCGCAGCGACGGAAACGCCGGTTAATGCCTCCATTTCGACACCGGTAACCTCCCTGGCCCTGACCCGGCATTCGACCCTGATTGCCGACCTTTCGGGAACAAGCTCACATCGAACAGAAGCGTTGTCAAGGCGAATCCCGTGGCAAAGCGGGATCAAGTACGGAGTCTGCTTCGTGCCCTGTATTCCCGCCAGTTCCGCAATTCGCAGGACATCGCCCTTCCTGACCGCGCTTTCGCGAACCGTCTTGTACACTTGCTCCGGAAGCACAACCCACCCCTCGGCAATGGCTTCCCTTTCCGTTTCGGGCTTGCCGGAAACGTCGACCATCACCGGGTGCCCATCCTTGTCGAGGTGCGTAAATTCAGGCATTGTTCATCCCCCTATCCGGGACATATGCTGGGAAGTCGCCGAGGCGTCCTTCCAGCATTTCGGCTTCTTCCACGCCTCGCTCAGGATCAAGTTTCGGACGGTTCCAAGGTCCCCGCTTCGAAGGGCTTCCCTGAGTGAAACCCCCTCGGTGCTGAAAAGGCAGCTGCGCAGTTCACCAGAAGCGGTAACCCTGAGTCGATTGCAGGTTTCGCAAAAGTGATGGGAAACGGCCGCGATAATTCCGAGTCTCTGGCCGGTTTGCGCATGGACAAGATAACGTGCCGGGCCTTCCGGAACGCCATGATTCGGATCACGCCTGCCTGGCTTCTCCGGGATCCAGTTCTCCCTGTCCGGCAGGCTATCGAGGATCTCATCCGCCGAGATGAACCGATCCCTGCTCCAGACTGAATCGTCCAGGGGCATGAACTCGATCAGTCTCAGGACCGCTCCGCAAGATTTTGCAAAATCCAGGAGATCCGGAATTTCCCCATCGTTGAAACCCCTGATAAGGACCGTGTTGATCTTGATTGGAAGGCTGGATCTCGACCGAACGGCACGAATTCCCTCCAAAACATCTTCCAGGGAACCGAGACGGGTCAGGGTTCGAAATTTAGCCGGGCTCATCGAGTCCAAGCTGACATTGAGACCGGAAAGCGGAATCTTTGACAATTCGCCAGCCGAAGCGAGCAGGAAAGACCCGTTTGTCGTGAGGGCCACGTGGAGAGTTGGGAGCTCGCCGACGAGACGCTTAAGAAAGTCAATCAACCCTTTCCTGACCATCGGTTCTCCACCGGTGAGACGGACTTTCCTGACTCCCATTCCTTGAAGGAGCCGGCAAAGGTCCAGAATTTCCTCGTAGGTCAGGATTTCGTCGTGACCAAGGCAGCTGATCCCTTCCTCAGGCATGCAGTACTGGCAACGGTAGTTGCACCGGTCAGTGATGGAAATCCTCACGTAATCGAGCTTCCGGTTGAAAGACCCCGTCAGTCCTGCCATCGATATCCTCCCATCGTTTCGACACCCTTTCTCCAAGCCGGGTCCTTGACAGCATCCAGAACAGCCCTGACTCCCGGATGATCAAGATGTTTCTCCGGGACAACCAGCTCGAAGGGTTCCCAGGCCATCGTAACAAAATCCAGGCCAAAAGCGTCGGCAGCTGCCCGAATTCCAATGGCAACGTCCACGATACCCGAAGCAACGCGGCTCGCCGCATCGAGGTGGGTGATGGCCTGCCCGGCGTAGCCTGCGACATTTGAACGTTTCAGCTTGGCCTCCTCCAGGAACCAGTCGAGAAGGACCCGGGTCCCGGCACCCGGTTGACGGTTGATAATCCGGATATCCTTCCTGACAAGGTCCTCTATCCCGGAGACTCCCTTCGGGTTTCCCTTTACGACCAGGAAGCCCTGCTCCCTGTAAAAAAGCAGGATTCTCCTCCAACGTTCGTTTCCGGAGAGCTCGGTAATGAAGGAATCGTTGTATCGACCCGTTTTGCTGTCAAGGAGGTGGCAGGCTGCAAGATGTCCTTCCCCACGGGCAAGGGCGGTAAGCCCTCCGAGGCTTCCAACGGAGCGGATGGCCAAGTCGGCTCCCCTTTGTCGGACAGGCGTGACAATCCTTGAGAAGGCAGGATCATCTGAACCCTGGAAAAGCGCTCGTTTTTCCCAGGGAACCGCCCTGGTGAACCAGACGGTCAGACGAGTTCCCTTGGGGCATTCGACGATTTCTCCGGGCAGGAGGGCATAACCATCAGCCTCGTGCATCGCCCACATCGTCGACGCACCTGAAGACAGGACCCATGATATCCTTCTCCCATCTATTTCCACGGCCTTTACTCTAAGCCACTCCTCCACCCCGGGGGGTGAAGAATGGGGGAGCATCGCCTCACACTCTAGGCCCTGCGTAGCGCCCAGGGCCCCCCGGATGAGAGATTCATGCGAGGAGGGATCGACCGAAATTCCTGACATGGCAAGGACCGCAGGGTAAGCCAGGCTCCAGGCCGCCACCGCGGTCGACATCGGAAAACCCGGTACCCCAAGGACCAGCGATCTTTTAACTTTTCCCAGCATGGCTGGCCGGCCTGGTTTCATCCGAAGCCATCGAAACAGGATTTCCCCTTCCGAGGAGATAACTTCCGCCGTGTGATCCCTCTTTCCCTTCGCCGTCCCGGCGCCAATAAGGACCAGGTCATAGACGTCTCCCATGCGGTCAAGCGTTTCCCGGATCAATTCCGCCGAATCCGGAAGAATGGGATGAACTTCGAGGTCAAAACCCCACTCCCGGAAAATCCCCCTCAAGAGGGACGAGTTGCTTTCGGGGACTTTGCCGCTGTCAACCTGGTCGGACTCTACCCAATCCTTCATGGAGCAGATTTCATCCCCGGTCGGGATAAAAAGGCATTTCGGACGTTGGAAAACCGGGATTTTCGCGACTCCAGCGCTGAGCAGGAGGGCCACAAGCACGGGTCCCACTTTTTCCCCCTGGCGCGCAAGGATCTGACCGAGCATGACATCTTCCCCTACGGGGCGGACATTTGCGCCCGGGGGCAAAGCCCTGGATAGAAGAAGTTCGCCACCTTCCGCGAGCGATGTATCCTCCACCATGACAACCGCATCGCACCAATCCGGGAGCGGAGTTCCGGTATTGACCCAAAGGAAATGCTCTTCTTCCAGGCGGACGACCGTAGCAGGGGTTGCCCTGCTCGTTTCCGCGGCCACGACGGCATACCCGTCGACAGCCGACGCTACGTAGTGGGGAACGTTCCGGTTCGAAAGGACATCCTCGGCCAGGATGAACCCCAGTCCTTCCTCCGTGGGAACTCGGGCAACCTTCGGATGCCCGAGTTCAGTGACCGCTGCCAGGATCAATTTCCTGGCCTCCGAGAGGGTGATGTGTTCCCTGCAAGGGTTTACCATTCCAAGACCTCCACGTTTTCTCCCGTACGGCGGGTTTCTTCGGTCTCCGGAAGCCGGATAAGCCCCTTTGCTTCCTTAAGGACCGAGACATACCCCGATTTCCCCGGTGCCGGAAAGACTTCTTCGCCCCTGACGACGGCAGGGATGAATTCTTCTACCCCCGCCCGGCCAAAGACATCGGAGCCCAGCCGGGCCGTAAGGCTCTTGAAGGGAGCGGCCTCAGCCCCGACAAGGCGGTAAAGGAGCGGCAACAGGACCGTGATCGCCACGATCGAGCAGGATAGGGGATGGCCAGGCAGGCCGACGACCAAGCGCCTGTCAGGCAGGCAGCCCGCGATGAGCGAGGGTTTGCCCGGGCTCATGTTAACCCCTCTCACGAGCAACCCCGGTAAGGGAAGATCGCTTAGGATTTCTGAACAGTAGTCCCTGACGCTTACCGAAGAACCTCCGCTCAAGAGGAGCACGTCGTTTTCCGCCAGGCCGATCCTGACCGCGTCTGCCAGTTTTTCCCTGCGGTCGGGAACAATCTCCAGGCGCCTGGCGGGAAAACCGTGATGCGTCAGGAGGAACTCCAGGAACCAGGCATTCGCGTCCCTGACCTTGCCCTCGGGAAGAATAGACGTTTCCGCGGAAACGATTTCGTCCCCGGTCGAAAGAATCCCGATCCGCAAATCCAGCAGGTCAACGGTACAAAGCCCCAGTGTCGCCATGATCCCGACGTTCCGGTAGTCCAGCTTTTCGCCTGCCTTGAGGATCGTTTGTCCCTTCCTTATTTCTTCCCCCCGCATGATCAGGTTTTCTCCGGCCTGGAGCGCCTTTCGGACTTCCAGCCAATTCCCTGCCTGGACGGTATCCTCTATCATGACGACTGCGTCTGCCCCCCCAGGAAGCATGCCCCCGGTATGGATCGACAGGCACTCACCTTCACCGACAAGGGCTTGCGTCGTCTCTCCCATAAGTATTTCTCCCTTGATGCGGAGAAATACGGGGGCCGTATCGGATGCCCCTGCCAGATCTTCAGACCTGATGGCATACCCATCCCGGGTACTTCGCGAAAACGGCGGGTAATCAACAGTCGACCGAAGGCATAACCCGCTGCGATTCCCAAAGGAATCTCCCAGGGGAACAAGACGGGTTGCCAACGGCCACGGAAAACCGAGGGCCGCTGAGACGTACTCGATCGCTTCTTCCCGCTTCATCAGTTCCTTTGCAAAACCGGACATGCCGAATCCGTCACCCACTTCACTTTTCAGGGCCGCTGGACAACCAGGACCGGGTAACCCTTTTCGCCCAAAGTTTTCGCAAGCGTTTCCGCCGAGGGCCTTTCCGTTCCCGCCTGGACAAGTACTTTGAAAAGGATTGCCTCTCCGGCCTTCGCCTCGACGAACCGTGCGGGAAATCCTTCCTGTTTCAGTCTTTTAACGAGGTTCTCAGCGTTGGAGCGATCCTTGAAGGCTCCCACCTGGACATTCCATGCCTCTTTCGCATTCGCCTCCACCGTTGGCTTGACCTGGACGGCTGCTGGTTTTGCCGCCGGGCTCGTTCCACCTGCAGCGACAGGAGCAGGCGACTTCGTTTTCGGAGCAACTGGCGCTGCTACAGGTTTTGGCTGGACATCCTTCGCTTTCGGGGCAGGAGTCACAGCTGCGGGAGCACTCCCTTCAGGCACGGCCACGACCTCTCCGCCAATTCCGGCAGACGTTGTATCAACTGGCTTCCCTGGTTGATCTCCTGTCGGGCTTATTGCCTGGGCATCCTCGACCCCCTGAGGGGGGATTTCTCCATTGGAGGAGGGAAAGAAAAACATCCTGATCCCGAGAACAAGCATCCCGACAGCCACGAGGCCAACGATGGGAAGCATGAAGTGGCCAAACCCAAAGCTCGGCCTGCGGGTACGGTTCCGACGACTCCTCCGCGAGGGAAGTCGTCGCTGCGGGCGCGGATGCCCTCCCGCGGGTTCCTCGCCTTCTTCTTCCAGTTCCCACTCGTCGGGCTCAGATCGCATTTTTGTTCCCCCTTTTCCTTTTTTCGACAAGGTTTTCCATCCAATCCACCGCTTCCGGCCCAGCCCAGGAAAGACGGTATTCCAACTCTGCTTCCCGCGGGCTGGAGAAGCGAGCTTCGAATCCCTTTCCAAGGTATTCTGCTATCGCACGCTTCAAAAGCTTGAACTTTCTCTCGGCACCTCGAATCCCGATAAAAGCCTGGCTGCCCCAGGGGGTAAGCGGTTTGGGAACAAAGGCATTCACTGAAAGCGAAATGCCCATGTGCAGTTCCTTCCGAATCATTCCTGCAAGGCCGGCAATCGCGAGCACATCTTCATCCGTTTCTGTCGGAAGCCCCACCATAAAGTAGAGCTTGACTTTTTTCATGCCCTCCCTGCGCACCATCTCAAGCTTATCAAGGATCTGTCCATTGGTGAACGGCTTGCCGCAATGCAAGCGCAAGCTATCCGTGCCTGCCTCTGGGGCAATTGTCAGGCTTTCCCGCCCAGACCCCCGCAATGACCGGACCATTCTCGGCGTCAAGTTGTCAATTCTCAGCGAGGCAAAAGAGACCCCTTTTCCGAGACTTTCAATACGATCCAGGAGCTCATCCAGCCCGGGATAATCCCCGGCTTCGGGCGTGACCAGCCCAACCTGCGCAAAAGTCGCCTGGGACGCACACTTTTCCAGCGCTTGCAAAACCGCCTCGAGAGGTCTCTGCCTTAACGGCGAGAAACAGGCGGGAAGGACACAATAGGGGCAACCTCTCATGCATCCCCTTTGCAACTCAAGGAGGAGAGTGTCCCCGAAGGCAGAGTTGGGAGTGATCCATATCCCGTGCCCGAGTGATTGCCCACAAGGCGTGATCGCGGCCCCCTTGGAGCCGTTTTTAAGCGAATCGAGGGCTTTCTCTTCCCCAGCTTCCGGGACAAGGATCGAGGGGTGCTCGTCCATCGTTTTCAACAACTTCTCCCGGGCCCCTCCCCGTGCGTAGTCCCGGAAACAATTGACGAGGAAAGGGATGACGGGTTCGCCATCTCCCAGCACGATAAAATCGGAAACTGCGAGAAGCATCGATGGATTGATGGAAGTGAAGGCTCCCGCCGCCCCTATAATGGGAAACCCCTCAGTCTCCCGCTGCTTTCTCCTCAAAGGGATGCCTGCAAGATCCAGGAGTTGGAGAAAATTCAAGGCATCCGGTTCGTAGGCAATACTTGCGGTTATGACGGGAAAATCCTGCAGTGAACGGCGGTTTTCGACAGAAATGTTGGGGATTGGCGAATGAAAGAACCGTTCAACGCCAACCCCCAGCCTTTTCAACTGGTAAAAGACATAATGAAAACCGAGGTTGGAAATCGCGGTTCCGTAATCCGAAGGAAAAACAAGGGCCCAGGACGGGTCGCCCCCACGGGGTACCGGAAGAACCGCCACTTCCTTCAACGTGACGGATTCCCACTCCCTGCCAGACCGGGAAGGACCCAAGACTGCGGGGGCACCCCTTCTTCCCCTCAAGAAACCGACGCCTCCCGGCCGTTCGTTCAGTCTCCAGCCTTCCGCCGACGGATGACCGACGGGATGTCAAGGTGGTTCGTCGGCACCCCACTGATCTTGAAAAGATCCTCGTCCTGCGAGGAAGACCGGACTTCCGCCTCTTCCAGGTCAATCCGGTTTTTCCGGACACGCTGGACCGGTTGGGCCGGTTGAGGAGAAACGGTCCTACGAATGGTCTCTACCTTCCTGATCGGAGACGGGGTTGCCGGCTGTTCGGAAAAACCAGTCGCAATCACCGTGATTTGTATCTTTTCTCCCATGGAAGGATCAACAACATTGCCCCAGATGATCGTTGCATCTTCATCGGCCGCTTCTGTGATGACTCCGGCCGCCTCGTTTATCTCGTGGATCCCAAGGCTTGCACCGCCGGTCACGTTGAACAGGACGCCCTTGGCTCCCGCCATCTGGGTCTCCATCAACGGACTGTTGATCGCCGCCCTTGCGGCGATTTCTGCGCGGGCCTCTCCTTCCGCCTCTCCTATTCCCATGATGGCTGAACCGGCGTTGCTCATGACAGTACGGACATCCGCAAAATCGACGTTGACAAGTCCGGGCCGGAATATCAGGTCGGTCACTCCCTGCACAGCCTGCCGAAGTACGTCATCCGCAAGACGGAAGGCATCGCAAAGGGCCGTCTTGCAATCGGAGATTTCCAGCAGCTTGTCATTCGGAATGACAATCAGGGCATCGACCTTGTCCTTCAGGTTTTCTATCCCGGTTTTCGCCTGCATGAGCCGCTTCCTGCCCTCGAATGAAAAAGGCCGCGTGACGACGGCGACAACAAGAACCCCCATTTCCTTTGCCACCTCGGCGATCACCGGGGTCGAACCTGTACCGGTCCCACCGCCCATCCCTGCGGTCAAAAAGACCATGTCCGCCCCTTCAAGAAGCTGGCGGATCTCTTCCCTCGACTCCTTCGCCGCTTTCATTCCGACTTCAGGATCCGCTCCGGCTCCCAGCCCACGGGTCAATTCCTTGCCCAGGACAACCCTGACGTCCGCCTCAGAGGTCTGGAGGTGAGCCATGTCCGTATTGGCTCCCACGAACTCCACGCCGACAAGTCCGCTTCGGGCGATATGGTTCAGCGCATTGTTCCCGCCTCCACCAATACCCATTACCTTGATAACTTCCCTGAATGGACGACTCGTTTTCTCGATCTCAAAAATGTCGGCCACGCCGTTCGCCTCCTGCAGGATCAAGAATGGTCAAAACAAGTCCTTCACAGATTTCCGGATGTTGTCCATCACGGTCTTGAGTGCTCCATCGCCAGCCTTCTTCCTGCCGTTTCCCGAGGACACCCCTACCCTGCCGCGCCTTGCGCGGAATGATGAAGTGCCCCCCTCGGTCGGCAGGTCCGACTCCATGTAACGATACGGATTCCGCTCCTTCTCGAGAATGTACCGGATAATCCCCGCGCCGCTGGAGTACTCTTCGCTGTTCATCCCGGGGGGCATTCGGCCGGCGTCCACCGGGCCTGCAACACGGACGGGCAAGTCCAGCAGCCTGGAAACATAAGCATCCAAACCGGACAACCTGGAAACGCCGCCCGTCAGGACAATGCCACCCGGCATCATGGATATGCCAGATTCCTTCAGTTCGTTTTCCACAAGGGAAGAGAAGAGTTCGTCAAGGCGGCAAGCGATGACCTCAACAACCTCCCTGACGCTAAAAGAGAGTGTCTTTCCCATGCTCTCAACCTCGATTTTTTCGTTCTGCCCAAGACTGTCGGGAGAGAGGGACACGCTCTTCTTCAGGGCATCGGCACGACTTATCGGGATCCTGAGAACACAGGCCAAGTCATTGGTGATATGGTCTCCACCCACAGGGATGACAGAAAGCCTCCGAGGCCTTCCTTCGGAAAAAACGGAGACCCCGGTTGTCCCGCCTCCGAGGTCGACCACCGCCACGCCCGCCATCGCCTCTTCGTTCGAAAGGCACCCCAGGGAACTGGCTAGTGGCTTCATGACAAGACCCGAGACTTCAAGACCGGCTTTGCTGACACAGTTGACAACGTTCTGGATGACCGCGCTCGGCACAATAATGGACTGGAGCTCGACCTCCAGCCGGACGCCGGTCATATCGAGGGGATCATCGATCCCCGAGTGACCATCCAGGGTATATTCGACGGGTATCGTATGGAGGATGCAGCGGTTAACGGGAACGGCAATCTCTGATTGGGCAGCCTCTATGATCCGATCCACATCTTCCAGAGTTACCTGTCTCGCCGAACGGCCAAGCGATATCATGCCCTTGGTTCGGACACTGGTGGTTTCGGCACCTGAAAAAGCGACCGTCACCTTGTCGATCCCGAGGCCCACCATACTTTCGGCGTCTTCAACGGCAGCCTGTATGGAACGGGTGGCCTGTTCCAGGTTGACGATCATCCCTTTCCTGATTCCCATGGAAGGGGCTTCTCCAACACCGATAATCTGTGCTTCTCCCGAGTGTGTGTCCATTTCTGCCACAATCACTGCGATTTTTGTCGTTCCCAAATCCAAACCGACCAAAAGATCGGGTTCGTCTTTCAATTCGTTTCGCTCCCTTCCGGCCTCCGCCTCTTACCGTCCATTCCGTCAGGAGGAACATTGCTGGCGACGATCTTCCCTTCGTAGGTGGCATCGATGAGCAGGCTTGGTTCCTCGTCCTGCGTCCTCTCAGCCAGTATTTTCCGCGTGGCGGAAAATATGGTCTCCCAGTTTTCGGTATGATCGCCCAATTCCAATTGTATCCTTTGGTTGTTCCTTTGCGCAACGACTTTCACGAATCGGGCCCCTCCTCGAAGAGACACCGTGACAGAAATCGTCTTACCAAGCCAGCTCTGTCTGGAAAGCTTCTCCTGCCATCGCCGGAGATCCTCCGTAGGAAGGGTTGATTTCTGGACAATCGCGTCACGTTTATTGATATCTCCAAAAGGCCCCTGGAGACTCTTGTCCCAATGCCATAGTGGAAGGTGTCCATCGCCAGCAGTCGCCTTACCCGGTTTCGCGTCGATCGAAAATGCTTTTGGCCAGATGTGCCCATCCGTTGAAAGGACATAGTCCCGTCCCTGGTAAACCAGCTCAAGCCAGGGAACGTAGGACTGGGCAGAGATCAAGATCCGACCCCACCCCGAAATCGAAACCGTTATTTCTGCCGGATAGCGTTCTCCAAGTTCCCGGGCAATCGCTTCCCTTCGCAGTACCGGTATGACCCAGAAACGCCTCGAGAGACTGCCGATCGACCTCCACAGGACAGGATCGGGAAGGCTGCGGGGGGGCATGACAGTCAGTTCTACCAGTCTTAGGGCCTGGTAGTGGTTTTCAAAGCCGCACAGGACTCCGAGAAGAAGGGCTAGCCATAGGAGCTTTCGCCCCGGGTTGGCCCGTTTACTCCCAAGGGCCACCGAGGAGGTTCACCTCCAATTCCAGCCAAACCCCGGTCGTCTCATAAACTCGCTGCCTGCAGAGGCGAATGAGGTCCCAGATATCACTGGCTGTGCCAGAACCGAGATTTTCAACGAAATTAGCATGGAGTGGCGAAACCCTTGCGTTTCCGACAGTCAACTCCTTGCAGCCTGACCGGTCTAGCAAAAGTCCCGCGGGTTCCATTCCAAGCCCAGGGTTCTTGAACACACATCCGGCTGTCATCGCTCCGTGCGGCTGTCCCTTGCGGAGCGACCAAAACCGCAAGACTTTTTCCCTGACATGCGGCCTCTCTGCGACTTCAAGCTTCAAGCAGCACCGGGTTACCAGCCGGGGTTCAGACGCGAGCGAACTGAACCGGTAACCAAAACGGATATCAGTGGAATCCCAGCGCCTGAGACTTCCGTCCCTCTCCACCGATTCCACCCATTCTACGGATTGCCCCATGGAATCTGCCCCCGCCCCCGCGTTGCACATCAGGGCACCACCGATGCTCCCGTGAATCCCTGTGGCAAATTCCAGGCCTGAAAAACCGTGGGAAAGGCAAAAATTAAGCAGACGCCGAGTCGGACATCCGGCATCTGCTTCGACAAGAAGCATCCCATGGTCCCCCCAAGCCCAGGAGAAGCTGTCCATTCGCCCCATCCACACGGTGAGCCCAGCAAGGCCCGCTGGATGGACAAGGATATTACTGCCCCCGCCGATCCGCCAGGTCGTTATGCCTTCCTCTTGGCAGAATGCAAAGGCTCCGCATGCTTCATGGGGTTCGCGCGGGGCCAGAAGGAACTCTGCCTCGCCCCCCGCCTTCCATGTAGTCAAGGGAGCAAGAGGGACACGATTCTGCAGGGAGATTTTCAGTTGTCGTTCAAGCGCTGCAGGCCATGGCATTGGCTACGGACTCTTGTTGCTCGAGGCGGCTCATGAGCTGTTCGCAAGCCGCGTTGACATTCCCTGCCCCCAGGGTTAGGACAAGGTCGGCACGCCGTGCTTCCGCACCGATCCGCTCTACCGCTTCCGCAAGGTCGTTGCAGAGCGTTACCTGGCGAGCACCCTTTTCGATCATCGTCCGGGCGATGAGATCTGAACACACCCCCGGGATGGGCACTTCGTCGGCCCCATAGATAGGGACCAGAAACAGGCGGTCGGCCTGAGTCAAGACCTCGGCGAAATCCCTGTAAAGGGCAGCAGTCCGGGTAAACCGATGAGGCTGGAACAGGGTTACGATTCGGCGGCCGGGGAAGACCGAGTGGACAGCCCTAAGTGTCGCCGCCACTTCCCTGGGGTGATGGCCGTAATCGTCGTAAAGGTCTATCTCACCCACCGAACCCATGTACTGGAGACGACGCTTTGCTCCCTTGAACGCTTTAAGGGCATCACTCGCCGTTTCAAAGGGGACGTTCATGCAAGATGAAGCCGCACAGGCAGCCAATGCGTTCAGGACGTTGTGGTCTCCCGAAACCTTCAGGGTGATCGAACCCTTCACCTTTCCATGGTGAAGGACGCCGAATGAAACTCCGCCACCGGGGATGTGGTCAACGTCAAAAGCGCCCCAATCCCATCCTGACCCCCAGCCGTAAGTCGTGTAAGATGCCGCTCCCCCGTCCGCCCGGTTTAGCTCGATGAGTCTCGCCGCCCCAAGGTCTTCCCCACAAATGACAACGGATGAATCCTTCTTACGGTTCTTCAGGAAGCGGGTAAAGGCCCATTCGACTTCTTGCCGGCTTTTGTAGTGGTCGACATGATCCCAATCCACGTTGGTGACAACCGCAACATTCGTCCGAAATAGCTCAAACGAACCATCGCTCTCGTCAAGTTCAGCTACCATGGGAAGTCCCGCTCCCAGGCGGGCATTCGCCCCGATGTCGCAGATTTCACCCCCGATGGCCACGGTTGGCTTCAGCCCCGCACGGTCAAGGATCAATGCTGCCATCGACGACGTAGTCGTCTTTCCGTGGGTCCCTGCGATCCCAACGCCAAAGCGCTCATTGAAGAGGGCACTTAGGACCTCTGCGCGCCGGGCGATCGAGATTCCTCGCCTGCCAGCCTCGATCAGTTCCTCGTTATGATCGGGAATAGCGCTGCTGTAAACCAGCAAGTCGGGGCTGTAGCGGTCCAGGTGGGCAGGATCGTGCCCAAGGACGCAATCAACCCTCCGGGCAAGCAGTTTTTCCATGTAGTAAGAGTGAGCCATGTCGCACCCTGATACCTCGAAGCCGAGTTCGGAAAGAAGCGCTGCCAACCCGCTCATCCCTGAACCTCCGATTCCAAGCAGGTGGACGTTCCTGATCCTGTCATGGCTCAGTTTTAGTCCGTCCAACTTCCGTCTCTCCCTTCAAGAGTCCTGAGGATTTCCCTTAAAAAGCTCTGATTGATTTGCTCTGCCGCGATTCCCGGGTCCGCGGGGAAGGTTTCCCCCGCATCACACGGTGGCCCCAGTTGCTGCAGCTTGGCCACAAATTCCGCCACGTTGCCCTGAACCTCATCCCAGACAAGCCCATGTCCGCCATCTCTGAAAAGCTGCGCGTTGACAGACTGGTGATCGTCCCGAGACCCAGGCCAGGGAACAACCAGGGCCGGAATCGCCCAGGCCCGCAACTCAGACAGGGTTGAAGCTCCTCCCCTTACAACTGCAACATCCGCCAGGGAGTAAAGCATTTCCATGTCCCAACGCCGCGGTATCCCCCAGACTCTATCCGACAGGTGATTATCCCCCGATTCCTTCCCCATGACAAGGAAGGACCATTCCCGAAAATCGGCTAACCTCGATATCTCAACGACCCTTTCGCTAAGGGAACGACTCCCCAAGGATCCACCAAGGACGAGGCAGTTTATTCCGCCGGGAAACTCACCCAAGCCTAGTTTATTCCAAGCTTCCCGGCGAGGCAAACGCTTCATGGAGCGAACCGGGGTTCCTACCGGGGCGAACTGGCTTGGTGAAAAGGGTCTGCACTCATTCCAGCCTGACAAAAGCCTGGCACCCAATCTCACTCCCAAGCGCGTGACCCGTCCCGCAACGGCGTTCTGCTCGTGAACCAGGATGGGAACACCTTGCAACCTTCCAGCTGCAAGAGCCGGGAAAGAAACATAACCTCCAAACAGGACGCATGCGTCTGGCTTTCTTTGCCTGAACAGGTGACCCATTTCTCCCACTGCCCGGAAAATCTGCAGCCAGCGGGTCAACGAAGCGGCCCCCCTCGTTCCTATTGGGGACCCCTCGCACGGCAGGATGACCGCTTCCATCCCGGCATTCCCGTAAATCTCCCGCTCAAGGGGTCGGCTCCCCGAGACATAGGTTATTTCAATGTTCCCAACCGTGGAAGCTAACCATTGGCCGAACGCCATCGCGGGGCAGATATGACCACCGGTTCCCCCCGCCACAAGGACGAGACGTTTTACGCAAGCTGTCGGCATCGGCTTAGCCTCAGGAGGAGCCCTACCCTGGCCCACATCATGACCAGGGAACTCCCTCCGTAACTCAGGAAAGGCAAGGGCATCCCGGTCAGCGGAATCAACTTCGTCACACCGCCGATATTGATCGCCATCTGGATAAAGACGTTAAGGCACAATCCCCAGACCAGGCAAGCCTCGAAGGAACCCTCCAGACGGCGCCAGTGGCCAAGCAACCGGAAATACCACAAACCGAAAAGGGCAATAACCGAAAGAGATCCCGCCAAACCCAGTTCTTCTCCTATTGCAGCCAGGATAAAGTCCGTGTGGGAAGCCGGCAGGTACTTGAGTTTCTGAAGTCCCTGCCCCAACCCCATTCCCCAGATTCCACCGTTGGAAAAGGCCACAAGGCCCTGAATAGCCTGGAAACCGCTCCCGAGGGGCTCTTCCCAAGGATCGAGGAAGGCTTTCAAGCGCCGGAGCCGGTAGCCGTGAGTGAAAATGAACGGGAACCCCAGGGCCGCCAGTCCTCCCCCGAAAACCAGAGGGAAGCCCCAGCCAAAAAGCGGGACATAGATACCCATCGCCAGGATAAAGACAAGGATCGTACTCCCCATGTCCGGCTGAAGGAGCAACGGAATCACTGAGATCGCTCCCAAGATGACGACCTTGAAAAAACTTCCAGCCGGTGTTTCCTTACCCCGGTTTTCGAATAGCTTTCGGCTTGCGTGAAGGGTGAAGGCGAAAAAGAGAACATCCGCCGCCTGGACCGTTACAATGCCGAGGTTGACCCATCGTCTTGCACCGCCTGCCGAAACCCCCGTAACAGGGAAAAGGGGCAAAAAACAGAAAACTACGGCAATCACCCAGAAAAGTCCGCTCTTCTTCCTCCAGGCTTCGATTGGCACCGAATAGGTGATCAACATAACCAGGAGACCTAACAACAGCCATACGGCCTGCTTGATTCCCAAAGCCTGAGGCGATCCGAACCGAGCCATGGAAATTGGGCTCGACGAAGAGCTGATCATGATGACCCCAATCCCGCTCAGGAGGAGCGGGATCAGCCAAAGCAAGGGATCCGCGCTCCCGTGCTCCTGATGGGACCTGGGGGGGGAATCAGGTGCGTTCCGGGCAATCCCCAACGGTTTCCCCTCCCTGCATGGCATGGACCAACCTCTGGAAATGCTTTCCGCGCTCCTTGTAGTTGGGATAGGCATCCCAGCTTGTGCAGGCCGGTGAAAGAAGAACGGTCTCTCCCGGACAAGCTTCCCGACGAGCTCTTTCCACCGCTTCTTCCATGTCCTCGACCGGGACGATCCCCTCAAATTGCACCCTTTGAAGGGATTCTACGATTTTTTCCCGCTCTGCCCCCAGAACGAGAGCGATCCGTGCATGCTTCTTGACCGCCTCTGCCAGGGGAGTGTACTCTTCTCCCTTGCCTTGCCCCCCCAGGATGACAATCTTTACGCCGGGGAGGGAACCGAGTGCGGTCATGCTGGCGGCAACGTTGGTTCCCTTCGAGTCGTCGACATAGTTCACGCCGTCTATCGTTGCGACCGCTTCGCACCGGTGAGGAAGCGCCGGGAAGGAGGCCAGCAGGGGCTCGGCCCGGGCCGTGTCCAACCCTAGAAGATCGATCGCAGCCATTGCCATGGCTGCATTTTCAAGGTTGTGCCGCCCTAGGAGAGGGAGGTTCCCATAACGGAACAACAACCGTGAGACACCTTCCCGCCGCAGGGTCGCCTCGGTATCTCCCATTTCAATCCGGCCATCAACCCGGGTTATGCCGCTTTTCCATCCAAGGGCCAGTCGGTGAATCGATGGAATTTCCTTAAAAAAATCAAGCTCCCGCTCCTGGATGATCGCCCATTTGCCGGGCTTCTGCATCCTGAGGAGGTTTGCCTTGGCCGCAACGTAATTTTCGTAGGATCCGTGCCAGTCAAGGTGATCCGGGTCAAGGTTCGTTACAATCGCAACGTCTACTGAAAGCTCGCTTGCCCAGTTAAGCTGGAAACTGCTCAGCTCCATCACGAGAAAATCAAGGTCCGAGTCCGCGTAGTCCGCAAGGGGTCGGCCGATGTTCCCGATCGCAGCCGCCTTCTCCCCCAATCCCTTGAGAAGGTGCCCCACGAGCTCCGTGGTTGTGGATTTACCATTGCTCCCCGTGACACCCACGAGTCTCCCTTTTAGGTGAGGGGCGACGAAATCTAGTTCCCCGACGATGGGGATGCCCCGTCTTTCCGCTTCCCTGACCGGCAGGGCAGCAGGTGAAATACCAGAACTCAGCACGATCAGGTCCGATTCCCAGAGACGGTCTCCATGCCCGCCGAATTCGAACCCGATTCCCCGGGAAGTCAACTCTTCCGCAGTTTTCTCGCGGAATGTTCCGCAATCGGAAACAAAGACGGTGGCTTGCTTTTGAGCAGCGAGGGATGCCAGCGATATTCCGCTCAACCCCGCCCCTATGACTCCGATCTTGACTCCTTCAAGGCATCCCCCAACTCGCATGCGATTACCCCCAGACTTCCAGTGCCTTTTTAAGGGCGAAACCCGTTCCGATCATCCCCCCGGCATGAACAAGCCAGAAACGGACGACCACCTGCGTTTCCGCCCAACCCAGAAGCTCAAAGTGGTGATGCAGCGGGCTCATCCTGAAGACCTTGCGCTTGAACCCGCGTATGGCTACGATCTGGATTGCGACACTCACCAGTTCCACTCCGAAAAGGAAACCAAAGGGAACCAGGAAAGGCAGCCCGCCGCCGACGACGCACAGACTCACCAGGAGTCCTCCCAGGAAATGCGACCCCCCGTCTCCCATGAAGACGCTGGCGGGATAGGCATTATGCCATAAGAACCCGGTGCAGAGCCCCAGGCCGATGCATGCCGCCTGGACCGCCGCAGGGGAACCTGGTCCAGATAGCAATGCCAACCCAAGGAAACTGATCCCGGAAATTCCGGCGGCAAGTCCATCCAGCCCGTCGGTCACATTCACAGCGTTCATCATCCCAACAGAGAAAAAAGTCAGGACGAGGATTGCAAGGAGAGGTTGAAACGAAATCCCCGGCAAAAGGATTACCCTGTCCATTAGCACAACGTAGGCACTCCATGGCAGGGCGACAACAACCTGTAGGGCGAGTTTTTCTATGGACTTCAGTCCTTCACTCGACTTGCTGGAAAATTTGAGCCAATCGTCTGTGAACCCGACCGCAAAAGCTCCAAGGGGCAACCCCCAGATTCCGGGAATAGAAGCCCATCGAATCCCGCCGGCTGCGGCAAGTCCCAGGACACAGGCAAGAGGGAAGACGACTCCTCCCATCGTGGGAGTCCCGCTCTTCCTCTCGACGTGGCTGGCAAGACCGTAGGACTTTTCCACTTGCCTTATTTCCCACTTTCGGACGAGCCGAATCCAGCATCCTTCCAGGAAGATGGTTGCGACGCCGACAATCGAGCTCAATGCCCCTGCCATCAGGGCATTCATGGCCGAGAAAGCCCTTCCACGACTGATTCAAGACCGTAGCTCCTGGACCCTTTCACAAGCACCGTGTCTTCCGTTCCGACAATCCGCTCAAGGAGAGAGCCTGCGTCCTCCCCATCCTTGGCCCACCACAGGGAGAGAGCGCCTGACTCCGTTTCCTCCCTGAAGGATTCCCACTCCTCCCCCACAAGGACGACCCCGTCAAGGAATTGCGTTTTTGCAAGGATCATCCGATGCAGGTCCTTTGAAGCTTCCCCCAGTTCCCTCATCCCCCCGAGAACCGCCCAACGGCGACCTGGAACCTGCAGTTTCCCTAGAACTTCGAGAGCCGCAGAAACGGAAGAGGGGTTGGCATTATAGGATTCATCGATCACAAGATGTACCCTGCCATTGCGAATCCACTTCCCTCGCCCCTTCAGGGGGGGGATCGATGAGACCCCCCTCAGGAGACATTCCGGTGGAATATGCATCGAAAGGCCGACCATTATCGCAAAGCCGAGATTGTTCGCATGGTGGGCCCCCTTCAGTGAGGATTGGCAAATCCAGCTTTGCCCTCCGTAGGAAAGCCCTACCCGGAGGTTGCCTTCGGAGTTCTCCGTAGCTTCGGTTAAGATCAGGGTACTTCCTTTCCTAAAACCCACCCCGGCCATCCGGATGGGAAAATTGCCCTGCTCCAGGGCTCCGCGAAGCCTATCATCGTCGGAGTTGAAAATGAGCAAACCCAGGCCATCCCGCGGAATGATCTCAAGCTTGGCAGCGAGGACTCCTTCAAGGTCTCCCAAACCCTCCAGGTGAACCGGGGCAACGGCCGTAATCACGGCAACCGTCGGAGGGAAATGCTCGACAATTCCTGCAATTTCCCCGGGATGGTTTGTCCCCATTTCGAAAACGATCACTTCCGTATCCGGTGGCATGCCCAGGACGGTCAGTGCGCATCCGACGAGCGTGTTGTGGCTTCTCCGTGCAGCGTGCACGCGAACCGAGGTTTCCAGGGCCGATCGGATCAGTTCGCGCGTCGTTGTTTTCCCGACACTTCCTGTCACCGCAACACGCTCACGGGGAGCAACTTCCCCGAGATAGGTTTCTGCGATCCTGACAAGGGCTTTTTCAGCATCCTCGACGATGAGACAGGATACCCCGGCCTTACTTATAGCGTCTGTCCAGGGAGCAAGTCCCTGTTCTGTTCCAACCAAAAGGAGGACCCCCTTTGTTAGAGCCTCTCCCACGAAACGATGCCCATCCGCGTGTTCCCCGGGAAGGGCGACGAAACCGTCCCCTGGCTGGACATCCCTGCTGTCCGTCCAGAGGCGTTCAGGCAAATACCCGTCGGGCCCCAGGAAGCGACCCTCGCACCAGGCTGCCGATTCGACCAGTTTCGGCCTTTCCTTACGCACCGGGCCACTCCATTCCCCGGGCTTTCGCCCAGTTCTTCACCGTTTCCCTGTCACTATAGGGCAGGGTCTTTTCCCCGATGATGATGTACGGTTCCGGTCCCTTCCCGGAGACCAGGACAATATCTCCCGCTTTTGCGCAGTCCAGGGCATAATGGATCGCCTCCGGACGATCGAGGATGATCCTGTGGCTTGCGAGGCGCTTGCCTCCCTGGATGCCTTCACCTATCTGGTGAGCTATCGAGGCTGGGTCTTCGCTCCGCGGGTTATCCATCGTTATGACAAGTTCGTCAGCAAACTCCGAAGCGACCTCTCCCATGAGGGGCCGATTGGGTGCATACCGATCCCCGCCCATTCCGAATACCGACCAGATCTTTCCTCTCGCAAGTTCCCCCAAGGTTTTCAAGACATTCCGGAGGGCATCCGGGCTGTGTGCATAGTCAATAATGCAACAAACCCCATTTTCAAAAAGATACCTTTCAAGGCGACCCGGCACTTGGGGAGCTTTTTCCAGCCCCCGGCCGATTGCTGCCTCTCCAATGCCCATTCCCCAGGCAATAGTTGCCGCAGAAAGGATATTGTAGATGTTGTAGCGCCCGGTCAAGGGGATTTTCAGGACTCTAGCGGAAACTCCACCCGGGAACAGGATCTCAAGTCGAATCCCCTGCAAGTTCATCGAGATAAGGTTTGCACGGATACTTTCGGGACCTCCTGCGATCAACCCGTACGGAATGACGTTTGGGCTGAATTCTGCGATGATGCGCCGTCCGAAGGGGTCATCCGCATTTGCCGCCCCCACCCATTCCCCTCTCGTAAACTCGGAAAAGAGTCTTCGTTTTGCCTGGAAATAGGTTTCCATTTCCCCGTGGAAATCAAGGTGTTCGGGCGTGAGGTTCGTGAAACCGGCGGCGTCGAAACGGCAGCCCCAGAGGCGTCCCTGTTCAAGGCCATGGGAAGAAGCCTCCATAACGCAAGCCTTGCACCCGTTTTTCACCATCCTCGAAAGCCACTCCTGGATTTCATCGCTCTCGGGCGTTGTCCGGTCGGCAAGGGTTTCAATTCTTCCATCGTGATAGGCGATTGTTCCGAGAAGCCCTGTCGGAAGTCCGGCGGACTCAAGAACGGAACGAACAAGGTAGGTCGTCGTGCTCTTTCCGTTCGTCCCCGTGAGAGCAATCATTTTCAGCGTGTCTGCGGGAAAGCCGCAAATGAACGCGGCAAGGGGAGCCATGGCCTGTCGCGCGTCATTCACGAGTATCTGCGGGAGTTCAATGTCAAGCGGTCTTTCGCAGAGCAGGGCAACCGCACCTTTTTTTAAAGCCTCCTCAGCGAAGTCGTGACCATCGTGTCGCGCCCCTGGCAGGCAGCAGAAAAGTGACCCTTCGGTCACTTTCGAGGTGTGATGGGTAATCCTCTTGATCTCGAATGCAGCACAAGGGTCATGCCTGCCCCACGTGGCAGAACAAAGCAACCCTTTTTCGTCCAGGAAGGCCACACCCTCATCAAACCTCATTTGCCCGCTCCTTTCCAATTCGCTCCCCCTATCGGGAGAGCAGGAGAAAATCTTCCAGAATTGCCCTGAAAGCAGGCGCCGCGATGGCACCCCCGAGGTGTCCCTTTCGCGAGGGCTCACCAAGAACGATCAGCATAATATGATCGGGGGCCTCAGCAGGCCAGAAACCTGCAAAAGAAGCCACAAAGCGTCCCCTGACGTATTTCCCGTGTTCTGCAACCTGCGCTGTCCCCGTCTTTCCACCGACAGCCACTTTCGGCGAATTTGCCGCCTTCCCCGTGCCGCTGGTTACGACCCGACGCATCACTTTTCGAACCCAATCGCTCGTCTTCTTGGAAATGACAACGTTTTTCACGAATGCCTTGCCGCGGTAGACTACTTTTCCCTGCCCATCCCGGGCTTCCTTGACGACATAAGGCCTGACGCAAAGCCCTCCGTTGACAACGGCGGAAAGAGCTGTCGCCAACTGTAATGGGGTCATGCCGATTCCCTGGCCGATTGCGATGTTGGCGGGTACAACTCCCCTCCACTGTTCGGGTGTGCTGACCAAGCCCACTTCTTCGGCAGGAAGTTCGATTCCACTTAAAGAGGAAAATCCCCACTGCTTCAGGTTATCGTAGGCAAACCTCGGCTTGAACCGGATGCCGATCTGGGCCATGCCCACATTGCAGCTATTCACGATAAGATCGGGCAAAACTTGGGTTCCATGTGCCTTGATGTCGGTAACGACACCGTCAGCAACCCTGACCCGCCCAGCGCAGTTAAAAACCTCGTTTTCCCTCACAAGCCCCTGCTCCATCGCTATCGACATAATGACGGGCTTCAGGGTTGAACCCGGTTCATAAACCCTCCCAATCACGTTGTTGACCCTTGTTGCGGGATCTTTCAGCGTTTTTCTTTGGTTAGGGTCAAAAGTTGGCCAGGAAGCTGACGCCAGAACCGCACCGTCCCTGGGATCAAGACAAACAGCTGCGGCCCACTTGGGCTTATATTCGTCCGTCGCCTCCCTGAGTCGCTTTTCGACCACCATCTGGAGGACTGGATCGATCGTGAGGATCAACTCCCCGGGGCCCAAGGCTTTCGGTGCCCTTTGAAGAGACATGAGATCTATCCCCTGCCCCGCCGCATCCCTTGCCAGGATCTTGGCTTGTGGAGGGGAATAAAGTATGTCCTGCCAAGATTGTTCAAGGCCCGCCAGTCCCTCGTCGTCAATATCGCAAAACCCGAGCACGTGGGCAAGCAGGGCTCCCTGGGGATAAACCCTTTTCCTTTCCTTGAGGGCGTAAAGTCCTGCGATTTTCTTCGAGAGGAGGCGGGCCGCAAGTTCCGGCGAAACTTTTCTCGCCACCCAGGCAAAGCGCCCTTTCATGGGTTTTGAGAACCTCTCAAGGTCCTCATCCGAAACAAGGTTTTTCAGAAAGGCCTTTAATTCGGGAGCTTTGGCGGGGTCCCAGTATTGGGGGTCGATGAAAAGGCTAGTGGCCGGAACGGACATGGCCAGGGCAGCTCCGTGGCTATCCCGGATGATCCCCCGGCTTGTGCTGATGGATATTTGGGTCCAATACTGGCTGCTCGCCTGGCTGACCGTCCTCGGATCGGGCCAGACCTGGATAAGGACCAGCCTTAAGGCAAGTACAGCGAGCGCAAGAAAGAGCCAGGTCCAGACATTTTTAAGAAATTTAAGCAAACCTATCCCGCCTACCCCCTCGCCGGTCCGGGCATTTCCACCCTAATCATGGGCGTGGGCTTCTTTTTGAAAAAGACCGGCCAGGCTGAATCCGCCAAGCAATCCTTTCGTTCCTTTCACGGGCCGGGAAGCCACCGAAACAGGTGAGGAAGCAGACGCCGGAACAGTCACTACGGCTACAGCAACCCCGTTCTCCATGCCCATTTTTGCACTCGCCACACTATACACTCTTGAGGGAGATAGTAAAGAAGCCATATTGTTTCTCAAATCAAGTTCGATCTCCTGGTAGTTTTCAATCGTCTCGTTGAGGCGGGTCAGTCGCTGCTCAAGGCTCATGTTAAAGAGACGAATTCCACCAAGCCCCATGACTAGGATCCCGAGTAGAACGGCAACAGCTGCGAAGGCTGAATGCGTCCGGCTGCTCCGAGGTTTGGGCTTCCTGCTTCTTGAAGTGGATGGCATCGCCTCTCACCTTCCTTTCAGGACTACGGAATCTGCCATTCGAAAAACTCGCAGCATCGCGCTTCTTGACTTGTAGTTTCTTTCCAGCTCGTCGTCTGAAGGCCGGATCGCCTTCCGGGGAGTGCGCCGCCCCTTTCCCGCGGTTTCCCACTCGTTGAAAGCGTGTTTCACGATCCTGTCTTCCAGGGAGTGATAGCTGACCGCCACGATGCAACCTGTTTGCTTGACTGTTTCGCCTGCCTGTTCCAAGCCTTGCCGCAAGGACCCTATTTCGTCGTTGACCGCGATTCGCAGTGCCTGGAAAATCCTGCGAGCCGGATGGCGATTCATTTTTCTCTGGAGGGGGGCCGGCAATATTCCCCGAATCACGCCTACCAAATCCCCGGTCGTTTCGATTGGGCCCTTGTACTGCCGGTAGGCAACGATGCCCTTTGCGATAGTACCTGCGTGGGGTTCTTCCCCGTAATCCCGAAAGAGCCGACGAAGCTCCTCCTGGGAAAGGGTGTTCAACAAGTCCGAAGCCGTTTGGCCGTTCCTTCCCATCCGCATATCGAGCGGTCCGTCTTCCTGAAAGGAAAAACCCCTTTCGGAAAGTGATATTTGGAGGTTGGAAACACCTAGATCAAACACAATCGCATCTGGCCTTCCCCACCCGAGATCGTCCAGGACTTCCGCAAGCTGGCGGAAATTGCTTTCCCGGCCGACGAACCTGCCTTCGCATACCGCTCCCGAGAGCCTTTGTTTCGCCTGCTCCAGGGCCATCGGATCCCTATCGATCCCAAGGACCTTGCATGAGACCCACTCCCGGAGGAAACGTTCGGAGTATCCGCCAAGACCGAGGGTGGCATCCACGATGTAATCCGGTGTTTCGCCTGCTTCGAGCAACCTTACGACTTCTTCAAGGAGGACGGGAATATGTTCGATCAAAAGCCATCCACCTCCTCGGCAATCTCCGGTAGCGTTTCCATGACGCGAGACCTGTAGGCCTCCCATTTAACGGAGTTCCAGACCTCGATGTGGTCGAGGACCCCGTTAATGCTGACTTCCAGATCGATTTCCGCCTGGTCCCTTAGTGTTTGTGGCAAGAGGATCCGGCCGGCGGGATCGATGGGGACTTCGTGTGCAGAAGCAAGGATTACACGGACAAGGTCCCGGGTTTTCCCCTTGGAATATGGAAGGCTGTGCAGCCGTTCGAGTATGCCTTCCCAGCTTTTCTGTGAGTAAATGGAGACACAGCGGTCGATGCCAAAGGACGCGACGACGCTGTTCCCAAGCTCCTCGCGGAACCGGGCAGGGATAACAAGTCGTCCTTTCGTGTCCAGCTTGTGTTCAAACGTCCCCACCAGCATCGATAAATCCTCCCACGTTATGACACTTTATCCCACTTGCACCCACTTTACCACTTCACACCCCCGAGAGGTGATTCAATAGCATCAAATAAGATCTACTCTTTTGGGTTCCAGGTCCTATCTTTATTTTTAATTCATTTGGCTGTCACCATTTTTCGGGTACACAGCAAGGAACAAAAAAAAAGACCCCTTTTGGGGGTCTTTTTTCGGGAGTATCCCGTAAGCCGGGTTCTGTCAAGAACGACCATTTATCTAGGCTCGGACTTGCGCCCGAGCTCAAGCGACCGTACCCGGGGGTCAGCGGGCCGCTTCATCCCCCCCTATTCGATCTTGCTCCGGACGGGGTTTACCTAGCCCGCAGGTCACCCTGCGGCTGGTGGGCTCTTACCCCACCTTTTCACCCTTACCGGCGGTAAAGCCGGCGGTATATTTCTGTGGCACTTGCCTGAGGTTCGCACCTACTGGACGTTATCCAGCGTCCTGCCCTGCGGAGCCCGGACTTTCCTCCACCACCCGCCGATTGGCGGGCCGGCAGCGGTCGTTTGTGATACTCCCACCCTTATTCTACCGCAGGAAGGCTGCCTTGTGAGCTCTGCCCTCTCGCGTGGTTTCTAGCAAGCTCGACGTAGGATTCCGCCAATTTCCTGATTCGTTCCCTCTCTTCGGGCTTGACCTCCCGGGCAATCCTTGCCGGCGTTCCCACCAAAAGGCTGCCAGGTGGGATAACTCTCCCTTCGGGAACGAGACTGCCCGCACCAATCACCGAACCCTCCCCGACATGGGCACCATCCAGAACGATTGCTCCCATTCCGACGAGGCACTCCCTCTCGATGACACAGCCGTGGAGAATGGCCCCGTGTCCCACGGTCACATCTTCACCGAGTTCGACACCCAGTTCCTGGGTGACATGCAGGATCGCCCCATCCTGGATGTTGCTCCTTTGCCCTATTCTGATTCCCTTGAGGTCTCCTCGGATAACGGCTCCATACCACACGCTGGAATCTTTTCCCAGGCTTACTTCTCCCACGACAACGGCAGAGTCGGCCACAAAGGCCGCCTCTGCCGTATCGGGGTTCGCTTCGAGGGCTTCGAATCCGTCCTTCATTCTTTCTGCCTAGTGGGATCGGACGATTTCCTTGATGACCATCAACCGGCTCAGGCTCGAGCGTTCCATTTCGTCCAGCTTCATGGTGATATCCCGGATCGTTTCCTTGAAGGACGGGATCATGACATGCTCAAGGGCATTCACGCGACGCCGGGTTCTCTCGATCTCCGAGGCCATGAGTTTCAGGGCCTTTTCGTCAGCTGCAAGCTGGATGAGCCGTGCGATAAGCTTGGAAAATCTTTCCAGCGCCACATCAAGGCTCCCCGGCGACGTCGCAAGGCCGTAGCTCAAGCTTTCACCGCTCTGGTTCACGGTGTACACCGGAACGATGACGCTCATGACGTTCCTATAGGCGACCTCAAGGTTGCAGGAAGCCCCCGATATCATAAGGGACTGCTCCAGCATGGCCGGCAATGTCTGCGCTCTCGCAAGGAGAAAGCTGCGGTAGCAATCCGCGAGTTCCTTTTCGAGCTGTTCTCGCAGGAGCTTGATTGCCCTAGCTCGCCCAAGGAATTCCTTGATCAGGGCATCCTGCTTGTCTTTCAGAAGCTTGTGTCCCCTCTTCGCCACGACCAAGCGCTTTTTCAGCTTGGAAAGCTCCATGCGATTCGGGTTCACGTTCAGTCGCTTCGCCATGGGTCTGCCCCTCCCTACTGCTTCACCGTTTCCGGCTTGGCAACCTCCTGCTTATCCAGAAGCGGCTTGAGGTACTTTTCGACATAGGCGTCACGCACACGCTTCAGCTCCCGGACAGGGATCATCGTCAGCAATTCCCATCCGAGGTTCAGGGTCTCTTCCACGGTGCGGTTCTCGTATTCGCCCTGGCGAACGTAGCGATTTTCGAAGGCATCGGAGAAACGGGCAAAAGCCTTGTCTTCCTCCGTCAGTGCCCCCTCGCCGAGAATGATCGCAAGTTCCTTGGCTTCCTTGCCACGGGCGTAAGCTGCAAACAGCTGGTTCATGAGATCCGCATGGTCTTCACGCGTCTTTCCCTTGCCTATTCCCTTGTCCTTCAGCCGTGACAGGGAAGGCATCACGTCGACGGGCGGATAAATGCCCTTCCGGTGAAGGCCCCTGCTCAGGATGATCTGGCCTTCCGTGATGTAGCCTGTGAGGTCGGGGATCGGGTGGGTTTTGTCGTCTTCAGGCATCGTCAGAATCGGGAACTGTGTTATGGAACCCTTCTTGCCCCGTAGACGCCCTGCCCGTTCGTACATGGTGGCAAGGTCGGTATAGAGGTATCCGGGATAGCCCCGCCGTCCGGGGACCTCCTTGCGCGCGGCAGAAATCTCGCGAAGGGCTTCGCAGTAGTTCGTCAAGTCCGTAAGGATGACGAGCACGTGCATGTCGCATTCGAAGGCAAGATACTCGGCAGCCGTCAGGGCAAGGCGGGGCGTGGTGATACGTTCAATCGCGGGGTCGTCGGCCAGATTGACGAACATGACCGTTCGTTCGATCGCTCCCGTTTTACGAAAGTCTTCCATGAAGAATGAGGCTTCCTCGAACGTGATCCCCATTGCGGCGAATACGACGGCAAAGGATTCGTGCCCGCTGATGACCGAGGCTTGCCGGGCAATCTGGGCTGCCATCCGGTTATGGGGAAGACCGCTACCGGAAAAGATCGGTAACTTCTGTCCCCTGACCAGCGGGTTCATGCCGTCGATCGTCGAAATGCCCGTCTGGATGAACTCTGACGGAAAGTCTCGGGAATAGGGGTTAATGGGGTTGCTGTTGATATCCAGCAGGGCATCGGGAATAACCCCCGTCCCCCCATCGAGGGGTTCGCCCCTCCCGTTGAAGATCCGGCCCAGCATGGTCCTGCTGACCGGCAAGGTCAGAACCTTACCAAGGAAGCGCACCTTCGCCGACTCGACATCGATCCCCGTTGTTCCCTCGAAAACCTGAACCAGGGCCTTGTCCGTCGTGATCTCAAGGACACGTCCCCTTCTTCTCTCCCCCGAGGCCAGTTCGATTTCGACCAATTCGTCGTAACGGACCTCATTGACCTTTTCGACAACCATCAGCGGTCCCGAAAGGTTGGTGATGGTTCGATACTCCCTAGGCAACATTGACCTCACCCCCTGCCGGCATCAGATTGCCGATTCCCTTCTTGATATCCTCTTCAAGGACATCTAGCGTAGATAATTCCTTTTCGTCTACGTACCGCATGCGGACAACTTTTTCCCTGATCTCCATCTCGGTCACGTCTTTAAGGACCGCACCTCGTCGGAGGGCCTCCATTGCCAGGTGGTGAAAAGTCAGGATATTCCGCAGCATCTTGAACTGCTTGTCCATAGAGGCATAGGTATCGACCTCGTGGAACGCGTTCTGGTGGAGGAAATCCTCTCTCAGGGACTTCGACGTCTCCAAGATCATCCTCTCGTCTTTCGAAAGTGAATCGATGCCGACCAGCCGAACAATTTCCTTAAGCCGATCCTCATCCTCAAGCAGGGACATGGCTTCGATCCGGCTCTTGGCCCATTCGCCCTCATAGATTCCGTCCCAATGCTCGCCTAGCTTTTCGGCATAGAGGGAATAGCTGCTTAGCCAGTTGATCGCAGGGAAGTGCCTCTGGTAGGCGAGGCTTGCATCAAGGCCCCAGAAAACCTTCGTCACGCGCAGGGTGTTCTGGGTGACGGGCTCGGAAAGGTCGCCACCCGGGGGAGAAACGGCCCCGATAACGCTGACAGCACCCTCCGCTTTCGCCTTGCCCAGGCAGATGGCACGGCCGGCACGCTCATAGAAGGAAGCAAGCCGGGTTCCCAGATAGGCGGGATAGCCCTCTTCCCCAGGCATTTCCTCGAGTCGCCCCGAGATTTCCCGGAGGGCCTCGGCCCAACGGCTGGTTGAATCCGCCATGAGGGCGACCGAGTATCCCATGTCGCGGTAGTATTCGGCGATCGTGATCCCGGTGTAAATTGAGGCTTCACGGGCCGCCACGGGCATGTTCGAGGTGTTCGCGATAAGCACGGTCCGCTTCATCAGGGGTTGGCCCGAACGAGGGTCTTCCAGTTCAGGGAACTCAATGAGGACGTCTGTCATCTCGTTCCCTCGTTCACCACAACCGATGTAGACGACAATTTCCGCGTCCGCCCACTTGGCCAGCTGGTGCTGGATAACAGTCTTCCCGGATCCGAAAGGCCCAGGAACACAGGCGGTGCCTCCCCTCGCGATCGGGAAGAACATGTCGACGACGCGCTGCCCGGTGCTGAGGGGAACAACCGGGGGAAGGCGCTTTGCCACCGGGCGGGGGGAACGAACCGGCCATCGCTGAAGCATCTGGACCTCGCGCCGGTCCTCTCCGTTTACCAGGACGGCAATGGTTTCTTCCACAGTAAACTCGCCTTCGCGAATCTCGTCCACCGTTCCCTCGACTCCCGGCGGCACCATGACCCGGTGTTCAACGAGGATCGTTTCCTGGACGATGCCGAGCACATCACCCTGGGCCACGAAATCGCCTTTCTTCACTTTCGGCGTAAAACCCCACTTCCGCGTCCGGTCAATGGCGGGAACGTTAATTCCCCTTGAGATGAAGGGGCTCTTGGCCTTATCCTCGATTGCGTTCAAGGGACGCTGGACCCCGTCATAGAACTGCTCAATCATCCCGGGACCCAGTTCGACGCTCAGGGGAGCCCCTGTGCTGACAACAGGCTCGCCAGGCATCAACCCGGAAGTCTCCTCGTAGACCTGTACGTAAGCCAGGTCTCCCTTCAGTTCGATAATTTCTCCAACAAGGCCCAAATTCCCAACACGGACCACGTCGTACATACCGGACCCCGTCATGCCGCTTGCGACAACCAGCGGTCCGGATATCTTGCTGATCTTTCCCTTTACAGACTTACCAACGGCCACATGGATCGCCTCCAACCTGTTCGCATCGTGTTCGTCCAGCCGAGCCGGACTACTTCACGGAAAAAATGTCCATCCCGACTGCCCGTTCGACGCTCGACTTGATCGATTTGAAGCCCAGGCCCTTTGATCCCCTGAGTCCAGGGATAGGGACGATGCTGGTTTCTTCCTTTTCGTTGATTTCCTCGATAGACTCCTTAAGCCGTTCGTACCAGTCTTCAACGATGAAGACAACGGCATATTTCCGCTGCACCAGTTGGTTCAGGGCTATCCTTGCCTCACCCTCAGAGCCTTCTTCCAGTACGTGAGGCTCGATGCCAACGGCCTGGAATGGCAAAACGCTTTCGTAGTCACCGAGTGCAGCCATTGCCCGGTTCCGGCTAGCCGTTGACATGGCGCAGCAACCCCCTCAGTACGTCCCGGTCAGCACCGCTTGCCTTGCCGACCAGGATGATCCGGACATTCTTCGCTTCCATTTCCTTAGACCAAAGATAGAAAAGGACGTTTTCCGGGGCCGTCGAACTGAAACGTGCATCTTCTACGACTCGCAGGACATATTCGTCCAACGCCTTTTCTACTTCTACAATGAGAGTGTCAAAATCCGACACTTCCTGGAGTCCCGAAAGGGCACCGGTCAGGTCGGTATAGGCTAGTAGCCGCCCCCAGCTCTCCAGCGGTTCGCCCAGGAGGGCGAGAAGCCTTTCGACGGAAATGATCCCTCCTCCGTGGAGGAAACCCGCGACCTTGGAGGTCTCGACCTGCGTCCGCCTAAGTCGAAGGAGGTTGCGGATATTCTCTGCATCGATCCTTCCCATGACCCATTCGACGGCACCCTTTTGGTCCAAGGTTTGAGCCAGGGCCGTCATCTGGGTAAAGAGCAGGTCATCGAGCTGGCGTTCTATTTCGAGGATGTCGTGCACCTGCTCCCACTGGGCAAGGCAATGCGGAATCGCACTCCTCAGCCCGAAGGGGAGAAGGCGATAATCCTCCGATTCCAGAGATTCGATCAAGAATTCTGGGGCATAGTTCCCGAGTTGGGTGAGTAAATCCCAGCGCCGATTACCGCCTGCCTTCTGGAGAAAAGAGCTTTTCAACAAGACCTTGATGTTATGGAAGTCGTAGGGCATCTTGCAGAGGGTGACCAATGCCTTATCCGGCACGAATTGTTCGATTTCCCTGTAAACGTAACGCAATTCGGCCTCGATAGCCTCGTCAAAAGCTCCTTCGCTTTTCATCTCGACAAGCCATGAAGCGTAGCAGGTCTCGTTCAGGACCTTCAGGGCCCCTTGCAGGTCTTCTGCATCCAGCATCCGCTGGAAAACACCCGGATCCAGGAGGCGATGTCCCATCGCCCTCAGGCGTGCAACCGTATAACCGTAACGTTCCGCCTGGGCCATTCCCTCACCTCCCGTCAATTGGAGAAAAGCCTTTTGACCGTCTCCGCCTCAAGCTCTTCCCGGGCTGTCCTGATCAACATCTCCCAGGAACAGTTCACATCCACCAGGCCGCGCCGGAGAATGAACCCGCCGATGATCGGAGCCTTTTCTTCCGACATCTTCAGGTTCGAGCCACTCTTCTCGTTGTATGCCTTGAGCCAGTCGGCATTGAGATTCTTCTCTCCCTTGCCGACAACAAGGGATTCGTCCTTCGTCTCCACGGCCTGGGCAAGCAGGATCTCGGTAAATCGCTTGACCCCATCCCCGTCCATTCCAGCCATCTTCGCCTTGGCTGCCTCGAAGGCTTCGTCGATCAGTCCCCTGCGGGCTGATAGGTCATCCTTGTTGACGTCAAGCTTTGCGACGATTTCCCTCCTGCGCAGGATCTCCGGGTTTTCCTTCTCAAGCCGGGCCTTCTGGAGAGCTGCCATTCGGCGAATCTCCTCTTCTGTTTCCCGCTTGATCACATCGACATGGGCCTGGGCCGCAGCCAGGATTTCACCGGCTTCGGCTCGGGCATCCGCCTCGATTTTGGCCTTGATATCCGACAAAGACATCCCAGACACCCCGGCCTACAACTTGATGCTGTTCATGAGGATGATGCTGAGCAACAGTGCAAGGACTGCGTAGGTTTCAACCATGGCCGGAAGAATGACGGCCTTTCCGATTTCTTCAGGACGCTTTGAGATGAGCAGGATGGCTCCTGCAGAAGCCTTGCCCTGCGCGATCGCAGAGTAATAGCAGGCGATGGCGATCGGCATGAGCGAACCGAAAATGCCGATACCCTGCCAGATCGTCACTTTCACGGCGGCTCCGCCAAGGAGACCGACCTTCAGAATGGCGAAAAAGGCCGCAAGGAGACCGTAGATGCCCTGTGTACCGGGGAGGGCCAACAGCAGCAAGGCCAAACCGAACTTGCCCGGGTCCTCGGTCATGATCCCTGAGGCGGCCTCGTCAGCGATGGCGATCCCTATTGCGGAACCCGAACCGGCAAAACCGGCCGCAATACCGGCTCCCAGGACGGCAATCATCGCTCCAAGCTGTTCCGACATGGTGGTCAAAAGGGTTGTGACTACCTGATCCATAAGAAACATTCCTCCTTAATGTGGGTATGTTCTGTTTGAGCTCAGTCGCTTTTGTGGGAATCGCCGGCTTCAACGATCTTCACGAACTGGGTTTCGTAGCCGAGCGGGGAGAAAATCCTGCCGTTCGCCTCATAGAACTTGCTGAAGAACTCAACGTACTGGAGCCTCAGGGAGTGGACGAAAGCCCCGAGAACGTTGATCGCCAGGCTGAAGATATTGCCGATGACGAAAAGGATAAGGGCCAGGATCCAGCCCACATAGGGAACCCCCTCCGAGATCATCTTCGCCAGGAGATTGATGATCAATCCGATGGCTGCTCCCGAAAGCCCAAGGGCCAGGAGTCGGCTGTAGCTGAGGGTGTCCCCGAGATATGAAGTAATCCCGTAAAGGCTTAGGGCACCGGAAAACGCCTTGCTCAGGAGCCCCTTCTTGCTTCGGCCCTGGGTGAGGAAAAGAACGAGGGCACCTCCAGCAGCCAGAGCCTTCGCCAACAGGCCTAGAGAAGCCGGGGCCTTTCCGATGGAGACCAGGAATAAGAGGGCAACACCGACAAGAAGCATGATCCATCCGCCGCGATCAGCAAATGCCTCCATGTAGGAGCGCCGCCGAAGCGCGTCCCAGAAAGCGATCCCAAGACCAAAGATCAACTGGGCAAAACCGAGAGCCAGGCAAAATCCGAGGTAGGTCATGGGATCGTTCATCGGGTCCCATACCACGAAACGATCCCGGAACGGGCGCAGGAAGTTAAGAAACCCGAAGCTGTCCATCGTGTTTGCGAGCCATGAACCGGTTAGGGCTCCCATGACGATCGTAGAGAGACTGCAAATGAACATGACAATGAGGAATTTCCTCAGGCTTCCTGCGATCGGGAATTTCAGGAGCACCCCGCCGAGAATCAGGGCCAGTATCACACCGAAGCCTGCGTCCCCGAGACACATCCCGAAGAAAAGATAAAAGAAAGGAGCCATCATGAGTGTGGGATCGACTCCGCCATAGGTTGGCACTCCGAACATAGTCGTAAGAGGCTCGCACGGGGATGCCCAGGCGGGATTCCTTAGCATCGAGGGAACAATCTCCCCTTTCTCTGGGGCCTTTACCGTCCTGTCCGAAAGGGAATTGAACGGTTCGAGTTCCTTCTCGATCCTTGGCAAGGCATCGGCCGGGGCCCAGAACCTGAGGAAATTGATCTGCTCCGTACTTTCACTCGAATCGAGAGTTTCGTAGCGTCCCTTCATCACGGTCCAGAAATCGGATAAGGCCTGAACGCGAACGAGCCACTCGCCGGAAAGGCTTCCAGCTTCCTTCGTGAGGAACTCTTCTCTCTCAAGGAGCTGTGCTTTGCGTTCTCCTATCCGGACGATCTCTTCAAGTGCCGTTCCGGACAGTTCTCGGGGAAGTTCAATACGGTTGAAGGAAACTTCTGTGCACAGGGCGGAAACCTTCTCGTCAAGTTCGCGGAGGAAAAGAAGCGCTGCCTTGGCATCCTTGTCCTTGGCCGGGTCCGCCACCTTGACGAAAAGCTCGCCGTCCTTGGCAACTTGCGAAGAGAATGCCAGTTCCATGCGACTGATCTGGTCCACCGGCATCGTTCCAATTACGCCTTTAACTTTTTCAGTTCCCGTCGTGAAAAAAAGGAGGGGCTGGGAGAGGTCCCGGAAGTTTCCCAGGATCGCTTCCAATCCAACGAGCTGGGACATCTCGGTACGGATTTCGACGAACTGTCTCTCCAGGCCTCTGAGTTGGGCTACAAGATCCTGAAAATCCGTTTCGTCGGAAAGGGATTCAAGTTCTACCATGTTGCGGTGGGGTTTTTCCGAAAGTGCCTTGGCCAGAAAACCGACCTTGCCCTGCCTGTAATTCTCCAGAAAGCGCAGGGCAAAACGGGCATCGGAAAGAAGGTTCTCATACCGCTTGAGGTGCTCCGATACGGGCCCGCTCTTGGTCTCGCTGGATGTGTTGTCGCCGCCAAACCCTATGATCTCGCAGCATCCAAGCCGCTGCAAGGAGGCAACAACCTTTTCCGTGACCGACCTATGAAGGGCAAGCTCGACCTTTTTCATCTCAACTAAGGCCATATTTCGCCGTCACCTCTTCCACGAGCCAGGAAGACACTTCGCCGACACGATCCTTGCGTGCCTGCACGAAAGTTTCCGTTTCTCTTTTCCCTTCCGCCTTTATCGCATCGGCTCGCTTTTCCGCCTCCGCTTCCGCCTTTGAAACTTCCTGCCGGAATAGTTGGTGCAACTCCTGCTTGGCTTCCTTGATACGCTTTTCCGCTTCGGAACGAGCTTCGGCCACAAGGCGAGCCGCCTCGACTTTTGCTTCCTGGATGATTCTCTTCGAGTTTTCCTCCGCCTGCTTGATCTCCTCGGCCAGGTTCGCTGCCATTCGTTTCACCCCCTCGCTTACCGTTTAAAAATGCAATCCACAATACACAAGATTTTCCGCCTCAAGTATTCTAAGGTGCAATGGAATATTGTGTCAATTGTCACAATCCACGGTATAAATGAGATATGCGGCCCCGGTCTAAACTCCGTCAAACCTGGAAAAAATAAAAAGGAGACCCTTTTTCGGCCTCCTTTCATTCCCTTTGGAGCGGACAACGGGATTCGAACCCGCGACCCTCGGCTTGGGAAGCCGATGCTCTACCAGCTGAGCTATGTCCGCATATGCGGGGCATATTATATCGGTGCGGTTCACCTTTGGCAAGGCGGGGTTTGAGGCTTCCGCCCCTTTTTTGACAGGGAAACGGAGAGCAACATACCGTTCGGAGAAAACCGGCGGCCCAGGACCTCGGATCATTTTGCCCTAAGAGCCGCTCGAAACCTTTTTTAGAGGAATATTGCCATTAAGGCTAAGAAGGATTACTATATGATAAAGTTGTTGAATTGGGGGAATTTCCCGTGTGGACACTCGATGAAGGCATTTCCCGCTTGAAGGAATCTGGAACAAAAATCACTGCACAGAGGATCGCCATCCTTAAGCGACTCGAGGGGCGAAAAGACCATCCGTCCGCAGAACAAATCTACCAGGAACTCAAGCGGGATTTCCCTACGATTTCTTTTGCAACGATCTACAGCACCGCGCAACTCCTTGCCGAGAAAAAGCTCATCCAGATCCTGACGGTTGATGACAAGCGGGTCAATTACGACCCGGATCCCGAACCACACGGTCACTTCAGGTGCACTGCCTGTGGTCATATCGAGGATATCCCGATCACGGAATCGCTTGTAGAAACGCTGAAGATGGGGCAAGATTCTACTGTGTCGAGCGTCCAGCTGTACATGTACGGGCTCTGCCCAAGCTGCAACGTCCGGTAGGCCAAAGCGATTATCGATGATCCTTTTTCTTCCAGCAATTTTGCTGCTTATCGTAGCGATGGGGCTCGGGCTTTATGCCGGCAAGTCGGCGAACCTACAGGTTCGCCGTTTTTTCTGGTTTTCCCTTGTTTCAGGGCTTATTGCTTCCGCCCTTGCGCTTGGCCTATTGGGGGAATGGTGGCTCGTCCTTGGTCCAATCATTCCCCTCTTTCTGATCCTCCTGCTCCGCATTCGCTTCCCTTTTCTTTTCGGTTATCATGCAACCCCCTCGAAGGACACCTCGGAAGAGGACAACAAAGCAGGGAACCTTTATAATGACGGACATGAAAACTTCGACAGTGAAGGTGAAAAACCGGGAATCCACTTGCCATAGGGCGTTTTTCATCGCCTTTTTCCTCTTGGTGCCCCTCTTGGCCTGTATCGCGAGCTTCGTCCTGCAGCCTTCCCCTTCCTACGCTTCCCAGGAATCTCTCCTCTACTCCATCCTGATCCCGTTCCAGGTCGATGGCGTTGTGAAGGTCATCCTGCCCGACCATTCCGAGCAACCCATCGGAACGGTCATTCTTCTCCCCGAAAAAACAAAGTGGCCTGCCTATACGGCGAGCAAGTGGGGAACTCCGGGGACAGTGGCAGCTTCGGCCGTCAATGCGATTCACCTGCTCATCGACCTCGAAAAGGGCCGGGGGAAAACCCTTAGCCTACTGCCGTCGGAAACGATCGCCCCCGCCGCGGGGCCAGGAAGCGGGCTGGTGATCTCAGGCAAGGGGGGATACGGACTTTTCGGAGGCTGGGCACCACCTGTCGGGGCACCGATCACCATCGTTTCTCTCTCCGGGGCTGAACGCCCCTTTAGCGGATCTGCCCTGCCGCAGGAAGGAGAATCTCTCCGGATCGACGTGACCCAGATGTGTGCCCCGTATATGATAGAGATCGAAAACCGCCCGGGAGGAAGAGTCTTCTCCTGGTCAAAGTCCCTCGGCCAAACCGGGACGATTGCGAGAGTCATCCGCCCGGTCCGGGGTGTTGGCCGATTTGAAGGAACACTTTACCAGTCCGTTGGCCGGATCAGGGCAAACCACCCCGGAGTAATCGACATCAGCACCTCACCTGAAGGAGCCATCGGGGGGTTCCAAATCATCCCCCTCAACCATGCCAGATCTTCCGAGATGGAGGGATCCTGGACAATGACACAGTGGCTCATCGTCGATTCCCCCGACGGTAAAACCCCCCTTTCCGGGCACCCCCCCCTCTTCGGAGGCATATTGGTTCCAGGCCCGAGCGAGACGGAGCGGCTTTGGGACCTCTGGTCGACCTACGGTCGTAGACCGCTTGTCCTCTGCCGAATCGACGGCGGCCCATGGACAAGGTTACCGGAGGTATCGGGTCGTCAGGATAAAGCCCTGGAACACGTGACCCACCTCCGGATCTATTTCCCTGTCGTAGAAGAACCCAACCTCGGACTCTCCTGAAGGAATCTCTACTTCATAAAGGACAGATGGGGAAATCCGGGTTGACCCGGATTTCCCCATCTGTCTTCTTTTAACCTTTGCTTCTTCTACTCAACCGTGACGCTTTTTGCGAGGTTCCTCGGTTGATCGATCTCGCAACCCCGTAACTTCGCCATGTGGTAGGCAAAAAGCTGCAAGGGAACAACTGTAAGGAATGGGGTCAGGTCTTCATCCGTCCAGGGAACCCGGATAACCGCACTCGCATGCTTCGCGATGAGGTCGTCACCGTCGGTGGCCAGGGCCAGGATGGGAGACCTCCGAGCCTTGGCCTCCTGAATGTTTGAGAGCGTTTTCTCGTAAAGGCCGTCCCGGGGAATGATCGTCATGACAGGGACAGCTGGTTCAAGCAAGGCGATCGGACCATGCTTCATTTCACCCGCAGCGTAGGCTTCGGCATGAACGTAGGATATTTCCTTCAATTTCAGGGCCCCTTCCAGGGCGACAGGGAAGGAAATCCCCCTGCCGAGGAAAAGGAAATCTTTACGGTCCGCATATTTTTCAGCTAACTCGCGGATGCTTTCCTCCCTTTCCAGGGTGACCTCTACCTTGTACGGAAGTCGAAGGATTTCATCAAGAAGGCGGTTTTCTTCCGCAGCGGTTACTGTTTCCCGCATCCTCCCGAGGTAGAGGGCCAAAAGGTAGAGAGCTGCGATCTGCCCCATGAAGGTCTTTGTCGCGGCCACTCCGATCTCCGGACCGGCTTTCAGCAAAAGGACGTCATGGACTTCCCTGGCCAGGGTGGAACCACGAACATTCGTAACAGCAAGGCAATGTGCCCCCTGGGCACGGGCGAGGCGCTGGGCTGCCAGCGTATCGGCCGTTTCTCCGGACTGGGAGACAAAAACACCCAACGTATCGGCATCGGCCCTAGGGTGTCGGTAGCGATACTCCGAAGCGACATCGACCTTCACTTCCAGGTCGGTCCATTTCTCCAGCACCCTTTCCGCCACAAGGGCTGCATAAAAGGAAGTCCCGCATGCCACGATATGAAGTTTTTTCCAGGAACCAACCAGTTCAGGATCCCAGCCTAGCTCCGAGGACAAGTCCACTTTCCCGTTTTCCACGCGTCCCTTGAGTGTCGTGCGCAGGACTGCCCCTTGCTCGTGAATTTCCTTGAGCATGAAGTGCGGGTAGGCCGCCTTTTCGGTCATGGAGATATCCCAGTCGATTATGGAAATGGCCTTCTCCACCGGAACACCCTCGCTGTTCCAAACTTGCAGCCGACCTTTTGAAACCGCTGCGATCTCCCCTTCTTCAAGGTAGGCGACCTGCCGTGTGTAGGGCAAAAGCGCCGGGACGTCGGAAGCGCAGAAACCCTCTCCCTCCGCGACACCCAACACAAGCGGAGAACCTTTCCTGAGGCAGTAGAAAGTGTCCTCGATCTCGCGATTCATGATGGCAAGGGCGTAAGAACCCCTGAGCTTTTCGGTTAGCTTAAGCAGGGCTTCCAGCATATCCCCGCGATAGAGACGGGCCAGCAGCTGGACGATGACCTCGGTATCGGTTTCTGAACAAAACGAGACACCTGAGGCTTCCAACTCCTCCCTCAAGTCCATGTAGTTCTCGATGATTCCGTTATGGACGAGGACAAAGTTTCCACAATCGTCACAATGCGGATGGGCATTATCCACCGAAACCCCGCCGTGGGTCGCCCAGCGTGTGTGACCGATTCCCTGGTTTCCTTCCAATTGCCTCTCCGCGACAAGACGTTCAAGGTCTGCGACCTTTCCGACTTCCTTGATGACCTCAAGGCGACCTGCGCTTCGAACAGCCATGCCCGCCGAGTCGTATCCCCTGTACTCAAGCCGCTTCAGGCCTTCCAGGAGGACGTCCGGGGCGTTGCGCATGCCCACGTAGCCGACGATTCCGCACATTTTTGGTTTTTCTCCTTTTTTTTTACAGCAAGAAACCCCGCCTTTGTCCCGGGAATCGCTCCCCGGATTTGTAGCCGGGCTTTACCGGGCCTCTCTCGCTCAGGCCCCGGGAGTATCCGCCGAATTTTCGATTGCTCCCGTCCTCGTCAACTGGCATGCCAGTTCAGGCGCTTCTGATTACCCGCTTCAAACCGTAAACCGTTTTGCGCTTAGCCCTCGAGTCCCTCCTTCCGGACGATATCCATGACGAATCCATTCAACTCCGGGTCTCGAAGAGCCATCGTAACCGTAGCCTTGAGCCAACCTTTTTTCGTCCCACAATCCAGCCGCTCACCCTTGTATAAGAGTCCATAAACCGGCTCCTCGGCAAGAAGTTCCTTCAGGGCATCGGTTAACTGGATTTCACCTCCAACGCCCACCTTCCCCGACCGAAGGTGTTGGAATATCGAGGGACTGAGTAGATATCTGCCAATAATGGCAAGCCGACTTGGGGCTTCTCCCGGAGCAGGTTTCTCCACTAGGTTCGAAATCCGGAAGACTCCGTCTCCGCATTCTTTTCCCTCGATGATCCCGTACCGGGAAGTCTCTTGCCACGGAACCTCCTCCAGAGCCAATACCGACCCCCCAAGGGCGGCGTGAACCTCGCCAAGCTGCCCGAGGACTGGCGTCTCCGAAAGGATAACGTCGTCCGGGAGGATCAGGCCAAAATAAGAATCGTTAAAGCAAGGCTCGCCGCAGAGGACTGCATGCCCCAAGCCGAGCGGTTCGGATTGGCGGACATAGGCAAAATTGGCCATCCCGGAAATCCGGACAAGCGCGTCCCTGATTTCCGCCTGTCCCCTTTGTTCCAGCAGGTTTTCCAGTTCCATGGAGCGATCGAAATAATCTTCAATCGAACGCTTGCCCCTCCCTGTAACGAAAACGATGTCCCTGCACCCGGAGAGGACCGCCTCCTCAACCCCATAATGAATGATCGGCCGATCGATCAGGGGAAGCATTTCCTTGGGGATGTCCTTGGTCGCCGGTAGAAAACGCGTCCCCAGCCCGGCCACAGGGAAAAGGCATTTCTGGAGCGGATTAGCTCGCATCAGGCTTGGCGCCTCCCTTCCGATGATGTTTTTGTCCCAACAGCCCGAATCGTATCGAGGATATGCTCGGACACCTCGAAAAGGAGGGCCTCGTCCCTGGCCTCCACGAGAACACGGACAAGGGGTTCGGTTCCTGACATCCTGACAAAAATCCTACCGCGGTCGCCAAGCCTCAATTCGGAATCCTTGATCGCCTGCCTGACCCCTTCGTTTTCAAGAAGACCCGATTTTGTTTCAATGCGAAGATTTTTCAGGATTTGCGGGAAACGCCCGAAGCGGTCAACAAGGCTGTCCAAGTCTTCTTCAAGCTCCTCGCATGCTTTCAGGAAGTTCAAGGCGGTGCACAGTCCGTCGCCCGTATGGACATGCTGGTGCAGGATAATGTGTCCGGATTGCTCGCCTCCAAGTCTTGAATTGCCCTTTCGCATACCTTCCAGTACGTAGCGGTCTCCCACCGGGCAGCGCATGAGGGTTATCCCGCTTTCCGCCAACCTTTCCTCCAGAGCAAGATTGCTCATGACCGTCGATACGACGCAGTGCCCCAGGCATCCCTTCTTTTGGAGCCACCGGGCAAGGACCCACAACACAATGTCGCCGTCCAGCACCCTTCCTTTGGAATCCGCCATGAGAACACGATCCGCATCCCCGTCAAGGGCGATTCCGAATTGGGCCTCATTCGCAGTGATGGCGGAAGCCAGATGGGGCATATGCATGACACCGACACCTTCGTTGATATTCAGGCCATCGGGATTGTTTCCAACCATCCGGACGTCAAGCCCGCATTCCGAGAATAGTTCGGCTGCTATAGGACTGGCTGCGCCGTTTGCGCAATCAACAACCGCAACGTATCCAGGAAGCCACATCCTCCCGAAAAGCCCCTTTAACCATTCCAAATAGCGCGTGGCGGATTCGTCCGACTGACGGACCACTCCGACGGATGCACCCGAAGGACGCCACTCATCCATTAGGGGATCTCCAAGGTATTCTTCAATCTCGGCCTCATCATCGTCGCTCAGCTTATAGCCCTTCGAGTCGAGAAATTTGATCCCGTTATATTCGGCCGGGTTATGGGAAGCACTAATGACGGCCCCCCCGTGAATTCCGGTGTGCCGAACGGAAAAGCTTACGCCTGGAGTCGGAATGACTCCCAGCGAAAGGACATCGGCTCCGGCCGAAGTCAAGCCGGCTGAAAGGGCCGCTTCCAGCATATACCCGGAACGACGCGTATCCCGCCCGACCGCAACAGTTGGGCGAGGGATCCCCCTTTCTGTCATGAAAAGGACGTATGCCCTCCCCAGGCTCAAGGCCATTTCAGGGGTCATCAATCCCCTGTTTGCAATATCCCTTACACCGTCCGTGCCGAACAGGCAACGGATCTTACTGGTCTCGGCCATCAGCCTTCACCTCGTCCTTTTCTCTTCTACGGGTTCATCGCGTGCAAGGTCACACGTTCGGGTTCAACCTTCAAAACCCGGATTTCCTTCGAGTTCACGCGAACCTGAACAGGCACCGCGATCTTTTTCGATACAAGGTTTGTGACATCGACATACACTTCAACGAGGTCATCCCCCAAATCGGGAAGGCTGGATCCACCCGACGCTGATCCGATCTGCACGCTTACCGTCGATGGGACAGACTTCCACGAAGGATAGACACTTTTCCCCTCCACTTTGACGGGGAGCTTGAGGCGCATGAACCCTGTTCCATTGTCAACGGGTCTAACCACGAGGGAGACACTGACCTTCCCCGGCCCCAGCAACTTGATTTGTTGTCCTGCAGGCAAGGCCGGTTCAACCTCTACGGTCTTGTCCTGGGCAAGGCCCGAAGCATCCACGGGCCGTGTCTGTAGGCTCTCAACCATTTCCAGGACCGAGGCAACACCTACGATCTGGACCGTTGAAGGGATTACGAGTGTTTCCTCTATCCGGTAGCCGATCTCAGGCGTTCCGGTCACGGAAGCGACAATTGGCACTTCCTTTTTCTCGACATTTTTCACCATCACCGCCTGTAAGTGAACCTCTTTCGGGTAGAGATCGACCCCCATAGGCGCCCCTACCCCCTTGTCCGTTTTCAGCGTGACCTTAATCAGGATCTCTCCACCCGCTATGGCTTCGCTTGCTTTCGGATTGACCAGTGCCTCGTTTAGGGTCGAGAGGACGTTTTCCGGCCCCCTGACGGTGACCTCCGAAGGCGTGAGCGTGAGTCTTTCAATCATGGCATCCTCAGGAAATATCCCTTCCCAGGTAATCTTGATGGGCAGAACCTTCTCGATGAGCCGGACGAGTTCGACCGTCACCTGTTCTGGCGAAACCGAAACCAGCCTAACCCCCGGTGGCAGTAGAACCCTTGCGGGCAAACGGTACTTTCCGCTCTCCAACCCCTTGAGATCGACTTCGCAAGAAAGCTTTTCCAGCTCTAGTGTTTCGAAAAGTTTCCGGTTTGCAGCGATCCTGACCTGGACATCTCTCACGCTGTGGATAACAGAAAAGCCGGGAGAAGCATTTCGGTAATCGACACTGAGCCGCAAGGTCTTGTTAACCTCGGATCCACGGTCTCCCGCGACGTAAAACCAGACCAAAAGTGCCACGCCAACCGAGACGACCCGGAGGAAAATCCTCGATGAGAGCAGGGAATCAAGGCGCTTAAACGCCATCTCGCCCCTCCTCCCTCCACATGGATTGGATTTCTTCCCTCAGCTGGTCCCATAAACCCTTCGGGCCTTCCTTGGCCATGAAATAGTGATAGACCAGCCTATGGACCTGGTCTTCCTTCAGGCCTTTCGATAGGTGCCCTTTTGTGGCCAAAGCCACTTCCCCACGTTCCTCGGAAACAACGAGGGCAATCGCATCGGAAACTTCGGTCACACCAAGTGCTGCGCGATGTCGGGTCCCATACCACCGGGAGAGGTCCGTGTTGGATGTGAGAGGCAAGTAGCAAGCTGCAGCGACGATGAGGCTGCGATCGATGATGGCCGCTCCATCATGTAACGGATTGTTCGGCCAGAAAATCGATACGATCAGTTCCTGCGTGATTTCCGCATTCAACCGAACCGCCGACCGCCAGATGTCCGCCAGTCCGGTTTCCCGCTGGAACACGAGGATCGCCCCAAGACGCTGCCCCTGGAGGTAGGTGATGGCCCTCGTCACGTCATCAGCCATCTGCTCGGCGTGCTCGATCGCCTGCCGCCGCTTCCAGATACGGCCCCTTCCAAGTTCTTCTAGCATGCGCCGCAATTCGGGCTGGAAAACGATGGGAATGGCGATGAAAATGGCACCAAGAGCCCTTTCAAGAAGCCAGGAGAGAGCTTTCAGGTCAAAGTACTTCGAGACAGCCGCCGTGGCACCGATGACCAGGATCCCCTTGACGAGTTGCATGGCCCGGGTGTCGACCATAAGGAGCAAAACCCGGTAAAGGATAAAGGCCACGATAAAAATGTCAAGCAGGTCTTGCCATCGGAAGTTTTCAAGCATCCTGTGCCTCCGGAGAAAGGGGAGCTGCCTTAAACATGGATTTTCTCAACATAGACTGATGTTGCCAGGGAAAGCATCGCCCCATAGTCCGGGGAGAACCTGACCCGGTCTCCCACCCTTGGTTTCATCAGGCACTCCTCTATATCGATAGTCAGGTGATCGCTGGAGGCTCCAAGGATATGAACTCCCGCATCCAGGGGAGTCAGCCCTTCCAGTCTTACATCCTGCCTTCCAATGGCAACAATCGCCCGAAGCCGGTTACCTCTGTCCTCAAAATGGGGAACGTTCCCAAAGGCGTCCGCCCCGATCGGGCCTATGGGGACGCTAGGTTTGACCCGCACCTCGACAATCTCCGCTTCAAGGATCATCGTATCCTGGTGCAGGTAGGGAATTGTCCTCAATCGGGTTATATCCCGCCCAAGGAGAATCGCTTCCCCCACGCGAAGCTGGTTGATTCCGGGCGGCATCCGGTTTTCTTCCACCAACATCAGGGAAGAAGTTCCACCCCCCGAAACGATCTCAACCGGGGACGGAAGACCCGACGAAAGCCTACCGGCGGCAGCCAGAAGGAGGCCCATGTTCTCTTCCGTTGGCAGAACACCCCCAAAACAGCCAAGGTTTGTCCCGACCCCGACAGGATGCACCCACCTGCAAGCGGAAAGAGTCCTTGCCATGGCACCGGTTTCGTCCGGCCACAATCCCTCCCGAAGGTCTCCCGTGTCGACCATTACAAGGGCCCCCACTGTCTTTCCCAAGGCAGAACAGGCTAATTCAAGAGCTACAACCGTATCGGGCATCGATACGAGGGCAAGGTCCGCGTACTCGATCAAGGACGATAGCTCGGATAGCATGGGAATCCTGAGCAACATGAGAGGAGCCCCGATCCCGGCCTGCCGAAGTCTTCTGAGGTTTGAAACACGACTGTCCGCAAGCCAGCGGCATCCGCCATCGAGCATGGCCCGGGCAATCTCCGGATCGGCGCACATCCCCTTCGTGACACCAGCTACATCGATTCCCGCAGTCGCCGCTCTTGCCACGACCCGTTTTGCGTTTTCGAGAATCTTGCCTGTATGGATCAAAAGCCTCGGATATGCCATAAGCACCCTCCCGATGGAACCGACAAGATCTAGTTTATCCCATATTTTCCATCAAGAGGAGCTCAATGTCCTCTTAGCTTCCTGAGCAGGGCCATGTTTCCGCAGTCACCCATCCCACACTTGGGCGTTTCCAGGATGAGGGGCACATCATCCCAACGGCTGTCGCTCAGCAGGATTGAAAAGAACCTGAGTCCCAGCTCACCTTCACCAAGGTGCTGGTGCCGGTCCCTGTGGCTTCCCTTTTCGGCCTTCGAATCGTTCAGGTGCCAGCAACCGATCCGATCCAGCCCGAAGTTCTTTTCTAAGTTCTTCACGAGGTGTTCGTATGACCCCTTTTCCCGAAGTTCGTAACCGGCGGCAAAAAGGTGACAGGTATCGAGGCAGAGACCCATTCTTCCGTTCCAGTCCAAGCCCTGAAGGACTTCGCGAAAAAGGTCGACCCTGGCCCCAAGGACTGTCCCCTGTCCAGCCATGGTCTCCAGCAGGATTCTCACACGGGCATTTTCAGTCTTTTCAAGAACAACTCGGAGTCCTTCAATCAGATTCAGAAGCCCCTTCTCCAGCCCTTGCCCCAGGTGAGCACCGGGATGCAGGACCAAATCCTCGATCCCGAGGTGATCGCACCTTTCGATTTCATCGATGAGAGCCTCCATGCTCTTGCCACGCAGGGGCTCTTCTCCTGCAAGGTTGATGAGGTAGGAGGCATGAGCAACCACACGCCTGATTCCACTTTCCCGGAGAGCCTTCAGGAAGGTGATCCCCTGGGAGGGGGAGATAGCCGGGGCCTTCCATTGCAGTTGGTTTTTCGTAAATATCTGGATTGCCTCGCACCCGTGGGTTTCGCCTCGTTCAACCGCCTTGAGGAAACCTCCGGATATGGAAACGTGCAGCCCGATCAGCGGCATGAAGTCTCCTCCATGATGGGTTCCAGGATGCGTCCCAGCTGCCATAGAATCCGGGCAGTCGCACCCCAGACCCGGTATCCCGCCAGAGGTTCAAACACGGGGAATAGGAAATCAATCTGTCCGTGACGGGCCCATTCCAATCGATCGGGCTGAAAGAATTCGCCGGCATGCGGAAGAAAGACTTCATCAACCTCGTTGCGATCGACAAGCGGGTACGGGGCCTCCCTTGAGCCCAGCAAGGCAAGGACGGGGTGTATCTCGAAATCGCTTGAATGGGCGAACACTTTTTCCAGCAGACGGCATGGACGCACCCTCTTCGGATCGAGCCCCAGTTCCTCCCGGGCTTCCCTCAAGGCGGTCTCAAGAGGCCCTTTGTCCTCCAGTTCACGCTTTCCCCCGGGAAAAGCGATTTCCCCTGCATGACGGTTCAGGTGCATCGGCCGGCGAATCAGCAGTATCCGCGGATATGAGGGCTCTCCGCAGAGAAGGGCCAGGACTGCACTTTGCCGGAAGCCGCTTTCAGGAAGATCATCCCAGGAGGGAAAGGGGACAGATATCCCCTGGCACCCCAGCTTTTCCCAGAGCATGTGCCTCCGAGCCCTGCAGCTTACCTGATGCGGACCTTGCCGTGATAGACAAGTCCGCGGGATCCATCCACCGTGATGAGCATTCCGTCTTCAAGGAGACTCATTGCATCCGTCGCGGAAACAACACAGGGGATGCCCATCTCGAGCGCCAGTATTGCGGCGTGGCTGGTAAGCCCCCCCTCCTCGCAGATGATCGCGGATGCCATGCGAATCACATCCACGAAATCACGATCCGTTTGCCTCGCGACAAGCACAGCCCCAGGCTTCATCTTTGAACGGGCCTCAGCGGCGGTCAGTCCCTTGACGACAGGACCGAAAGCCTCCTTGCGAACGAGTGAAATTCCCTTCACGACGATGCGCCCGACGGTATGGACTTTGACCATATCGGTCGTACCCGCGATACCGGTGGGGATGCCCGAAGTGACGACAACGATATCCCCTTCAGAAGCCATGCCCTCGGCGAGAGTTGCCAGGAGGCCGGATTCGACCATTTCCCGCTCGTCTTCGTGTGTCTTCCCGGTCAGGATCGGAACAACTCCCCAGACCAAGGCAAGCTCTCTCCAAGTCCGACGGTCGACGGTCACACCCGAAATCGGGCAGGCGGGGCGGTACTTGCTCACCATCCGGGCTGTGCTACCGGTTTGGGTCAGGGAAAGGATGACTTTGGCCTGCATCTGTTCCGCGATCGATACTGCCGCATGGCTCACCGCATCAGGAACCGTCTGGGAAGCGATGGGAGGGAGGGATGAAGGTCTCTGCCAGACGCGGATTTCCTTTTCCGTCCGGACGATGATACGGGCCATCGTTTCCACCGCCTGTACGGGGTAAACACCCTTGGCCGTTTCCCCAGAGAGCATGACAGCATCGGTCCCATCCAGGACAGCATTGGCCACGTCGTTCACTTCTGCCCGGGTGGGACGGGGATTTCGGATCATGGAGTCCAGCATCTGGGTTGCCACGATGACAGGCTTTCCCTGGGACCGCCCAAGATCGACCATGCGTTTCTGGATCAGCGGAACTTCCTCAGCAGGCAGTTCCACTCCAAGGTCCCCACGAGCGACCATCAGCCCGTCAACAACCTCGACGATCTCCTCAAGTGATGCGACCGCCTCGCTTGTCTCGATCTTTGCGATGATCTTCATGGAACCACCCAGCTCTTCCATGACACGGCGTACTTCCATGATATCGTCTCGACACCGCACGAAGGAAACGGCAATGTAATCCAACCCGTTGTCAAGACCCCAGCGAATGTCACTACGATCCTTATCAGTCAGGGTCGGTATCTTCAGTCGTGCTCCAGGAACACTGACGCCCTTGTGCTCTCCGAGTTCTCCACCGACAAGGACTTCCATCAAAAGCCTTGTCCCCTGTGCTTCGAGGACCTTCAACTGAAGCGTCCCGTCATCGATGAAGACATCCTGCCCTGCATGGAGTTCGGAACAGATTTCGGGGTGACTGATGGTAACCTGGCTTTCATCGCCCCCGAGTTCTTCCGGAACGAAACAGAAGGTCTCCCCCTTGACCAGAAAGACAGGATGGCCATCCTTCAACTTTCCCGTTCGTATTTCGGGTCCCTTGGTGTCGAGGATTGTCGCCAGAGGAGTCCCGAGACACTTTTCCACTGCCCGAATGTTTTCAAGGTTCCTTCCGTGACTCTCGTAGGAGCCGTGGCTGAAGTTCAGGCGAGCAACATTCATACCCGCCTTCACCATCGCACCCAGAGTTTCCCTCGACTCGCAAGCCGGACCGAGGGTGCAGACAATCTTAACCTTTTTCATCCTGTAACCTCCCGCAGGGGATCTTGCCGTGTTTCGTGTAAACCTCGGCCATTCCCCTTATTTTCATCGCAGATGTATGCTCGGTGAACTGCGAGATCCACAACTCACCGGCATCAAGTTTCTCCGTATGGCTGAACTTGGTTTCCTGTCCACGCGTCAGGCCGATGACAGTAACCCCGTTCTCCAGTGCCCTGATCACGATGTAGTCGCTCAGGACGGATCGGATATCTCCTGGTTCCTCTCTCACGTAAATTCCCCCTGTTTGCCGGAGTTAGTTATAGGATGACTTCCATGGCACCGCCCGAGATTTCGGTGAGACGCTCAGAAAGCGACTCTTCCGGTTTAACCCTGATATCCTTTAGGCGAATGACCGATGTTGAACTTTCATCTATATATTCGACCAGCACAGGACAGGATCCTGGATGTCCCTTCAGTTCCCTGCAGAGAGCCTTGAAGGGCAGGCCTTTTGCCTTCGCCCGGAGACGAATCCTGACGAACGGTTCCTGGCGAGCTTCGATCTCCGCCAGGGGAATGATCTCATCGGCCACAAGGGTGATGCCTCCGCGATCCTGCACCCGTCCTCGGGCGAAAAAAACTTTCCCGGGGTCGAGCAACCCCTTGACCGCTGGCCAACCCTTGGGAAAGCAGACAACCTCTACCCTGGATTCCGTATCCTCAAATTCAAGGATCCCCATGAGGTCTCCCCTCTTGGTCGTCTTTTCCCTAAAACCGACGAGAAGCCCGCCCACGGTCGCGGGAGTCTCTGCTGCCTTCCAGTATGCAAGATCCCCTATCCTGCAGGTGGAGAATCTGGCGATGCGCTTTTCTTCCCTTTCAAGCGGGTGGCCGGAGATGAAAAGTCCCAGGACCTCCTTTTCTAGATCCAGCAGTTCCACCAGTGAAAAGTCTTCGCTCTCTCCAAGCTGCGGTTCTTCCTGGGGAAACTCTTCCACCAGGACCAGGAGGGACCTTTGCGCTCCATCGTTCTGCTTCTTTTGCGCCCGGTCGACAAGCATCGGAAGGTTCTCGAGAAGCTGTTTCCGATTCGGGTGGAGTTCCGTGAAAGCCCCCGACTTGATCAGGTTCTCGATGACACCCCGGTTGACTACCCTCAGGTCGACCTTGTTCAGGAAATCCCAAAGCGACCTGAAAGCTCCCCTCGACTGGCGAGCCTTCAGGATCGCCTCGACCGCGGATTCCCCAGCCTTGGCAACCGCTTTCAACCCGAAACGGATCACATTACCCACCGCGGAGAAAAAGGCGCCGGATTCATTGACATCGGGTGGCAGGACCTGCGTCCCCGCATTCCTGACCTCCCGGACGTACCGGGCCAGAACATCCATGCGGGACCCGATCTGGCTGGACAGGAAGGCCGCCAGAAACTCAGCCTTGTAATGAGCCTTAAGATAGGCCGTCTGGTAGCTGATGAGGGCATAGGCTGCACTGTGGGACTTGTTGAACCCGTAGCCGGCAAACTCCTGGATCAAGTTGAAGAGGGATTCGGCCGTCGAGGCTTCGACTCCGTTATTGAGGCACCCCTCGACGAACTTTTTCCGCTGCTGCTCCATCACTTCTAGTTTTTTCTTACCCATGGCGCGCCGGAGAAGGTCCGCCTCGCCCAGGGTAAATCCTCCAAGAGTTGCCGCAATCTGCATGACCTGTTCCTGGTAGAGGATGACCCCGTAGGTTTCCCGCAGGACTGGTTCGAGCGAGGGGTGGGGATAAACGACCTGGGATCGGCCGTGTTTGCAGTTGATGAACTGGTCGACCATCCCGCTTCCAAGGGGGCCGGGGCGGTAGAGGGCCAGAATCGCCACGAGAACCTCAAAGGAATCCGGGACAATCCGCTTCAAGAGCTGCCGCATCCCTGGAGATTCAAGCTGGAACACACCAAGGGTATCCGCACCCTGCAGAAGCGAAAAAGTCAAAGGATCGTCGAGCGGCAGTGTATTGATATCCGGGACGTCCTTCCCGTTGAGCCTGATATTCTCAAGTGTATCTTCGATCATGGAGAGAGTTCTCAAACCGAGGAAATCCATCTTTACGAGGCCAAGCTTTTCGATGGCCTCCATGCCGAATTGCGTCACGACCTGTCCGTCTCCGATCTTTCGGACAGGGACAAGGTCCGTCACTTCCACAGGAGAGATCACCACGCCCGCGGCATGCTGGGAACAATGGCGGGCCAAGCCCTCGATGCTTCCAGCCACCTCGAGCAGGTGTCGAATTGCGGGTTCCTTCCTCTGGAAGGCTGCGAGGTCGGGAGAGCCCTCGATGGCTTCTGCAATACTAGCGGCTCCATCGGGAACACTCTTGGCCACCCGGTTCACATCCGCAAGGGGAATTCCAAGGGCTCTTCCGACATCACGGATTGCCCCCTTGCTTTTCATCCGGTCGAAAGTAATGATCTGGGCAACGTGGTTTCGGCCGTATTTTTCAACAACATACTCCAGCACTTCATCACGCCGCTTGTCTGATATATCCGTGTCGATGTCTGGCATGCTGATCCGTTCTGGGTTGAGAAAACGTTCAAAAAGCAGGTGGTAACGGATCGGGTCCAGTTCCGTGATACGGAGTGCCCAGGCTGCTAGCGACCCCGCAGCTGAGCCGCGGCCCGGTCCCACAGGGATACCGCGCTTTTTCGCCGCCCTGATGAAATCCGAAACCACCAGGAAATAACCCGAAAAACCCATTTTCCGGATGACCCCCAATTCGTAGGCCATACGTTCCCGGTATTCCTGCGGGGGAGAGTCGCCCATCCTTTCATTCAGGCCTTCCCATGCCAGTTTCTCGAGAAAACTCTCCAGGTTTTCGCCTTCGGGGACTTCGTAGAGGGGTAGCCGATAGACGTTGAAATCCAGCTTCACGTCGCATTTTTCAGCGACTTCCACGGTGTTGGTGAGAGCTTCGGGAAGTTCTCTCCCAAAAAGGGCCCACATCTCCGAAGGAGACCGGAGGTAAAAGTCGGAAGCCCCGAAACGGTATCGGTTAGGTTCGTCTACAGTCGCATTCGTTTGGACGCAAAGGAGAACATCATGCCACGAAGCATCGGACGCCTTCAGGTAATGAGCATCGTTCGTCGCTATAAGAGGGATTCCCGTGCTTCGGGAAATACGGACGATTGCCTTGTTGACCAGAGCTTGTTCGGGCAGGGCGTTGTGCATGATCTCCAGGTAAAAATTGCCCTTTCCCATGATGTCCTGGTAAAGAGTTGCCCGCTCTTCTGCCCCCTTCTCGTTTCCTTCGAGTATCAGGGAAGGGATTTCGCCAGCAAGGCAAGCCGAGGAGGCAATCAATCCCCTGGCATACCGGGCAAGGAGGTCATGGTCGATTCGCGGCTTGTAGTAGAAGCCGTCCGTATTGGCGATGGAAACGAGTTTAATAAGGTTATGGTACCCTTCAAGGTCCCGGGCAAGCAGGACCAGGTGGTTGTTCCCACCCTTGCGGTCCCTGCAGGTGTGCCCGAGCGGGTCGAGGTAAACCTCACACCCGATCAGTGGCTTGACACCCACGGAACGGCATTTCTCGTAAAATTCCACAACACCATACATCGCCCCATGGTCAGTCAGGGCAACGGCAGGGGATTTCCATTCTGCCGCTTTCGCGGCAAGTTCCGAACAACGAATCGCACCGTCCAGGAGGCTGTACTCGCTATGGACGTGAAGATGGACAAACGGTTCCGTCACTCGGTAGCGCTCCCCTCATCAAGGCACGCCGGCCCGCCTTCCGGTTCTTCCTCCCGGACCAGGAGGACCTCGCCGCCGAACCATCCGATCATTTCATCGAGAGCGGACGCCCCCTGTTCCCCGCTTGAAGGGTCTACCCCTTCTATCGCTTCGGGAACAGCTCGGTCATTTTCCACCTTGCCGGTGTGGGTTTTACGTCTATCCCAGGGGGCTGCGTTTGACACCTCCCGAACGACCGGTGCCGGGTCCGGGATTGCCGCCCCTTCGGCTCGAATGCACTCCTCCTTGCAGCAGAAGGTCACGGGAAGGGACATCAGGGCTATTTCCTTGGCAGCGGTGAACTGTCGGAGGTTTCTTTCGAGCCTGATCAGCTCAAAACCGACGCGGTCCTTCTGACCGAAATCCACGACAATACCGTCTTCTCCTGTTCGAACGCATGCTCCGGAAAGTGCCGCAAGAACCTGCCGATCCGCAGGATCCTGGCTTCCCATCAAATTATTCCAGAAACACCTGACCGCTTCTGGATCGACCGCAACGGGCAAGCCATCCTCCAACTTTTCGGCCGGCAGGGGTCTCAGTGGAACCAATTCCGGTTTTTTCTCCAAAACAGGGAGGGCTCTCCCCTGAGGTCCAGTCCCCCTGGCCGCTTGCATGGGACGCTCGATCGCTGGGGTTTTTTGCTCCCTTACGGGCTGGCCGGGGCAAATCCCCTGCAAAAGCAGCCCGGCCAGGACATCCGTCCTGATTCCCAACCTCAGGCGGCCAAGCATCTTTGAAAGGCTTTCGAGGCAGAACCGCAAACCCTCAATCGACCAAAACGGGGCTTCTTCCAGGAGGAAAGCCTTCTCCTCTATGGAAAGTTCGAGCCCTTCCAGGGTTTTCTGCCCCCAGGAACGCAGGATCCAAAGATCACGAAAAATCAGGAAAAGGCTCTCAACAAGCCGCTCCATGGAGGCCCCCTTCTGGAGCGACTCCATCAGGGTCCCGACGGCCTGTTCCGGGTCGGATCGAAACGCTGCCACGAATTGCTCCATTTCCGCACGGCTTCCGCCTCCCACAAGGGCACGGACGGAATCGACCGTGACTGAACCAGAGCCGACAGGAATCGCCTGCTCGAGGAGCGAAAGGGCATCCCGCATAGCGCCGTCAGCCTGCCTTGCCAGTTCCCACAGGGCAGCTTCCTCGGAGGGAATCCCTTCATTGTCGCAGACAAGAGACAATCGCAAGGCAATGTCCTTTCCTGGGATTCTCCTGAAGGGAATGTGTTGGCAACGGGATCGGATGGTTACCGGCACCTTCTGAGGTTCCGTTGTCGCCAGAATGAAAACTGCATGAGGGGGGGGTTCCTCCAGTGTTTTCAATAAAGCGTTAAAAGCAGGCTCGGTCAGCATATGGACTTCATCGACGATGTAGACCTTCCGGTGTGACGAAAAAGGGGCAAGCGACACGTGGGCCTTTAGTTCCCTAACTTCGTCGATACCGCGGTTGGAAGCCCCATCGATCTCCACGACATCGAGACTGTTCCCTGAGGTTATAGCGAGACAGCTGGGACAGATCCCGCACGGCTCGGCCCCCGTCTGGGTATCCGTACAGTTCAAGGCTTTCGCAAGAATCCTTGCAAGGGAAGTCTTGCCGCAACCCCTTGGACCGGAGAAAAGGTAGGCATGCACCGTCTTTCCGCCTTCCAGGGAATGGCGAAGAACCGATACAGCCGCGTCCTGTCCTATTACCTCGTCGAATCGCATCGGTCTATAACGCCTGTATAGGGACACATATCGTCCCCCTGAAGGCTGCATCTCTTTTCCGATCATCCCAGGATGACTCCTTTCCTAGAGGAGATAGCGTCCCATCGGATGTGCCCTCTGGGCATCGAGCAGGGCCTTCCTAAGGTTTTCGGAAAAATCCTCCAGGGAGGACATCCCCTTCGGCAGGTCCTTTTCCCTTGCGATAACCCCCGGGCCGACGCGCAACAGAGGACCCCGCTCATCCCGCCCCGTTGTGATATCGCTGGGCAGAAGTTCCATCTGGAGGAACCGGTCAAGCCGCCGGACCGTTTCTTCCAGGAAAAGCCGGGATTGCGCATCTTGAGGTCCACTCCAGACTGGCTTACCATCCACGGCCAGCAAAAGGCGGTTTTCCTTCGCCTCGATTGCCGTTCTCAGAAGATGGAGGGGTTCCTTGCGGCGCAACGGCCAACCTGCATCCCCGATCATCCTGGCCATATAGTCGATCCGCTCGGGCAAATCGGGATGATCCATGAATACACCGGGATCGACATAGGGGTGTTTCAGGCGTTCTTCCGACAATCTTTCCATCACCGTTACTGCCGCGGCAACCGGGAAACCGGTTGCGTTTAACATTTTCAGCGCTCCCAGGTCAGCCTCTTTTTCCAAGTCCCGGCTATAGGCGTTCAGGATCGCCACCTGGGCGATATTGGCCATGATCACCGCCGCGGCTTCTCCCTTGCTGGCGACTGCAACCGCTAGAGCCAAAAGGGAAAGGCGCTCGTTCCGGGCTGACTGGATCATGATGTGCTTTTTCTCGGTGTGGACCATTTCGTGGGCCATGACTGCGGCCAATTCCGAGTCGCTTTTGGCAAAATCGATCATGCCGGTGGTGAAGTACATGAAACCGCCGGGCAATGAAAAAGCGTTCGGCTGGTCATCGCTGATAACGCGAACCTCGTAATCAAAGGGTCTTTTCGTCTCGGGGACAAGACGTTGGAGAAGGACTTCCAGGCGAGCGATGCGAATGGGATCCGCGATCCGTTCCCACCTTTTCTCGACCTCCCCGCAGACCCGCTTTCCAAGGGCTATTTCCTTTTCGTCTTCTTTTGAGAGAGCACCCGCATAGGACTGGGCAGGGGAAAACGAAAAGATGAGAAAGAGGAACAAACCCAGAAAGGTGAAAACTTTCTTGCCCAAAGGATATCTCCTCCCCGGTCGTTCCACTGAAAGGGAAAATTCTACCAGGTGCGGAAGGCGCCAACCATGTTCATTCTATCATCAGGGGAGGGGAACTTCGGCAGGAGTTCCATGCTTCAGCCAGTATCCCGGGATTCTCTCCCGATAAAGTCCAGGAGCGTAGAGCTCCAACTGTGGAGAAGATCCCTGATTACCCGGTACGAGTCCAGGCTGCTCCCGTAAGGATCTGCAATATCCGGGAGGGAAAATCGACGGATGCGGGAAGATTGTTCGGGGAATTGTTCAAGAAGCGCCTCGACGTGGCGCGTTGTGATTCCCACGACGTGGTCGGAACTTTCGATGAGGGGCAGGTCCACCTGGCGGCTCCTGTGTTGTGATAGGTCGATCCCCTGCTCTTCCATCGCAATTATGGCGAGTGATGACGCGGGTAAACCATTCACCGCGCACAACCCGGCTGAGGAAACCCGGCCGGAGAGGCCTCTTCCCTCCATGAGGATCTTCAAGAAGGCCTCTGCCATAGGGCTACGGCACGTGTTCCCCGTGCAGACCACAAGGATATGCCCGAGTGGTGCCCCTTTCAGGGTCAGGCAAACGATGGCGGTTCCTCCTCCATCATGATGCGCTCGAGAAGGTCGGCCCTGTTGACAATACCGACGAGGATGCCGTCCCTGACAACCGGGGCTCGCTTCAAGTGATTCCGGATCAGCGTGATGGCAACGTAAAAATCGCTGTCCTCCTCGGAAAAACTGACAACATCCTTGGCCATGACCTTGGTTATTGGATCCTGGCCAATCTTCTTGAGTCGTTTTTGAAACTGGCCATAATCCGGTATAAAAGAGGGATCCTGAAGGTAGTCGAAGTAGCCGGGCAAGGCGGCCTTTACAATATCCTTCTCACTGACGAACCCCAGCACCCGGCCGGAGGGGTCAACAACCGGGATTCCCGATACCCTGTGACGGGTTAGGACCTCGATCGCCTCGGAAAGGGTTGTGTCGGGGGAAAGAGCCGTCAGGTCCCTGTCCATCACTTCACAGATCCGCATGCCCTTCTCCCCCTTTTAGGAAAGCTTTTCGAAACTGATTCGAGGAATCAGCTTTTCCACGGCAACACGATTCCGGACTCCCTTTTCCACATGAAGGGCATTTTCCAGAGCAGCGGCCATTCCGAAAAGGATCCTTTCCTTTGTATCCATCCCTTCCTTGCCCGAAAGGATCAACCCAGCAACGAGAGATTCCCCCGAGCCAAACATAGAGACGATCCCCTTCCTGTCAAACTCAGCAAGGAAGATGCCCTCAGGTGTGAAAAAGACGTTGCCATAGGTACGGTAGGAAGCGATGACCCATTCAACTCCCAGCGCATGGACCCTTGTCACCGCCTCGATGAGGTTGTCCAGGCTGTTCAGGGTAACTCCCTCGTAGGACCCCATGAAGCGCTGGTCCACCTTGGCGTAGGTCGGGCCCTCGTCAAGGGCAGCCAGCAGGGGGGCTCCTGCCGCGTCGATGAAAGTCGGGATGTCTCTCTGTCGGGCGATCCGGATCAGTTCGCAATAGAAATCCTGGGGAATGCCGGGAGGAAGCGATCCCCCCAGCACCACCAGGCTCGTTCTCTTGAGGATCCTCTCGTAGTTGGAAATGAACCGGGCGATCTCATCCTCGCTGATGTAGGGGCCAGGCTCAGCAAGGCCCGTCTCTATCTTTCCAACCTCGTCAACGATGTAGACGTTGGTCCGGGTCTCCCCCCTGACGTGCAGGAAGTTCGTCGTGATCTGGGCTTTCCGCAGGACATCGCGAATATACTCCCCGCTGAACCCCGCAAGAAACCCCATCGCGGCCGTTTCCAGGCCTAGCTGCTTCAAAACGAGCGAAACGTTGATACCCTTCCCCCCAGGGGTTCGTTGCACTTTGCTTGCGCGGAACCATCCCCCGGGACGGAATTCCGGAACGAGATACTCCTCGTCTATTGCCGGGTTCAACGTTACTGTGACGATCAAGGAGAGTCCCCCTTTCGCTGATCCTGCCCCTAGAGGCTCTGCAAGTCCGTCGCAGAGGAAATCTCGAGCCGCTTGGTGACCGTCCCCTTTTTGATTTTCAGTGCACAAGGCAGGGACTGGACCTGAAGCTTCTCCGCCATCCTGGAGTTCTTGTAACCGTCGACAAGGACCACCCTGTTCCACTGCGGCGCACCCTCAATCTCCCCGGCTAGGCGAACCTGGGCCTGGTCGACGCTGGAGTAGAAAACGGCACTCACTTCTTCAGGTTCGAGGAGTTTCCCCTCGAGGTGCACCTGTTCCGAGATGTAGGCATAGGCCGCCATAGCCGCCGTCGCCCCGTCTCCCGTTGCGGTGACCACCTGTCTCAGGTACTTCTCTATCAGGTCCCCAGCCGCGAAGACACCCTCGATAGAGGTTTCCATGCGATCATTGACTTTGATCCACCCTCCCCTGGCCGTCTTCAAGACCCCCGAATCGATGAGCGGCTTCAGGAATCCAACATTCGGCTCGTTGCCGATAAAGACGAACACGCCCGAGACAGGAAGCTCGGACAGTTCACCGGTTTTCACGTTCTTCAGCAGGAGGGTTTCAACCATCTCCGTGCCCCGGATCTCCTCAACGACTGAATCCCAGATCGGTTGGACCTTGGGATCGCCCAGGGCCCGTTCGATGGCAACCTTGTCGGCCCTGAAGGAATCCCTGCGATGGATGATATAAACCTTAGAGGCAAACCGGGTCAGGTAAACCCCTTCTTCCACCGCGGTGTTTCCCCCGCCGATGACGGCAACGTCCTGGTCTTCAAAAAATGCGCCGTCGCAAACTGCACAATAACTCACTCCGCGGCCCGTAAACCCGGCCTCTCCGGGACATCCCTGCTTCCTGAAGCTTGCACCGGTAGCGAGAAGGACAGCAGAAGCCTCGATCGAACCCTTGTCTGTGACGACGATCTTTTTCCCGTCCTTCAGCTCAAGCCCCTGAACTTCCGCGTCGCGGAACTCGGGCTTGAACTTTTCAGCGTGTTTCCTGAACATGTCGCCTAATTCCTGCCCGCTCGCGTGCTGCACCCCGGGCCAGTTTTCAATCTCGTCCGTCGTGTTGATCTGTCCGCCGGGAAGACCTTTCTCGATGATCAAGACATCCAATCCCGAACGTCTTCCATAAATAGCTGCCGTCAGGCCGGCCGGGCCGGCACCGATGATGACGAGTTCCCTCTTTTCCATTCGCCTATTCGCCTCCCTGAAGAATGCTTCCTATTATGGGCCAGTTTACCCTATTCTAAGCAAATCCTAACGATGACGCCAGACGACAATGCGGTCCTTTCCGGACAGATCCTTTTTTACCCTAATAAGATCAAGCCCTTCGGCCGGCTCTCTTCGAAGGGTCTCTACCTGCTTGGCCCCACCGATCTCGAGCAGGAGCACGCCTCCAGGCACAAGCAAACGCCTTGCCCCTGCAAGGATGGCTTTTACGTCATCCAGGCCTTCAGGGCCACCGTCAAGGGCCTGGTGAGGCTCGTAGAGCCTCACGTCGGGCATCAACTTGGCAATCTCGGGAGAGGGAATATAGGGAGGATTCCCGACGATCAGGTCCAGGGGAATCCATGATGAGGGGATCGATTCGAGGGAGGATCCATGCCATAAAAGAGCTCGGTCCTGGAATGCCGTCCTGCGCAGGTTTCGCCATGCCCAGAAAATCGCCGCGGGGCTCTTCTCAAGCATCAGGCCCCGCGAGGTGGTTCTTTCCGACAAAAGGGCCAGGGCCACACAGCCGCTGCCGGTTCCCCAGTCAAGGAAACGCCCGCGGTGAAAGAACTCGAGGGCAGTCTCGACAAGGATCTCCGTTTCAGGTCTAGGAACCAGGCATCCTTCTCCCACTTCAAGATCCATTCTCCAGAAAGAGGCTTGCCCCCGGATGTAGGCCAAGGGCTTGCGAAGGATTCGGGCTTCCAGAAGGGAAACAAGTTGTTTTGCCTGGCCGGGAGCAACAGGTTCTTCGGGGTAGGCCAGCAGGGACTCGCGGGAACAGCCAAAAGCCTCGGTGCATAAAAGGTCCGCCTCAAGAGCGGCACGGGATAATCCGTTGGCTTTGAGTTTTGCAAGAGCAAAGCGCCGGGCTTCCCCGCGGTTCATCCGGCAACGGCCCTCCTAGCTTTCCAGGTTTTTCAGCTTGTTCGCTTGGTCCGCAAGGTTTAGGGCCTCGATCAGTTCCAGAAGATCTCCGTCCATGATTTGGTCAAGCTTGTAGAGGGTCAGTCCAATCCTGTGATCGGTCAGGCGATTCTGTGGGAAGTTGTAGGTCCGGATGCGCTCCGACCTGTCCGCCGTCCCGATCTGGCCCCGGCGCTCCGAAGCAAGGGCGTCCTGCTGCTTTTGAAGTTCACTGTCATAGAGCTTCGCCCGGAGCATCGTCATGGCCTTGACGCGATTCTTCAACTGGGATCTCTCGTCCTGGCATGAAACAACCACTCCGCTGGGAATATGCGTTATCCGCACCGCGGAATCCGTCATGTTGACATATTGTCCCCCCGCGCCACTCGCACGGAAAGTGTCGATCCTCAGCTCCTCCGTGTTGATCTGCACATCCACTTCGTCCGCCTCGGGCAGGACCGCCACTGTGGCGGTGGACGTGTGGATGCGTCCGCTCGCCTCGGTCACGGGGACACGCTGGACACGGTGAACGCCACTTTCATACTTAAGCTGGCTATAGGCCCCCGCGTTCGGGATCCGGAAAGCGACCTCCTTGAACCCGCCGATTCCCGTTTCGTTCAACACCATCAATTCAGTGCTCCAGTTCTTTCGCTCGGCAAACCGCGTGTACATCCGGTAAAGGTTCGCGGAAAAGAGCGCGGCTTCTTCCCCGCCAGCTCCGCCCCTGATTTCGATGATCACGCTGCGATCATCGTTCGGATCCTTGGGGATCAGCAGGACTCCGATGCGGTTTTCCAGATCGGCAACGAGGGATTCAAGCCGGCCGATCTCCTCTCTTGCCATCTCCTTCATCTCGCTGTCGTCGGTGTCAAAGATTTCACGGACATCCTGCAGGTCCGTGCGGGCACGCTGGTAAAGCCGATACGTTTCCACGATCGGCGAAAGGTCCGAGTGTCGCTTGGCCGCTTTCTGGAGCTCGTGCTGATCTCTAACCACCTCGGGAAGCGTCAACAACCGCTCGAGCTCGACGTAAGTCTTTTCAACTTCCTCCAGTTTTTTTCCGAAATCCATGAATTATCCCTCCGCGGCAACAGGTGCCGGTTCCTTATCCTTTTGTTCGTCAAGCGCCAGTTCAAGGGCCTTCAGGGCGACCCGCAGCTGGCTTTCGTCCGGTTCCCGGGTTGTCAGGTATTGCAGCCACAGGGTCGGGCACATGACCCATCTACCCATGCGGGGAAACCGTGAGGAGGCCCGGATGATTTCGTAGGCAATCCCAATGACCAGAGGAAGAAGGAGAACGCGGCTTCCGACGCGCCACCAGATTCCCCCATCACCCGCAAGGGCAAAGACAACGATGCTGACTCCCACCACCACCAGGAGGAAAGAAGTTCCGCAGCGTGTGTGAAATCGGGAGCTTTTCCTGAGGGATTCGATATCGTCCATGGGCAAGCCGGCTTCGTAGGCGTTAATCGTCTTGTGTTCCGCCCCGTGGTACTCGAATACCCGCTTCATGTCCTTCCAGAGGCCGATGAAGCCTATGTAGGAAACAAAGACCGCCGCACGGATGAGGCCCTCGAGCGTACGCCCCCCCCAAGTGGCCCCCCAGTTCCGGCCATAGAGACGATCCGTCAGCCAGACAGGAAATGCCACGAAGAGTCCCGCGACAAGAAGCAGAGCGATTCCCACCGTCAGGGCCATTTCCCACCAGGACACCTGCTCCTCTTCTCCAAGCGCCACTTCGGCCGAGAGGCTCAAGGCCTTGAAACCGACCGTCATCATTTCCGCCATCGTGGCGAGACCTCGAAAAACGGGAAAGCGCCAGATCCCTGCTGAAGCCCAGGGAACATTCGGCCAGACTTTCTCAAAAAGCTTTCCGGTTTCTTCCCTGACTGCGAGGGCCCATTTCTCCCGGCCCCTCATCAGCACTCCCTCGATCACGGCCTGGCCACCAACAGGAAGCTTTGCCGGTTCATGGGCCGAGGTTGCGAACGCAGCCGCAAGCGGCAGGAGCCGGAGCAGGCGGAACCTAATGCCCCGCAAGGAGATCCTCCATGTCGGCATACGGGCTTCCGCAAGGACGTGCTTCACCGCAGGTTCCATCCGTAACGCACGAAGGCCCGGCAGTCGCGAAGAGGAACGGGGCTTTCTCCCTTGCTAGCAGGAGCATTTGCCTGGCAACCTCTCGAATTTCCCATTGGGCCCTCTTGCAAAGCCTGAGGGAAAAGAAGTGAAGAAGTTCCCGGGCGTTCATTGTGACAACAAGGTGAGTTTCACAGGCGTTGGGCAAGAGGTAGCGCGAATCTTCCTGGGGAATTCCAAGTGCAACGAGCTTTCCATAGGCTTCATAGGCCTTCTCGAGCGTCTCGCGAAAACAGGAAAGGGCTTCGGGAACCTCTCCAACGGTATGCGGAACGACAAATTCCGGCTTTTCCGCACGAACGTAACGTTGGCTCTGCTGGCTGAAACTCGCAATGCGATGTCGCACCATCTGATGAGAACAGGCGCGGCTGATTCCGTCCACTGCGAAAACAAAAGAGGCATGTTCGAAGGGTGAAAGGTGTCCGCTCCGTCTCAGGTGTTTCAACAGGCGAACGGCCTCTTCACCGGTCACATCCCTGGCGAGGTCGCAAGCCGAACCCGGGCTGTAGCATAGGCGCGCAGAAGCCGCTACAAGCCTGTCCGGTTCGGGGGTCGAGGCAATCAGGCTAACCAGAGCAGCCATTCAATTCCTTCCTCCCGTGATAAAAAAAGGGAGCTTGCGCTCCCCGCTAGTTCTCTTCCGTTTCCTTTTTCTGGCCGTAATCCATTCCGGCGTACTTCTTCTGGAATTTCTCCAGCCTTCCGGCCTCAGAGACGAAACGTCCCTTCTTTCCGGTGTAGAAGGGGTGGCAGGCGTTACAGACCACGACCTTCAGTTCCTTGCTGGTGGATCGTGTTTCAAAGGTATTCCCACAAGCGCAAACGACCTTGCAGTCTTCGTAACGGGGATGGATTTCCTTTTTCATGATGGTGCACCTCCATGCGATCTTTTCTTGGGCTACACACAGAAGCAAACTTTAGCACAGACCGCTCCTCGTGACAAGGGAGGCTAGATGTGCATGACTCCCAGCCCACACCTTTCATGGTGGGCTACCGCGTGGTACGCCGTGTCCCCGACCATGGAAACTGCGATCCAGCCCGAGTTTCTTACGATTGCAAGCTTGGCACCGATACTCGCTTCCAGGGTCCCAAGGGAGATGAAACCGTTTATCGCCTCAAGGGCCGCGTGCATCAAGGCATGCATCTCGCGAGGTTTCTTGTCTACAACGCCCGCATTGAGAGCCGCCCCGACAAGGGCGCGCGTAATTTTCTGGGGGAGGTCACTGGCAATTCCTCCGACCTCCGTCGCCACCGCTTTCCAGCCTTCCGCATTGAGACATGTTTTCAGTTTCTCTTCGGATTGCTTGTCGGTCGTGCAGGACAGGAGAAGAGCAGCTCGCCCCACCTGGCTTTCTTCGGTAAAACGCAGCGTCACCTGGAGTTCAAAACCGGCATTGTGCGTTTCCGTCGACTTCTCCCCCTCGTTGACAGCCCGTACCGCTTGCGGTTCCCGAAGGGATTCTTCCCTGGACCCGAATATTTCCTTGAGTTTCATACTATTTCCTCCTTCCGTCACTCTTACCCTGGATCGAAAACGGGACCATTATATCCCATGGTCGCGCTTCCCTCTTTCAATCGTTGAGAATCTCACAATTTAATGGTAAAGTATGAAGTGAAGGAAATAAGCGATTCCTTTACTTTCTGTAAGGCTTTTCGGTATAAGGCAAGGTGGTTTTAAAAAACTATCTCAAAGGAGGAGTTAGCTTTATGAAGAAGATCCTGATGCTCACCTTGGCCGCCCTAATGGTGGTTGGTGCCGTGGCTGGTGTGGCTTCGGCAAAGACGTTCGTATCCATCGCGACTGGCGGCACCGGCGGAACGTATTACCCAATCGGCGGAGGCATCGCCCAGGTTGTCAGCAAGTATGTTCCCGATCTCCAGGTCACCGCGGAAACCGGCAACGCTTCCGTCGCGAACCTGAACCTCATCGGCACCCACAAGATCGAGATGGCCATGGTCCAGAACGACACCGCTTTCTGGGCCTACAAGGGAAGGGCCATGTTCAAGGAAGAGTTCAAGAACGTTCGCGCAGTCGCCTCCCTCTATCCTGAGCATATCCAGCTGATCGCCCTGAAGAATTCCGGGATCAAGGGTTTTGCGGACCTGAAGGGCAAGCGCGTGTCGGTAGGCGCTCCCGGTTCTGGAGTGGCGGCCGATGTCAGCGCCATTTTCCTTTCCACCGGGCTGAAGTTCTCGGACATGAAGACCGACTTCCTCGATTTCAACGCGACCACCCAGCGCTTCAAGGACAACCAGATAGACGCGGGCTTCGTCGTCGCAGGATATCCCACCGCGGCCGTCATGGACCTGGCCACGACAAAGGACATCACCCTCGTCAATTTTGACAAGGCCACCCTCGAAAAGCTCCAGAAGGACAGCCCCTTCTTCGTTCCCAGCGTCATCCCCGCGAACACCTACAAGGGCGTGACTACGGACACCCACACGCCGGCCGTCATGGCAATCCTCGTGGTCGACTCCAAGGTTTCCGACAAGGTCGTCTACGACTTCACGAAGGCTTTCTGGACCCATATCGCGGAAATCCAGAACGTCCACGCGAAGGCAAAGCTCATCACGCCACAGACGGCCATGGACGGGATCACTGTTCCCGTTCACCCGGGCGCGGCCAAGTTCTACAAGGAAGCCAAGATCAAGATTCCCGATATCAAGTAGTTTTTCTCCCAAAGAAGATCCACAAGATGAGAAACGGGGAGCGGTTAAAACCGAGCCCCGTTTCTCATCTCGAATAAGCGACCCGAAAAACTTCCTAGAACAGCCCGGTGATGCGGC
>DIXJ01000002.1 GCA_002436015.1 Synergistaceae bacterium UBA6083 | reverse complement strand
GACCAGTTTTCCGGGGCTAGGTCAGCAACCGGCTCGCATAAGGCAAAGTTGCATTGTCGTCACCACTTTTACATACGTGAAAATCGACGGGAACGAATGTTTTACCGAAAGGGATTTCGAGGCGATGGCTTGAGGATCGAAAATCCTTCACTCTTCGCACCGGCAACAAAAGGGGGGGCGAGGGGAACCCTGGATCTTCTCGATACGGGGGTTAAACTGGCCAATACACCGTGTAACTTTCTCAATCAACATATTTGGGTTGCTCCACAGCCTGAACCTCGTATAGGCCGGTTTATCGGGTGAAAAGAGACTTGCCTTTACTTTAGCTAAAGGCCTTGAGCTTGCTTCAAACCTGTGACGGCAAGCTCTTTTCATCTTTTAACGATTTCTGCCCTCAACCCGACTTCCATTGAAAAGTTGAAAACCTGGAAGACTGGATCAATCGTCAACCGCTCAACCTGTGGGCATGAAAAAGGACCTCTTCCTCTTGGATGTGGAGGAGCAGAAAAGCAACTAGCGATATGCAAGCCTATTAGGTTCATCTTTTCTTGGCTCAAACAGCAGGGGTGAATCCCTCTAACCTAGATCTTTTATCGATGATGGGGCAAGCTCCCAGAAAAGTTGGGCAGCCTCGCATCTGTTCCTTGACGGGTATCGATTAGATTTTGGAAGTGCGATTTTTGCTATTCGATCCGACCAAGCTTTCATCTTGCCCCCCTCACCTCGGTATTTTTCTTTTAACTGGCCATCCTCAATTTCTGCCGAGGTTCTTATGATGTAAGCGAACAGGTCGGCAACTTGAGCCAACAGAATGTGCCTTGAATCAGCAAAGAACGGTACATCTACAATCTGGTCCAGGACAGTCTGCTTTTTGCCTCGATTGTAGAAGGAGTCAATCCATTGGGGTGGTTTAAAGATGAGAAGGCTCAGGTCGGTTTCTTCGGTAACTTCACGGTCAAAGATCAAAATACTGTGTCCCTTTGTTTTTTCTTCATGTTGGTGTTGCTTTTGGATTTGCAATACACAGTGCATCGCCGCAGCACACCAGAATGATTTAAACTGTTTTATTCGCGCATCTTTCAAAAAAATATCTTTGTATTTAGCCTTGTTTATTCCACTGAATAACACCTTGTGTTTCCTTTTTTCAACCCATTCAAGAATTGCCTCAATTATGGCAGTTCGTTTATCCCCGTCGATTTGTCGCCATAATCCATTCCCTCGATAAAAATCACGGGAGTGAAATTCCTCCACATTTCTCCCAGCAATTCCTGAGAGAAATTCGAGAAAATCAGCCCAATCATCTTTTGTGACATGCATTCGAGTCGCATCAACGATAATCCCCGCTACAACGAGATAAGGCTCATCACCCATGCCGCTTTCGTCGAAATAACAGAACTTCATCCTTTCTCCCCCTCGTCATCCACTTTGAAGTTCAGCGACCTTTAACCCCTTTTCCGGCAACTAGCTTAGATCAAGCACCAATGGTTAACCGAAAGTCTTTTTTCAGAAACGATCACTTTCGGGAGCTTTAACCGGGTAGGTCTGAAACTGAATTTACAGGCGAAGACTCTAGTTGAGGGAGGAACTGCGATACTATATGAATATACAATTATATCCATCCCTTCCTAATCAGCAGATTGAAAGCGGCCTCCTTGGCTAGCTCTTCTGAGGCATACGAACCTGGGGCATAGCATTTTTCGTTATCATCTGTCCGGCTCACAACTGCTCCCCACCTAAGCAGACGGTCAAACACTGTAACGTGGCATCCATGGGTGTTCAGGAATGGATTCCCTTTTTTAGAGAGTCTCCATTTCCGCGTTAGCCATCTTTTCCTTTTCTCTGCCACATTTTTCAAGTCTTTCTCGCGACTACGAGATGCTCCTTTGTCGGTCTCCATGTGCTCAGCGCAAACACACCCAACGCCTAATTCGTCTGGATATTCAGGATGTTTCATCTGATGGACATAACGGATGGCTTGCGCTTCACACATCTCGCATTGGCCGGTTGGTTCTCCTAAATCTTCCATCCCAACACAAATCCAACCATGATGAGGGACCCCCGGTTGAGACCATTTCCCGCGTCTTAATCGAATCATGGACTCTTCACTTTTGTGATTTATAGACACCGCCACAGTCACCTCTAGGAAGAGCAATAAGGCTAAGTTAATCCATCACGCATTTTCGATTATAAACCCGGCACGGGATTGTTCACAGGCAAAGGGTAATTTCGGTAGGCGGGAAAAGACAAAATCCTGTTTCCCATTGAAGGATTTTTACCTTTCTCATCTCCTCGATACACCCGTTATTCCGCCGTATAACCCGTGTAACTTCCCAGGTGGTACATATTGGGTCGGATAGAAACCATCGGCTCGATAAAACCGTTTTATCGGGGTAGTCAGTCCACATCAACATCGGACGGAGCCATGGGAGTAGTTAACGAAAGGGCTTGTCATTTTTTCCAGGGCTTCTGTGCTAGGGGACCTGAGCTGTGAAAAGTTGAAAACCGGGCAGGCTGGGACAACCGCTCAACCGGTGGACATGAGGAAAGGGGTTCTCAGACATGCAGAAGGGAAGTACCACGCTTTTCCAATCTCATCAGAATTTAAACGGTTAAACTCCTTCCAGAAAGACATTTCTTAGTTCTGGATTTAGATCGAGGCATTTTTCTAAAACATCCATGCTGCTTTTTATCAGTTTTTCATTCCGTGCCGTTTCCTCTGCAACTTTCCCGGGAAATTTACCGCCGTGAAAAAGGTTGTTTCGGACCGCTCGAACAAGCCTTAGTGTGTATTTTTCATCAGTCTCCCCATCTCCTGGGGCAATGGGCTCTCCCCATGTAAGAACTCCTTTTAAGGCAAGTTGCTTTCGGGGGGGCTCGCTTTCTAGGAAAGAAACCGCAGATTTAAACTCTTCATCTTCTATTTTTGAAAAAAGACCTTTCATTTTATTAGAAAAGGAATCCCAATCGGCCTCAGCGAAAGTTTTATTATTTATACAGAAGCCACACCTCTTCAAGGCATACTCAAAGCGTGAAAAAAGTGCGAAGAAGTTTAGGATTAAGTCACTCTCGGCACCCACAATACTTCTCAGAAAATCTACATTTTTTTTATTCTCGCCCATAACATGCTCCCCTCCTCGCTTTCAATTTCTCGGCAGACGGGTTTGGATATTTGGCCCTCTTCACAAAGCTAAGGATAGCATGACATCAAAATGAAGGTAACCATTGCTCCTCTCTTACCGTTACAGATAGGCTTTTGCGGAAATATTGATTAATATCTAGTAGATATAGCTGACCATTGAGAAATCCAAGCAGGGTGGAACTACAGGAGGACGCTATGATCTGGGACTCAGTACCGTGGAAGCAGGAAATCGAGCGACGAGCTTCGTCATTAAGACGCCGGAAAAAACAGAAGCGATGGGGAGCAGCATCAGTCGCCAAGTTAGAGCAGGATGTTTTCTATGCCGCCTTCGCTGTCCGGAAACTCATTGAGGCCTTCAAGGTCTCCAACGAAGTAGAGTCCCTCTCGATCGTTGCAGAAGAGCATCCACCTAGAAACAAGGTTGTCGATGTCATGAATTGGCACCGAATCGACGAGTTGTTCGACCTCTCTTCTAAGAAACGCCGAACATTTTGCCCCAAGGAACTCTGCCATCAAATTATTCATAGTTTTGTCTTCGTACCCTGCTGCCTCGACGATGACACTGCCAGCTTGTCGGGATTTTTCATCGCCTCCGATTGGCAAAAGAAAAAGAGCCTCTTCTTCGTCAACATAGATGAAATCATTAAAATGCTTGAGGCAGTAGCCAACGACAGCATTGAAAGCTCCTTCGGACGACGTGACCCTGAAACCGGAGAAATGAAAGTGGAGACAAAATCCTGCCGTTCTGATCAGAGATACCAAGAATTCTTGGTAAAGCTGGTTGCTCCCAATCCGAAGACTTAATGACAATCAGCAATCAAAAAGGACCTCCCCATCCAGGGAGGTCCTTCATCATTCAGTTCGAAGCCGGTTGACCGGCTTCTCTCCACTGCGTCCTGCGTCCTATCGAACGATCTTGCCGTTGACGATCTCGCGCAGTCCGCGTTCCGTGCGAAGCATGACCCGTTCTACGAACAGACCGTTGCTCTGCTCCGCCGCTTCGAAACGGCCTTCCGGCGTGAACCAGAAGGGCGCTCCGCTGACGAACACTAGCTTGTTTCCCATGCGTTTTTTCCTTGCCTTTCCTTGCAGATTCCGAACAGCGACGGCGCGCAATGCAGGATGTTTCGGTTCCATCGTGATTGTGTGGAAGGAATGCGCCGCCAAAACAAAAAAGGCCTCCCGGGGTTATCCCAGAAGGTCTTTGAGGTTTTCTGGATTGCCTGAACTCATTATACCATGCGGTTTAGTAATTTGGAGGCGGCACCCGGATTCGAACCGGGGGTGAAGGATTTGCAGTCCTACTTTCTCACTCTCCAGCCATATTTAAATTCAATGCGCTTTACTAAACAGATTTTTGCCCCCCTTGCTCATTTCGCGGGTACGCGCGTGTGACCCACCCGACGCTGTTAGCAGAGAAGGTTACATCCTTTTTAGGGCCCCCGGGTAGTCTATGGCTAAACAAAAGAAGTAAGGTTTGTGTTTTAACTACAAGGCAGCCAATTCTTCGTTTAAGAGGTCTGAAACATACATATAGGTCGGGTAATGAGTAATCATTATCTCGGGTCGCGTCTTCATGGCAACCAGCTGTGGCGTGACACCACAGGCCCAGAAAACGGGAACCTCGTCTGGAGCGAAAGGAACAGCATCGCCAAAATCCGGCCTATTTATCTCCTCGATCCCAATTTCCGCCGGATCCCCGACATGGACAGGTGCTCCATGGACCGAAGGGTAACGCGAGGTGATCTGTATGGCCTTCATTACACTCTTCTTCGGTATCGGTCTCATGCTGACGGCCATGTTCCCTTGGAAGACCCCTGCTGGTCGACAGGGAATATTTGTGGAGTAGACAGGGCAACGGAGGTTGAGGTCGATGTGTTTGATTCGGATTCCGGCAGCCATCAAGGCCGTTTCGAAGGAGAAGCTACAACCCAGAAGGAAAGAAACAAGATCCTCCCTCCAGATCCCCAGGAGATTGTCGGGCTCTTCCACTAGTTCCCCTTTTTTGAAGACCTTGTAGCGAGGAAGATCCGTCCTGATGTCGGATTCTTGTCCGATTGAGGGATGAGTTGAACCGGCTTCGATAACATCCAAAACCGGACAGGGTTTAGGGTTCCGGACACAGAAAAGCAGAAAATCGTCCGCAACGGCCTTCGGTAGAATCGCCAGGTTTGCCTGGGAATATCCCTTGCAAACTCCGGATGTCGGCCTGTTCCACTGCCCTTTTCTGACAAGATGGCGAAAATCTTTAGGGATCATCGTTTCAAAGCTGGTGGAGGTTTGACCTTCCATATGAATCCCCCCTAAAATGCGATCCCCTCTACCTCTCTTGCCTGTCGAGTAGAGTTATTCGTTCGATTACGGAGAAATTCAGACAAGAATCAACCGAGACTTTTTAGGAGTGCCTGCTCTCCGCTTCGGAAATGGGTCCTGACCGCAAGCTCCAGTTTCAGCGGGTCTCCGGTTTTCAATCCGTTTGCGATGTCCCGGTGTTCTTGCAAGACAGTGCCGAGAAAGAGCGGGGATCGATACATAAGGTGTCGCTGGATTTTGACTTTTGCCCAGATCTGCTGCAGTTCCTCTATCAGCTTCGGGTTGGGATAGTTCTGATAAATTCCCATATGGAATCGGTCATTATTCACCTGTACAAGAGCCGTGTTGCCCGTCGCCATGGACTCCTGAATCTTCAGATTCGCCTCGTCCAATTTGTCGAAATCAATGGAGTCGACAAACTGCAACATCCTTAAGGAAAGATGCACCTCGATCATTTCCTGAAGCTCGTACAGTTGAAAATACTCCTTTAAAGACAGCAGATAGACTGTGTAACCAACACGCGGGGTATAGGAAACGAGCCCCTCGGCAATCAACTTGTTGAGGGCTTCACGGATAGGGGTTTTGCTGTACGCCGATTCCCGCGACAGTTTGTCGATGTTTATCTTTCCACCAGGTTTAAGCTCTCCGTTCAAAATCATGGTACGGATTTTCTCCGCAGCACGATCGCTCATCGCAAACAGCTCCATTTTTTTAGCCTCCACAGTTGCGAATGGTCTCTATGCAAATAGCAGTGAATTTATAACACACCTCTTTCTTCACAGGCCATCTCCAAGATTCCCATCCGCAACTGTGGAGACAAATGCACTAATCGTGCTTTCTTCTCAAGCCTGCAATCGTGAAGCGATTTTCCAGTAACTAATCCTTTCCGGGTTTCGGACAATAAACCTTGACCCCTTTTGTGGAACTCCCATGCTGTGAACTGCCGCGGCTATTGCGATGAGTTCCTCGGGAGTCGGGCCTCTTTCCGCCTGCTTTCCTTCCTTCTCGAGGAGGGAGGAAAGCACTAGGCATTTCACGAATCGCCGAAAGTCATCCTGCGGTTTCCCTGAAGACTTAGCCCCCGGGAAACGAAGACTTTTCCAGTCCAGGATCACTTGACCGGTACAGCTCATGAGGCATGCTTCCCCCTTCCGGTACTACACGTTCTCATCAATCCTCACATGCTTAAACAGGACAAATTGGGCGATCAACGCCGCCAGGACCCAGCCCAGGACCCATGCATATTGGGCGGCCATCCCCAGAATGATTCTCTCGGTCTTCAGGTAATAAAGGCCGTAGGAGATGGCAAACACTTCTGCGATAACCACCAGTGTTGCAAAAATGCCTTTGCCGGTCGTCGGATACCAGAGCTGATCCGGGCTCTTGTGATAAATCCTGCCGATAACCCCATGGATACGATCCACCGTGGCCTTCGGGGATGGTGGCGTCATCAAGCTGATGACGACAAGGGAAACCAGGGAGGCGACGAAGCCCCAAAACCCAGGGTGGATACCCAGGAAGTTCTTCTTAACGAATATCACGAAGATAAGCACAAGCAATCCTATGAATGGGGCCGCAATCGCTCCTTCCTTTGTCGCCCGGGGCCAGTAAAGGGCGGCAAGTATAACTGGAGCCATCACCGAGAAAAAGGCAATCCCTATCGCCCCGAGGAACATGATTGCCGTCTTCGCCGTCACCGCAAGGACAATCGAGAAAATTAGAATGATATAGGTCAGAGCCCTGCTGATAAAAAGGACCTTCTTCGGATCCGCATCCGGGTTGACCATTTTTTTGTAGAAGTCATACGAACTCGAGAGCGAGACTCCCGCCAGAATAGAGGCAGCAGTGGATTGTGTCGCTCCAAGGACGCCTGCGACCAGCATCGCTCCGAAAAGCGGCCCGAAAAACTGGACGACAACGACGGGGAAAATCTGATCCGCCTTCTCCACCTGAATTCCCATCGCCAGCCCGGCAAGTCCGAGAAGAATCGACCCGAAGATATAGCCCGCCGGACAAATGATGCTATACGTGCTTGCCGCACGCCGCAGGCTGGTCGGGCCTGAAGCGGCGAGACACCATTGCATAAACATGTACCCGAAGGTGTAGATGATGATGTTGACATTGAAGGAAAAGGCAAAATTTGGAGCCATTGAACTCTTCAACCCGGGTGAGGTTAGGGCCGCTATGCCGTATTTTTGTGCCAACAAGGGGAAGAGTTGCCCCTTGGTCAGATAGATGGCCATCAGTCCCCCGCCGAAAAGAGCGATGAATAGCAGGGCCGCCTGTAGCGTATCCGTAAGAGCCGTGCTCTTAAAACCGCCAATCGAAACGTAAATCGCGAGGACGACGGCACCAAGGATCGTGGCGGCGAGGAATGGAATCCCGGCCAGTTGCTCCAGGACGACGGAGGCGCCTATCAACTGGATGCCTACGTAGTAACCTGAAAATATCAGCATCGTCAAAAAGAGAGGGAGCCTGACCCACTTGCTCTCGAACCGATCCTGCAAAAGGTCCCCTATCGTCATGTAATTGTTTTTTCGCCCCAGGATGTTCACGGCGGAACCCATGATGTACATCAGGATGGCGGTGGGAATGAAATAGGCTGTCGAGATGGTCATGATCGAGATGCCGTTCCGGTAGGCTTCGCCCGATACACCCAAGACAGCGTAGGAGCTGAAATACGTGGCAGACCACGCAAGGCCGAGAATGATCCACCCGACGTTACGACCTGCGACGGCCCAGTTCTTGAGCCCTTCTTTTTCTTCGCCTTTCCTTGTTCTACCCTGGTAGCCAAGCCATAGAGTAAGTCCGAAATAAACGAGCAAGGTAACGATCACCGCGTTACGATATCCAGCCATGATTCCCATGCTCTTGCCCCCTCGGATTTGTTGTAGGAAGGCTCTTTGCTATTTTTTGCCCAAGGCCCTCCCTTTTACAGGTAGCTCTCCCGTGAAATTTATTGGCACAAGGACCCCCTATCTAGGCAATGAAAGACCCCATCGGTTTAACTTCAATCTGGTTCTTTTTAAACGCCTGGACGATATCCCGCACGACCTGAAGCGTTTCCGGGTTGTCCCCGTGAACGCACATCGTGTCAAAGCGGAAGTCTGAAATGGGCTTACCGTCGATCGAGAGAATCGCCCCATCTCTAACCATCTTCACCGCTCGTTCCACGACCTTTGTATGATCGGTGATCACGGCCCCTTTGACCTTCCTGGAAACGAGCGTCCCATCCGCGTTGTATTCCCGGTCGGGGAATACCTCTTCAGCCACTCGCAGTCCCATTTGCTTCCAGACTTTCGCCATCTCAGTGCCCGCAAGCGCAAGAAGGATGAGACGGTCATCGAAGCGCTGGACAGCCCTCCCCACCGCCTGAGCCATGGAGGGATCTCCCTTCATCGCATTGTTGTAGATCTGGATGTAGAAGTTGCCGTGGGGTTTCACGTGCTGCAGTTGGGCATTATTGGCCTTAACAAAGGCATGAATCGCCCCGATCTGGTAAAGCGTCAGGTTTTCGACCTCCTCCGCGGAGAGATCCATGTTCCTTCGACCGAATCCCTGAAGATCCGGATAGCCCGGATGGGCTCCGATTCCGACCTTTTTCTCTATCGCCCACTTTACGGTTTTGGACAAAACCATGAAATCTCCGGCATGGAACCCGCAGGCAATGTTTGCGGAAGAGATCTCATCCATAACTTCGTAATCGAGACCAAGCGTGTAGCGTCCGAAGCTCTCCCCCATATCACAGTTCAGATCCACAACCTTGCCCATTTTTTCTCCCTCCTGGAATTTGGATTTTCTTCTCCTGCCGTCATTCCATTTGCTCGACGAAAATATCGCAAACCGAATCTCCATCGGTAAAACGATAGACATTCCCTTCTTTCGCCCCGGTCTTAGAGAGGTAATGCTGCTTTAGACCAACCTTGGAGATCTCGTACTCCATCTTCCACATGAGTTCCTGGGCCCGGTCGAGGTTGATCGCCCTGAAAGAGACCTTGTCCCCCGGTTTCACCTGGCCAAAGCGGTAGGCATCGACAGAGCAGAGGGTGCCGATTTTGGTGTATCCACCGATGGCCTGCCTGTCCTTGAGCAGGACGAGCGGATATCCCTCGGCCGGAACCTGGATGGAGCCGAAGGTGATTCCATCTGAAACGATATTCGGCCCCTTTTCGCCGTGCTCGATCTTGGGGCCGGCCAGACGGCTCCCCATACGGTCGGAGTTGCTTGAGACCTCGTATTCGGAACCGAGGAAGGTCTCAATCCCGTTATTGGTGAAGTGGTCTTCTTCGGGACCGAGGATGACCCGGAAAACGTTTTTCTCACCACCAAAGGCAAATGGCTTGGGATCAACCGAGAAACCGATGAAAGTTTCCGGGATAGGTTTTACGTGTTTGTTGAGGATGTCGCCCTTTTCCAATTTCCGCCCCTTGAAGCCCCCCAGCATGGCCTTGAGGTCCGTCGTTGCGCTACCCAGAACAACCGGGACGGCGATACCTCCGTTCACCGCCAAGTAAGCCCTCATGCCGCTTTTGATCTGCCCGAAGGAAAGGATGTCCCCGGGATTCACGAGGATCGCCTCGAACGGATTGACGGCCTTGCCATTGACCGCAAAGGACAGATCGGCTCCCGTCACAGCAATTAAGGCACTCGTCAAGGTTTTCATCGTCGGGCCCATTCCCGTGATTTCTATCGCCGGCGCGTTGTCATCGTTACCCACGAGCCGATTGGCAAGCCGGAAGGAAATCTCGTCCATCGCGCCGGAACAGGAAATCCCCAGTTCCTGATAACCAAAACGCCCGCGATCCTGGATTGTCGTCAACATCCCTGGGGTCATCACTTCAAAGGCCGTCACCCCACCCGGCTGCCACAATGCATCCGGTGACGGAGTGTCTACAGCTTCGATCAAATGGCGGTTTTTCTCGAATTCCTCGGAGGATATCGGTAAGAATTCCACGTAGTCCCCTGCCCTGACTGGGGTAGGGGGATTTTTCGAAGGGTCGTAAAACCGCATGTACGTTCTGCCGATCAACTGCCACCCGCCAGGGGAGCTGATGGCATAAAGGCCTGTCTGTTTTCCTGCTATTCCTACGGATCCAGCGGGGACCTTAAGCCTTGGATCCTTGTGCCGCGGGGTGGCAAGGTCATCGGGTAACCCCCCGCAGAAGGTGAACCCGGGAGTAAACCCCAGCATGTAGACGAGGTATTTCTGCTTCGTGTGGCGTTCGATGACCTCTTCCGGTGTCAATCCATGGACCTTGGCAACGTTTTCCAGGTCGGGACCACACTCTCCTCCATAGGCAACCGGAACCTGGACAACTCTGGCCGGGGGAAGTTTGCTCTCGTCTGCGCTGCTTTCAATTTCCTCGAGTCTTCCAATAAGCTCTTTTGGTGTTGTCTTGAAAGGATCGTAAAAAACATAGAGCGTGCAATAAGTGGGTATAACTTCTTCGACCCCTTCAATCTTTTCCTGCTCCAGTAGTTGCCTCATGGCTCGGACTTTTTTGTTTATCGTTTCGTTGATCTCGGTTCCAAAACGAACAACGATAGCCCGATCTCCCGCCACCTTAAAATCCACCGGTTCCACCTCCCAGCATTAGTTAAAACACGTGATCTCTCGTCGCGTTCCCGTTTGATATTTAATACGGATACGATTTATCAGGAATCGTATCTGATTTGGAATAGAGTTGCAACTCGGTAGAATCGGGATAATGTATACGCATAATAGGGGGCGATGTAGCCGTAGCTCCTTTGTATAAATAAGGGGAGCATCAGGCCTTTACAGGCATTCGGCAAGGGACAAGAAGTGATCCTGTAAGAAGATGACCTAACCCGGAAAAACTGGTCCGTAAATTAAGTTAGACTGAACCGGTGAACTTGAGTTAGGGGCAGTGCAAGGTCATATCCACCCAAACAAAAAGAGGACCTCCCCATCCAGGGAGGTCCTCTTCATCATTCAGTTCGAAACCGGTTGACCGGCTTCTCTCCACTGCTTCCTGAGACTATCGAACGATCTTGCCGTTAACGATCTCGCGCAGTCCGCGTCCCGTGCGAAGCATGACCCGTTCTACAAATAGAGTCCGTTCCCTGACAAACTAAATTTCTGGACCAGTTTTCCGGGACAAAGTCAGGTAACGGTCAAGGATAATCGCGCCTATATCAGTTATGTAACCTCCGCAATCCGCTGAGGGCAGTTCCGATGACAGCCGCCAAAAGCAACGTCAACCCGCCTCCAACAATGCCGGAAACACTTGTGCCCGAATCAACAACAGGCCATGAAGCAGGTTCACCCGCATCGGATGGTTTGGAAGCTTCTGTAGAACTCTCCCTGAAACCATAATCCGGGAGGAATGCGCTCTTTTCCTGGATTCGGCCCAGGAAAGCATGTATTCCATCTTCGGGAGATTGCAACTCTTCCGTTCCGGCAGTCCTCGCCATGGACCATTCAAGACCATCCGGGTAACTTGAGGCAAACCAGGAAAGTCCACCACCAGTGATAACGGCAGCCAAAGCTAGCCCAACCAATACCTTTTTCAAGGGGATGCCCTTCAGGGGAGCCTTGTTTGCTGCCAATCGGAGGACTTCAGGACGGGCTTTCCACACAAAAGTAACGACAGCCGTCGTGACGAGTCCTTCGACAAATCCTATCGCCAGGTGGATCGGCTGCATCAGGAGCAAAAAGGTTTTGAACGGCAATTCTGAAATCCCCGAGGCCATTGTTTCAAGAACAACCGAGAAGGCTCCAAGCTGAAGTCCGATCACTGCCGAAAGAGTTGCGGCAATAAGGATTTTTTTCTGAGTTGGATTTTGCCCGACGATTTTCAGATAAATGAAGGGATATGCGAGGAAGCAGGGGAAAAAAGCCATGTTAAAGATGTTGCACCCCAAGGCCAACAGACCGCCATCAGCAAAAAACAAAGCCTGTACGACAAGGACAGAAACAAGAACAAGGAAAGCTGCGTAGGGACCAAGGAGAATCGTAAGGATCATCCCTCCCCCAATATGGCCGCTGGAACCCGTGATCGGAATACTGAAGTTGATCATCTGGGCGGCAAAAATAAAGGCTCCAAGGACCCCCATCAAAGGAACCCTGGACTCATCCGGCGACTCCTTCAGTTTTTTCGCGGAATAAGCCGTAAGTCCCGCAGCTACGGCCCACATGGTTCCACCGACTGCCGGGGAAAGCAACGCATCTGCCATATGCATATCAAGCCACCCTTTCGTGTGATTTATTTCTTGTTTTGTAACACTCGAGGGGTCCCTTGTCAATGTGAAAATTGGCACAGCCTAGGTACTCTCTAAAGTTGCCTCGCCTTCTTTGTAGATTAATCAACTTGTCGCTATCCCCCCCACCCTCATTCAACAACAGACACAAAATAAGGACCTCCCATTCAGGGAGGTCCTTCATCATTCAGTTCGAAGCCGGTTGACCGGCTACTCTCCACTGCTTCCTGCGTCCTATCGAACGATCTTGTCGTTGACGATCTCGCGCAGTCCGCGTTCCGTGCGAAGCATGACCCGTTCTACGAATAGCCCGTTTCGCAGCTCCGCCGCTTCGAATTGGCCTTCCGGGGTGAACCAGAAGGGCGCTCCACTGACGAAGATGAGAGTCGGTCAAAACCGAGCAAAACGGATCACATATAACCATAAATGGAAATAAATGGACATAAACTTCCGCTTTTTACTCACTCGCCATAATATACATCCTGCCAAATGAATATTATTTTAGGGAGTGATTGAGATGAACCAGGCCGTTTTCCGTTTTGACCTGCCCACCCACGAACCGACCTATACCTATGCTCCAGGTTCGCCCGAAAGGGCTTCATTGAGGATGGAATTGGAGCGACAGAGCCGGACAAAACTGGATATCCCCCTCATCATTGGCGGGAAGGAAATCCGCACCGGAAACATGGGGCAGGTAGTCATGCCTCATGAACACGGGCATTGTCTTGCCACTTACCACAAAGCGGGGCCAGAGGAGGCCCGTATGGCCGTAGAGTCTGCCCTTCGGGCCAAGCGAGAGTGGATGGATCTCTCCTGGATTGAGCGCTGCTCCATCATGCTCAAGGTCGCGGAACTCGTCAGCAAGAAGTACCGGGACCTTCTAAACGCCTCGACGATGCTGGGACAAGGGAAGAATGCCTTCCAAGCGGAGATCGATGCGGCCTGCGAGGTTGTGGATTATCTCCGTTTTGGAGTACATTACGCTTCCAAGGTTTACGAAGGACAGCCGGTGCCCGGGAGCGACACCATCAATCGCATGGAATACCGTCCTCTGGAAGGATTCGTCTTTGCGGTCACTCCATTCAATTTCACCGCGATTGCCCTAAATCTCAACACCTCGGTGGCAATCATGGGGAACACGACTGTATGGAAACCATCGACGACGGCCCTCCTGTCCAGCTATTACCTCATGCAGATCTACAGGGAGGCAGGAATGCCGGACGGGGTCATCAACTTCCTCCCAGGACCAAGCGGATCTTTCTCGCAGGCCATCTTGGAGCATCCCGACCTGGCAGGACTTCATTTCACCGGCTCGACCGCTACGTTCAGGTCCCTCTGGAAGAGCATGGCCTCAAACCTGGATGGATACCGCAACTACCCGAGGCTGGTGGGAGAAACGGGCGGAAAAGACTTCGTCTTTGCGCACGCCTCCGCCGACCCGGAGGAACTGGCAACCGCGCTGGTGAGGGGTGCCTTCGAATACCAGGGACAGAAGTGTTCGGCCACCTCACGAGCCTACATTCCGAGGTCCCTATGGGAAAAGATGAAAGACACCGTGATCGGGTGGACGGAGGAACTCAAGATGGGCGATGTGCGGGACTTCAGCAACTTTGCGAACGCGGTGATCGATGAAAAATCTTTCAACAAAATCATGAGCTATATCCAGAACGCCAAGGAGTCTTCGGATGCTTCGGTTCTTGCAGGAGGAACCGGTGACAGGTCGATAGGCTACTTTGTCCGCCCCACTCTGATTGAAGCGGCGGAACCACATTTTGCAACCATGGAGCAAGAGATTTTCGGCCCGGTCCTTTCCCTCTACGTGTACGAAGACAAGGATTTCGAGAATACCCTTGAGATTTGTGACAGGACCTCCCCCTATGGCCTGACCGGCTCAGTGTTCGGGAAGGATCGGTATGCCATCGTCGAAGCCTGCCGAAAACTTCGCTATGCGGCTGGGAACTTCTATGTCAACGACAAGACGACAGGGGCTGTCATTGGCCACCAACCTTTCGGTGGATCCCGCGCTTCGGGAACAAATGACAAAGCGGGTAGCCATCTCAACCTGATGCGGTGGGTCAGTCCCCGAACCGTCAAGGAAAACCTGGTCCCGCCCAGGCATTACCGCTACTGTTTCATGGATGAAGCCTAGATAGAACAATCGCCCCTTTTTTGTTGATCAAAGGACAACCCACAAATAAACGGGATAACGACTCAGTTCACCTCACAGCAAAAGAGGACCTCCCCATCCAGGGAGGTCCTCTTGATCATTCAGTTCGAAGCCGGTTGACCGGCTTCTCTCCACTGCGTCTGTGCGTCCTATCGAACGATCTTGCCGTTGACGATCTCGCGAAAGAGCCGTTCCGTGCGAAGCATGACCCGTTCCACGAATAGCCCGTTGCTCTGCTCCGCCGCTTCGAACCGGCCTCCGGCGTGAACCAGAAGGGCGTTCCGCTGACAAAAACCAGCTTGTTCCCCATGCGTTTTTCCCTTTTTTTTCTTGCAGATTCCGAACGCGACGGCGCGCAATGCAGGATCTTTCGGTTCCATCGTGATTGTGTGGAAGGGATGCGCCGCCAAAACAAAAGAAGCTTTGCGGGATTTTCTCAGAAGATATTGCTTTTTTCTGGGTTGCCTGTGCTTCTTGCTCTCCTTGCTTGCAAACTTGGAGGCTGCCCCAGGGTTCAAACCGTGAGGGAAGAATTTGCAATCCTCATTTCCCCTGCCCCAACTCTGTACTGACTCAATGCGCTTCACTAGATGGACCTTTACCCCCCTAGCTCAATTCGCGGGTACGCGCACGCGACCCAACCGGCGCTGCCAGAACGGTTTGCTCTGGACTTTTCACCCCCCCCCTACCCCCCCCTGGAAGCTCCTTGAAGATCGTTTTAAACCCTCAAAAGCCTCGGAAGGCATGGGAACAGGGGCTTTGAAGGCTGTGTCAACTAACAGTATGCTTTTTCTCTGACCAATGGGTTTCCAAAGATTAACCGAGACAAATGCCCGGACTTTTTAGCCCTCTTCACCCGACAGGGCACAATCCTTTGCAGCAACCGGGTTAATGCCCTCTTCTTACTCATCTCTTTTTCTCGAATGTCCTTTATGTATGTTGTGGGACATTCGCAACCTCTTCGGATAACTCACTGTCCATGCGGGTTTGTCCCTTCGTGCAAGGCGCAAAAAGAGAAGAAAAATCAGCGGTTTTCTCTAGTATTAAATACAAGGGCACTTTTATTAACTGTTTCGGGTTTCAATAGTCCAAGTTCATATACGCTTCATCTATTTCATCCTGAGTGAACCCGATATAGGCCAGAGTAACGGCCGGAGAGGCGTGATTGAAGATCTGCTGCAGCTTCGTGATGTCGAATCCCTTCCGGTAGTTGTGGTACCCGAAGGTCTTCCTCAGGGTGTGAGTCCCTATCCGTTCCGTGATCCCCGCCTCCCGGGCGGCCCTGCTCAGGAAACGATAGGCCTGGCGCCGGCCGATAGGACGTCGTTTCCCGTCTTCGCCCTTCTTCCTGGAGACGAAGAGGGGATCCTCCAAAGCTAGGTGGCCAAGACGTAACATCTGCTTCAGGGCCGACCGCGCGGTCTTGTTCAGGACGATGATCTTCGCCTTGCCCGTCTTCATCTCCCGCAAAGACAGACTCTCCCGGATGACGAGCTTCTTTCCTTCCGCTTTGGCCACGTCCTGAACTCTCAGCTTCAGCAGGTCCGAGATCCGAAGACCCGTGTAGATCCCCAGGACAAAAAGGGTATAGTCTCGCAGGTTTCTGCCTTTCAGCACCTCCTTCACCCGGGTGATATCGGCCCTGCTTCTCAAGGGCTGTACGAACTCCATCGGTTCACCTCCATCTTCTCTGGTATGAAAAAACCCCGGGCCTTGTGGGACCGGGGCGGGATCGTCCTCTTTGTGCTCTACTTTCTCGGCACCCGCATGGCATTCCGGGCGATGGTCTCCACGACTTCCCTTCGTCTTCTCTGCACCGTGTCCGTGCTCACCCCGTGCTTTTCCGCGATCCGGGTCAACTGGGCCTCTCCCGAAAGCCTGGACACTCCTCCCGATTCCACCCAGCTCACGTGGTCCACGAAGATCCTCCAGCTCTGGGGAAAAGCCTCCCGGTAGGACCGGGCCATCCCGATAACCGCTTCCCACCCTCCACAGGCGTCCAAAGCTTCCTGGATCGCTTCGGCCTTCACCACGCAGACTTCCTGTTCGGGGGTGAAGCTCCCTCCCTGGACCCTCACCTCGGAGGGGTTCTTCCCCTGATCCTGAATCATGAGGACCAGGTCCTCGAAGGACGGAGCCGGCACCTCTCCGGTCAGAACCCGAAGGCCGCAGGGATGGGACTGGAGGAGAAGCTCCACCACCGACACGAGACGCTCCGCCAAATCCCAGTAGCTCATGCGGCCCTCCCCAAGGCGGTCATCCGGGCGATGGCCAGGACAACCTGTTTCCTTCTTCTCTGGACCGTGTCCGGGCTCACCCCGTACTTTTCGGCAATCCGGTCCATCTGGCTTTCCCCGGACAGTCGTGAGGTTCCCCCGACCTCCACCCAGATCGCGTGATCCGCGAAGATCTGCCACTCCTTAGGTCGGCTCTTCCGGTAGGCCCTCACCGCCCCAACCACGCTCTGCCACCCGCCTATGAGAGACAGGGCTTCCTTGAAAATCCGGCTTCGGGTTGCGTCATGCCCACCAAGCAGCCGGGGGATATCTTCCGGGTCCAGGTCCGGGACCTCTCCGGTCAACAGCCTTAAGCCGCAGGGATGAAAACGGACCACCCGTTCCAGCAGTTCCTCTACTCGATTTCCCGCAAGACCCTTCATGCCTTCCCTCCTTTATGATTTCAAGGACCTATTCGGCCCGGATTTCGTAGCCCCGCTCGACTTCCCAATCGTCCAGGCAAAGCCTCCATCCGGTACGGGAGCGGAAGAGGTGGTGGGTCGTCCGGAAACCTCTTTCTGCTCCCTCGTAAAAGGCCGTCAGGGGAATTTCCGAAGAGATCCCGGGAACGGGATCGCTCCACCTTCCCTCTTCCCTGGAGCGAATGCGAACCTTCGCTCCCATTTCGAAGGGGTTCACGAGCGCTTTCCTTCCCGGTCCTCGAGATACCCCTTCGCCTCGAGCTCCCGGCAGACCTGCCCCACCAGGCGGTACCAGGGATCCGGCCGATGATGCTTCAGGAGGGGCAATTCCATATCCGGCCTTATCACCCGGTACTGCCGGTACTCTCCCTCAAGCTTTCCGACGTTATGGATATGGACCTCGTCGATCTGCCTGCCGTTGATGTAGACCCTGACGATGAGCAAAAGGGAATCCCTCCTCTAGCGCACTGCTGTTTCCCGGGGCTCCATCAGGCCTCCCAGGTAGAGGACCTTCCCGGCCAGGACCTCGGTGACGCTCTTGCGGCTTCCCCGGGAATCCTCGAAAGTCCGCGTGGTGAGGCGCCCTTCCACCAGGACGGCGCTTCCCTTCCTGAGGTAGACCTCGGCGTTTTCGGCATCACGCCCTTTGAGGAGGCAGGGAACGAAGTCACTTTCGGTCTGCACCTGTCCCCCTTTGTCCTTCCAGGTCCGAATGGTTTCCACCACGATCCGGGCGAGCATGAGCCCCTGGGGGGTTCTCCTCACGTCGGGGTTCTCGGACAGATTCCCCATGACCGTGCTTCGGTTGTAGCCCTGTTTCATGGGTTTCCTCCCGCTTCGCGTCCCGGCGTCGCCTGAATCTCCCCGATCAGGCCGGTCGCCTGCTCGTCCCATTCCTCCCAGTCGTCGAACCCCTCGGGAGGGAAAAGGTCCGGGGTCCCTCCCAGACCCTCGATCGTGACGCAGGAGAGGACCTGTCCGCATTTTTCCAGGAGCTCTTTCAGCCTTCCGTTTTCAGCCTTCAGCCGGCTCATGGGATGCTGGGGACAGACCTCGATGTGGGCCTTGAGGACGTCGGCCATGGATTCGGGGACCTCACCCATCTTCCCGTACCGGTGTCCGCAGTAGACGCAGTTGACGAACATCCCGCTTTGCAGATCCGAGACCCACTGCTTCAATCTGGCGTTCTCCTCGGTCAGGGCCGCGAGCCTTTCGTGGTTTTCCAGGCCCCGGACCTTGTAGTCTCCGCTCCAGCAGGTGATCTGGTCCCCGTCCTGGGAGCAGGCCCCCCCGCATACGGGGCAATGCGTTTCAATCTTCGGCATGCCTTTCACCCTCCCCTGATCTCATGTCCCCGCTTTTCTAGAACGGGATGTCCGCCATGATGACCTGACGGCCGGAGTCTTTCGCTTTGCCGTTTCCCCGGGACCCTTCCGAAACCGGGGCATCGGACCGGATGAACCGGTAATCCTCCGCCGAGATCCCGCACCAGGTCCCCATCTCCCCCAGGCGGGAGACGATCCTCTCCCCCTGCTCCCCGAGCTTCTTCAGCAGGTCCATGGGGGACGGGGAATTCGTCGTCACGATCGTCTGCAGCCGATGCAGGTAGCGGTGGTTCACGATCATGTAAAGCCGTTCTCCCACCCAGTCCGTGAGGCGCTCGGCCCCCAGGTCGTCCAGGGCGAGAAACCCGGATTTCTTCACCGCGTCCATGGCCTCGCTCCCCTTGCCCGTGGCGATGGCCTTCCTCAGGTCGTCGAGAAGCTCCGGGACCGGGACAAAGAGGGCAGGTTTGCCCGAGGCGATCCGGGCGTTCACCATCCCTGCGGCCAGGTGGGTCTTTCCCACGCCGCTTCCCCCGGCGAAGACGAGGCTGTTGCCGTCCCCCAGGGCAGCCAGTGCCATCCCCTTGGCCTTCAGGATGTCCGAAGACAACCCCACCGTCCGGTAGGTCTCGAAGGTGCACCCCCGGAGGCGCTCCGGGAGGCGGGCACTCCTCAGGGCCCGTTCGGCTTCGGCCTGGGTATCGGCCGAGCTTCTGACCCCGCACTTGCTCCAGCGAACGACGTAGATCCTCCCCCCCTCGCCGAAGGGTTCGCAGAAGGCCCCGGGGCGAAATCCCCTGTTGGGACAGTTCTTCACTCCCCCGCAGGTGAGGTGGCAGTTCTCCGCCTCCGCGGCCAGGAGGAAGTCCCGGAGGGGAGAGTGAAGCTCCCGGGGTTCCGCCTCCGGCCAGAGGCTTCGAACGGCCTTCAGGGCCCGCTCCTCCATGCCCGGCAGGGAGGCCAGACGTCTTCTGGCCTCCGCCAGGGCCGGGATCCGCCCCATGACGGTCCCGATGTCCTCTATCCGCCGTTCCCCCAGGCCTCGAGCTGCTTCAGCCATTTCGGATCGTTCCTCCTTCCTCCCGCGGTTGTTGCCCGCTCCTCCTGCTTCGCCTTGCCGGACTTCTGGTTTTTCAGGACATCCCAGAGATAGTGCCAGGTGAGTTCACTCGGATCCCGGGGGTGGAACCCGGGCCGTCTGGGGTTCTTGAACCGTTCCAGGGATTTCGAGATCTCCGCCTGCACCCGGGAGGGGGTATGGAGCTTCTCCAGGCCCTCGATCCGCGCCAGTTCCGACTCCGAGATCCCTGTCCGTCCGGTCTTGAGCAGAAACAGGTCGTAGGTTTCCCTGAATGCCGAGGGAACGCTTTCTCTCGTCACCTCGGGTTTTTCCTGATCAGGCTTTTCCCTAGGGTACAGGGTATGGGTATCGTCATCCCGCTTCAGTGGCCTTTGGGTGTCCTGTTCCCGGGGTCCTGGACCTTCTTCCCTGTCGCCTCCCGCGGCCGAAGCCGCCGGATACAACGTATCCGGTATCTTTTCCTGTTCTTTGTCTTTAGGTTCATCTGGTAAGACTTGGGGTGACTGACAGTCACCCCCCCGGTGACCACCCGTCACCCCTCCGGTCCACTGATGGGTGACTGACAGACACCCCTCTCCCTGGGGACCTCGAAAGCCCACGAGGGTGTAGAGGTTGGCCAGCTGCCGGGAGGTCCCGGGGCGGTAGGCGGCGGATTTCCGGATGACCCGGAGGTTTTCCAGTCTCTGCAGGGCCCTTTGCACCTGGCGTTCGGAGCATCCTGCGCTTTCGGCGATCGTCCCGACCGAGGGGAAGCACTCCCCTTCCCGGGAGGCGTAGGAGCACAGGACGACATAGACCATGCGTTCGTAGATCGAGAGGTCCGACTTCAACAGAGCCGTCTCCACCCGAAAGTCCTGGAAGCGCCGACGGTCCTCGATCCGGATGGGGTGATTCGAAAACCGTTCAGTCATGCGGGTCCTTTCCGCCTTCCTTGAGCAACCCTTCCAGGTGGTCCAGGCGCAGGGCCCGGATCCCCTGAAGCTCACGTTCCTCCAGCCCGAGGCGCTTCAGGATGACTTCCAGCTGGCCGGTCATGATCTGGACGTCCGCCAGTTCCAGGGCCACGGCCTGGAGGGTCCCCCGGCCCCGGAAGACAAGCCGTGCCGCGGCGGCCTGCAGTTCCGCCAGCTCCTCCAGAAGCAAGGCCACCTGGGAGGGGATCCCCCATTTGTCCACGGCCGATTCGAAGAGCTTTTCCTCTCTTGTTTTCGTCATAGGCTTTTCCCCCTTCTCGCGGCGAGGGCCGTCCTGACGTCGACCCCAACCACGACAGCCAGAAGGATCATCAGGAGGCTTCTCATCTCAGACTCTCCCGGGCAAGATGCTCGATGCGATATCCCTTCGACTCCGAAAGGAATTCCGTCCGCTCTGCCGGAGTCGGTTTCAGGCCGATCCCTGTCTTCGACTCCTTTTCCGGACGCCGGGGCTTCATGAAGCCCCTCCACCCGGGCGGATAGGTGAAATCGCGGATTTTCCCGCACCTTCGGCACTCGAAGAACGCGTATGTCGGATCCTCTTCGGAGGAGTGAAGCCCGAGGGAACAAAGAAACCTGCCTAGGGAGGTGAAGATCATTGGCGTTCTCCTGCCAGCGAATTCACGACCAGTCGTTCCGTGAGGACCCGGGCGATGAGATCCCGCCCCCTGGGGGTGACCAGGGTCTTGCAGTAGGACCTTTGCCGATCCTCGCCCAGGTCGATGACGACCCGTCGCACCCGGAAGTGTCCCGACTCGATGTACCGTTGCATGGGCACCCAGGATCCGTCCAGGCGGTAGAGGACCTTTCTCCTGGCCAGAAGCTCGAAGAGTTTCCGGGGGCCGATGCCGAACCTCGACATCTCCTTGGCGGCCGCCTGGATAGACATCTCGCTTCCCTCACTGCAGGTGGCATCCCAGGCCAGGGCCTTGGGGGCGAGCCGTTCATTCTGTTCTTCAAGATGTGCCCGCTCCTCCTCGAGCTTTGCGGCAAGACGCAGGGCCTCAAGGAGGCTTTTGGGGATCCGGAACTCCCCGGCACAGGGCCCTTTCAGTTCCCGCTCCATGCGGTTGAATTCGGCGATGTAGGCCTCCTTGAAGCGCATGGCCTTCTCTCCCGTGTACCCCATGGCCAGGAGAGTGAAGCCGTCCCGGGTCAGCAGGATTTCCTCCTGGTCCCGCCCCTGGCTGTCCTTAAAGGCGGTTAATGCAAAATTGCTTCGACCGAACCGAGGGGTGCATTTATCCAGCAGATCCCGGATGCTCCGGGTGACAATGCCGTGGGGTTTCCCGAACACCCTGGCGACATGGCGGCTGGAGACCACCACACGCCCTTCCCTGACCACCAGTCCCAATGCGTTTCCCGTTTCTTCTCTCATGTGCATTCCTCCCTGTTCTTCCCTTTCCTATCCTTTGGTTGCTCCGACCCATTGGAGGCCATCAGGGCGCCCATGCCGGCGCCTGCCGCCTTCTCGTTCATCCACAGACACTCGACCTTCGGACAGGCCCGGTCCGCATAGGCTTTGCGGTCGACCCTGACCCAGTCCCGGTAGAGTTCCTCGTAAAGCGGGCTGGCGTATCCCGAGAGCAGGACCGCCCCCTTCGCTTCCTTCAGCACTTCTGCCAGGTCGATATGGTCCTCTTCGCTCATCTCGTAGGGTCCGTAGGCGTTCCTGCCGCTGGACTTCGAGCGGACTTCCCCGAGGTAGGGCGGGTCCGCGTAGATGGCCGTATCCGGGCTGTCCCATCGGGCGATGGCTTTCCTCGCTTCTCCCTGTTCGATGAAGACACCTCTAAGGCGGCCCGCCCAGGCCTCCACCTGAAGCCACACGTCCTTCCATTCGTCGGCCGAGGAGGTTCTGTCCTCCCTCAGGCCCCGTCTCCAGCCCGAGCGTTTTCCTCCCGTGCAGGCCCCGGTGCTGTCGTGGCTCTGGTGCCCCAGAACGATGAGCCGCCTGGCATCCTCCAGGGGATCCTCCGCTTCCTCCCGGCAGTCCAGGTATTCCCTCTCGGAACAGGGGGTGTATCGCAGAAGTCTCCCCAGTTCCTCCGGCTGTTCCCGGATGACCGAAAAGGCGCTCGTGATCCTTCCGTAGGCGTCGTTGAGGACCTCCACCTTCGACCGGGGTTTCCTCAGAAGCACCGATGCCGCCCCGCAGTACGGCTCCAGGTAGATTTTGTGAGGGGGCAGGTGAGACAGGATCCAGGGAGCGATCCTCCATTTGCCTCCGTGCCATCGGGCGATGGGACGCATGGTCTAGGTCCTCCGTGCCTTTCTGGGGCTCCGCTTTCGGGCCTTCAACGGTTCTTCCCCCGTTTCCTTCGCCCAGGCCGAATCCACCTGGCGGAAGTGGCGGATGAGGACCTTTTCCGAGAACTTCGGGATCCCCGGTATCGCCTGAAGCTCGCTTCGAATCCGGTTCCAGGGCCAGCCCGCCAGCTTGCACTCCCGTATCTCTGCATAGAGCGCCTCGATGTAGGGATAGACCTTGCTCCAGGCACGACGAGGCACGGGACGTCCGGCCAGAGTCATCAGGGCCTGCCGTGCCTTGAGCCCTCCCGGGAGATCCATGGGGTCACGCTCGACCGGCATTGTCCTCAGGCCTCCCGGATCTCCATCCCCACGAGCTGGGCCGTGGTGTAGCAGCGGGTTCCGCACCCGGTCCTGAGGACATAGTGAAGACCCTGAAGGGCAATGACCTGTCCCTTGCATTCCCCTCCGACTTCGTACTTCCGGCCCAGTTCCAGAACGGGCAGGGACCTGCGCTCCAGGAGCACCGGAGTTTTCTCCGATGCCCGATTATCGGACGCCTTTCGGCTCCTTTTGAGATCCCCCTGCTCTCTCCAATAGTCCGTCTTGCAGGAGGGGCAGAAGCGGTCGAGGACGAACCGTTCGCGTCCGTTTCGTGAGAAGGAGCACTCGCTCAGGGTCCTGGGCTTTCCGCATTTCTGACAGACCCGTCCTTTGGGGTATCTGGCCGAAAACAGGGCCTTCCATTCCTCCGGGAGTTCCGAGAATTTCACGACTCCCACCTCACTGGGTGAACAGGTCGCAGATTTGACCGGGCCAGGTGAGAACCCTGTGAGCCGCACAGGGCTTCTTTCCTCCGGAGGCCCAGGGATCCCAGAAAACGCATCTCCGGCAGCAGAAGGCTTCCGCGTCCTGTTCGGCGCTTCGGATCTTCACGGCCGTCTCTTCCATGCCTAGTCCTCCTCATGGCTTTTCTCGTCCTCTTCTGCCGCGGCCTGAAGGAGCGCTATCCCCTCGTCGCACATCCCGAAGACGATGGGAGTCTCCCGGCACGGGTCGCAGTGCATCAGGTGTTCCAGGAGGGACCGTTCGGCCAGGGATACGGTTTCAAACTCATCCATGACCCTCACAGCCCTTCCGCAACGCTCAGGACTTTTCGCGGATACCACTTCGCCCCGCCCGAATAGGCTTCCAGGGCCCGGGACAGGTTCCCGTATTGGTTCAGGTAGCCCCTCAAGATCCAGGCGCCGGCGAGAATGGATCGCCGGGGTTCGAACAGGTCTTCCCGGGTAAAGATCTCGGGGTGTCGGAGGGAGAGCTCCTTCCTCCAGACCGGCCAGTTCACCTGGGTGAGGCCGAGGCAGCCTTTGTTGACCGCTTCGGGCTTCGCCCGGGATTCGGTGTAAACCAGGCCGGCGAGGATGGATTCCGGGAGGTTGTAGCGATCCGCGGCTTCCTGCACGGCATAGGCCATGTAAAGAGCCGTTTCCGGATCCAGGGCCGGGTTGGTTTTCTGGAAAAACCGCTTCAGGCTTTCCTCACCCCGGGATTGTCCGGATTCCAGGGAAGCGGCCAGGACCGCGGAGGCGACGAAGGCTTCCTGTTTCACCTGGCGCCATTCCATAACGGCCATGCCGATTCCGGACCCGAAGGTGAGTCCCGAGAGGAACACGAAGAGGGCGAGCTTTCCGTGGCGCTTCATGCCTTCACCCCCTCCTCACCCACCCTGGAGGCCAGGGCCCGAAAGAGAGCCAATAACCCGTCGATCCGGTCGGGGCTTTTCTCCATGGAGGGTTTGGTATTTCCGTAGCCGTCCGTCTCCACTTCGAGGTTGTCCGCCATCCATTCCATGAGGGGGTTGTCGTCGTGGGTGAGGACCCCGGAGCAGGCGGGGAAGGTCCTTCAGAACCGGGGACAGGGAAGCAAAACCCTGCCTGACGGGGACAAGCCGGAAGCCGCTTTTGCGGAGGCCTTCGGTGAGGCCGATGGCGTTCCAGGGATCATGGGCGATCCACAAGACGGGGTGGGATTCGGCAAATTCCCGGATCTCCCGACAGATCCGGGGAAGGTCCGTGACTCCGCCCGGGGTGACGGTGAGCCACCCCCCTTTCGCGCAGGCGGTATAGAGGGTTCCTTTCGTCCCGGGCTCCTTCAGGGCTTCTTCGGGGATCCAGAACCGGGTGAGAAGGTGGAGACGGCCGTCTTCCAGCTGAAAGAGAAAGACCACGGCTGTGAGGTCCGATACGCTGGTGGAGGAAACGCCGACGATGCAGGGCCTTTCGGTGAGGTCAACGGGGTCGGTGTCCACGGCACAGGCTTTCCATTCGGAGAGGGATAAAAGCGGGGGTTCCTGAAGGGGACCCGACAGGGGACGATAGGTGGCCCTGACCTGCGGTACGGCTTTGAGCAGTCCTTTGATCTGGTCCAGGAGGAAGGAGACCTTGACGGCCCACTCCTGGAAGTCCTCCACTCCCTGCAGGGAAAACCCGATAGTGCAGGATTTGGGGCCCGATTCGGGACGTGAGGCGAATCCTTCCATGCAGAGGGGGTCGCTCTTTCCCCGGATCTCCTCCTGCAGGGCGTCCAGGTCGACGGGACGGGTCCGGACAGAGCCCGTTTCGACTCCGCATTCAATCCTTCCGCTTGTCTTTTCCGGGCAGTTCTCCATGTTGTTGTTCACCTCGGCCTCCGCTAGAATGGAGGCGGCAGTTGGCGCTGCCGCTTCGATGTACCCTTCGCTGGTGCCCGTCCTCGTGGCGGGCATAAATTTTTCCGGACTGGCTCATGGCTTTTCCTCAAACTGCTTTCCTTCGGGAAGCTCACCAAGGACCTCCCGAATCCGTGAAGGAACACTCTTGTGAAGGATGATCTCCAGGTCCTTTCGGGATCGCTTGATGGCTCGATCCAGAACAGTGAGCCCCTCCGCGGTGTCTCCCGATGCCATTTCCACCTGAACGGAAGCGATGACCTCTCCTTCTCCAACGGACCGATAAAACAGGTCGACCTTCATGCTGCTCTTCACCCCCTGTCAATTTCCCGACCACCAACCAGGTCGAGCAGGGTTTCCAAAAACATCAGGGATCGAACTTCCTTTCCGCTCCGTCACAGGTCCCGGCCAGGAAAGCCTCCACGCCTCCGGCTTCCTCAATCCTCCGTGCAGCGGCCAACACCTCATCGATGAAAGGCTGGAGCGGCACCCTTTTCGCTTCGAGAAACCGCCGAATTTCAAGGTTGCGAGCTTCCGATAACGCCTCCGCCATGTTCACCACCTCCAATTGATTCAAGAAAATCTCGGCCCTGGTTCAGTAAATTTGAGACACCCTGAAGGAAGCACTTTGTTTCTGGTTGATCCGCCTTCCCGTCCTGAAGATCTGCCGCGTAACCCAACACTTCCGCAGGTTCGTCAATCAGGGCGGCAATTGTTCCGACTGCGGGGATTAGACCGCAGAGGGCGTTGATGCCCCTGGTGCACGCCGCGGTTGCCCCGGGGCCAAAATAGGGTTTCCGATCAAATCATCGATTGTGCAATCGAGGATCTTGCTCATTTGACTCAAATCGGATACACGCGGTTCCCTTTTCCCTGTCTCCCAACGGGTAATTGTTTGACGCGAGCAACCCATTCGAGAGGCCAACTCTTCCTGCGAAATCCCCTTCCGGCTGCGGTATTTCAATATCCCGTTCAACTTCACTCACCCCCTGTCTCTATTCGGCTATTTTTTAGATTTAGCCAATAATAATGCTCCCATACGGATTCAACAATGGGTCCATAGGCCCATTTGTTTCCGTTTGGGTTCTTTTTTGTGAGTCTATTTGGCGGTTGTGCCATTGTCTCCAAACGGTGACAATTTCAAGGGGGGGTGAAGAAAATGGAGCAACATCTCATTGCTTCACGAATAAAGGGGTTGAGACGCAAGAAGGGGATAAATCAGATCGAACTTGCAGAACTTATCGGGGTATCGAGGCAAACGATAACGAGATGGGAAACCGGATTACGAAACCCTGATTCGGAAAGCCTTGCAAAAATAGCGAAAGTTCTTCAAACAACTGTAAGTTACCTCATGGGCGAAGCTGAGCAACCACATCCCATTTACGACGAGCACAGCAATGTCAAAGGTCCAATGCAGGACGCCATCCTCCTGCCCGTTCTTTCCGCCGAAATAACGGCCTGCTGTGGAGACGGCATCCCACTCCTCGACCTCACTTCAAAGGCATCCAGATTCGTCCCCTTCCCAAAAAGCTGGATCAGGGTCTATGACGACCTGCGTCCTCCCTTTGTCATCGATGCCGAAGGAGACAGCATGGCTGGATACGGAATCCCCGATCGGTCACTTGTCGCTGTCAACCCCGCGGAAGATATGAGATCCGGGCATATCGCCGTGGTGTGTATAGGCGACCAGATCGCCATCAAGAAAATCTACTTCCGCCCTACTGGGATTGAACTGCGAAGTGCCGATAACAGATCACCGATATTCATCTCACCTGAGGAGCAGGAATGCGGTTGGTTCAAAGTCATGGGAAAGGTGCTAGGAGCTCTAAGTGGTGTCGACGAGAACCCTTAAGATAGGTGAATTTGGGGCCTCAATCGCGGATTGCGATAGAAAAGGGGGCGCTTTCTTTGAGTTCAGACGAGTTTGAGCCGAATTCGGCTTGGAAATTCGAGGAACAATCTCCCCTAAATAGGGAGTCTTTTGAATCCTTCAAAAAGCGAATGGATGAAAAACTCGCTTCTCAACCCAATAACGGGTCCTCCAACGTCAGAGGCCCAATTGTTGAGACTATTTCAATCCCGACCATCCCCTTATCAGAAATTCTTACCTGTTGCGAAGGTGGCTTTCACAAGGCTATTTTGGCACTCAGGTTCCCAAACCACACCTTTTTCCCAACCAAGGAGATCGGGAAGCTTGACGACTATAGATATCCCTTTGCCGTTAAGGCTGACGAGGATTTTACAAGAGGATTTATCGTCCCATCGGAAGGAGAAATCATCATCAATCCTGCAGAAAGAGTCGAATCGGGGGATATTGCCGTTATTAGTCTGGACAGCATTATCGTAATAAAAGAGGTAACAGCGACCCCATCAGGGTTTGAGCTTTCAAGCTCCAGGGGTCAACCCCCATTTTCGGTACCGGGAGAATACCTTTTATTCGGCCGATTCAAGATCCTTGGGAAGGTAATGGGGGTTATGAAACCCATTAAAGCTAGACGCTAGTCCATTTCCTTTTTTGTTGATCCGTTTTTTACGTAACATTAGATTTAGCAAAGGGGTGAGCGGCATGTTTGCACCTAGAACACCAGAGTACCTAGAGGGACTCATTAGGGAGTTAATAAAACTTCCCAAGGAATCATTGTGGTTTGAATTCAAAAAGAATAATTATAACCCAGAAGAAATAGGCGAATATATTTCTGCTCTTTCTAACTCTGCAGCCCTCGTTGGCAAATCGTTTGCTTACCTTATTTGGGGAATAAATGACAAAAGTCATGAAATAGAAGGTACCGTTTTTTCTCCAGATGCTGAAAAAAAGGGAAACGAAGAACTTGAAAATTGGATTTTACGTCAACTTTCACCTAAGATTGACTTTCAATTTAATGCCATGTTTATAGAAGGCAAAAAAGTTGTAATATTAGAGATAAGCAGAGCCTTTCGTCACCCTGTACAGTTCTCTGGAAACGAGTTTATTAGAATTGGATCATATAAAAAAAGACTAAAAGAATATCCTGAGATAGAACGTAGATTGTGGCGTATCTTTGATAGCTTACCTTTTGAATATCACAAGGCATCAGAAAATATTACCGGTGAAAAGATATTAAATCTTATCGATTATCCATCTTATTTTGATCTATCAGGTATACCCCTGCCAGAAAATAGGGATAATATCCTAAAAGCTCTTGAAGCAGATAAACTGATTTGCCGCTCAGAGACTGGCAATTGGGACATCTACAATATCGGTGCTTTACTTTTCGCTAGACGTCTAAGTGATTTTGACCGATTAGATAGAAAAGCTGTTCGTGTGATCCAATACCGTGGAACTGGTCGAACAGAAACGATAAAGGAGCAAAAAGGAGGAAAGGGTTACGGGAACGGATTTGAAGGATTAATAGGTTTCATAAACGGCCTACTCCCTACAAATGAAGTCCTGGAACAAGCGCTTAGAAAAACAGTCCCAATGTATCCAGAAGTTGCCGTTAGGGAATTGGTCGCTAATGCCATGATACATCAGGATTTTTTTATAAAGGGATCAGGGCCTATGATAGAGATATTTGAAAATAGAATGGAAATTTCCAATCCTGGGCGACCATTAGTCGATATTATGCGATTTTTGGACAATCCTCCTATTTCTAGAAATGAAGCTATCGCATCATTATTAAGGCGTCTAGGAGTTTGCGAAGAGCGAGGAAGCGGAATTGATAAAGTGGTTTTCCAAACAGAACTTTATCAGCTTCCAGCCCCATTCTTTGAAAATACAGATCAAAGCACAAGGGTTACTCTTTTTGCTTACAAACCGCTCGCAAAAATGACTAAAATAGATAAAGTTAGAGCTTGTTATCTACGTGCTTGCTTGAAGTATGTTACACACGATTACATGACAAACACTTCTCTTAGAAAGAGATTCGGCATTGAATCCAAGAATAAGGCAACTGCTACGCGTATGATTAAGGATGCTTTAGAGCGTGAATTAATTTTACCTTTTGACGAAACATCTGCAAAAAAATTCATGAAGTATGTCCCCTTCTGGGTGCGAGAAGAGTGAGCATATTATTCAACCCAATTTTAATTGATAAGATCGCGCTCTTTCTTGTTGTACTACCAGCTTGGATTGGCTCTATCTCTTGCAAATACTGATATTAGGCAAACGGGTCCTTAATTGATGACCTTTTTTATCGTATATGCAGTCACCCTCTCTCTCGGGATAGCGCGAAGGTGCTTATGCGAAACATTCTTTTAATTGATCGGATATTGTAAGCCCGGCTATTTTTCCGGTTAATCGAGGAGGCAAACCATTGCAAGCACTGCTTTTCTCCGGTGTTCTTTTTAATTGACGCACATTTGACGATGTAGGCATCCGTGCAAAAACCTACCACCTCAGGAGATTGGGATGTGATGAAAAAAGCTTCAAGTCCGCCTATCCCAGCAGCAGCCTATGCCCGTTGCTCCCTTCGTGAACAGGTCGAAAAGGGCTTATCCATTCCCGCGCAAATCGAGGAAATCCACCGATGGAGCAAAGAGCACGGATACGAAATCGTAGCCGAATTCGTCGACGCCGGCCGCCGAGGATCTGACGACACCCGCGAGGAATTCGTCAGGCTACGCAAGCTTTCCTCCGAGAGAAAATGCCCCTGGAAGGCGATCATCATCTGGAAATCGGATCGTATGGCCAGAGATACCGAACAAGCGGCGGTGTTCAGAGGGATTCTCCGCCGAAATGGAATTGATCTCCTCTCCGTTACAGAACCTAATCTCGATGGTCCAATCGGAGCACTTATGTCCGCCGTTCTTGATGCCATTGCAGCCTTTTATTCTGGTCAGCTCGCTGAAAATGTCCTAAGAGGACAGAAGCAAGGAGCCAGAGCCGGCTTTGTTCAAGGAGGCATTGCGCCGTTCGGTCTGAAAAAAATCGCAATCGAAAACGAGTATGGAAAGACAAAATGGAAGTACGCTCCTGATCCCGCAACTGCACCGTGGGTCCGATGGATTTACGATAGATACGGAGAAGGAGCGGCAATGATCGATATCGTCAAAGAACTCAATAAGCGAGCGGTCCCGACTTTGAGGGGAGGACGTTGGCAAACCTCGCTGATTTCCAAAATCATAAATCGACATCAGCAGACCTATCTCGGTTCCCTTGTTTACAACCGAGTCAGGCTTCCAAAAGGAGCCGTGACCCAAATTCCTAAATCCCCGGATGAATGGGTTGTCACCCCGGGAGCACATGATCCGATCATCACCATAGAGCAGGCAGAAAGGGTAAATCTTGCTCGGCAAGGAAGGCCCAGCCTTTCAGCAAACCGCCAGAATGCTACCCCCACCCTCTTGGATGGACTTATTTATTGTGGAGTCTGTAAGAGAAGGCTGACGATCGGGTCAGGGCGCTGGTTAAGGGGTGGGAGCGAAGTAACTGAGCCTTACTATCACTGCTCACCGAAATCCTTCGCCAGGCTAAAAGGAATAGAAACCGAGGCGCCGGCGCACCCCGGGTATTTTGTTCCCGTCAACGTCCTTGCTCCGATAGTGACCGAAAAAGTTCGCGCAAAAGTTTTGGCTGATGGCTTTGTCGATAGTCTGCAAGATCATATAGCACGGCTGGAGACTGTCCATAAGAAAAACACCCAGAAGCAACTGGTTGCCCTAGAAAAGGAAACGGAGAAAATAAAGGCTCGCCGGAATGCTCTAGCCGAAGCCGTCCTTGATGGTTCTATCCCGAGAGATGTTGCGCGAGGGAAACAACAGGAGATGACGCTTGCTCTTGGCGAGTTGGAGAAACAGCTTGATCAATTATCCGTGCCAGTACCTCCAAGCCCCTTGCTCCGGCTGAGCGAACTTCCCCCCGAAGCCTTCCGCGAGGCCTTAAAAACTCCTAATGGCCTACGGGCTGTAATGGTCTCTTTGATCGAAAAGATTGAGACTTGGCCAGACCGTCATGGAACCATTTTTTACTCCGAATTATTTCCTCCCGAAGAGATCCGTTTTCCCAGGCGCCCCAGGGGTCGGCAAGCCCTCAAAGCTTAAACTCGAAATGGGTTCACATACTACACGGCTGGTGGGTACTGAGGAATACGGTTTCCGCCGGGTCCGGCCTGACGGGGAGCGCGTAGAACGCGTGGATCGTGGCCGTCTCGCCGTGGAGGGTGGGATCCTCCTCCCGGCGGTTGCTACCGACGACCACCACGTCCAGGTTCGGCCCGGCCAGCACCGCCGCCCCGAAAAGGTTGTTCCCCTCCGCCACCAGGTGCTCGGTGAGGGGATAGATGTCGTTCCGGATGACGTGCAGAAGGCGTTCGGGTTCGCGCAAGGCAATCACTCTCCAGCAACAGGATCCATTTCCGTGGAACAAATTCACCCTTCCATTTAACACCCTCGGGGGAAATTGGGCCATCTTCCCTGGGACAGCCTCTCCCACCCCCGGAAATCGCCCTGGCAAGCGGGCCCACCCTCCGGAATAAAGGCCCCTTCGCAGCCCGGGAAATCCACTTTTAAAGTTTAATACATTACCAATGCTATTATGTGGTATAATGTTCTTTGTAAAAGGCTAAAGCACAGAAATACGCTTCGGCCTGGCCAGTTATGACAAGGAAGAGAAAGCAAGAGTAAAAGAGTCGTGTAGAGAGGGGAAATAGCCATGAGTATCCTGGGGGTCGTCCTGGTCGTTGTGTTGGTGCTGGTCCTATTGGGCCGGATTTAAAACTTTTTCCATATACATGAATCACCTCACGCCGGCAGCCGGAGAGGGGGAGCCTCCAAGCGGGGATTCCCCCTGTTTTTTTCCATGAGCCAGCCAGCGATTTGAGGCGGGAAAGGCACGAATGCATTAAGCCTGTAATTTGCAAAAAATCAAAACGGGATCCGGGGAGAACCCGGTTCCCTTCCAGAAAACGGGGGAATGCGACAATGAACAGAATGAACAGATTAAAGGGAATTGCCCTGGCGATGGCGCTGGCGGTCTTATGCACGGTTTCGGCGTTGCCTGCAGGGGCGGCAAGCTGGAGTGAGACCTACTGGATGGGGCGAGCCGCGGAGAGCCTTCTTTCCAGCGAGTTCCTGGGAACCTTGCGACTGAGCACCCGCCAGATGGAGGCCATGCATGAATTCCGGCAAGAACAGCCGGACCAACGGCGCCTGGATCGTCTCGGGGACCTGCAGCAGGTCGTGAACCTGCTCGCTTCGGGAAGATCGGTCAACCTGGACGGCCGGAGGTCCCTGGATGGGAATATCGACACCCTCCTCCGCGGGGATGATGAGTTCCTCCGCCATTACTACGACATCCTCAATCCCGACCAGCGCCGAGTCGTCAGGAACCGCCTGGCCCGGGGGGATGCGAATTGGGAGGGTGTCGGCTGGAAATTCGGAAAAGTCCGGTGGGAAATGTCAAGGGAGCTTCAAAGGGAATTGAACCTGACGAAGGCGGAGAAAAAGCAGGTCGACCGGATCCTCCGTGAGGCGAGTGCCGACCAGAGGGCAAGGGAGAAGCGTCTCCGGACACTGGAAAGGCAATATTACCTGAACAACTGGGATAACTTCTCCGGCCGGAATGATACGAGTTTCCGCAGGCAGCTGCTGGAGACCCGCAGGAATTCCTGGCTCATCACGTCGAACACGAGGGACAGGATCCGCTCCGTCCTCGACAGTCGGCAGCGGGCAAGCTTTGATTCATCGCATGCCGGGGTGTTTGAGCCATACAAATCCAGCCAGAAACAGTCCAGCCCGAACCTGAAGAAATCCGACCAGAAGCTGAATAAACCCAACCCCGGTTCGCAACCGGCCAGCCAGGACCTGGGACAGCCCAACCCCGGCAAGGGCAAGAAGAAAGACGACAAGAAAAACAACTGAGGCAACAGGGATCGGGACGGATGGGTACATTCATCCTATTGCTGGAACTTGACGAGGAGGAACGAAAATGAACGAAGATATCCTTAAAGGCAAATGGCACACGATGCAGGGCGATGTCAAAAAGAAGTGGGGACAACTCACGAACGACGATCTCACGGTGATCTCCGGGGAGAAGGAAAAACTGCTGGGAATCCTGCAGACGAAATACGGGTACGCAAAAGACAAGGCCGAAAAGGAATACGAGGAGTTCCTGGAAAGTCACAAGAAATAGTTCAGAACGCAGAAGGGGGCGGGAGAAGTTCCTCCCGCCCCCTTCTGCTGGACATCGCCTTTCAACGCCGGATATTGAGCAATCGCAGCAGGACCAGCAAAACCACCGCGCCCATGGTGGCGGTCACGATGCTGCCCCAGAAGCCGCCGCCGGCGGTAAATCCCAGTTTCCCCGCCAGGAACCCACCGAGCAAAGCCCCAATCACACCGACAACGATGTTTCCGACCAGGCCAAGCCCCCCGCCCCTGACCAGCTTGCTCGCCAGCCACCCGGCAATAAGGCCGACCAGGATGATCCAAAGAAATTCCATTGCAAAACCTCCTTCTCAACTTCAAGCCTGTGCTCTCCCGTTGCCTGCCGAACAACCGTATGAAATGGGAAAGGCCCTCCTCCCGGGTGACGATGCGAGAAGGGCCTACCTACCTGCCTACTTCATCCGGCCCAGTACGACCTTGTAGCCGTCTACGCCGTACTCCAGGTTCTTCTTGACGCGGCTGATCGTCGCCGTGCTCGCTCCGGTCTGCTGTACGATCTGGTGATAGTTGTGCCCCATGTCCAGGAGTCTCGATACCTCCAGGCGCTGGGACAGTGAGCGAATCTCACCGATCGTCGCTATATCTTCCAGGAAGAGGTAGACTTCCCCTTCCGTTTCTAGCGACAGGACTGCCCTGCACAACTGGTCGGTCTGGCGGTCCTTCCATGTTCGCGGCACTTTTTCCACCTCCGGCTTCCTCACAAACCAAAACCTTTCACCCTTTGTTTATTATAGCATAATGCTAAAGTGTAGGCTTCTTGAATTGTACAATGCTCGGCGTCCCTTCACATCAAAGCGATTTCACGCTGTTTGACTTTTGCTTCGAATCTAAACCCTCTCAATAGATTTCAAAAAATCCCTGTTCCCAAGGCTTTAGCATGAAAAAGTAGACTTTCATATTTTAATATGGTATAATACCAATGTTTCATAGCTTTAGGAAATACAATTTTGGACTGGGGGTAGTTTGGATGAGAAGAAGGATTGTGGGTTCATTCCTGGCAACGGTCGCGATGGTGTTCCTAATTGCGACGGGAGCCTTTGCAGCCATGGGAGATGTGCAGAACCTCAACTTCAACGGTTTTGGCCCGTCGGACAGGGTCGGGACCGGAGAACGAAGCGAGCCTGACGGACGGCCCGATGCCCGGTTTACCGCATCGATTTCGGGGGCCGGCGCCCTTACGGGACTTTTACTGAAGTCGGACGACGGAAACGCCACCTGGGACACCACCCCGGGCAACGGGATCTGGGGAATGGAGGTCCGCGACAGCTCCGGGAAGCTTCTTACCGAGAGCAGCGGACGGTTGCCCCTGGTGCCCTTCCTTGGCGGATTGGGAATTGAAATGGCCTTGGCGGACAACGGAGAAATCGCCCGGGGTGGGAGGTTCACCCTCACCGCCCGCTTCCTGGACAACTCGGAAAGCAGCGCCACGGTGATGGTCCAGCGATCCACGACGGCCACCCAAACGAGGATCAGCCTCCGCTCCGCAAGCTGGGAAGGCACGGGTCCCCGCGACTTGACCGGCAGGAACGAAACCCTGCGGGGAGACGGGAACCCCGATGACCGCATCCGCCTGGAACTCGATGGAAGCGGCACCCTGGTTTCGGTGGAGGTCCGCAATATCGTGAACGGGAACCCCACCGCCGCGTGGGACACGATCCCCGGCAACGGCCGCTGGGCCCTCGCCGCGGTCGAAGGCAACAGGATGCTGAACCTTTCCGACGGCAGTGTCGAAGTGGATTTGTCGGGCCGAACGGTGCTCGATCTCTGGATGACGGACAACGGGGTCATCTCCAGGGGCGGAAACAGGTTTGAAACCGTGCTTCGGTTCTCTGACGGCCATATCCTGAGGGGAATCATCGACGAAGGGGCCATCGAGCCCACGCCCACCCAGACCCGGGGCCTTGACGCGATTTTTGCGGGCGAGGGAAACCGGGACCTTGTGGGACGCAACGAAGAGCGCTCCGGAAACGGCAGGCGCGACTGGAGGGTGGACGTAAACCTTGAACGTCCAGGGACGGTCACCGGCATGAAGGTCGCCAACGTGAGGGGACCCGCCGGCGAATGGGATACCATCCCCGGAAACGGGAAATGGCTGCTGGGCGTGACCCAAACGGACGGAGAAGTCCTGAACCGTTCGAACGGGTCGATCCGCTTCAGCGTTCCCAGGTCAGGGGAATTGATCCTCTGGCTGGAGAACAACGGATCCCTCGGCAAGGCAGAAACCCGCTCGGTCTTGACCGTGACCTATGACGACGGCCGGGTGTTTGAACAGGAAATCCAGCCCTACTCAGGAACCTCGGATTCCAGCGACGGGGACTTGATCGAAGCCACCTTCGCCGGAACCGGGAACCGGGACTATGTAGGGAGGAACGAGACCCTTAGGGGCGATGGCAGACGGGACTCGCGATTCGACATCCGCTTTAACGAAACGGGAACACTGACGGGAATCCGCATCGTCAACACGACAAAGGGCGGCGAATGGGACACGACTCCCAACAACCGTCGCTGGCTTGTCGCGGCGACCCGCCCGAACGGAGCGGTCCTGAACGCATCGAACGGTTCCATCAGGCTTCCCGTGAAAGGAACGACTTCGCTGCAACTGTGGGTGGAGGACAATGGAACCCTTGACAATCCCGACTCTTCCTTCAGGATCACCCTTTCCTTCAGGGACGGGAAAACACTGGAAACAACCCTGTCGGCCCCGTCGACGGAAACCGGCTGGCAGGGGGGCAAGCGCGACCTGGAACTGGGCAGGCCATGGCAGGCGTCAAGCGACTACGTGGGCCCGTATGACCGGCTGCAGAAGAACGGCCGTGGAGACTGGGTCTTCCCGCTGAAGATCCAGGGCAGGGGAACCGTCCGATCGATGTCCCTGCGCAACCTCGGGCACTCGGGAATATGGGACACCCTTCCTGGAAACGGCCGATGGACCCTGGCCGTTCGCGGACCCAACAGCAGGCTCCTGAACCGCAGCGACGGATCCGTAAACTTCTCGGTTCCGCCCAACCATAATCTCCATCTTTTCGTGGAGAACAACGGCACCCTCAACCGGGCCGGATCCCGCTACGAACTGGTCGTGACCTGGAGCGACGGCGCCACGAGCACAGTCCAGATCCAATAACACGAGAGGAGAAATTTCAATGAAGAAAAACATTTTCGCTTCGATCCTGGTTACGGCGTTCATCCTGGCCGCCGTGTGCTTCGCCCCTTCCCCCTCTTCCGCCATGACGCCAAACGAGCGCATGAGTGCAGCCGCGGGAGCGGTCAAGGAAATGTCCAAACCGGACGACGTCGAGATCATGGCCGACCTGGTCAAGAACTCCCACGGAGTGGTGATCATCCCCCGTTTCTACAAGGCTGCCATCGGAATCGGCGGATCCTACGGGGAAGGTGTCATCCTGCGCCATGATCCTGCGACTGGGCGCTGGTACGGCCCGAGTTTCATGAACATCACCGGGGCTTCCTACGGCTTGCAGATCGGGGCCCAGTCCACCGCTCTCCTCCTGGTGATCTCGAACAAGCCGGGGATGGAGCGCATGTACGGGGACACGGTGAAGCTGGGCGCCAACGTCGACATCGCTGCAGGACCGGTGGGACGCCGCGCCGGAGCCGCCACGGACGTGAACTTGAAAGCTTCCATGTACAGCTACTCCATGAGCAAGGGGCTTTTCGCGGGGGTTTCCCTGGGCGGATCGGTCATGAGCACGGACGAGAAGGCCAACGCCTCCTACTGGGGCACGAAACAGAACCCGAGGACGATCCTGAGCAAGCGCGCCACGAGGAGCAGCGTCCAGCCCCTCCTGAACGCCCTGAACAACCTGGCCAAAAAGGCCGGCAAGTAGAGCGGACTTAAATGAGTGCGGTCAAGATTGCGGCAATTCTCCTGATCGTTGCGGGCATCTTCGGGCTGGTCTACGGCAGTTTCAGCTACACCAAAGACACCCAGGAGGTCAAGCTGGGCCCGATTGAACTATCGGTAAAGGAAAAGAAAACGGTGAATATCCCCGTTTGGGCCGGAGTCGGGTCGATCGTGATCGGCGGTGCGCTCCTGCTCGCTGAAAACAAGAAAGGCCAACTGTGAGGCAATGGGAACAAAAGAGGATCGGCCGGCTAGCCGGCCGATCCTCTTTTGTTCTTTCGGAAGCGTTTTGCCTACTGGGCCCAGCTGCCGGGAACTGCCCCAAACGAACCCTGGCCGCTGTTGTCGGCCTTGCTCCACCTGCCGTTCATCCGGTTCATCCAGTCAAGGGTTCCAGTGAAGATCATCGATCCGTCGGTCGTCTGGAACTGGAACGCCCCGCCAGGCTGGCATGATCCCGAATAGCTCGTCTCGGTGTTGGTTTTGTTGGATTGTCCCGTCCCGTAAATATTCCCGCCGGCCTCGATCGTTACGACAAACCTGCCGTAATCGGCATCCCCGTTGAAAAACCCGTTGTAGTTTCCCACGAACCGCGATTCGATCTGTGCAGCCTCGACCGGCAAGGCTAACATATACACGGCCAGAAGTACGGCGCAGGCAAGAGCAACGGTGACTCCCAAACTTCTCTTCATTCCCATGTTCGTGACCTCCTAAAATCAGGGGATTCGACAAACTCCCCTGGAATAGCCTAAAAACGTATTAATATTATAATAAGTCTTTATGCTAAATAGTGCATTGTTATTGAGTTAAAGTAACGCTATTGCGCCACTATGCTGCCAAAACACCCCCAGATGCATGGCCGCCGATTCTTGAGAGGGACCGGCAACCGTTAGCTACACGCTAATTTTCAAGGAGACGCGACGCTCTTGTTTCTCCTCTATTGACAAGCGTGGGCGTTGCGCTTATTTTTTTAATATTATTAGCAAGATAATCTTGTTAGCCAGGAGATAATAAATGGAGAGCATCGGCAGCATCGAGAAAGCGCTGGGCGTCTTCAACCTGCTCCGGAAAGCCCCCTATTCGATGAACCTGACCGAAATCGCCGCCGGCCTGAACATGTCGAAACCGGGAGCGCTGAAAATCATGCGCGTCCTGGAGGAAAATGCCTTCCTGCTGAAGGACCCCCAGTCGAAGCACTACTCCCTCGGGCCCGCCCTTTTCCGACTGGGCAACCTCTACCGCGAACAGAAGGGCATCACCGAAATCGTCCAGCCCGTCCTCATGCAGCTCACCGGCACCACCAAGGCCACTTCCTACCTCACCCTCTGGGAAAAGGACGAGGCCTTCCTCATCCTCGTCGAGGAAAACCTCAAGGAACCCTGCTACGCCCTGAAGGGAGGCGTCGTTTTCGGAGACGCCATCCCCATCCATTGCGGAGCGTCCGCAAAACTGCTGGCCGCGTACCAGGACAAGAAACTCATCACCGGGATCCTCGAGAAGCGGGGACTCGAAAGGAAGGGATCCAGGACCATCGTGAGCATGGAGGACCTTTTCGGGGAATACGCGTCGATCCGCGAGAAAGGCTACGCCCTGTCCGAGGACGAGTACGAGGAGGGACTGATCGCCCTTTCCGTCCCCATCGCGGGCCCCGGAGGGACTGTCCGGATGGCCCTCTCGATCTCCGGCAACACGGCATGGCTCTCAAGGGAGGGGATCCTGGAACACCTCCCGCTGCTGCAGCAAGGCGCACGCCAGGTCACCTACAAACTGGCTTTCAGGAAATGAAACCACTTTCGGGGAGGTGCAGGAAATGAAAAAAGCTCCTTTGTTCATCCTCATGGCATTGACGGCATGTTTCATGGTATTCGGCGGCGAAACCAGGCCCGCCGAGGCAAAGACCGAGGTCAAGTGGCGGTTCGCCGTGCCCTGGCCGAGGCCCGTTCTCCAGAAGGCGTTCGACCGGTTTTGCGCCGAGGTGAAGACCAACTCGGGCGGACGGATGGAGATCACGCTATTCCCGGACGGTCTCCTTGGGGCCCACAACGAAACCTTTGCCAGCGTCCGGCAGGGGGAGATCGAAATGGCCATGCTCGTTCCCTACGTGAACCTCGTCCCGGGCGGCGTGGTCAACTTCATGCCCTGGACAGTATCGAACTATGACGAGTTCTCCCTCGCCTTCAGGACTCCCAAGGGAATCCTTCACCGGGTCATGGAGAAGGCCTACGACGAGGCCAACATGCACGTCCTCTTCTCGATTTCGGGCGGCGGCTACGGGCTGGGGAACAACGTCCGCCCGATCCGCAAGCCTGCCGACCTGAAGAACCTGAAGATGCGGGTCTCCTCCTCCCTCGGCATGGTCCGGGCCCTGGGCAACATGGGCAAGGGAACCGGGATGAGCATGGAGACGGTACCCTGGTCCGAGCTGTACAACGCCCTTTCTCGCAAGGTCGTCGACGGCTGCTGGAGCACCACCAACCTGCTCGTCGCCGAGCGGCAGTACGAGGTCATGAAGTACTACACGGACATGGGCTTCGCCTGGGATGCCGCCCAGATCGCCGTCAACCGGGAAGCCTGGGCAAAACTCCCGGCGGACCTGAAAACAATCGTTGAAAAAGCCGCGAAAGGCGCCGAGGTCTATGCCCTGAACCTCCAGAAGAACGCACTGGCGGAAGACACGGAGACCCTTAAAAAGAAGGGGCTGCAGATCGTCCAGCTCACCCCCGCCGAAAAGGAAGCCTTCTTCAAGGCCTCCGACGTGGACAGCATCTGGAAGGAAATGGTCAAGCCCTGGATGGACAAGGCGTTCCCCGGGCAGAACATGACCCAGACCGTGCAGGCCGAGCTCGCGAAGGTGCGGGTTGAGGCCGCGAAGCTGAGGAAATAACCGCAAGCGGCCCGAAGAACCGGTTTTTTTCCGGTTCTTCGGGCCTTTTTTTCACCCAAAGGGAGGCTTCGCCATGTTTCATCGCTTGGACAAAGCCCTGGGAGGCACCGAAAAATGGGTGGCGTCCGTCTGCCTTGCCCTCACCACCCTCCTTGCCTGCATCCAGGTTTTCAACCGCTACCTGCTGCACTTCGAGATCATGGGAATCGGGGACCTTTACGTCTACATCTACGTCCTCTGCCTCTACGCCTCTCTGGCCTACACGACGAAGGTGGGCGGCCACACGGCCGTGGAGGTTCTCCAGAACTTCCTCAAGCGCCGGTCGCCCAGGGCCTCGCGCCTTCACGGCCTGGCGATGCAGATCTGTTCCCTCCTGGTCCTGCTCGTTTTCCTTTCGCCGGCCGGCCATACCTTCCGAGACGCCATCCGGTTCCCGGAATGGTCGACCCTCGTTCCCTGGTTCAACGTCAGCTGGCTGGCCTATGCCATGTTCCTCTCCCTCTGCCTCTGCGTGTACCACATGCTCAGGAACTTCTACCTGTCGCTGGCCGAATCCCGGCGGGCGCCGGAATAGGAGGGGGCAGACCATGGAACCCGGCATCATCCTCAGCCTCGTCCTGTTCTTCCTCGGCCTCGCGGTCGGGATTCCCATCGGGTGGGTGTTCCTCGGGAGCACCTTCGCGGGCCTCTGGCTTTTGGGGGATTCCCTTCGGTTCACGGCCACGACCTTCTACCACTCCCTCAACTCGGAGATCCTCGTCGCCGTGGGCTTCTTCATCTTCGCCGGCAGCCTGCTCTCCGTCTCCGGCCTCGCCGAACGGATCGTGCGGTTCTCCAACGCCCTCGTCGGTAAGGTGAAGGGCGGCCTGATCGTCGTGGCCATCGTCGCGACGCTCTTCCTGGGAGCCCTGACGGGATCCTCCCTGCCCTGCATCTCCGCCCTCATCCCGCTTCTGGTGCCCGAGCTCGAGAAATACGGCTACCAGAAGCGCTACACGACGGCCGTTCTCTGCGCCTCCAGCTTCCTCGGCTACCTGATCCCGCCGAGCGTTCCCGCCCTGATCTACTGCCTCGTGGCCCAGCAGTCGGTGGCCGCCCTTTTCCTCTCGACGGTCTTCCCCGGGCTCCTCCTGGCAGGAGGCTACATCGTGCTGAACTACTTCATCGTCGACCAGTACCGCGACCCGAAGATCGCGGACGCGGAACTCCTGCCCGGCTCGCTCGCCAGCACCTCCATCTTCTCCGCCTTTGCCGGGGCCCTGCCGGCCCTGGGTTGTCCCCTGATCATCCTCGTCGGGATCTACGGCGGGATCTTCACCCCCAGCGAGGCGGGAGCGGTCGCCGTGGTCTACACCGTCCTGATCGGCAAGTTCGTCTACAAGGACCTGAAGATGAAGGGTGTCCTCGACTCGATGACCTCCACGGTCGTCACCCTCGGCATGTCCACCATCCTGCTCGCGGGCGGGGCCGTCCTGACCCGGTACTTCCTCCGGTACGGCGTGGCCCAGGCCTTCGCGGGCGGCCTGCTCTCCCTCTTCCAGACGAAAATGCTGATCCTCTTCTCGATCAACGTCTTCCTCCTGATCCTCGGGATGTTCATCGACGGCATCCCCATCATGGTCATGGCCGTCCCCCTGATCCTGCCGATCGCGCGGGAACTGGACATCAACCTGGTCCACCTGGGAGCCCTCATCGTCGTGAACATCGGGATCGGGGTCATCACGCCCCCCTTCGCGATTTCCATCTTCTTCGGGTCCCGGCTATCGGGCGTCCCCGCGGGCGAACTCGTCCCCCCGATCATGAAGTTCCTGTTCATCGTCGCCATCCCGGTTTTGCTGCTGACCACCTACATTCCCGCCCTGTCCTGCTGGCTGCCCTCCGTCGTGCTGGGTGAAGCCATCGTGGGGCCCTGGTGACGGCCATGGTCGACCTCGTCATCAAGAACGGGCTGGTCGTGGACGGGTCGGGAAACCCCGCCTTCCGGGGCGACGTCGCCATCGAGGGCGACACCCTCACGGAAGTCGGAACTGTCACGGCACGCGCCCGCAGGACCCTCGACGCCGGGGGAATGGTGGTCTCCCCCGGGTTCATCGACATCCACACCCACGCCGATATGGGAATCATGGCCTGCCCGGAAGCGCCCAACTACGTCATGCAGGGCGTGACCACGGCCGTGACCGGGAACTGCGGCCTGACCCTGGCCCCGTGCTCCGAAGCGCACCTGGCGGAGCTGGAGCAGTACCTGAAACCGTTCCTGCCGTCAACCATGCCCGCCTTCACCTGGAGGAGCTTCGGCGATTTCATCGCGGTGATGGAGACCGCCCGGCCGGCGATCAACCTGGTGCCGATGGTCGGGCACGGAACGCTCCGCATCGCGGTGGCGGGCTTCGAGAACCGGCTTTGCACGAAAGACGAGCTCGAATCGATGGGGCGCCTCCTGGACGAAAGCCTTTACGACGGGTGCCACGGCCTCTCGACGGGGCTCTTCTACCCGCCCGGCAGCTACTCCGACCTGGCGGAACTGGAAGCCCTGTTCCCCGTGCTGGAAAAACACGACGCCTTCTACTCCTCTCACCTCCGGAGCGAGGGGCGCTACCTGGAGGAATCCGTCCGGGAGGCCATCGCCCTGGGGGAGAAGTACGGGGTGTCGGTGCAGCTGTCCCACCACAAGGCCTCGCCGCAGCCGAACTGGGGTAAGGTGGAAAAAACCCTGGCCCTCATCCGCGAGGCCCGTTCCCGCGGCGTGGAGGTGCGGTGCGACGTCTACCCCTACGACGGCAGCAGCACCACCGTGACCGCCCTGCTCCCTCCCGAAGCGCTCGAGGGAGGGGTGCCGGGCCTCCTGGCCCGCATCGCGGACCCGGACCAGCGCAAGGCCCTGGTCGGGCAGATCGCGAACCCCCAGGGGGGAGACGACTCCTTCATCCGCGATGTCGGATGGGACAACATCTACATCGTCTCCTGCCCGAATGGAAACGAAATCGAGGGGAAGTCCCTCTCCTCCGTCGTCGGGCCCCTGCCCGTCGAAAACCAGGCGGAGCGGTTCCTGGACTGGCTCCTTTCCGTCGAAGGGGAAGCCCTCATGGTGGCCCGCGCGATGTCCGAGGCGGACGTCGAACGGGTCCTCCTCGACCCCGACTCCATCGTCGCCTCCGACTCCTGGGTCTCCGACCCCGCAGCCCCCGGGAAATGCCACCCCCGCGCCTACGGGACCTTCCCCCGGCTGATCGGGCACTACGCGCGTGAAAAGGGGCTGCTGCCCCTTGAAAAGGCCGTGAGGAAAATCACCGGCCTGCCCGCGGCAAAGATCGGCTTGCATGACAGGGGGCTTATCGCCCCCGGCATGAAGGCGGACCTGGCCCTGTTCGACCCGGAGCGCTTCCTGGACGGTGCCACCTACGCGGACCCGAAACGGTACCCTTCGGGACTGAATGCGGTGGTGATCAACGGGAAAATCGTGGTGGAAGAAGGGAAAAACTCGGGGGTAAGGCCGGGGAATGTGATCCGAAAGAGCACAAGATAGGCGAAACCGCCTGGAGGCGGCTCGAGCCATCCCGCCCGGGGCCCCCGCAGATGGGGGCCCCGGCTTTTTGCCACTCCTGTCGGTATCCGTTAATGCAACTCTCCGGTTTTATGATTACAATAGGTTATCTTTCATGCAAAGGGGGGCCTGCCATGTCCGTCCGCCTGAGCGGGATTCCAAGGAAAAACCGCCCCCTGGCCGAACGCCTGGGAGAAACCCTGGTGCCCCGCCCCTCCTCGACCTTCGTCTTCCGCCTGGAGCCCGGCTCCATCCTGGTGGTCGACCGCTCCCTGCCGCCGGAGGAAGGCTGCCTCGCCGTGGTCGCCACGGAAGCGGGAGGCCTGGCCTGCCGCCGCCTCGAGCGGGGCTTTGCTCCCTCCTCGGTCTGGGGAAGGGTCACCTGGATCCTGAAAGATCCCGACAAGGAGTAGGTTCCCGTGCGCTTTGCCCTCTGCGACTGCAACAACTTCTTCGTCTCCTGCGAACGGCTCCTCCGGCCCGACCTGGCCGGAAAGCCGGTCATCGTCCTGTCCTGCAACGACGGGTGCGTCATCTCCCGCTCCAACGAGGCCAAGGCCCTGGGCATCCCCATGGCCGAACCGTTCTTCAAGATCCGGGCCCTGGCGGAAGCCCGCGGCGTGGCCGTCTTCTCCACCAACTTCGCCCTCTACCACGAGGTCTCCCGGCGCGTCATGGCGGTCCTCTCCCGGTACACCGACCACATGGAAACCTATTCCGTGGACGAAGCCTTCCTGGACCTCTCCATCGCCTCGCTGGCCGACCCCGTCGCGTACGCGAGGGGCATCCGGAGGACCCTGCTCGAGGAGATCGGGATCCCCGTCTCCATCGGCATCGCCTCCACCAAGACCCTGGCCAAGCTGGCCGCGGACCGGGGGAAGAAGGATCCCGAAACCGGGGGGGTCTTCTCCCTGGAGGGGCTGGACCTGGACGCCTTCCTGGAGAAGATCCCCGTGGGGGACGTCTGGGGGATCGGCCGGCGGTGCACGGAATCCCTCTCCAAGTTCGGCATCCGCACGGCACGCCAGTTCCGGGACGCCAAGGACGACTGGCTGCGGCAGCACTTCTCCGTCCGGGGGGTGCACACCGCCTGGGAACTGAGGGGAATTTCCTGCATCCGCCTCGTGGAGGAGGACCCCGCCCAGAAATCGATCCAGGCGTCCCGCTCCTTCGGCACCCCGGTGACCGACCTGGAAAGCCTGAAGGAAGCCGTGACCGGCCACGTGGTCTCCGCCGGGGAACGGCTGCGGAGCCAGGGGCTGGCCGCGCGGGCCCTGCAGGTCACCATCGCCACCAGCCGCTTCAGGGGCAACCTCTTCGCCCCCGCCGTCACCCTGAAGATGGACGCCCCCACCTCCAGCAACCTGACCCTGGTGAAGGCCGCGCTGGAAGGCCTCGAGCGGATCTACGCCCCCGGGCACGCCTTCACGAAGGCCGGCGTGACCCTGCTCGACCTGGGCCCCGACGGCGTGGCGCAGCAGGGGCTTTTCGACGAAGAGGAAGTGCTGGCGAAGCGGAAGAAGGACCGGGCGCTGATGGCGGCCGTGGACGAGGTGAACCGGGCCCTGGGCGAGGGAACCCTGCAGCCGGCGCTGCTCTTTTCCAAAGACAGGGAGTGGGAACCGAAGCACGAGAAGCTGTCGGAGGGGCTGACGGAGGAGTTTGATGGGTCCATATAAAGAGAGATCTCCCCTATGAGGACAGCACCGTCTCCATCCCCTTCACCAAATGGTCATACAAGGCTTCCTTGGCTTTTCCTGCATCCCTTTTCATAATAAACTCCAGGATCTTTTCATGTTCGTTCATCATTATTTGCCATCTTTCCTCGGGCATGGAAAGGTAACGATTCCTCTGGGCATCCAGTTCCGCCTTGATCGAGTTTAAAAGCCTGAGCATAATGCTGTTTCCGGACAGCGCTGCCATCGTTTCGTGGAACTTCGCCCTGGCTCTCAATGTTTCCTCCGTCAACCCGGGGCCAAGCCTTGCCTCTTCTTCAACGACCTTTTTAAGTTCCTTCAAGTCCTCGTCAGTCGCTCTTTCAACTACCATTTCTATAATGTTCGATTCCAGGACGATCCGGACCTCCGCAAGCTCGATCAGGGAGGCCTTCTCGCGTATGTGCCTGACAAGCTCATTATTTGCAATCTGGCGCAGCGCATCTCCGCTGATAAAAGTTCCCTGGCCAGGCTTGGACTCCAGTATTCGAAAAAGAGTCAAGGCTTTCAAGGCCTCTCGAATACAATTCCTGCTGACCTGGAAATCCTTCGCCAGGGCCAACTCGCCCGGGATCTTTTCGCCAGGTCGCCATTTCCCCTCCTTTACGGCCAGGAGGAGTTGTTCAAGGATCGTTTCATAAAGGTTCGAGCGATTCGCCGGTTTAAACATCCCGTACCACCATTTCCTTCCCTCGGTTCTTTGAACAACCCACCCGTTGATTATATGTGAAAGACACGCATCCTACATTCCTCTCCTCTTTGTTCATTTAATCTCTTCTCAATGTAACCGGGGTTGAAATTTTGGTCACTTGACAAACCCTATTGCATGATTTTACACTTATCACTGTCTATATGTCCTACATTTAAACATACTTTGAGGGGAGATGGTAGTCCTTGTCCAGACTGGCTATCCTGGGAGCGGGAAACGGAGGGCAAGCGCTTTCCGGACACCTGGCCCTTGAGGGGCATGACGTCAGTCTTTATGAACTGCCGGCTTTCGCTGAAAAGCTCCAGCCCATTTCCGAGGCAGGCGGAATCGAACTGACCGGTGCGATCGAAGGCTTTGGAAAATTGCGCTCGGCTTCCTCCAACGCCAGGGAGGCGGTTGAGGGGGCGGATATCCTGTTTCTTGTCGTTCCTTCCTTCGGGCAAATGCCGATCCTGGAAGAAATCCTCCCCTACCTTCGGGAAGGCATGAGCCTTCTTTTCATCCCGGGGAATTTCGGAACGCTTGAAGCCGCGGCTCGATTGCGGGAAAAAGGCATTTCGGTCGGCCTTTCGGAAACCGACACCCTGCCCTACGCCTGCCGGGCCAATTCGCCGGGCCACGTACACGTGTGGGGGGTCAAGACAGGCGTGTCCTTCGCATCCTTTCCCAGCAAGGAAACCCCTGGTGAACTCGAAAAGATCCAGGCCGTTTTTCCCTTCAAGCTCAACCCTCTTGCAAATGTTCTCGAATCCGGGCTGTCGAACATGAACCTGGTCGTGCACTGTGCCGCCGTTCTCCTGAACGCGGGGCGCATCGAGGCAACCCAGGGCGATTTCCGTTTCTATACCGACGGAATCACGCCCAGTGTCGGGAAACTGCAGGAACTGATCGACTCTGAAAGGATCCAAATTGGAAAAGCGCTGGGGCTCAACCTGGCCGATGCCAGGGAATGGGTCCGAAGGGCCTACTCGCTGCAGGGCGAAACTCTTTACGAACTGCTTTCCAAGAACCCGGCCTACGCAAACCATGGCCCCGACGCCCCGAAAAGCATCAACCATCGCTATGTGACCGAAGATGTCCCCAACCTCCTCGTTCCCCTCATGGAACTGGCCCGGGCTTGCATCCTGGAAACACCGATCACCCGCTCGGTTGTCACGATCCTCTCCGCGCTCCTTGAAAAGGATTTTGCCCGGGATGGCAGGAACCTGCAGAAACTCGGCCTGAATGGAATGTCCGCCGGGCAGATCCAGTCTTATGTCACGAACGGGAAGGCGTGATGTCTGCCGAGGGGCTATGGAAGGAACCCCTGATTTTCGTAAATCCTTAACTAGGGAGGGACACCGATGAAGAAGGGTATCATGTTTCTTTTCCTCACAGGCTTGATCCTGTCGATGGGGCTTGCCGCATGCGGCTTCGCAGCGGAACCCGAGGTCAAGTGGAAATGGGCCCACTACCAGCCCGTGGACTCGCTGGCCGACAAGCTGACCAACGATATGAAAAAGGAAATCGAAGAAAGAACCAATGGAACCATCAAGATCACGATCTACCCGGCCAACCAGTTGGGGGACTGGATGGAAGTTTCCGAGCAGATCATGCGGGGCGCCGTGGATATCGGGACCTTGCCCGTTTCCCCCTCGTATGATCCCAAGCTCCAGGTGCGAGTCCTTCCTTACTCCGTCATGAACTGGCAAGAGGCCAAAAACGCCTATCTCGGGAAAAACCCCTACATCTTCAACATCATGGCCAGCGCCATGGATGACATCGGCTTGAAGGCCCTGGCCGTCGTCGCGGCAGGCTTCGGCGGCGCCGGTTTCTCGTCTGTTCCGCCATTCGATGCGCTCGATCCCAAGTCGAACAAGCAGGGATACAAGATGCGTTTCCCGCCGGGCAACCAGGCTTGGCAGAGCCTGGTCACCGCCCTCGGGTTCATCCCGACGCCGGTTCCCTGGGGCGAGCTGTACATCGCCCAGCAGACGAAGCTGGTGGACTGCCAGATCGGCGGCCAGCCCTTCAACACCTGGAGTTCCTTCCGGGATGTCACCAAGGTCTGGGTCCAGTACAACACCCATTTCCAGAACGACTTCGTCTACATGAACAAGAAAGCCTGGGAAAAGCTCAGCCCCATGCAGCGCCAAATTGTCCAGGAGGTCGCTTCAAAATACGCGGCCAAAAGCTTCAGCCTGGCCATGGAAGAGGACCAGAAATACCGCGACATGATGGCAGGCAAGGGAATCAAGGTCATCATGCCCACCGACAAGCAGCTCAAGGTCATCGCGGACAAGGTCCGAAGCACGGTCTGGCCGGCAATGGACAAGGTGATCGGCAAGGACATCATGGACATCATGCGCAAGAATTCGGGGCTCAAGTAGCAACCAGGGCCTGAATCCTCTCCCGGGTGAAGAGGCGCCGGATTGCTCCAGGCCCGACGCCTCCTCACCCGGGGAAAATGGCCGAACGCGCAAGAAGCACCTGGAACCGGGGAGGTATTCGATTGAAGGCACTTGCAAGGTTTCTCTGGGTCTTTCTACTCAAGGCGCAAAGGCTGACCATGCTTGTCGGCATCTGTCTCGCCACGACCGCAGTCTTCATCGAGGTCATCATGCGCTATGTCTTCAAGGCCCCGTTCGTGGGAATAGAGGAACTCGCCGCCTATTCCGCGTTCTGGATCTATTTCATCGGGGGCGCCTACGGAGCCTACGAGCGAAGCCACATCAAGGCGGAACTGACCCACCTGATTTTCGGGAATTCCCTGAGCTATGCGAAGGCCCGTGCCATGACCAGCCTGGTTTCCTTCTGCGCGGCAGCCTACGCCGTGCCCTGGGCTTATGAATATTTCGTCTGGGGCATCGTCCGCAGGGAGCAATCCTCGTCGACTTTCCTGGGCAGCACTTACCCCGTGGTAATTTTCCAGACAAGCATCCTGGTCGGGTTGAGCCTGATGAGCTTCTACTTCTTCGTCGAATTCGTCCAGTGGCTCGACGTCATCTTCGTGAAGAAGGCCATTCCCGAGGAAATGCTCTCCAGCCGGAAGGAAATCGAATCATGGATCTAACCATCGTCGTTTCCCTGCTGATTTTCACCATCCTGATTTTCTCGGGCGTGCCGATCCCCTTCAGCATGCTGACCTCGATCATTTTTCTCACGATCACAAGGGACATCTCCGTCTCGTCCCTCCTGCCGACCGGGTTTGCCAGCCTTAATTCCGTCACCCTGCTGAGCCTGCCCTTCTTCATCGCCGCCGGCTATATCGTCACCTCCGGCAGCATCGCCCGCAGGCTCATCGATTTCGTCAACGTCTTCGTGGGGCGCATGAAAGGCGGGCTGGGTGTCGTGGCCGTCCTCGTCTCCTGCATCTTCGGGGCGATTTCCGGCGCCGCCGCCTCTTCCGTCATCGCCATCGGCACGATCATGATCCCCGAAATGGAAAAACACGGCTACCCTCGCGGTTACTCCACGGCCCTCATCAGCTCCGCGGCCGTTTTAAGCACGATGATCCCGCCGAGCCTGGCCATGATCATCTACGCTTTCGTCACGGGGCAATCCGTCGCCGCCTGCTTCCTGGCGACCATCGGCCCGGCCCTCGTGCTGGCGGCCCTGTTTTGCATCGCCAACGTCGTCATGGTCAGGAAGATGCCCTCCGTGGAGGTCTTGCCGCAGCTTCCCCCGGACGAGCACAAGGTCGTTGTCCGCCAGAAATCCAAGGCGGCGATCGGTGCGCTCCTGCTCCCGGTGATGATTCTCGGGGGAATCTACGGCGGAATCATGACGCCCACGGAAGCCGCAGCCGCTGCCGTCATCTACGCGATCGTCGTCAGCGTCACCGTCTACCGCGAACTGACGATGAAGAACGTGATGCTGAACCTCCGCTCATCCGTGGTCAGCACGGGCACCATGATGCTGATGACCTTTTTCGCCTCCATCCTCGGGCGCATCTACGCGATGGAACAGGTTCCCCAGCACGTGGCAACGATGCTCCTGGGCCTGACGACGAACAAGTACCTGATCCTGCTCCTCATCAACGTCCTCCTGGTATTCGTCGGGATGATCGTCGACGAGCTCAGCGGAATCCTCCTGGTCACTCCGCTCCTCTACCCGGTGATCCTCCAGCTGGGCATCCACCCCATCCAGTTTGCCGCGATCATCGGGGCAAACCTGGGGATGGGCATGATGACGCCTCCCATGGCCGGGATCCTCTACATCGGGGCCCGAACGGGGAAAGTCACCATCGACAAGATGATGAAACCCGCCATGACCCTGATTCTTTTCTGTTCGATTCCGGTAATCCTGGTGACCACCTACTGGCCGCCTCTTTCGCTCTTCATCCCAACCCTGCTCGGCTATGTCAAATAGCGGGAAGTCCTGCCCGAAAGGTGATGAGGTTCTGCCATGCGAATCGTTTCCATCGAAATCATAGAAACCTGCATTCCCCTCAAGAAGCCGTACAAGCTGTCCAGGCGATACGGATATCTTGAAAAAACGAAACCCGTGATCATCAAGATCCACACCGACGAAGGGTTCATCGGCTACGGGGAAACGGACCCCATGGGCCGGTTCACCGGGGAAACTCCCGAAACCGTTGCCGCGGTATTGAAGACCGACCTGGCTCCCGCCATCCTCGGCGAGGATCCGACGAACCTGCACCTTGTCCACGAAACCCTCGACGCAGTCGTCCGTGACAACCACATGGCCAAGGGCGCACTCGACATGGCCTGCTACGACCTCCTGGGAAAAGCCTCGGGAATGCCCCTTTACCGGGTTCTTGGGGGATCGCTTTACGAGGAATTGCCCATCATGGGATCCATTGGCGGGGGATCGATCGAGGAAACGGTGGCCGCGGCCAATGCCGAAAAGGACAAGGGCTACCATTCGCTGATGGTCAAGGTTGGGGGAGACCCGGTGCAGGATGGGGAACGAGTCCTGGCGGTGCGGGATTCGCTTGGGAAAGACTACCCTCTCATCGTCGATGCCAACCAGGGTTATGACGTTGCCTCCGCTTTCAGGTTCATTGATATTGCCCGCGCGGCCAACCCCGTCCTGTTCGAGCAGCCCGTCGACGCCGAGAATATAGAAGGAATTGCCAGTATCCGGAAAAAGTGCGGCGTTCCCGTTTCGGTGGACGAAAGCATCCTCTCCTACCGGCATGCCCAGGAAGTCATTCGCCTGGAGGCGGCAGACGTCTTCAGCATCAAGGTCTGCAAGAACGGGGGGATCAAGGCCACCCTCCAGATCATCGAGCTGGCAAGGAGCAAGGGCATCGACATCCTTTTCAACTCGATGATCGAAGAAGGGATCACCCAGGCCGCTTCCCTGAACATCGCCCTTACAACCTCAAACCTATTCCCCTTCGGGCATGCCTATTTCTCGCCCCTGAGGCTGGCTGCGGACATCACCGACTATTCCTCGAACATCGTTGGCGGAAAAGTGCGTGCGCCCAAGTCTCCCGGGCTGGGAGTCAAGATCCTCGACGATGTCCTGGAAAGCTTCACGATCAAAAGAGAAACCATCAAGGCACAATAACGGTAAACGGGAAAAAGCCGGGGAGGAGTTTCCTCTCCGGCTTTTTCCATATCCCGGGCCTGAAGTGAAAGCCGCACTGGAAGGGCTCGAGCGAATCTACGCCCTGGAGAGAGGGAGTGGGAATCGAAGCATGAGAAACCGTCGGACGGGCTGACGCCGGGGATATAATTTTAACGGGGTGCTGCCCATGGGCAAACTGGAGTTTGGTTTTACCGAAAGACCGATCTCTTCTTCCCCGCAGGAAAAACTCTCCCGCGGCCTGGGGGTCTCCCTCGACGGGCTCGACCTGGTCGAAGGCGGCATGGGGCTAGGCTGCCCGGCGTTGCGCCTGGGGAACCGGACGCTCTTCTCTTCCCTGCGTGGGGCTAAAAACGGAAGCTCGGGAACGACCTTCCGGAAAGATTTCCCCATCGATTGCCAGTGGACCTGGGCTTCACGGGGGAAACCCCGCCTTGCCGCGAACCGTTTCTTCCATGCCTGCAGCGATTTTTACATGGGGCACCCGAAATGGCAGCCGATCCTGCTGCCCCTGGCCCGATGCCCGGACCTTCTACCCGGGATCGGGAAGGAAGCGGTGCCGATCGCCCCGGTCGCCCTTTTCCACAGTGACACCGCCGTTTCAGGAAACCGGGTCGAGATCTCCTGGACGATCGAAAGCTTCGACCGTTTCCTGCCCCGTGTCTTCATCCTGAACGAACTGGGAGGAAGGACCTTTTCACAGGGGTGGGCACACGGAGGTCGGATTCCTCCCCCCTCGGGCTGGGTTCCGCTATCCATCAAAGGCCCGTGGCCTGCCCTCTTCAGCCCCGACCTCAACCTGCTCTTTGCCCTCGAGGAATTTTCGGTCGAAGGCCCCGCCAAACTCTTCCTGCGCTGGGGGAGAGAGGTCGGGGCCAGGCTTTCCTGGTCCGGTTTCGAGCTGGAGGCGGATTGTACGGGGGCAGGCCTGCAAAAAATCAGCGGTTCCCTGGGCTTTTCGCTGACGGAACGGTAGAAAGGGGGGGGCTCTCCAGTGACGAAAAAAGAGGTGGTCCTGCTTTTCCCCTATTTCCGGAGGCCTTCCGCGACGCACCTGTTCCAGCCGCTGGGGATCGCCTCGCTTGCCGCGGAACTGGGAACCCGCGGGGTCCGGGCGGTCCAGGTCGACGGAACCTTTATGTCCCCCGATGCCGTGGTTTCGAAGATCGTATCGGAACAGCCGGCGATTGTCGGGATGACGGTCCTGGTGACCCTCATGCGTTCCGCCCTTTCCCTCCTCGGCCTTCTGCGCCGGGAATTGCCCCATACCCTGTTCGTCGCGGGAGGCCCGCACCCTTCCGTCATGCCGGAGTTTTTCGGCTCCCATTTCGACCTGGTTTTCCGGGGGGAGGCCGACCGGGCGTTTCCCGACTTTTGCAGGGACTTCCTCGACAACGGGCTGCACCCCGAAGATATCGAGAGGCTTGACCTCTCCGGCTATCCCGGCGCGTTTTTTTCAATGCCGGGAAAAGCGTTACGGGAGACCCCCCAGGAACACCTGGCGGAGGCGGAAATCGCGGACCTGCCCAACCCGGATCGTTCCCAGGCGAACCATCAAGCCTACCAAAATGCCTGCCTTGAAAGGGGCGACCTCCCGCAAGCCAGCATCATGCTGACCCGCGGGTGCCCTTTTGCGTGCGATTTCTGCAGCCGCCCGATCTTCGGCAACCTGTTCCGGAAGCGCCCCCTGGACGGCGTTTTCACCGAAATCGAAGAGATCCGCCGGCTTGGCTACGAAAGCCTGTGGATCGCGGACGACTCGTTCACGCTCTCCCTGGACTACCTGGCCGGATTCTGCGAACGGATGCGGCGGGAAGCGCCCGGCGTGACCTGGACCTGCCTGTCTCGCGTCGACAGCCTCACGCCGGAGATCGTCGGGGAAATGGCGGCTTCCGGGTGTGCGCGGGTCTACCTGGGGCTTGAATCGGCGAACGACGAAACCCTCAGGCTGATGAACAAGAAGACGACCGTGGCCGACGGCAAAAGGGCGGTTACGCTGTTCAACGCGGCGGGAATCGGAGTCGGCGGGTTCTTCATGGTCGGATACCCCGGTGAAACGGTCGAGTCCATCGAAAAGACCTTCGAGATGGCCCTGTCGCTGCCATTCGACGACATTTCCATCAATGTCCCCTACCCTTTGCCCGGGTCACCGCTTTATTCACGAGTCAACGGGATGCTTCCGGGAGAGGACTGGGAATGGGAAAGCGAGCCCCGTTTCCTGTACCGGAGCGAGTTCGATGAATCGTGGATCCGCACGAGGATCCAGCAAACCCTGGATGCTTTCAAAAACCGATAACGCGCGATCTCTTTGGCACGTTTGGGTTTAAGGAATAGCCAGCAGCCATGGGAGGGGCCTTCTTCACTCCTTCCCGGCACCTATAATGGGGCAGGAACGAGTGTCGGGTAGAACCTGGGAGGGAAAACGATGAAACGCGAAAACGGGTGCCGTTTCTGCAACATCGGCGAAGAACGGCTCATCGCCGAAAATGACCTTGCCTTTGCCATCCGGGACGGGTTCCCCGTGACGGAATTGCACTCCCTTGTCATCCCCAGGCGGCATGTAAGCGACTATTTCGAACTCACGGAAGAAGAACTGCTCGCCTGCAACGAACTCTTGCGGATCGTGAAAGAGGATATCCTCGCCAGGGACGCATCCGTAAAGGGCTTCAACGTCGGGGCGAACTCGGGACTCGTTGCGGGCCAGAGCATCTTCCATTGCCACATCCACCTGATCCCCCGGAGGGAAGGCGACGTGCCCAACCCCAAGGGGGGGATCCGTCACGTCATCCCCGGCAAGGGAGCGTACTGAGGGAAGCCTGGCCGTGCTCCGGCAATTCGGGTCTTTTCCCTCACCTTATTGGACTTCCAGACACGAAAAGCGTATGCTAGCAGAAATGTGGGTTCCACCCACTTTTTGGAGGTGAATTTCATGCCTGCGGCAAAAGCCACCCGTTCTGTCATGCATGTCGACGACAAGGGTCGATTGACTCTTTCCTCGGTTCTTCGCAAGAAACTGGGCATCGCTCCCGGTGACGTCATCTTCTGCAAAGCCAAAGAAGGGCGCTTCATTTGCGCCAAGGCCATCAACCCCCTGGACAAGCCCAGGCTCTCCATGGCCGAGCGTCGGAAGATCCGTGAAGGTCTCGCAGACATCAAGGCAGGCAGAATCACCAGTTGGGAAAAGGCCAAGGAAGAACTGGAGTGATGAATCTCGAACTCTCAGACGCCGCCAAGCGGGATATCAAGAAAATCCAGGACAAGAACGCAAAGGCAGCGATCATAAAAGCACTTGACGATTTCTGCGAAAACCCCCAATCCTTACATCTTCGCAAGCTGGAAGGTTACGAAAAACTCTGGAGGATTTCCCTCGACAACTGGCGTCTGATCCTGCTGATCGAGTGGTCGGAAGATCACGCGATCGTGGTGTGCGTCGCCGATCGAAAAGAGGTTTACAAGATCGTCCGCCGCAGGAAATGACCCGAGCCATATTTTTGTAATAAGACTTAGGCCGCAAATTCCCCTTTCCCCTATGTCGCCCTGGTCCGAAGGTGCGCCGGCAGGGATCCCACGACGACCAGCCTCGCCTGCTCGTCCCAGAAGAAGTAGATACCCAGGCACTGACGTTCGTCCCTGGAATTTCCCCTTCTCAGGTGGAATTCCAGCTTGCGCTTGAGGCCGGAACCGACCGGGTACGGAACAAAATATTCGTCCTCGTACTCCCCGACCGCGACCTCGGTCATGGATCCCCCGAACCGCAGGCCCAACTCTTCGCAACGGGCCTCGAACTTTTCCTTTCCGCCCTCTTCCACCACCAGCCGCATGTTCCGGTACTCGTTGGCAAGCAGAAGGAGTCCCTTGTAGACGAGGGGGGGGTCCTGGTAAACCGCGTCCTTCACAGCCCTGGCGGCCCGGGGAAGGAAAACCAGCCGACCGGCGAGGTGCTCGTCCACCCAGTCGGGCATGACCTCGTAGTTGTCCGGGATGGGAATCTCCGCGTCGAGCGATTGGCCCGTCTTTTCCTCCAGCTGCGCACGAAGGGCTTCGACGGCCCCCTGCAGGACGTGAGTCTGCTGCCGGTGGTAATCCAGGTCCTTCAGGTAGTCGTCGGCCACCTGGAGCCACTTGTTTGCCTCTTCCTCCGCGGAGCGGATCTTGTCCTTCAGGGCTTCGGCCTGCCGTTCATACTGCTTTTGGCAATCAGCGCAAGCTTCCCCGCCCAGGGTTTCCCTGGCCCGTTCCTCGGACTCGATGACCCGTGCGTCCGGGACGAACACGAGGGGCTGCCAGGGAAACGGCACCCGCGGCATGGTCACCCACAGTTTCTTCACCAGGAAGCCGCGGAAGGCCTCCGGCCCCTCCGCGTTTTCTCCGGAAAAGACCAGGATGCGGTCTTTGAAGGCCAGCGGATGGGCGCTGAGAGGATCGTGCTCGAAATCCAGTCCGGGCATGTAGGTTCGCACGGCCCCGTCAAACACCGACCAGGATTTCCCGACCCTCTTCGTCCACTCGAAGGAAAGACTGAAAGGCAGTTTCGCCACGTGGGCGTAGCCGAGGGTTTTCCGGGCCAGCGCCTCGCAATCCAGAAGGCTTTCGGGGGCCTCTCCCGGCCCAGCCCATCGCCTCGGGTCGGGCTGGCTCACCACGACGACGGCGAGATCCCGGTCCCGGTCGGACAAAAGGATTTCGAGGGCATCGAGGTCTTCGGGCGACTCGACCTTCCAGGGCTTCCCATCCAGGGGGCGCACCTGGGACAGTCCCGCCGACTCAGCGAGCGACCTGATCACGCCGGGGCGGATGAAGGCCGGCTGGGGGGCCTCAGGGTTCAGCGTCGAGGCAAACACCTCGATCCCGAAGTTAACCCGCCCTCCTTCGGCCACCACCGAGACGTCCGTCGTCCAGGAGCGCCCGGCAACCGGCTTGTATTGTTCGCCCAGCCCCACGTCGGGATGGGTCAGGCGGGCGGACCAGATGGACCGGTGAGGCAGCGAAACAACCTCGAGGACCTGCCCCTGCTCCTCTTTCCTGAAGCTTGACAGGTGCCAGTCCGGCACGGGGAGCAGGTGGGGTTCCTTCTCCGACAGCCATTCCAGGACCTTTTCGATGGTTCGTCCGTAGACCTGCCCCGGGTCATCGAGAAGGTGTCCAACCTGCCCCCTGAACCGGTAAGTCGAGGTGAGCCGTGCCCTGCCCGGACAGAGATATTGCGGTCGAGCCGTTTCGTTTTCCGTCATGGATTCAATCCCTCGCTTCCCGCCTTCATGATCCACGCGTAGAGGTTGCCCAGTTCCATCTCCCTCAGGTTCCCGAACTCCCCGGAAAGGAGATCGGGAGATCCCACAACGACGGCCAGGGCCTGCGCCCGGGAAATTGCGACGTTCAGCCGGTTCGGGTCGCAGAGGAACTCCATCCCCCGGGGCGAGTCCTCACGCGACGAAGAACACATGGACAGGATCACCACGGGAGCCTCCTGCCCCTGGAAGCGGTCGACGCTGCCCACGCGGGCCTGGGCCCCCAGCCTGCTTTTGAGCTTCCGCACCTGCATGTTGTAGGGGGCCACGAAGAGCAGGTCTTCCATCGCAAGGGGACGGGTTTTCCCTTCGGCATCGGTGAAGGTACAGCGGGCCAGGTCCGCGGCGATCCGGGCGATCACCTCGACCTCCTCGTCGCTCGCCTGGCTGTTCCCCTCGTGGGACACGGGGATGAACAGGATGCCGGCTTCTTTTGTGAGCCAGTCGGGTCGGGGGTCCGATCCGGGGGCAATCCCCTGGTTTTCCAGCCCCGCAAGGGACTGCAGCTTGCCCTCGTAGAAGGCCTCGGAGACAAAGCCGCAGACCGCCGGGTGCAATCGCCTTGTCGTCTCGAGGAAGATGCCCCGGTCGGCGGAGACAGTGGCATGTTCGCCCAGCAGGTGCTCGAGGCACGACAATCCGCAATTCCCGGGATGGGTGCCCTGGACCGGCTGAGACAGCTGCATCTGGTCGCCCAGCAGGATCACGTTCCGTGCGCTGGTGGCCACCGCGACGGCATTGGCCAGGGAGAACTGCCCCGCCTCGTCGATGAAGAGGGTGTCGACCTGTCCCCGCATTTCCGGGCGGCAGAACCCCCAGGCCGTGGCCCCCAGGATGACCGGATCGTCCCCGATGAGGCCTGCCAAGTCGGTGTTGGCGCAGGGTAGCACCTTCCCTTCGGCGAAAACGGGGTCGTCCGTATCCCCTCCCGCCTTGTAGACGGGAACGGTGAGTTTTTGCTCCTCCAGGGCCTCCGTGACGGCCCTTAGCAGGTTCAGGATCGCCTTGTGGCTGGTGGCCGTGACGCCGACGGTCCTCCCCCGGGCGGCAAGCTCGGCGATGATCCGGCTGGCGGTGTAGGTCTTGCCGGATCCCGGAGGCCCCTGGATGGCCAGGACCGAATCGTCCAGGTTCGAGGCCGCCTCGATGATGCCGGGAAGGCCCCTTTCGGGCCGATGGCAGAAGGGACCGAATCCGTCCTTCATGCGCGGGGCGGCCGCCGACAGCAGGTCCCCGACGGCCCCCGAGGGTGCCAATCCTTCCACCCAGCCTTCGGCGATTTCGTGGAGCGTGTCCTCGATGACGTCGGCAGGCACATATTCGTTCGGCAGCAGGCTCAGGAGAGGAGGAAGTTCGCCGTTTTTGTTCCCGATTCTCAGTTCGGCCCGGCCGTTCTCCCGGTCCAGGAGGTACAGGGCCGGTTTAAGGGAGAGGTCCGAGGAGACGATGCAGCGATCCCCTTCCTGGACCTTCGTGTCCTGGTCGGGATCGAAAGTGTAGGTGTAAATCAGCGAACGCTTGTCGGGCCTGGGGCTTCCGGCGATCCGGAGCGCCCCGAGACAATCCGGATCTTCGACCAGTTCCTCGTGCGCCTTTTCCGCTCGGTCATACTTCTTCCAGAAAACGGGCTTAGCCTCCCGCCAGTGGTAGCCGGCAAGCCCGCCGAGCAGCCGGGCCTTTTCCTTCTCGGGGCTTCCGCCGCAGCGCCGGTCGAGTTTTTCCGGCAGTTCCCTCCTGCGGGCCTTCCTCAATTCGAAGGTGCCATCGGGGTCCGCCGAAAGTTTTTCGGGCTTTTCCTCTTCTTCGTCCGATTCCGGGCCCGCCCAGGCGATCCCCGCCTCCGCCTGGCGCTGCCTCAGCCAGACCGCCAGTTCCCAGGTGGACACGCAGTCCTCCTCGTTGTAGTCCCGGATCTGCCGGAGCAGAGGGGAGTCTTGCCACTCGGGCGGTTCGCCGCTCGCCAACCAGTCATGGTAGGCCACCACTGAGGCCCCGGCGTTCACGACCTCCCCGGCGCGACGGCCCCGGTAGAGGTGCTCGACGTCCTTCAGGGAGTAGCCGCGCGTTCCGACCACCAGGCCCTGCCGAACGATCGGGTAAAGATCCACGAAGACCTGGCTGCGGAGCAATTCGTCGACTTCGTCCTCCCGGGTGGCATACTTGCCGGAAAGCCGCCTGACGACGGCGGTCTCGTAGGGGGCGTAGTGGTAGACGTGCATGGAGGGATCCGTGCGGAAGCGCTCCATGGCCCAGTCCATGAACCCCTCGAAGGCGGCCTTTTCCTGTACGGCATCATGAGCCCACCAGTCCCGGAAAACCGGCGTGCCCTCCTCTTCCGTCACGGTGCCCCAGAGGTACTCGAGGCCCCCTTCCGCGAAGGGGTAGCCCTCCAGGTCGAAAAACACGTCCATCGGGGAAGCGGGGGGAAGCCCCGCCAGGCCTCGCCGGGGAGCGTCCGGGTCCAGGGGGGCGACCCGGTATTCCGGAACATCCCGGCCCTCGGAGAGGATCTGCAGGGAAGCCTGGAGCTTCAGCCGCGACAGGACCTGGGGAGCGATGCCCGGAACACGCTTGATTTGGCTTTCGGCTAGTTCCCGCAGGCGGGTGGTGCCGGCGGCCTCCAGCTTCCTGACCTGGCCGCGGGTGATGTTGGCAACCCGGCAAAGGTGATCGAGGCTCTCGAGGATTCGCCCGGCCAGGTTCGACCAGTGGCCGTGCTCCCGGGAATCGGCCGGATGGGGCGGGTTTTCGGGATCGAAGGACGCCTGGAAATCCAGGAAACGCCGCTTGATGACGCGGTGAAGGTGGAGGAAGCGATTGAGCGGGTAGGTTTTCAGTTCCCCGGTACCGAGAACAACCCCAATGCGGTCGGGGAGAACCCCCTGCATGTCGGCCAGCATCTCGGAATACAGGCAGAGCTGGAGGATGAAGGTCGGTTTCGTGGAGCGGGCGAGCTTCGTGTCCCAAGCCTCGTAAAGCGGGGCACCGTCCGGGGAGCTGCCGGTCCGCACCAGGAAGTCCGCGTAGCCCCCAAAGATTCCATCGGCGCTCTCGAGCCAGGCCTGGTAAATCACGTCTGCCCCGCTTGCCAGGGCCTCTCGGGTGAGGGCCGGGTCCCGGCTGTCCAGCTCGACGATCGTTTTTCCTTCTCCCCGAAGCTTTTCGAGGAACCGTTTCTCGTGCTCGATCCCCTTGTTCGCCAGGATATCCATTTCGGGTTCCTCTTCGTCGGGGGCGCAATCCGGGAAAACGTTCGCGCCGAACGAAAAGGGCGCAGGCTGCCATCCCGCGACGGACAGGTACCAACGGTCCATCCAGGAAGCGAAGGGACTTTTCGAAAACGTGCAAAGGTCGCTTGGTGAAAAGGCCAGGCCTCTATCCGTTTCTCTCAAGGCAATCCCCCTATTGTCGGTACAAAACCGGGCACGTGCGATATGGAGCATGCCTCAATTGCTCAACAACAAAACCGTAAGCCTTTATTCATCAGAGCAGTTTCAGGCATTCCTCCAGCAAATGGACCTTTCCGGTGCACTTGGAAATCGGAAGACAGGGATTGTTCGTCTCCTCAGCCGACTTTCTTTTTATTACTTTGTCTCCTAGTAGGTAGGGAAAGTGGTTAACCAGGCATTTCACCAGTTTTTCCTTCAGCGTTGGCCTTTTCTCATCAAGGTCTTCGTAAAGAAACCAGAGGTCGAACTCGTTTTTCGACTTTTCATACGCGATCGTTACGCTTGTTCGATTCCCATACGAGGTCCACTTGGAAAAGAAGGCGGTTTTTTTTGGACCATCCCCGTAAACAATTTCCCCCCCTCTTTTTTTCACGAGAGTGGTGAGCATTTCCCTGATGTCTTTGATCGTGTTTCTCTCCTCTTCGGAGTCAATTCCCCCCAGCTTTTTATCGAACAATTCCTTGTTCCTATTTCCCACCTCTCGACAACTCCTTCCTGCATCGAATAAAAGCCTGATTCTTATCGCGTAGTCATCCGTACCCACTCGACCCCCGTTTGCTCCGTTTTACCGGTCGTTAAGAGGTCCTTCAGGACCAGGCCGTGGGTATGCGGGGTCGAATAGCTGTTCCCGTTGATGACGGAGCACGAGAACGCCTCGCTTATCCACCCCTCAGAAAACCCCTTTTCGACGGCTGGCCCCACAGCCTTGAGGTAATGGCTCGCCAGCAGCAGGAGGACACGGTTCTTACCGCTCCGACGCATCCATTCCTTTAGGAAACCGGGTAGGGCAGTCTTCCATGCCTTTTCCGGCTTGACCGACAGGCTTGGCCGGCCAGGCGCAGAGAGGGGCTGGTCCATGCGGAGGTCATAGTCCTGGATGGGAGAGTCTGGCTCGAGGGGGCCGTAGAGGGCTGAAAGGATCAAGACACCCGGCCCGTCCGCTCTTTTAATAGCCGTTGATAGAAGTTTTCGGTCCCCCAAGGCAGAGTAGAGGTTCCCTGAGTATCGCTCCCATGCCGGGCGGTATTTGCCCGCCATCGAGTTTCCGCCAAAATCGGGGCCTTTCTCGATTCCTTTTTCGCCCAATTGCGCCTGCATGGCGCCAAGGATGCCGGATCTCGCGGCGAGAACGTGCTGCCGAACCTGCGGGGAAAGGTTTGCGAAGAAATCAGGGAAGGCTCCCGCAATCCTGTTGCCTCCGGGAAGCTTGCGGGCACAGCAGGGGATGAGGATGAGCGTCCGAGGATCAGCCGACATGGATTTTCCCGGGGTCTCCTCCGTGGAGGGGATCTTTCTCACAACCGAAACCGGAGCCTGGCGGCTTACCGTAAAAACCCTCGGAGCTCGAGCTTCGGAAGGAGAAGGTCTTTCCGAACCGGTGAATTCCCCGACCAGACGTTCGAAGGTTTCGAGGAATGACGGGTCGTAATCCTCATCGACATGGTTGACGTTCCAGAGGCCCGAACCCAGAAGCGCCGGATGGGGGGAATGGTTCCCGAGCCACTTTTCGGACGGGGGATCCAGTTTTTCCTCTTCACCCATGTTGCTCAGCAGGGCGATCGAATTCCTTTCGATGTAGGACCTTGGACAGTCTGGGCCCGGGGCACCCGGAACCGAAAGCCAGAGGAAGGGCATGGGGCGAATATGCCGGCTGACCCGGCACTCGGCCGGCCGCTCCTCCTCGCGCTCTTCAGGGGTGACATGAGCGTGCACCCAGGTCTCGTTGACGATATCCCCGCGGACGATCAGGGCGCGCCCGACATGGTCCCGGAAAACGGAACCCCTGTGGTTTCCTCCCCCGGGATTTGCGCCCCCGATCGTGCCCTGGTGCTGGGAAAGCCTGTTCCAAAGGGTTGTATGTGCGTTTCCGTTGATCGCGTGGGTTCCCACCCTCACGACCCGGAAGCTCTTGCCGTCTTCGCGGGTTTCCCCTTCCTCGAAGAAGAAATAAACCCCTTTTTCAGGCCAGCCGTCATGCGCATGGGCTGTTTCAAGCCGGCGAAAACCGGTACTTGCCTGCAGTCTTTCGAGAAGGCCATAGAAGCGCTGAAGATCTTTTCTCCGGTTCGAAGGCAACATTTGGGAATCCCCCTTCTTCATGCGGATCCAGATGCTTCATCCACCTTTTAATTCTATCGGTGTTAAAAATTCGCGCCATCAGGGATTCCCTGATTTTTTCCTCATGATGTCGTGGCTTCTTTTGCAATTAGGGGTAGGGCGTCATGCAACTCCAGGAGAACCTTAGCGCTTTCACCCAGCGTATGAACGTCACCGACATTGACACCAATTTGGCAAGCTGACATGTACTTGCCGTACCTGCCGATGTTGATTAATCCGTCCCCAGGCTTGATGATCTTTCGAGCTGCGCTCCTGATCGCTTCGCGAAGAGGAGCGGTTTCGCTGGAGGAAGGATTTTCGGGATCCTCGACTGTGAACTTGATGCAGGGCCAGTCATTGACGACCTCATAGTAAAGGCTGACGTCCATGCCCTTGTATTGGAAGGCTACCCACTCTCGATCGGTCAGGATGTAGACTGGACCACCCGCGTTAGTCGCGGTATGAATCCACATTTTTCCCCTTGCCAAGCCCTCTCTTTCCAACTGATTCTTGAGTTTCCAAAAAAGCGAATAGTAATATCGCGCGCCTTTCTTCTTCTGTTCGTCAGGGTCATCAGCAGCATTCTTGATTTCGTTAAACTGCTTCACCAACAGGTCACGATATGGGGACGCCAGTTCTCCAATATCGCACCCCAAACCAGGGGACGAGAGGAGGGAATCCAGAGCCCTGATCAATTCTTCGTAGCCGAGACGCATAGAAAAGTTATCGGACTCTTCCAACAACACATCGGGCTCCCATTCAAACCAGCTGGTTCCCAAGAGAAGATGGCGCCCCCTTACGTCTTCTCCAGCGTTTTTAAATCCCTGGAGCCGGGCGGTTTGTCTCGCGAGCTGCCCTCCCGAAAGGCTAGACCACATTTTCAATTCCACCAGTGCTCGGGTTTTTCCATCCGATACTCCCAGGTCGAAAAGTTGTTTTTCAGCTTCCCACTCCACCTCGATTGGCTTCCCTAAGCCTAGGAGGTAAGAAGCAAAATCTGATTTCTTGAACAAGGTATAGAGGACGACCTGATGTGTCCTTTCAAAATCAATCGAGTTTTCCAGAAGAAGGCCAATGCCGCTCATGAATTTCCCTCCCACCCGAGATCGGGCAAATTTTTATTCAATGTTTAATTTCCTCCCACATCATGGTCATGTCAACCGAGTCAGGCAGTTTGATGCTTTCCGGATGACAATCATTTCTTCCCTATTGAGGCATCCCATGGCTCCCTGATCTGAACAAAGCCCCTAGGCTTTGCGGCCGAACAGCGTGGGGACCGAGGCCTTCAACGGCTCGATGAAGTCCGCGATTTTCCTGAACACCTTTTCCGGCGGCATGCCCTCAGCATCGGGGTTGAAAAGCAGGAATCGTCGGCACACCCGCTCGATCTCCCGGACATGCCTGGGGTGCGAAGCCGCCAGGTCCCTGAAGAAGTACCGGGGAATTCCAAGCCCCGCCAGCCCCTTTTCCCAGGCGGCAGCCTGTTCCTGGCCGGAGGGATGCGGGAGTTCCCTGGAGATGCCGACGTACCGCAGGGCCCATTCCGGCAGGGAACGAACCGAAAGGACGATGACCGGTCCGAAATTTTCCCTTTTTTGCAGGATCAGGAAGATGTCCGGCAACATTTCGCAAAGGGCGGATGTCTCCTCGTCGCCGGAGAAAGCCGTGTCCGTCCCCTCCGCGATGACGGTGATCGCCTTGCGCCCGACCCACTTGGAGAACATGTACTCCAGCGGGTCGGAATAGATGTCGTCCCCGCCCCAGTTCCTGGCCGTGATGGCCTCCCGGATTTCCCTGAGGGGAAAGACCCGGAGATCGCAGCCTGCGCTGCCCGCCACCGCCTCGATCGCCTCGAGCCCGGTCCCGGCATCCTCGCACCAGAAATGGTGGATTTCGGGAATTCCCTTCTCCATCTCCCCGACCGAACGGGCGAAAGCCTCGAGGTTCTCCCTGCCGCCGACCGGGACCAGGTCGTCCAGGGTGACCGAAGGGCGCTTGGCCCGCCCGAGCCGGATGAACTGCCGGAGGTTCTCCGCCTGGACCTCGCAGGCCTCGGAGAGGGCCGCCATCGAAATTTCCCGCAGGCCTCCCTCCCCCTCGGCCGAGAACCCCCGGGCCAGGAGAGCGGCGTTTTTGATCGTGCCGCCCGTGAAGACGTATTCCTGGCAAAGTTTTTCAAGGTCCACGTCGGTCCCGTACCGAAATCCCAGCGGGAGGTTCCGCCGCCAGATCTCCAGCCGCTCCTCAAGGCCGGGGGCCGGGAATTCGACCTTCAGCTGGATGCGGCGGTCGAATGCCACCGGGAGGGTCAGGGGGCGGTTGGCGGCCAGAACGCAGATCCCCTTGAACCGTTCCAGTTCAACGAGCATGGTGCGCTTGACCGGGAAGCTTTCCGTGATGAGGATGTCGAACTCGTCGATGAGCAGGACCCCATCGACCAGGCTCGCCTCCGCGAAGGCCCTCCGGAGAACGTCCCAGGGCCTAACGCCCTTGCTCTCGTGGCAGTTCATCGGCAGGAAGACGAGCGGCTTCCCGAGCATCCTGGCCAGGGCATGGGCCATCATCGTCTTGCCGGTTCCCGACACCCCGCTGAAAAGGAGCACCAGCCCCGAATCCCCGGGTGTCGCGGAAAAACGGCGGACGGTATCCACGATCCGGCTTTTCAGGGATTCCGGCAGCACCACGTCGTCGAGGCTCGCCTGCGGCTCCTCCAGGCGGACGAAATCGGTGCGGGGAAGGCCCAGCTTCTGCTCGTCAAGAACCAGGGAAAGGCACCAGGGACTGAGGGTGAACTGCCTTGGATTCGACCCGTCCTCGTCGTCCCCGATTTCGGGCCGGAGAAGCCCGGTGGACACCAGCTTCGACTCCCGCGTGAGGAGCCTCAGGATGCAGAGCCTCTCTTCGATCCCCTCCGCCAGCCGGTAGGCGATCGCCGAGGGGGACACCCCGTTGCGGAGATCGGCGACATTCTGCTCCCTGTCCGCCGCCAGCCCGGCGTCCATCAGGGCCCCGTAGAGAAACAGCAGGAGGATGCGCCTTTCCGTTTCGCAAAGCCGATGCCTGGCGCAGATCTCGACGAAGGGCAGAGCCACCCCCGCGCGGATTGAGGCTTCCTCCCTGGCCTCGTTTTCCGACCGGGTTTCCTCGTAGGAAAGCGCCGGGGCTTCCCGGGCCTCGTCATCGTAAGGGTTCCTCCTTTTAGAGAACCGCCTCCAGGCCAGGACCGCCGCTTCCCCGACCAGGGCCTCGAGGTGCTCCAGATGGTCCCTGAAGGCCTCGGCCTCCAGGGTTCCCGTTTCGGTCACGTTCAGGGTCTGCATCAGAATCCCTCCCTTTCAGGCAACGACGGCTCGACGATGTCCGCCAGGCCGTACTCGATCGCTTCCCGCGGGGTCAGCCAGGTGTCGACGTCGCGAAGCAGCGTCTCTTCCAGCCGCGCCCTGTCCCTGACGTTCGAGTAGGCCAGGTAGTGGGTCACGATCCGCTCGTGCACCAGGTCCTGCATCTTCCGGGCCGCCAGCAGATGGCTGTGGTTGCCGGCGAAGGCCGTGCTGAAGCGGTGGGAGAGCAGGAAACTCCTCGGCAGGAGGGTCCGGTGGCCCCGGTGGCCGGCCATGAAAACCAGAAGCCCCATGGAGGCCAGCATTCCCATCCCCGTGGTGTAGACCGGGATCCGAGACCACTCCATCAGGTCGACGATCGCGAAGCCCGCCGTGCACGACCCGCCCTGGCTCTGGACCAGAAGCTGGATCCGCGAAACCTTCCCTTTCAGGTTCAGGGCGATGATGTCCTGGCAGATCGACCGGGCGGATTCGTCCGTGATCTCCCCGTTCAGGAAAAGGATCCCCTGGTCGTTGAGGTCGGAACCTTCCTTTCCGGGCCTTCCGTTGTCGTTTCTTTTTTCCTCCTCGTTCATCTTGTGATAACCTCCTAAGTGGTGTGCCTTCGCAGGGGGAATTCTCGCATTCGCCTGTCGCGGAAACGGCAACACGTCGGGGAGGCGCTTTTCGTGAGAGGGAAAAACCTGGTCAAGCTGCTGAGAACCGTGGACCTTTTGAGCCGGCCCCGGGGCGCGAGCGTGAAGGAGATCCAGGACCTGCTTTCCTGCGACCGCAGCACGGTGTACCGGGTCCTGGACCTGGTGCAGGAGATCGGGGTGCCCGTCTACCCGGACAAATCCTTCCTGGGTACGGAAAAGCGATGGTATGTAGACGAGGCCTTCACGAAGAAGCTTCCGAACATCACCCTGCCGGACGTCGGCTTTAGTCTGGCGGACGTGATGGCCCTGTGCATCGCCTCGAAATCGGCGGGAATCTGGAAGGGAACGGGAACGGGGGACAACCTGGAAAGGGTCCTGCTGAAACTGCGGGCCTTCCTGCCGGAAGGGCTCGACGGGAAACTCGAGGCCCTCGACGCCGTCTTCCTGCAGGCCGAGCATGCCTTGAAGGACATCTCCGGGGCCGAGAAGCACCTGGAAAAGCTGACCGAAGCCATTCTCGCGCGTAACTGCTGCCGGATCGCCTACAACAGCTTCTCGAAGGGAGAGGAACTAACCTTCGAGATCCAACCCCTGTACTGTTTCGAGAGGGACGGGGGGCTATACGCCTTCTACAAGTCCCCCCGCCACGGCACCGTCTGGACGCTGGCGCTGGAGCGGATCCAGGCTCTCGAGGTGCTGGAGGAGCGCTTCGAATGGCCCGAGGACTTCGACCCCGAGGAAACGCTGGACGAAGCCTTCGGGCTCATCCTGGGGGACCCGGTGGACGCCCTGGTGCGGGTTTCCGCCCGGCAGGCCCCCTACGTGAAGGGACGACGCTGGTGCAAGGACCAGGAGATCACCGAACTTGAGGACGGGGCGATCACGATCCGGCTGCACACATCCGGCCGCTGGGACGTGAAGCGGTGGGTGCTTTCGATGGGAGCCGAGGCGGAACTGCTGGAACCCGAAGACCTCAGGGAGGAGATCCGGGCGGAACTACTAAGCGCCGCTGGGGCTTATTAAGGGGACTTCGTAGCCGGCGATCCAAAAATAGACGGACTCTCCTTCATTGCTGAAAGTGGGGAAAAACCGGTATTCCCAATTATCTCTGTCGGTATTAAGTTCCTTAGCGAGATCTTTTAGGTTCTTTTCTATTATCGAGATTTGCCTAAGGTTTGCAGAAAAAATGAGGATCATGGCATTTTCCAGGCGCGCCTTTGCATTAAGTAACTCCTGAATGTCCCTTTGGATCTCAGGGGGTTCAACTTTGCCTGCAGGGGTCATATATCGCTTCATTTCAACTGCAGCGTAAAAACCATTAACCTGACCCGGTCCCTTCAGGGTTAAATCAAACATCTCTTTCCCTTTCTCCAATCCAACGATATATGGATACGAACGCAACAGGCCTTTACCTACCACATACTGGTAATACCTCTCGTTGTTGAAGCGGAGCAGCCCGGAAAGATTGCCCTTTCCGTTTGAAGGGTAGGTCCCCGGATTTGCGGCAACGGCACCCCGCAAATATTCATCTTCGGTCTGGAGTTCCTTGATCGCGATATCGAGCAAATCCACAAATTCAGGAATCATGCCGTTTTCTACCCCCTTCTCAAAGTGAGAATCACTGGTGAAAGTCATTTTCAGCGATTCCCTGGATTCCAAACCTGAAACCTACGCGGAACTATCCTACACCCCCCCGCAAAGCAGGGGCCTTATTATCACTCTGATAATAAGGCCCTCAGGTAAAAAAACAACCGCTCTCATGAATGTTGGCTTCGCGACCGGGAATTCGCGTCTTCTCCCTCACCCTGTTGCCAGGACCGTCGAATAACAGCGGGTGCTGTAGTGAACGAAACGGAAGGGGGCCTCCCTGCGGGAGACCCCCTTCCGGCAATGCATCCAGCTGTCCTTCAGCCGGGGATCCATCTGCTATCGTTTACAGGTAGGCTTTTTCTCCATGCAGGGAGAGATCCAGGCCCGATTCTTCTTCTTCCTCGGAAAGCCGCACCGGGGTAAAGCGATTGATCAGGGCAAGGGCGCCATAGGTAAAGACAAAGGCATAGGCACCCGCAATGACGACAGCGACGACTTCCTTGATGAAAAAGGAGGTTCCCCCCAGAAGAAGCCCGTTGGCTCCCGCGGCATTCACGGAGGTGTTCGCGAAGACACCGAGCAGGACAACCCCCAGGATCCCTCCCACTCCATGGACTCCCCACACGTCAAGTGCGTCATCCCAGGCAAAACGGTTCTTGATGGAAACCGCAAGGTAGCAGGTCAGCCCGGCAAGGATACCGATGATGACCGCGCTATCGAGGGTGACGTACCCTGCGGCAGGCGTGATGGTCGCCAGTCCCGCGACAGATCCGGTCAGAAGCCCGACGAACTTCGGTTTCCTTTCCCTTATCCATTCGACAGTCAGCCAGGTCATGCCCGCAAAGGACGCGGCCACGTCCGTGTTCAGGAAAGCCTGGGCCGTTACGGCATCCACGGCGAGCTCGCTCCCGGCATTGAAACCGTACCATCCGAACCAGAGCAGGCCCGTTCCCAGCGCGACCAGCGGAATGCTGTGGGCGGAATCGCTCCCCCGGCGCTTCCCGACATAGAAGACCGAAGCCAGTGCCGCCATGCCCGCAATCGCATGAACGACGATTCCCCCGGCAAAGTCCAGGACTCCCCACTTCTGAAGGATTCCACCACCCCAAACCATGTGGACGAACGGGAAATAGACGAACAGCAGCCAGACCACCAGGAAAACAAGGTAGGCACCGAAACGGACCCGGTTCGTAAAAGCACCGGTAATCAGGGCCGGAGTGATGATGGCGAACATCATCTGGTAGGCAATGAAAACGAACAGCGGGATATGGTTTGTCCCTGCGAAGGCATCATTCAGGGTGAGCCCTCTCATGAGGGCGTGGTCCAGGTTCCCGATGATGCCCCCCACGTCGCCGCTAAAGCAAAGCGAATAGCCGACGAGGAACCAGAGGACGGTCGTCAGGCACATGGACACGAAGCTCTGCATCATGATGGCCAGGACGTTCTTTCTTCCAACGAGCCCACCATAGAAAAAAGCCAGTCCGGGTGTCATCAGCATGACGAGACTTGTACTGAGCAGCATGAACCCGGTATTGCCCGTATCGAACATGTGCACCCCCCCAGTTTGGTGATCAGAGTCCAATAGATTAAACGCGCTTGCTATTATCATGTCAACAAGCCGGTTTATTATTTATTTATGATTGTGTTCGATGTTGAACCTGCAATAGGAAGGGGGTACTGGCGGAGGGCGAGCCTCGCCGGGAGGGTAAAAATCACTGGAGCCTTATTTCAAAAAATTGTCCTTTTCAAGGGGGGAATGTAATCGGCCAAGCCTTGCCCCTACGATCTTCTGATTTCCTCGGGTATCGGAAGGACGATTCCCCATTCTCCGGCGTTTGCAAGGATGCGTTTTTTCCGTGCCTTTGACAGAAGCCCAAAGCGCATTGCCAGAGCTGTCGGGTTCACCAGATGAACAAGGACCATGCGAATCGCCTCTATATCCTTTTCCCGTTTCCACCCCTGGCGCTCATCCAGGATCAGCAACTTCTGGAGAACAAAGGCCTCGGGTGCGGGAATCCGGACAGAATACCCCTCCCAGCGCACCGTAACGGGATCCAGGGAAAAGATGTCCAGGTCCCTTAGCCCCTCGGCTCGCACGGAAAGGGCCGGGACGTCGTATGATAGCTCCGTAGCCGATCCCAGCGCCCGAACAAGAAACTGCAGCTCGAGAAGGTCCTCACGGTAGAACCTCCCAGCCCCAGTGACACGATCGATATCCAGTAGGTATCCCCGCTTCTTGAGCGCCTCGACCAGCCCCGCAGGTTCCGGGGGTTTTCTCATTTTCTCCAGGAAGAGATCCACGTCACGCGTCCGGAGGCTCATCTCGAAACCTTTGCCGGGGAAAGCCTCCTGGTAGAGATACTCTGCCCAGCTTCCAATGACCAGGATGAACCCGAGAAGGCCCGTTTCCTCCAAGGCCTCCATGGCCATACGGAAGGCTTTCCGCTGTTCGTTTGGCACCGGGCTCATCGCAGGACCTTCCTGGCCAGTTCACGATCTGCCCGAAGCCGTTTCAGGCTGGATTCGATTTCCCTGCGCCTTTGGATGCTCTCGCCGATCTTCTTAGCTTCGTCCCGAGGAACGAAAACGCTCTTCACCTTTTTCCCGTCGCGGAAGCAGCGATAGAGATACTCCCGCCCCCGGATGATCTTCACCTGGAGGGACCCTTTCGGCATGGACTCCATCTCCTTCAGGTACAGAGCCTCCATCCGCTGCGACCGGTCGAGTTCTTCCCGCAGGATGCCGCGGATGATGCTCTCCTTCTCCTGTTTGACAAACCGGTTGGGCATTGGGCTTCCCTCCTTTCCATGTTAACCAACTATATCTAGTATATAGCCTTTTTGTTGGTTAGCAACCCTCCCATTCCGACTCGCTAACCAACACGTATCAATATTATACATTCTTGTTGGTTAGCGAGGTCCCCTAAAATGGCTCGACCATGCACAGCACCACCCCGGATGCTAGGGGAGAGCCCAAAAAAACGAGGTTCCTTATTATCCGCCAGGATAATAAGGGCCCCTCGGAGAGAGCCTTATTTTAAAAAAGGGCCCTTTTTGATAATAAGGCTCCGGGTAAGGGGATACCCGCTTTCATTGATGCGGGCTTCGCAACCGGAAATTCGCGCTTTTTCCCTCACCTGAAGTAGTCCGCCAGGTAGGCCAGGTTCTCCTCACCGAAGCGGAAATTCCCGTAATCCTTCAGGAAGCTCGAATAGCCGGCCTCCAGGTGGCTCGACCGGATCCCGTGCCTCATCGACAGGGCGGCCTCGATGAAGGCCCCGAACTTGTCGCAGTAGTTGACCAGGGTCCCGTCGATGCGGACCTTCCCGGGGACCCCCTCCATTTCGAACTCGCGGTCCTCGAACTCCCGCGCCGTCAGCTCCCTGGCGAGGCCCCGCATCCGCTCGGGCAGAAGCGGGACGATCCGCTCCTCCATCATCGTTTCCTCGTAGGTCTTGAGCAGGCCTTCCAGCCCCTCGACGTTCCGCTTGATCGGCGAAATGATGTCCCGCGTCAACACTTCGGGCAGGTCGTGGAACAGCCCGGCGATGAAGTTCCAGGTCGACCGGTCCCGGCAACTCCCAGCCTCGGACGAGAGGAAAAAGGCCATGAGCGCGACGAACAGGGCGTGTCCCAGCACGGAGGTCTCCGGGACCCGCGGGGTTCCCGTCCAGCGTTTCTGGAACCGGAGCTGTCCCGCCAGGTCCACGAAAGCCGCCAGGCCTTTCTCCTTTTCCGCCATGGCCGCGGACGCGATCTTCTCCTCCACCAGGGGGATGTCCCGGTATTTCAAGAGCTGGCTTTTGATCCTAGCCTGCGTCTCCTCGAACCCGTAAAGCTTCTGGCTCAGGGGGGCGATCAGGTCGAACTCCCACAGCGTCGCCAGGTAATGGGCGGCCCCCAGCACGCGCTCGACCTCCGCGTCGGCCGGTCCCGAAACGAGGAAGTCCCCGAAGGCCCGGTGGAAATCCCCTTTCAGGGCGCCGGTGTCCTTCTCCAGCGTCTTCAGCACGAAATCGTCCACCGCCGGCTTGCTCGTCTCCATCAGCCAGTAGAAGACCGGGGGTTTCATGTCGGTCAGGACCGCGCGCTGCAGGAAACCGTAGACCAGCCCCTCCACGACCTCCGGCAGCTTTTGGGCCATCCCGTCCATCGAGCAGGCGATGGAGACCGCGATGATCGCCTTGTGCGCCTGCTTGTCCATCTCGGTCAGGCTGAGCGGCCGGGGATGGTCGTTCCACCGCTCGATGCTGAAGGCCGAAAAGATCCGTTCGATCAACCCGCGGGAAATCATGGAATCGCCTCCCTCGAACAATCCTCTGGAACCTATGCCAAAGTTTCGAGTTCAAGCCCTCTTAACAAAGCCCGACCCGCTTCGTCCAAATCCCCATCCAGCGGGAAACCCAGAATCCGGACGGTGATGCCGTTTTTCGTCTTTGTGCTGCTCTGACCCTTGGGAAGGAACGGGTAAATGAGGATCGCCTCCGTGACTTCCTGTGAGAGGGCATAGACCACCACCTGGTTGAAATCCTCGGACGAGGGCTTATCGGCCATCTTGTATTTCGTGTCGAGGACCGCTCTCATCGTTCCTCCCTCGTAAAGGACCATATCGATCTGTCCCTGGATCCATCCGTCCTCGGAGAGATTAACTTTCTTTTGCAAGGAGAGCCGCCATCCGGCGGGGAGGTTTTTCTTCAGCCACTCCGCGACGAAGGATTCGAAAAGAAGGTCCATGTTCACCAAGAACGGGAGCATCTTCCTCTCGCCTTCGCGCATGGAGGGGCCGCAATTTTCCAGGAAAAACCGGCAAAGGGCATGGAGAGGCCGGTAATCCTCGTTCAGGCGGTTATAGACGACGGAAAGGCAGTCCCGGCCCGTGCAGGGCACCAGTTCCGCTCTCCCGGAGTAGGCGTGGAAGGCTTTTCTCAGGCGGGGCTTGAGTTCCTCGTCGCCTGAGGACAGGAAATGCCCCATCAGGAGGCCCAGGGTCCAGGCCACCAGGCGGTTCTCCGTAACATCGGCCGTGTGTTCCTCGAACCGGCAGGGAAGGGAAACACCCGCGGGATGGGAGGATAGCCTGCCGAAATCGATCCTGCCCCGCACCGCGGCAAGATCGTCCCGGCGGCTGAGGTAATCCCGGAAAAGGCCTTTCCTGGATCTTTCCAGGGACTTGGCCGCTAGGAGTCCGGCGAGCCTCGAATACATGTCCTCCATCGCACCCAGGCTGGTCAGCCCCTGAAGGAATTTGCCCTGAAAGCCGTAGGCAACCTCCATCATCCCGAAGAGGTTGGAAAGGGGGGCCTTGGGCTGGATGTGGAAAACCGTTTCCGGCCCCAGGGGAATAACCCCGGCAATCCCCTTCGGGCAGATGTCCCAGACGTGGCCATTCAGGAAGGAAGGCCCCTTCACGTCGAAATAGGATCGGTGTTCCTTGTCCAGGAATAGGGCCTCGGTTTCACCGAGGGCATCCTTTGGGAGTTTCGCTGCTTCCCACTCGACAAACGAGAACCGGCTCATGGCACTTTCGGAAAGATGACGGACTCAATCTTTTCCCAGCGGAAATCGTCGACCATCCCGTTCTTTTCGTAGAAATATTCCTCCAGGTAGGGTTCGATCTCCATCCTCCAGATATCTTCCAGCTCATCCGCAAGGTTCTGTCGCATGAAGAAGGAAACCCCGATGCTGAAATTCGGGTCCCCAATGGCCTTGTTCAGCTTTTCCAGCATCTCGACCAAGCCTTCCAGGTAAAACCCTGTTTTTTGCCTTTCGTGGTAATGGGCCAGCACTCCGAAGCGGGGGAAGAGGGAAATGAAGGCGAAACGCCTCCTCAGCGCATGATCGACGAGCGCGATGGACCGATCTGCCGTGTTCATCGTCCCGATCAGAAAGACGTTTTCGGGAATGGAGAATCTTCTGCCTGAGGCAAGGTTGACCGTTTCTCCCCTGTACTCGAGAAGGTACATGAGCTCCCCGAACACCCGGGAAAGAGGGGCCCGGTTGATTTCATCCACAATAAGGACACAGGGATCACCTTCAGCCACTTCCGCCTTCCGGCAGAACTCGAGGAAGGTCCCTGGCTTTACTTCGTAGACGAGGTCGGCCTCTCCCCTGACGGCCGGCCGGATCCCCTCGATAAAGTCCTCGTAGGCATAGGACGGGTGAAACTGGACCACCTCGAAAGAACCCTTGCCGCCTCCGACGAGGTGTCGGGCCATTTCCCTGGCAATGAAAGTCTTCCCTGTTCCCGGAGGCCCATAAAAAACGGCCTGCTTCTTTCTTTCAAGGGAACGTTTCCATTTTCCCAGATCGGCCAAGGGATAGCCTGTTCTATCGGCGATCTCCTGGAGTGAGTAAATCGGAAGGGTCTGGACTTGCTGTATGACCGGATCTAAACCGATCCATTCTCTAATCCTGGGCATGGGGTCGTCTTCGAGCCCCAAAAGAATGAAGGGGAACAGGTCATTGAAAAGGGTCTGTACCTCTTTGACTAGAACTTCATGGTCCATTTCGATGAGATGTTCCCGCTCCCAGAACCTGGAGAGATTGTCTCCTCCCATTTGGTCCGGGTTTGAAACCCAGCGAGCAAGAAACCCCATGGCCGCTTCAGGTTCCCGTTCCTTTTCCTCCAGAACAAGGGCCGGAGTTTCCCACCAGGAGGGGAGTAGTTTATTCAATTCCGCTCCATGTTTTTCCAGGTTTACTCCAAAACGAGTTTGCTCCGAAGTCCGCTTCCCCTTGAAAGACAGCCCTGCTTTCAAGCCTTCCGATGTCAGCAAGATGTAAAGTTGGAACCCCTCTTCCCGGCTGTTACCCTTAAGGTAAAAGCTACCGCCGAAGAACGGGTTTGCTGGGCCTTCCGGATTTTCGCTTTTGGGTATCCGTGAAAAAAGGTCTTTCTCGGTTTCCAGGATCCGCTTTGTTTCTTCTTTCATGCTGGAAGCGACCCTTTCAAGGATTCCCTTTACCGGTGTTTCCACTTCCTTCTGGAACTCTCCGGTATGTTCGAGATAAACCCCAACCTCCGGTCGTTCTTGGAGCATCTGGAGGAGTTTGAATGCACGGATATTAAAACTTATTTCTGCCTGGGGAGAATATGTAAATTTCGGGTGAGAGGGCAAATCTCTATGCAAGAATTCCGAGAGAAAATCCACAATCTCCGGCTCGTGGAAGGCTCCATAAGGCGAAATTTCTACCGCTTTCGCTGCTTTTGAAATAAAGGATCCGGTCAATTCTCCCAGCAAGGATTCATGCGTTTTCAGAACCGCGCTGGGAAGATCGTAACCGATTGTCTTTTCTTGAATCGATCGGAAGACAAAGAGAGGATTTTCGTATTCCTTCCACTCCTCTCGTACCTCTCCTGGAACTTCCTCTTCAATCACCGAAATGCGCAGGCTTCCAGGCAGACAGTCAATTGTAGCCGCCCGGCCAACGTTGAGGCGTATTCGATCCTTGAGGAACGTGGCGCACCAACTCGAAGGATTTTCGACATCGGCTTTTTCCACGGCATCAGCAAAGAGATTACAGGCGCGCCGTAGGTCTTCCTCCTCCGGGTAATAAGATCGAAGCCTTTTTTCGACTTTATTTACACGCTTCGTAGGTTCAGGAGGTGTTGAGGGAAGCTTTTCCAAATTTTCGAACTTCTCCCTAGGCAACTCGATGAGCGTTTTTACCCAAGCTGTTTCATCGGTTTTCCGGTAGCAAAGGTCATCCCAGGTGACAGGTATCACGTGGCTATACAGCAAGTCCGGCTCATAGCGGTACTTGCCGGTAACCGTCCCGATGCCCAGGATTTTTCTGGTTCCCTCATTGGCAACCACCCGATCACCGATGGAGATCGAACTAATGAATCTCCAAACCTGGCTGACTCCTATCTTCGTATCCTCAGGGTGTCTTTTCAGGTACTCTTCAGCGACACGGTCAAATTCTTCTTTCTTCTTGACAGAAGAAAGGTCTCCGAAATCACTCCACCCGACGGCAATGATCGACTTTTCTTTCCATTCATCCCAATATTTGGCGTTTTTTCCCGGTGCGATCTTCCAGAACTTCGTGTCGAAGTAGTTTTTCTCGGCCATCAGCCAGTGACAGAAGATGTCAAAATAGTCCGTCCAGGGAAGGATCGCGGTATCTAGGCTTTCGAGAAGCCCCAGATCTTCCCAATCCCGGTACAGGGTGAAAAGATCCTCGTTGGTTCTTGCATATTCTTCAATCGTCTGAGCATGGGATTTTTTCCCAAACCGCTCCAGCGTTTTCAACGACTTGAGGTTTACGACGAGGAAATTCTCTGGGGCCAGGGCGTTCAGGATCGGCGACAGCGAAGCGGCCTGAAGCCCCTTGTAACCCTTGCCCAAAAACCGACGGCTATTCTCCTCAAGGCTATCGGGATTCTTGACGGAATCCCTTACGAAGTCAAACAAGTCTTTCGCGAACGCATCCCAATCCCAGTTCCAGCCCTTGGAAGCGAAAAAAGCCCGAACATCTGCATTGAAAACCCAAGGCGGGGAACACCAGTAACCGGCTTCCGCGTTGGTTTTCGTGTCCCTGTACGGGAGGAACCCCCTTATCACCGTTTCGGTTATGCTTGTTCCCGCTTTCTCCTCGTTCAATGCTTTTTGATAGGCAGCCCTTGCCGCTTCTCTGGCCTTCAGGTTTTGCTCTACGTGACTCCGCCCCTTCTCCATTTCCAAGTACTCTTTTCTGAATTGTCCCCACAGGCCGAGAAACTCCCTATTCTCCGCCTTCTGTTTGTTTTGGTTATGGGCCACCCAGACCAGGCTCTGGAGGTCCACCATGTCCGAACAGACGGTACCTTTTTCCGCCAAGGCCCCCCTGAGTTCCTCAAGGAGGCCCAGCAAGGATCTGTAGAACTCCCCCGAAGGCTTTGAAGAGTACTGGAAAGAGGCACCTGAAGCTTCCAGCAACCATTGCACGACCGTCGGCTTGACGAAGAAATCCGATCCGGGATTGAGCAGGAATAGCAGGTAAGTCGGGAAGGGCCAAGTCGCCTTGTAGCCGTGGGCCGTTTCAAAGGCGATAAATTTCTCGAGACGCTCCGCCGAATCGCCCTCCCCGTAAAGGAGGTCATAGATCTCGCGGGCTATTTCGGAAAATTCGCTTTCAGACTGGAAAAGGATGGCGACGTCAGAATTGAGAGGCTGCGAACGGTAGAGAAGGTTGGTGCCATTAGCGACAATTTTCAACCGTGAACGGATTTCCTCAAAATCGCCCTGGGCGAGCAACCGGGAAGATTCCTCCCGGGAAAGTAACTGTCGGGCTTTTTCCACGGCATTTCTCTTATAGGTGAGTTCTTCCTTGATAAAACCAGGGTCGTCAAGACTCTCCCAACCCTGATAGGCCGCCTTCACCGCAGAAAGGACCTGTTCCACCGCTTCAATTACACTTGCCATTCATGGCACCTCCTCAAGGAACCTGTCCTGCAGTGGCTTACCTATCCCAAAATCAGGTACAACCTTGATCTTCAATAAAGACACCGACCGGGGCTTACCTCTCCTACAAGTTACATCTGGAATTAACACCAGAGTGCTTCCACAAGCCGGCTTATTTCCCCAGCCACTCCCCGCAAAGCAGTTCCGCTTGCTGGAGTACCGTTTCAGTCGCTTTTTCCCGCTTGTCGGGCGGGTAGTTGTATTTCTTTAGGATGCGTTTCGCCATGACCCGCAGCTTTGCCCTGACCTGCTCCTTCATGGTCCAGTCAATGCTGACGTTGCGCCGGATCTGGTCCGTCAGTTCCTGGGCAATCTTCTTCAGGGTCTCGTCCCCGAGAATCTCCACCGCGCTATCGCTCGTCTCCAGCGCATCGTAGAACGCCAGTTCGTCTTCGGAAAGGCCCAGATTTTTCCCCCGGCTCAGGGCTTCCGTCATATTTTTGGCGAGGTCGATCAACTCCTGGATGACCTCCACCGTCTCAATGGCCCGGTTCTTGTACTTCCGCAGTGTTCTTTCCAGCAGGTCAGCGAACGACCTCGACTGGACAAGGTATCGCCTCGACCGAACCTTGATCTCGTCGTCCAGCAGCCGCCGCAGGAGTTCCACAGCCAGGTTCCTCTGGGGCATGGCCTTCACCTGTTCCAGGAATTCCTCCGAAAGAAGGGAAATATCGGGCTTCTTCAACCCTGCCGCGTCAAACAGGTCGATGACCGGGCCAGTCGTCAGTGCCTGGGAGACGATCTGCCGAATGGCCGGTTCGAGATCTTCGGGGTCGTGTCGGTCGGGCTTTACCCGCTTCACAAGGGCCGCCTTGATCGTTTGGTAATATGCCACCTCGTCCCTCAGGGCAAGAGCCCCATCCAGGGGCACCGCAAGGGCGAAGGCCTTGGACACCTTGTCTACGGCCTTGATCCAATTCTCCTTGCCGTCTTCCTGGTCGAGGATATGCTCGATGACGATGGGCAGATTAGCCAGATGAGCTTTCGGGGAGGCCGCGCGAAGCGCGAGCGAATCACACCCGAAGAGGATATCCCTGCAAACCTCGATTTCTCTTTCAAGAATTTTCAGGGCTTCCTCCTGGTCGATGCATACCTCTCCGCGCCCCTTGCTTTCGGTGTATGTGGCCATGGCTTTCTTCAGGTCCTCGGCCAAACCCAGGTAGTCGACGATTAGCCCGCCGGGCTTGTCCCCGAAAACCCGGTTCACCCGGGCGATAGCCTGCATGAGCCCGTGATTTTTCATGGGCTTGTCGACATACATGGTGTGGAGGCTCGGGGCGTCGAATCCCGTGAGCCACATGTCCCTGACGATGACGAGCTTGAAACCGGTACTCGGATCCTTGAACAGTCCGGCGAGTTCCTCCCGTCTCTTCCTGTCCCGGATGTGCGGCTGCCATTCCGTATCATCCGAGGCTGAACCCGTCATGACGACCTTCAGGAAGCCTTCCTTGTCCTCAGTTTCGTGCCACGCTGGACGAAGCTTGACGATTTCGTTATAGAGATCCACGCAGATACGCCTCGACATGCAGACGACCATGCCCTTGCCATCCAGGGCCGACAGGCGATCCTCAAAATGCTTCACCAGGTCCCTGGCGATCAACTCGATTCGTTTTTCCGAACCGACCACGGCTTCCAGTTGGGCCCACTTGGTCTTGAGCTTCTCCTGGACGGTCATTTCCTCCCCTTCTGTGACCTCTTCGAAATCCTTGTCGATGCGGGGCTTTTCCTTCTCGTCCAGGGAGAGCTTAGCCAAACGGCTTTCGTAGTAGATCGGGACCGTCGCGTTGTCCTCGACAGCCTGCTTGATGTCATAGACACTGACATAATCCCCGAAGACGGCCTTGGTGTTCTTGTCGGCGGTCTCGATAGGTGTCCCGGTAAACCCGATGAAGCTGGCATGGGGCAGGGCATCCCTCATGTGCTTTGCGAAACCGTCGATAAAGTCGTATTGGCTCCGGTGGGCTTCATCTGCGATGACGACGATGTTTCGCCGGTCGGAAAGCATGGGGTAGGTGTCGCCCTTCTCCTCGGGGAAGAACTTCTGGATCGTCGTGAAGACGATCCCACCCGAAGGGACCGACAGGAACTCCCGAAGCTCCGCCCGGCTTCCGGCCTGTTTCGGAGTTTGTCTCAAGGCATCCCGGCAGCGGGAGAAAACACCGAAAAGCTGACCGTCAAGGTCGTTCCGGTCGGAGAGGACCACAAGGGTCGGGTTTCCCATTGCGGGTTCCATGATGAGCTTCCGGGCATAGCAAACCATGGTGAGGCTTTTCCCTGAACCCTGGGTGTGCCAGACAACCCCGGCCCGTCGGTCACCCCTGATGGCATGGAGGGTGGAGGCCACGGCCTGCCTTGTGGCGTGGAACTGGTGATAGCCCGCTATCTTCTTGTGGACGACCCCGTTTTCTTCCTCGAAGACGGCAAAATTCCGGACGTAGTCCAGAAAACGCTCCTTGTCGAAAAGCCCTCGAACCATGACTTCCAGAGAGAGCATGCCCTTGGGGTCAAGCTCAAGCCCGTCGATCGTCCTCCAGGGAGCGAAACGCTCCTTGCCGGAGGTCAGGGAACCGATGCGGGTTTTAACCCCGTCGGAAGCCGCGAGGATTTCGTTGGTGTTGAAGAGGGAGGGGATTTCGGCTTTATAGGTCTGGAGCTGCTTGAACGCTTTAATGACCGTAGCTTGTTCATCGGCCACGTTCTTGAGCTCGATGACAGCGAGGGGAAGGCCGTTCAGGAAGACGACGATATCCGGACGCCGGTTGTGCTTGTTTTCCTGAATCGTGAACTGGTTCACGACAAGCCAATCATTGTTTTCGGGATTTTCGTAATCAACCAGAACGACTCGATACCCCCTGATTCGTCCTGTTTTTCGGTCGAGCCCATCCATTTCAAGACCATCGGAAAGCATCTTGTGGAAAACCCGGTTGTTGGAAAGAAGGGTCGGTTCTCCAGGATGGATGACCTTTTTCATCACATCTTCGAGGATTTCCTGGGGGAGTTCAGGATTGAACCGCTTTAGGGCACCGCGAAAGCGCCCCTCAAGAATCACATCCCGATAAAAAGACCGCTCAGCAAGGAGTTCTCCAGGTGCGATATCCAGCCCAAACCGGTAGTCATAGCCTAGATACTGAAACCATTCGATAGAGGCTTGCTCGACGGTGTCCTCGACGATCAGATGGGGGACCATGGCTTCACTCTCCCGATTTTGTGCCGTTTTTTCCAGACGTTGTCTTTTCGATGGCTTTCAAAATATTCTCTCGCCAAGCCTGCAGAAAATAGCGGAAATCCTTTTGAATTTGAAGGTAATCCTCTTCTATTCCACAATCCTCGTCGGAGGCCTCGCAAAAATCCGAGGGAAGAGTGTATCCCTGTTCCATGATCTCATTAAAGTAGGAACACGCCATTTCCTCCGCATAAAGCGAGTCATTCCACGCTGAGCCGAATAAGACATCCAAAATACGTTCCGCAATAACATCCTGAAGCCAGGCACCCGGGTCCCCGAGATTATCCAGTTCCACAATTTCTTGGCCCGGCCAGTCCGACGGACTTGCGCAGGAAATACGCCAATTAAGGTCATCATCTCCTGTTCCAAGTTGCTCTTCCTCCAGCTGTTCCTCGCTTGAGGCATAGGGATCAAAAGAGCATCTACCGGCAAGCATCCGAAAGGCCTGCCCAATCAGCTCCGTTCGCTCATACTCATTCAGGCAGGCGATCAAGCGCGAAAGGACGGCTTTTTGGGCCTCTTCATCCGTTGGAGGGACTTTGGCGCTTTCTCTCAAGGAAACTGCCTTCCTTCTTTAACCCAAAACAAGGCCGGGTTTCAAGCCGAGCCTGTCCTGGAATTCGGTTGGAATATCGTTCCAATGTTCTATTAGCAGACCGGCAAGCTGAGGCCCGCTGACAAGCTCGATACGAGGGAATCCCTTTTCCATCGCCACTTCACTGGCTTTCGTTTCAAACCCTGCCGTAGTGATAAAGGTTCCCTGAGCGCCGAATGGGATCGAAGAACGGAAATGTTTGATTGCGTTTGAGTCGATTTTCGTTCCGACTTCCAAACACCTGGCTTGGACAAGGAGATCGACTTTTGCCAAAGGGGAGATTTTCAACTCACCGAAGGCCTCTACTCCTTTTTCATTTCCATTGTTTTTGAGGCTGGAATGTTCGAAGCCAAGGGCAGTCAGAAGATGGGTTATTAGTGCTTCGAATTCTCGTTCATCAAGCCCCACGATTCCTCCGAGAACCTTTTGACACCTCGCATCTTTGACGGAAAGGGGCGTCTTCTCCATCTTCTCCTTGATGACAGTCAGGAATTCTTCGACTTGATAAACTGAAAAGACCGTCAACATGGATCGAATAGTGTTTTGAAATTTAACCGAAAAATCCCGGCGGGAAAGCGTCTCTTCCGACCAGTTGACACTTCGCCTATGTGGGTAAGGGCACTCGTCATCCTCCATAGAAAAATAATAGTGAGAATCCGGACCGACCCGCCCAAAATAGAGGATATTCGTGTTATAGGCAGGAGTAATAACGAAATCTCCTTCCTTTATTTTGAAGAGAAAGCGCACCATTTGACCGACCTGGGTCCCAATGGACCTTTCATTGTTCTGTGCAGGATTTTTTTCCCTGTATAGAACCTTTAATTCTGTTCTGTTTTTCATTGCGGAAAGATCCACATTGGCTTCTTCGAACCCAAGAGCAATATATCCGCCTTCAACGAATTGTTTCGCATAGAAGCCATCGTTAGCCCGGACACACCAGACATTGGTCATAAAAAGGCCTCCTGTTCAACAAGGCGTTCTGCTTCCGGAACACGAAGTCCTCCGGAAATGAGCTTAGGAAGAAGGGTGTCACGAATTACTAAGAGGTTTCTTGATTGCCTTGCATTCTCTGAAACTCGAGAAAAAAAGTGTTGGACGGCCCTGCCGAAGATCCCCAAAAGGGAAGCTGGCGGGAGGCAGAGATGGAAATGCAAAAGAGCATCAGTGGATACCCGTTGTCGTCCGCTGGAACCCGTCATGTTCTGAATGGCAAATTCTCGGAATTCACAAGTCCGAGCGAGGCAATAGGCAAATTCTTCAGGTAAGGGTGGATTCGGTCGTAGGACGATGTATTCGGTAGACCCCCACCCTACTTTCCCGTCTTCCAGGAAATCTACGAATGCCGTTTTACCGTTTTCTAAGCAAGGAGTTATACGGGCAACCAAGGTATCACCATTAATGAATTTCATGCCGGATCCGAAAGGCTTATTAACGACCTGCTCAGGGCAGTGTCCGTGGGTCGGCATATTGGCCATATCCAGATAAGGAGCAACTTCCCCTTTTTTCAGGGAGCGGGCAGGATTAACTCTTACCGCTTCGGGGAGGGGAACGCACTTCCACTTCTTCGGGATCTCTCCCAGTTCCGAATCCTCGAATTCGTCAGGGAAAAGGTCAGCGATCTCTTTCGGCAGGCCCGTGTCTCGCCCCTCCGCCTTGGCCCGGACAGGGTCAAAATCGACGAACCAGCTTTTGAACAGGGCCCGGGCCATGGCTTCCAGTGTTTCGTTCATCTTACGGTTCAGCTCGATTTTATCGTCCAGAGTGCCGAGGATATGGGCAATAGCAAGCTGTTCCGAGATTGGAGGAATCGGAATTTCAATCTTCCGAAGAAACGAAACGGGTTGAGCTATTGACGGAACCCCAACCTGCGAAGCATTTGCAAGCAATTTGTGTTGTCCTACAGCTGAACGGAAAAAATAAGTTATGAATTCGGGAATGGCGTAATTTTTGTTGCACCGCATATAAAACTGCCTTTGGGAAAGGATATATCTTTCGTACCTAGAATCCTGAGGTATATATGCTACTTGCCCAATGTTTCCGGCATGCGTAAAAATCACATCACCTCGCATGACGTTGGCGTTTCTCAATCGATCTGCATGTTTTTCGGTAATGAAATTGAACGACGAATCCTTGACTCGTGAATCGCGTAGGTGTTGCCCGCTGATTACCGGTATTCCCGCAGAAACAAAGGTCTCAACTTTTATTGACGAACCGAAGGGCCCAATCCCCACTTTCTCTGCTACATCCTCGATTCGAGCTATTTGCCACTCACCGGCCATATCCCAGTGCCTCCAAGTTAGCTACAATGGCCGCGTCCAACCGTTTCCCTTCCTCCATCTGCTCCCTCGACGTTGCCACCAGCCGCCGCATCTTCTCCTCGAAGCGTTCGTCATCCTCATCGAGATCTTCGGCACCGACATAACGGCCCGGAGTCAGAGCATGACCGTACCCGCGGATTTCCTCCAGGGTTGTTCCCTTGCAAAATCCGGGGATGTCCTCGTATGCGGGGAATCCTTCTTCGCCCCGCCAGGAGTGGTAAGTCTCGGCGATCTTCTTGATGTCGTCGTCGCTGAATTCTTTATGAGTCCGGTCCACCATAGATCCGACTTTTCGAGCGTCGATAAATAGAGTTTCTCCTTCGCGCTTCCGTAGGCTCTTTCCGCCTCCGGTGGGCTTGCCGGACTTGTCCCGCGACAAGAACCACATGCAGACAGGAATTTGAGTCGAATAGAAAAGTTGACCGGGTAAGGCAATTATGCAATCGACGAGGTCGTCCTCCACGATGGCCTTCCGGATGTCACCTTCTCCGGACTGGTTCGAGGCAAGGGAACCGTTGGCCATGACGAAACCCGCCATCCCCGTCGGAGCCAGGTGGGAAATCATGTGCTGGATCCAGCCGTAGTTGGCGTTTCCTGCCGGAGGGATGCCGTATTTCCAGCGGACATCGGACCGGAGGTTCTCTCCGCCCCAATCCTTCATGTTGAACGGAGGATTGGCGATGACGAAATCGGCCTTAAGGTCCTTATGGTAGTCGTTCAGGAAGGTGTCCCCATGCTGGGGACCGAGGTTGCCCTCGATGCCCCGGATTGCGAGATTCATTCTGGCCAGGCGCCAGGTCGTGGGGTTAGATTCCTGGCCGAAGACGGACAGGTCGTTCCGGTTACCCCCGTGGGCTTTGATAAATTCGTCGGACTGGACAAACATGCCTGCCGAGCCGCAGCAGGGATCATAGACCCGGCCTCGGTACGGTTCCATCATCTCGACTAATACGCGGACAACACAGCGCGGTGTGTAGAATTGTCCGCCCTTCTTCCCTTCCGCCGAGGCGAATTGACCCAGAAAATACTCGAAAACCCGCCCGAGGATGTCCCTGGAGCGATCTCCCTTTTCCTTGAAACCGATAGTGCCGATAAGATCAACTAATTCTCCGAGTTTCGTCTTATCCAAAGTTGGGCGGGCGTATTCCTTGGGGAGAACACCTTTGAGCGTGGGGTTTTCCTTCTCGATAGCAAGGAGGGCATCATCCAGGACTCGGCCGATTTCCGGCAGCTTGGCCTTGGAGAGGAGGAACGACCAACGGGCTTCCTGCGGTACCCAGAAGAAGCCCTCGGAAACGTATTCGTCGCGGTCTTCCGGGTCTGCTCCTTCTGCAGTCATGGAAAGCAGGGTTTCTCTGCGGGTCTCGAAGGCATCTGAAATGTACTTGAGAAAGATGAGGCCGAGGACGACATGCTTGTATTCGCCTGCGTCCATGTTGCTCCTAAGTTTGTCCGCTGCTTTCCAGAGGATGGCCTCAAAGCCCAGGTTCGCGCCTCCGTTTGAAGCGCTGCCGTTTCCGTTTGAAGCGGCAACCTTTTTCCCTCGTGCCAAATTGAACCTCTCCCTTCAAGTGCATGCACGACTAGCTTAACCCCATTAACTTGGGGTTTCAAGGAAAGGTAAGAATTGTGTGAGATAAATTGCCTGAAGGGAAGGTTACATCTTCAATACGACAATATAGGTCGGAGAATTGAACAAAAGTGCAAAAGATGCTGAACAGCCCCCGTATGAAGCGTTTATGAAAGTACCGCTCCCAGCATGAAAAATCCATCCATTTTCAGAGCCACGTCACAAGAAGGCAAATTATTCCTTGTCTAAAGGATAGCGGGTGGTCCCTTGTGGGGAAGCCCAGACGATTTCCCACCGCTTCGTTCCGTTTACCAATCCCATTCCTGAACCTCTTCTGTCAGTTTTTTCCAACGCTCAACGGGAGGTAGGCGGCCAAGATACTCCGAGGCATCACCCAATTTCCAAGAGGGGTATCTTTGCGAAAATTGCTCAAGAAGGCCCAGTAAGTGGTAGAACCCTTTTTCCGATAGTTCGAAGTAAGCTTTTTCTCCCAAGTAATCTCTGTGTCCATAAACTCCCCGAAATTCGGCGAATCTTTTATGCAAAGCCCTTAAGAGGGCATCGGAGGCCAGTACCGCTTCATCAATTGGTATAGATGCTTCTTTTGCCACTTCCTCATAGACGCTAATGGATTCTTCTTCCGCTCTATTCCCTGTTCGCTTCACTCTATCGGGCCAGCCCTGTTGGCTAGCCAGGTCAAATTCCTCACTTGTCATCGTATCCGCCATCAGGTTTATATCCACCTCTCCAGCCTCTCCAAATGGAGCCGCTATTGAATATGCCATAACGCAACATGTAAGAGGCCCGGTACGTTCGAGAACCTTGGCATAAACGATCATATCAGCCAGGGGGTACCAGAAATAGGTGAAATCGAAGGGCGCATACTGAATCCTTTCCCTTTTTGCTCTCTCGAGAAGCCGCCTTATGACTGCTTGCGCAAGTTGTTGTGAATCTGTAGAAGGCAAGGCAAGCTCCGTCGCCAAGCTTTTACAGTCACTCTCTGAAAGTAGAATGACCGTAGTTACAACTATCCGATTCATCGTTTCGAGATAGTCTTGCCACCATATAGACAACCCATGCTGCACTTGTTCCTTGATTTCTTCCCATGGATCCGCCAATGGCGAATCTTCACCGGACATCTTCGCGGGAATGGCACGGAGCTTTATAACTACTTCATCCAGGATGGCCTTTGCGTTCAAAACGAATCCTCCCCCAGGAGAAAGTTTCCTTCTCTATTAGATTTGTCGACCCCGCGGCTGAGAGGGATGACGAACCGCGCGCCCAGCATCAACACGTGGCTCAACATGACACTGAGCCGAAAATTGAACCGAAAGTGTTACACGAACTTCAGCAGCGAATGGTAGGAATCGCTGATCCAGTATTGGCAGTTCAGGGTGAAAAGTTTGTCCAGAGCACTTTTCGCGACATCCCGCTCCCAAATCTCGGCGGGTGATTTATGAATTAGAACCCCATGCAAAGATCCCTCACTTCCCATAAGCAAGCCTCCTATTGAACAAACCTATCTTTAATTCTCCGCGCATGTTCGATTATAAATCGGGTATAGGATTGTACCGAGGGGGAAGTTGCTTCTGATAGCCGACAACGTAGGACAGAACCATAGTTTTAGGGAAGAATTTAAATCTTTTCACGGTTTTTGTGCTCTATCGCACTTTAAATGGGAAGTTAAAAACTGGGCAACCGGAAAAGCGTCAACCGCTCAACCCACAACCAGGGGATATGGGACTCCCCCTTCACCTCTACAGGTGTTAAGAGTGAAGTGGCCGCGTGATCGATTACTTGGGTTAGGGTCAGTCAGAAAACAAGCTCAAGGGGCTATCCCGAAAGTGAGCCCCTTGGACATATTTTAATGCAGTCATATAATCCTTTTATAACTTGAGAAACATTTTCTTTGGATTCAAGAAAAGCAGAAGTAACCAACGCTGTATTATCGGCCCCTGTATCTGTGAGGGGCAAAAAGGGAGGCCTCCGAAACGATGGTTCGAACAAAAGAAAAGGCTCCTATTTCTTTTAAAGCCCCAGGAGACGAAAGCCAGTGGCGCGCCCTAATCAATAAGGATGACGCTGATAAAAGCAAGCAAGATGAAGTAAGGAAATCGAAGGAAGACCTTAACAACATGCTTCTTTCTTCTCTCCAAATGCAAAACCTCACCGTCCTTGCAGGTTCGGGATGTTCCCTATCTGCAAAGGGGCCTTCCATGGGAGACCTATGGAAGGCCGCAGTTGGTACTCCAGCTTCTCCTGAAGCCGTTGAAAGCGCTCGATTAATAAATTACAAGCTTTCCGATGCCAATATCGAGAGCTTTCTATCAAAGATAGAAGCCCTCCTTCAGATCAAGGAGGATCCTTCGCTTAGGAGTTACTTGAACTTCTGTAAGCAGGAGATTCTCAAACAATGTTCCGATTTCCTCCAACCAGCCAATCTTGAAGCTCACAAGATTTTCCTGCACCGTCTATCCCGCCGTCGGATAAGGGATCAACGCTTGAAGGTTTTTACGACAAACTACGATCTCTGTTTTGAGCAAGCTGCCGGAGAATTAGGTTGTCCCGTAGTGAATGGGTTCTCCTTCGGAGCCCCCCGCCGTTATGACCCATGCTTTTTCGGGTATGACATTGTTAGGCGGCCACGTAGCGGTGAGGATCTTGGGCAATACCTCGAAGGCGTCTTCATTCTTTACAAACTGCACGGCTCGGTTAACTGGGCACGAGATGTGGAGGGCAACATAGTCGAGAAAGCCAATCCTAAACCTGAAGAAGCATGCTTGATATACCCAGCGAATGGGAAGTACCAACAATCTTATTGTCAGCCATACCTGGAGTCGATGGCCCAATACCTATCTGCTTTACGTGAGCCAAACACTTGTTTGGTTGCTATCGGTTTCGGATTTAACGATGATCACCTCTCTGAGCCTCTGTTGGCTGCAGTTCAGTCTAATCCGCATTTGCGCCTGATTATCGTGGACCCGGATGCTAGTGAAAAATCAGTTAATTCAACAAAAAACCTATATTGGCCCAAGTTTTCTGCACTTTCTTACAGAGGAGAGGATGTCTGGTTCATCCACGCCTCTTTTCAAGATTTTGCCCAGCTACTCCCAGATTTAAAATCACTGACACCAGCAGAAGCCCTGATGAGAACCATTAAGGGCTTGGTGCAAGAATCATGAGCGGTTTTGATGTAGCTAAGGTTTTCCCGAGAGGACTCCTTCGGCCGGAATTATTCGTTGGTGTTGTTTCCTCTTCCACAGCGCGTACAGTAGGCGTCAATCTTAACGAAGCAGGACAGCCAAGTGGGTCACACTACGCTGGCAACCGCTATGGCCGTGGTGAGGTAGGCGAATACATCTTAATAGAAGGTCAACAAAGCCTGCTGTTGGGTCGTATTTCTGAAGTCTCCCTTCGAGAACCGGAACGTCGGTCAATCAAGAGAAGTTTTTCAGGCAATCTCGAACTTGATGCAATTGGAAAAATACAATTACTCGGTTGTGTATCGATGGAAACTCTCCGAGTAACGATTGGTGTGGACGCCTATCCGCGGCTGGGAGATCGCATCTACGCTGCCCCACAAGAGTTCATCTCACTTCTACCCCAGTTTATGGAGCCTGAGATGGAAAACGAAAAACCGCTGACTCTGAATATTGGGGCAACCGATAATAAAACAAGCAACAGTGGTGTTGCACTAAGACCGGAACGGCTTTTTGGACGCCATTGCGCAATTCTTGGCGCAACAGGTGGGGGGAAAAGTTGGACAACCGCACGTATCATCGAAGAGTGCCTCAACCACAACCCCAAAATGATCTTGATCGATGCCACAGGAGAGTTTTGTGGATTCCGGGGCTCGGAAATTTTACATTGCCATCTTGGCAATCCCACCAAGAAAGCCTTTCGCTCCATTTCATGTTCTCTTCCACCAACAAGCTTTTTGGAGTCCGACTTTGTAGCATTGTTCGAACCTGCTGGAAAAGTTCAAGGTCCTAAAATGAGAGCCGCTATAAAAAGTTTACGACTCGCCCAAATTAGAGAAGATCTAGCGTCAAATGGAATAATACTCAAACACAATAGAAAAAAACAACAAATAGTTGAGGCAGAAACCAATCCTGATATTTCTGTTCAATTAGAAAACCCTCGTCAGTCATTTGATGTTACAAAATTAGTCGCTCAGATCGAACAAGAATGTGTTTGGCCAAATGGAGGTACACTTGGCAATCCAAATTATTCCACTTGGGGAAGCCCAGATGAGAGCAGCTATGCGAATTGTTTAGCGCTTTTTTCCAGAATCAATGGAGTCCTCTCATCTCCTGCTTTTAAATGCGTATTTTTTGATGGGAGTTCACCATCTCTAACCGATAAAATTAGCAATTTTCAAAGAAGCAAAAAAAAATTACTCCGGATTGACCTTAGCGGTATTTATTACGAATTCAATGCACGCGAAATGATAGCAAATGTTATTGGGAGACATCTTTTGATATGCGCACGTAGCAATCACTACCGGCAGAAGCCAACGGTCATTCTTGTGGACGAAGCGCACAATTTTCTTGGTCGCCGCATCGGTGGAGACGACTACGTGACCAAATTGGATGCGTTTGAATTGATCGCCAAGGAAGGGCGCAAGTATGGATTGAACCTTTGCTTAGCTACCCAACGACCAAGAGATATTCCGCCGGGTGTGCTGAGCCAGATGGGGACTTTGATTGTCCACAGGTTAACAAATGATCAAGATAGAGAATCAGTCGAGAGCGCCTGCGGGGAGATCGACCGGGCAGCTTCTTGCTATTTACCCAACCTACGGCCTGGTGAAGCTACCGTAATTGGTATTGACTTTCCTATTCCTCTCACAATAAGAATGCATGAACCGAAAACTAAACCAGAATCTGATGGACCTAAATATCAAACACATTGGAGAATTACTCAATCTTAAAAAAGCCATCACCAGCATTGACCCTCTCCAGAACCGCACATTATAATGTGCGGTTCTGGAGAGGGTCAATGCTGTAAAGCTGAAGCATTTGTATAACTGGTTCTTTTCAAATTATCATGTCCTGTAAAGCGTGGCTTCGTTCACCTTATAGGCATGAAAAAGACTCTCCTTAATTTTTATGGAGAGCCCTATGTTTGCTTCCTGAATAAATCGCTGAGATTTTCCACAATCAGTTTCCCCTAACAGTCTTTGCCTTTTGGCGGGGCGGGGGAGGAGTCGAACCTCCCCGCGCTCACTCCTAGTTTGTCGGTATTCACTTTAATGGGCATGCCATCCCTTGCAGAATCGGGATAATTGTTCCCCACCGCCCCAGGAGCGCTATCCCCGCCGCTGCACATATTACATCAATAGTTATTTTCATTTTGACCTCCATTTCGAGAATAAACGGAAGCGCCTTTAGATAAGCCACTTCAATCGAAAGGGTTATGGTCACAATGATTCTAACCAGGAATAGCCACGCAACATCAAAGCAAATACCCGTGTCTAGGCATTAAGATATTGCTCTTCTCGCTAAATTATCGCTATAAGAGAGAATAATCTAGCGAGCTAGGTTGTCAATTTCCTTTTCCTGATTATTTTATCATGACACGCTATGCTATTAAAGGCTTTATCCGAAACAAAATGAAGGACCTCCCCTTCCAAAGAGGTCCTTCATCGTTCAATTCGAGGCAACAGGAACAGGAAAGCAGATGAGACTTCTCGTTCTCACCGCCGTTTTCGCCAAAAGAGCGGGAACCCCAGGGGGATGAGCAGCCACGCCATCCAGGACTGGGCGCCCTGCAGGCAGCCCCCGCTTCCGGAGCCTCCCGCCGCGGCTTCCTCGTGGGCGATTCCCAGCGGCGGAACGGTGACGGCATGCCCGTCGGAGAAGTTCACCCTCAGGGGCTGGTCGGTGGGGTTGTAGGCGGTGTAGACCTTGTTGCCTTCTTCGTCCATGAAACAGGCGGCAGAGGCGTGGTCCGCCCCCACTTCCGCGTGGCCGGGAACGCCGTGTTCAAGCAGGGTGGAGATCCACCAGTACATGGCCCCCCGGGAGGTGTCCTGGAGGATCCCGTTCTCGTAGGTGGGCGCGGGGATTTCCCACTGCATCTTCCACGAGTCGAGCGGGGACGTGCCCCCGGGACCGGCTTTGACCAGGGCCTCCGGGGCAGCCCGGTAGGACGGGGCGAGGGCCTCCATCATGAGGAGCTTGTCCTTGTTGCTGGGCGGCGTGCCCCCGTTGGCCAGCTTCGGCAGGTCGTTTTCCAGGTATCCCTTCACCATCGCTTCCGCGTCGGCGGAACTCGTCCCGAGGTAAAGCGAGGACCCGGTCAGAGGAAGCCACTGGATGCCGTGCTTGAGCAGCGGCGCGTTGCCGAAGCAGGTCTGGAAGGTCATCTCGCTCTGGAAGATCTGCGAAACCATGGACGGCACGTAGGGCTTGGGCACCTGCGCCGTTTTTTCGGCATACTGCCGGAAGCTCAGGTGAGGCCTGAAGGCCGCGTCCTCGGTGAAACCGAACCAGTACATGCGGGCGGCCTTCACCTCCGAGGCGAACATGTAGGCGGCCCAGCGCTCCAGTTCGGCGTTTTCGGGGCTTGGCGGGTAGTTCAGCTGGGCCCAGAGCAGGATCGCGGCCCAGGCCTGGATCGCTTCGGGAGTGGATTCCTGCTGCCCGCCGACGTTGCCCCGGGACGGGCCGTTGGCCCAGGAATGGCCGATGTAGGGGCTGAAATGCCGCAGGAAGGGGAAGTCGGGGTCACTACCGGTCCCGTTGCGGTCCGTGTTGGCGATGTCGCGGATCAGCAGCCTCACCATGGGGGCGTAGGCCTCGGCCCATTTCTTGTTGGCCGGGTCGTCGGGGTGGGATTTCTCCCAGCGGGCCAGCTCGGTGGCCGCCTTGATGAAGTACCCGAAGTGGAAATGGTGGTCGTTCATCAGCCGGCTCGCATCAAAGCCGTCCTCCGGGGACGGGAGCAGGGTCCCCCAGCGGCTGTCGTAATAGAACACGTGGTCCGCGGCCGTCTTGGCCACGTCGCCGCTCTTCGTCGCCCTGAGTCGGTATCCCAAGGCATCGGCCACGGTGTTGTAGATGTCCCGGGCGTCCTTCTGCACCAGGGAGGGATTCGTTGCGGCGGGTTCGATCATGGCCGCGATGGGCAGCAGCATGGCCAGGCGGTGCCTTTCCTGGGCCCCGAAATAGCTCCCCTGCGAGGTAAAGTGGGGGTTGACGGTTGCGAGGGCCTGCTTCAGGTAGCCCTCCATGCGGTCGGCCTTCGCCCGGTTGGGGACGTCGGGCAGGGCGGGCAGGCAGGGAGGGACCTCCAGCCTGTTCTCGAAGGAACTTCCCGAGGCCAGGATCATGGGGCCCTTGAGGGAAGGCCAGTACCAGCCGTTCGACCAGGAGGCGGCCGGGATTTTCGTGAAGGTGCCGTCCAGGATTTCGAGGCCTTTCTGCCCCACGTACTGGTGGGGATAGAGGGCGAACAGGGTCCCGTCCGTGGCGGGCGTTTCGCCGTCCAGGGCCGTCGTCTCGCACGTGAACGTGGCGGTCACGTCGTGTTCCGCGGCCGAGTGGTCGTAAAGGGGATCGACCCGGGAATCGGTCACTTCGGCGAAGGCGTACCGGGCGAATTCCGCGAGCAGGGCTTTCACCTTCGCTTCGTCGGGCTTGTCGTAGATCCCCTTGCCCCATGGGTACGGGAGGACCGCCACCGCGTAGTGGCTTCCCTGCGAACAGGTCGCGGTGTTGAGCACGATGTGGTTCTGCGGGTCGCGCTGGGAGTCGTTCAGCGTCCAGGTGGAACCTTCGGGCCCGAATACCGCGTAGACGGTGTAGGCGGAGTAGGCGCCTTGCCCGGCAGGTTCCTCGGGGGCATTGAAGGGGACCTGGTTGATGACGGCGAAGGCCTTGCTGTGGACGGCCTCGCCTTTCGCCTGCCCCGCGTTCAAGGGGAAGCTGTCTCCCGAGAGGGGGACCACCGTGCCGATGTTCCAGGTCCGGAACGTGACCTGCGGATGCCCGGTTTCCAGCTTCACGAGTACGAAGGGGCTTCCGTTGCCCGTGGTGATGTCCATGCGCTCCAGCGTTTCGGCGTCCCCGGACACGGCCTTCATCTCGAAATCGACGAACCAGTCGCTCCAGCCGGTCACCTTCACCTGGTCGTAGGAGGCCTCGTTCCACCCGGAAGCCGTGGAGCCGAGGTAGAGGTCCTGGTCGAAAAACGAGTTGAAATAGGGTGAGATCCCCTTGTTGTTCTCGTCGTTGCCCACCACCTCGAGCATGAAGCCGGCGCCGGCCGTGAGCGTGCCGTCGACCCTGGACTGGCGCTGGCTGTCGGGGATGTTGAGGGAAAGCGCCAGCCCGCCCTTCTGGGGCTGCAGGACGAGGGGTTCCGTGTAAACCTGCCAGGTGAGAGCGTGCAGGGGAACGACGGGTCCCTTGTCGGGCAGGTCCGCGGGGTCCACCCAGGCAAGGGGAGTCCACCAGTCGCTGGTGGGAACTTTCCGCCCCTTCAGGGCGGATTCAAGGACGTTGGGAGCGCAGGCGGGAACGTGCATCGAGACGAAATCCGGGGAGACGATGTCGGGATAGGCGGGCTTGTAGCCGCCTTCGGGAATCGTTGTCGTGTAGCTGCCGCTCCCCCCTCCGGGCGGAGGAAGGATCTCCATGGGCATTAGGTAACCGTAAGCCGCCGCTGCCGCGAGCAATCCCGCCGCCAGGAAAACGGCGGCAATCCACCGAGCCGGGCCACCCTTCATTCTTTTCACCTCTCCTTTTCAGTTGAAGTCCAGCGCCTGGGGCTTCGTATTCCGCGAACAGGATCAAGAACGGGGTGGGGCTTCGTTAAACCTGAACCGGAAGTCGCAAACGGGAAACCCGTTCCCGATCGTCCGGGTCCTTTCAAGGGTGATTCCCATTTCCGCGAAGGCGGGATAATCGTTTTCGCACACGAAGGGCAGGTATTTCTCCATGCCCCGCTTCCTGTACAGGGCCGCGATCGGGCACCGGGTGTAGTCGATGCCGATATCGAAGGAGTCGCCGGGGCGGGGATCCACGACCTCGTAAGCCCAGTTGTCCGGGTAGCCCATTTTTTTGAAAGCCTCGGCGCCCCAGCGAAGGGAATCGATGTCCGTCACGAAACTCCTGGCCGTTTCCAGCCCGACTTTCCCGATTTTCCGGCGGGCCAGGTCCGCCGTGGCCTTCTTGTCGATCTCCGAGATCGCTTCCAGGCTGAATCCACGGGCTTCCATCAGGGCATAGAACCCCATTTCGAAGGCGGCCCCCGCGAGGTCTTCGGACAGGGGGTTGTTTTCCCCCCCGATGTCGGGGATGTCCGGCAGGACCTGCCGAAACGCCTCCCAGGACCCGGCCATGACCTCTTCGATCCCGGCGGCGGGAAGCGTTCCGTCCATCGCCCGGGCCAGGCATTCACTTAAAGGTCGGGCCATTTCAGCGTAGAGTTCACCGAGTTCCTTGCCGCAATCCCCGTCCTTTTCCATTGGAGCCCTCCTCTTTTGGGCGGCAAGCACCCTGTTCGACACGACAATATTTTATCAGGTTGCCTGGCTTGGACTCTCCGTTTGGGGCTGGAAGGCTATAATTAGATGACGATTTGAACCGGATCTCACCGCGAAGGGGGAAGCGGCATGTTCAAGGAAGCGGACCTGGAACTGGAGGTCGTCATCCTGTTTCTCGCCGGGATGACGATGGGTATCGCCGGGATGCTGCTCTTCCCGGTGTCTACCGGAGCCCTTCCCTACTACGAGAACGGGCTTTACGGCCTTCTTTTGTTCTTCTTCGCCCTGCAGATGGTGGCGCTGGGGAAAACCCCTTTCGGCGACATGAAGCGATCGAAACCGCTGCTTGCCGTGGGAGTGCTTGTCGCCGCCGTGGGCATCGTCACCTGCTTTGTCCCGGACATCTTCTCCCAGGTTCCCCGCCTGGCCCTGGCGGCCTGTTTCGGCCTGGGAGGCCTCGCGCAGCTGCTCCGGATGTTCATATCCCGGGACAAGCTCCCCACCTGGGTGAAGTACGGAGGGATATTGGGGCACCTGGCCCCGGCGTGCGGGGCGGTCTACCTTTTGTCGATGCTGATCGGCCTGCTCGTCTGGAAGCACGACCTTTTGTCGGTGCGGATGACGGCCGTGGCGGTCCTGGCCTACGGGGCGGCGATCCTGGCCCTCGGGTTCCTGCTAAGCAAGGTCTACCGGCTTTACCCGGAGGCGGCAAAAAACCCCGATGGGGAGGCCAGCCTCCCCATCGGCAAGGCCATGATCCTGCTGACGGGGGTTTTCATGGTGATCCTGGGGACCCTGCTGGTCCCCGTGAACCTCGGGCTGATCCCCTTCTCGGGGAGCGCCCAGCTCGGGCTTTTGGTCGTGATCCTGTCGATCCAGATGCTGGCCTCGGGAAGCACGCCGATCGGGCCGTTCCCCCGGTCGTGGCTGATGATCGCCCTGGGCTTTCCCTTCGCGGCGCTCGGCGTGGTCTCCGCCATCATCCCGGGGATCCTGGTCCCGCTTTTGACGCTTTTGATCGCCGTGCTCAACGTGACGGGCGGAATCCTGGGCCTGAAGAGGACCGTCGCGCCGATGCTCAACCGGGGTGAAGGGCCGCGCGGGCCCGTCCCCCCGGTCCTCGTTCGGCTCACTGGAGTCCAGGTGGCGATGAACCTCGTCTCCATCATGTTTGGGGCCTCGATGCTCATCGCAAACCTGATTCCCGGGCGGATCATCGGCGTGATCCTGGCCGCGAACGGAGCCCTTCTCCTGTACCTGCTGCGCCTGCTGACCCTCGTGGACAGGATGCAAGAAGGCGCGGAAGCTTCGGCCTGACGGCAAAAATCAAGGGGAGGCTCGCCGGCCTCCCCTTTCTGCTTGCCCTTTATCCTAGCAATAGGTCCCTTTTGTCCGGTAGTTTTCCCGCCGTTCGGCCGCCATGTTGCGCATGAGCTTGTCGTACTCCGGCCTGTTGACCCTGTAAAGGGTTTCAAAGTCCCGTGCGCTTTGCGGCAGGACGATCACGAGGGCCTTCTTCTCGATTTCCCCGAAAATATAGTCGATGGCGTCGGGCACCGTGATCGAATCGGGCGGCGGGGTCATGTTCCCGAAGATCGGGGTGAGGACGTTGGCCGGGCAGAAGACGCTGAACTGCAGGCCTTCCACCTCGAGCTCGTACTGCAGGCTTTCCGTCATGGAGATGACCGCGGCCTTCGTCGCCGCGTAGACCGCCTGGTAGGGAACCGGGATGCGGCCGGTGACGGATCCCGTGTTCACGATGTGCCCGAAGCCCTGCTCCCTCATGATGGGGATCGCGGAATAGGTCCCGTAGACGACCCCCAGCAGGTTCAGGTCGACAAGGAACCGCCAGATCTCATAGGTGATCTGCTCGGTCGGGAGGGTCATGCCCATCCCGGCGTTGTTGAAGACGAAATCCAGGTGCCCGGCATGGGCCTTCGCGGCCTTGACCAGCGCCTCGGCCTGCTCCTGCTTGGTCACGTCGGTCTGCATGGGGAAGACCTTGCCGGGGTACGCCAGGTTGAGCCGTTCCGATTCCTTCTTCAGGTTTTCCTCTTTCAGGTCTCCCATGAACACGGCCCCTGCCCCGCTCGAAAGCAGTTTCTCCGTGATCCCGAGGCCGATGCCCGAAGCCGCTCCCGTCACCACCGCTACCTTGTTCTCGAAATATCCGCTCATTTTTTCATTCCTTTCTCCGCTAGGGCAGGATTCTCGAGTCCCCGACGTTGAGCCGAGCCGTCGTCTTCATCATCATCGCGCCCGTGTCCTTGACGACGGGCAGGCCGGCCAGCGTATTGATGATTTTCCACTGCAGGGGATGCTCCTCCGGCGTCACTTCGGCCCACCTGGCCGCGCCTTCCCCCGTCCAGGCCTGCTTGATCATCGCCTCCTGCGGGTAGAGGGTCGCATGGCTCAGGGTCGCTCCGCCCTTCCCGAGGTTCGGCAGGTAACGCCAGCCGAAGAGGTTGATCTTCGGGTTTTTGTTGATTTCCGCGATGGCCCCCTCGGACAGCTCTCCCTTCTTCTGGAAATCCAGCTTGAGGAAGTTGACGCTCTCGTAGCTTGCGGCGGTGAACCAGTGGTCGCCGGTGTGGCGCTCCATGGCGATGTCGGCGAAGATCTTCGGGACCCCGTCCTCCTCGCGCCCGCCGATGATGGGACAGGTCTTGTTTTCCCAGACGACAAGCGCGTATTCGCCCTCGAGTCCTTCGGAATTTCCCATGTACCGGACCGGGGCCGTTACCTGGATCAGCCGGTAATCCCCTCCCGCCATCCAGTCCACTTCGCGGCAGTTCGCGTACTGCACGTTCACTTGGGGCTTCAAAAGCTCGAAAGCCTCGGGGATGAGCGGCAGCAGCTTGCCAGGGTCCGTTTCGAAACCGACCTGCAGGCAGGTCATGTCCCCGTACACGACCCTGACCGGGTAAAACGGGTACCCGCTGAAATGCACGGGCATCTTGTAGATCCAGTCGTCCTGGAACTTGAACTGACCTCTCATGCTTTCACCTCCCGAATGGAATCCCCTGCACAAAAAAGGTAATCCGATGACGATGCACCAAGATAATTTGAAAGTGCATTTTATCTTATTCCCAAAAGAGGCGGTTTGTCGAGGGAAAATTTAATTTCCCTTGCGACCCACGACCACCCGGAGGGGATCAAGGGGGCCCAGGCCGTGGCGGGGGCGATTTATTTGGCTGCGGGGCGACGCGGACACCCAGGCCTGCATCGCCGGATCCGTCGCCGAGGCCTTCTACGGGGGCGTGCCCCGTTACCTGGCAGACCCGGCCACGGCCCTGCTGGCCGACGAGATGCGCGGGCTGATCGAGGAGTTCGAGGGGATAAAGAAGTGAAGGGACCGTGTTTGTCCCGTAGTTAGGAAATTTCCAGTACGATCGCCACGGAGGCAAGGATATCCGCGAGCTCTCCAAGTGAAGCCTTCCCAAGCCTCTTGTTGAAACGCCCCATAGACAGAGAGCGAATTTGGAGCCCATTGACTCCGGAACTAGAGGGCAAGGTCCGTTTCCTCCCATTCTTTCGATTCCTCGGCGCGGAAGAAACGGTTGAGTTCTTCTATTTCCTCCGGGTTTAAGGCTTTTTTGGGCGGTTTAACGGGTTCGGTTCCGGTAACAACGTTTAGCCCTGCGACCTTCACCCCGATAAAGAGGTCGTACTCCTCTTGTGAAATGATCCCGTCCTTCAGGGCTCGGATCGCCCGCAGCTCCGAAACGAGGGAAGTTTCCGGCCGGATCTCGTCATCGAACGGTTCCTTCTTTTTGAAGCCCGCCCGGCTCAGTTCGATATTCGCTGACCTGTAGGCGGAAGAGGAGATCAAACCGAGGTCGTACAACCTCCTGAAAATGGCCTGGACGCTGAGTCCGTAACGTTTTTTCAAGAGGAGCATCTCTTCCATGCGAATGGGGCGCTCCCTCTTCCCGAAATCCGAAAGGACAAGGGCCTTTGGGGCCAGGAAAGCCCCGGCGAAGCGGAATGCCGCTTTTTCTTCATCCAGTTCTCCCTGCGGCGACTGGACAAGATGACCCAGTTCATGGGCAAGGTTCATGCGTTGCCTGGCCCAGGAGACATCATTCCTGGCGGCGATGACGGCTGCCACGTTTTGGCCCGTTTCATCCTTGACCCAGGCGGAGAGGCCGTCGAAACGCATGTCGCCGTCCCCTTCAGCGAGCAGGACGTTGATATGGTTGTGTTCAAGGGTATCCAGCAGGTTCGGGATCGGCGCCATGCCCAGCCCCCAGGCGTTTCTCAACTCCACGGCGATTTCCTCGGCCTCTTCGACGGAAGAAACCCCGTATGGGGAAAACCCAAGCCCCTGGCCATCCTCGGCGCGAAGGAAAGCCTGGATCTTCATCGCGATCTCCATTCTCAGCTGCATGAGTCCCTTGAGCCTGTCCTTTTCCTTTTCTTTCAGGCGGCTCTTCTTGCGGTAGGCAACCAACTCGACGTGGACCTGCGGCTCCCCGAGGAAGCGTGCGGCCTTCACTCCCAGAGCCTTCGCGAGCAAGACTAGTTTTGACGGCGAAGGTTTCATCTTCCCGTTTTCGTACTTGGAGAGCGCCTGTTTGGAAATCGCTCCTCCCACGGCCTCGACAAGGTCGTCCATGCTGAACCCCTTCGCAAGGCGATAGAGCCTTAACCTCTCTCCCAACATGGGACTCCCCTCCTTTAGGTAGACAGAAATATTATTTATTTATATTTTGTCTACCATAAAAGATAGGCTCACCCGACCGCTTTGTCAATCGGCAGCCGGCAGAGTCGCAAGGGGCGATCAAGTAGAATAGGAACGGCAGGAATAAGACGTCCATCGAACGGGAGGCAAACATGAAGATTATCCTGGTGAACGGAAGTCCCCATGAGAAAGGGTGCACCTACACGGCCTTGCAGACCGTGGCGGATACGTTGAATGAAGAGGGAATCGACACCGAAATTTTCCAGCTGGGAACCGAACCGCTGGTCGGATGCACGGCTTGCGGGGGTTGCCAGCAAACCGGGCGCTGCGTTTTTACGGACAGGGTCAACGAGTTTCTCGAACTGGCCGCGGGTGCCGACGGGTTTGTCTTCGGCTCGCCGGTGCATTATGCCTCCGCGGGAGGGGCGATCGTCTCCTTCATGGACCGCGCCTTCTACGCGGGTTCCAACTCGAAGGAACCGCTTTTCGCCCTGAAACCGGCCGCAGCCGTCGTGTCCGCCAGGCGGGCCGGAACGACCGCCGCCTTGGACCAGCTCAACAAGTATTTCACCATCTCGCAGATGCCGGTCATCTCGTCCCGTTACTGGAACATGGTTCACGGCACGAAGCCGGAAGACGTCGCAAAGGACCTGGAAGGGCTCCAGGTCATGCGCGTCCTGGCCCGGAACATGGCCTGGTTTTTGAAGTGCAAGGAAGCGGGGATGAAGGCGGGCGTTCCGTTCCCCCAGAGGGAAGACGCAATCCGGACGAATTTCATCCGGTAGCCGATGGCAAGAGCAAGGGGCCTTCCCGCTGCGGGAAGGCCCCTTCTCCGTTTGCTTTTTCCTGCCGGTCACCGGTTCTTTCTAGTTGTACTTCGTCGCCTTCTTCAGCAAATCTTCGCCGAACTTCTTGCGGAAGTCGTCGTAGACAACCTTGGCCCGGTCGATGAAGACCTGCTTCTGGGCGGGGGTCAGCTCGTTGATGGCCATCCCCTTTGTCTTCAGGTCGTTCACGAACTTGACGTCCTGCTCGCCGGCAAGCTTCCTCTGCAAGTCGCGGCAGAGCTTGCCGCCGTCGACGAGCACCTTCTGCAGGTCCTTCGGGAGCTTGTCGAAGAAGGCCTTGTTGATGAAGATCGGCACGGTTCCGTACACGTGGCCGGTGAGTGACCCGAACTTCTGGACTTCGTAGAACTTGGAGGTGTAGATGATGGAGATCGGGTTCTCCTGGGCATCGACCGTCCCCTGCTGCAAGGCGGTGTAGAGCTCACCGAACGCCATCGGGGTCGGGTTGGCACCCCAGGACCGGAAGGCCGCGATGTGGATGTGGTTTTCCATCGTCCGGATCTTGAGGCCCTTCAGGTCCTCGGGCTTGTAGATGGGACGCTTGCTGTTGGTGATGTTCCGGTAGCCGCCCTCGGCGATCCCGAGGCAGACCAGGTTGTGCGGCTCCAGCAGCTTCGCGACGTCCTGGCCGAGTTCCGCATCGAGGGCCTTGTGGGCCGCCTCGCGGGTCTTGAACAGGAAGGGAAGGTCGAGGATGGAGAACTTCTCGTCCAGGGCGGACAGGATCGACCCGGTGCACATGGTCATCTCGAGCGTGCCGAGCCCCACTCCCTCGAGGGCCTGGCGGTCGCTTCCCAGCTGGGCGTTCGGGTAAAGCTCGATCTTCAGTTTCCCCTGGGACTTTTCTTCAACGTACTTCTTGAATTCCACCAGGGCAAGGTGCGAGGCATGAGTCTCGGCCAGCACGTGGGCCACCCGGATGATGGTGGGCTGTGCGGCGAAAGCCGCCGCCGAGAACAATCCCACCAGGCTGAGGCAAACCAGGACTGCAGCGAGTATCTTCTTCATTTCGAACCCTCCTTTTCTTTTGACGAATAAAGTTGGTTGTAGCAGCGCACAAATCTCTCCATCCCTTCCCTTACCGCTTCCACCGGGCACGTGTAGGCGATCCTGACGTGTTTCTCCAGGCCGAACGCGTCACCCGGCACCAGGGCAACCCCCTCCTTTTCGAGCATGATGCTGCAGAATTCCAGGGCAGTCATTCCCAGTTTCTCGATAGAGGGAAAGACGTAGAAGGCGCCCTTCGGCCGATTGCACGCGATCCCCTCGCACCGCTCGAGGGCTTCGAGGACCACGTCCCTGCGCTTGCCGAAATCTTCGATCATCCGCTTCGTCTGGCTCTGCCCGCTTTTCAGGGCCTCAACGGCCCCTTTCTGCGAAAAGGTGCAGGTGCTGGTGGTGAACAGCTGGTGGACCTTGCAAAGGTACTTGTAGTAATGAGGCGGGGTGATGGCATACCCGACGCGCCAGCCCGTCATGGAGAAGGGCTTCGAGAAGGCGTTTGCCAGGATGGTCCGCTCCTCCATGCCCGGCCTCGACAGGATGTTCAGCGGCGTTCCCTCGTAGAGGAACTCCTCGTAGCACTCGTCCGAGATCGCGATGAGGTCGTGCTTCACGATGAACTCGCAAAGCCGGTCCAGGTCTTCTTCGGAGATCGTCGCCCCGGTGGGGTTGTTGGGTGAGTTGAAGATGATCATCCTGGTTTTCGGGGTGACGGCCTTCTCAAGCCGGTCGAAATCGATTGCGTAGGACTCGCCGAGGTTCACCGGGACGGTCACGGGCACCGCGCCGGCCAGGACCACCTGGTCCATGTAGGCCGGGAAGCACGGGGTGAGGATCAGGACCTCGTCTCCAGGGTCGGTGAGGGCGACGAAGGAGACCATCTCCGCCTCCACGGCGCCGCAGGTGACGATAATCTGGTTGTCGGGGTTGAAGGTCTTCCCCTTCTTTTTGCCTTCCCACTCGGCGATGCCCTCGCACAGTTCCCTCAGGCCCGGGATGGGCGAATAGTGAACGTAGTCGCCCATGACGGCTTCCGCGGCGGCCTTTTTGGCCTCCATGGGGGAGTCGTAATCCGGCCGGCCGATCTCGAAATGGATGATCTTCCGCCCCTCCCTCTCCATTTTTTCGGCGGCGGCGAGAACCTCCCGGATTCCCCCTTCGAAGGGGATCTTCTTCATCTTTTCAGTCACCTGGAACATCCGCATCCCTCCCTTTTCCGACTCAGTTGACCCGGCTCAGGGGTTCGAGCCCCAACAGGACCCTGCGGACATTCTCGGCGGCCACGTAACGGTCCTGGTAAAGGGCCTGGTCGGAGAACCACGCGGAGTGCGGCGTGAAGAAGACGTTGTCCAGCTTGAAGAGCGGGTCGTTCATGTCGGGCGGTTCCTGTTCCATGACGTCCAGGGCCGCACCGGCGATCGTTCCGTTGACGAGGGCCTCGTGGAGGTCCTTCGAGTTGATCAGGGATCCCCTGGCGGTGTTGACGATGAAGGCGGTCTTCTTCATCCGGGAGAAAAAGTCCTTGTCGAACAGGTGGAAGGTCTTCTCGGAGAGCGGGATGTGGATCGAGACGACGTCGGAGGCCGCAGCCAGTTCGGACAGGGTTGCCACTGGCCGGACGCCGAGTTCCTCGGCCTTCTTGCCGTCCATGAAGGGGTCGTAGGCCACGATCTCGCCGAAGATGGCCTTGCCTTTCTTCGCCACCAGGCGGGCGATCGTGCCGAAACCCGCCAGGCCCAGGGTCATGGTGTTGACTTTCTTGGGCGGGGGCAGGCGGTCGATGTCCCAGGCCCCGCTCTTGACGTGCAGGGAATAGAGGTGCATGTTCCGGGCCAGGACCAGCGCGAAGGTCAGCGCGTGGTCGGAGACCTCGTCGATGCAGAACATGGGGACGTTGCAGATCGCGATTCCCTTTTCCGCGGCCTTCCCAAGGTCGAAGTTGTCGACGCCCGAACCGTGCCGGCCCACGACCCTGCAGTTCTTCATCTTCTCGATCACGGGACCGTCGATCATGGTGTTGGCGATGATCAGGCCGTCGACGTAGGTGATCATGTCCTGGAAATCCTCGTCATGGCCGTAGCGCCCGTTGACGATCTCGATGTCGTGCCCCCGGAAGACGTCTTCTTCGATCCTGCAATCCTTGTCGTTGAGCAGACTGTAGATACCCACCTTGAATTTCGCCATGTCGCTCCTCCTTTCCTACTCTCTACATGACACCCAGCAGCTTCGGGATGGCCAGGGAAATCCAGGGGAGGTAGGTGATCAGCGCCAGGGAGAAAATCATGGCGAAGATCAGCGGCCAGACGTACTTGATGATCGCGTCCATGGGTTCCCGGGCCACGGCGGAGGCGATGAAGAGGTTGGCGCCGTAGGGCGGGGTGACGAAACCGATCGCCAGGTTAACCGTCATGAAAACGCCGAAATGAACAGGGTCCACGCCGATCTTGAGCATGATGGGCAGCAGGATCGGCGCGAGGATGACCATCGAGGAAATGTTGTCGATGAAGCAGCCCACCACCAGGAGCATCAGGTTGATGAGCAGCAGGATGACGATGGGGTTGGATGAGAAGGACAGGATGTTCGTCGCCACGATCACGGGAACCTGCTTCATCGTCAGGAGGTAGGCGAAGGAGGCCGAAAGGCCGAGCATGAAGGTGGTGGCCCCGTTGAGGAGCATCGTGTCCCTGAACGCCCCGTAGATCTCCTTGAACCCCAGTTCCTTGTAAATGAACCTGCCCACGAAGAGGGCATAAACCACACCGACGACCGCAGCCTCGGTCGGGGTGAAGATGCCCGCGTAGATCCCGCCCAGGATGACCACGGGAACCATCAGGGCCCAGAAGGCATCCTTGAAGGCGACCCCCACTTCCTTTGCAGTCGATTTTTCGCTCTTGCCCTTGAAGCCGTGCTTTCTCGCGATGTAATAGTTGGCGAGCATGAGGCACACGCCGATCAGGATCCCCGGCAGGATCCCCGCCAGGAAGAGGTTGCCGACGGAAGCCCCCGTGACGACCCCGAAGATGACGAAGGGGATGCTGGGCGGGATGATGACCCCGATGGAACCGGCCGCGGCGGTGATGGCCGCCGCGTAACCGCCGTCGTACTTCTTCTCCTTCATCGAGGGGATCATGAAGGAGCCGATGGCGGAAACCGTGGCCGGGCCCGATCCTGAGATGGCCGCGAAGAACATGCAGGCCAGGGTCGTCACCGCTCCCAGGCCCCCCGTCAGGTGCCCCACGAGGGTATCGGCCACGTCCAGCAGGCGCCTGGAAATCCCTCCGTACATCATGAGGTTTCCCGCCAGGACGAAGAAGGGGATGGCCATGAGGGGGAAGGAGTCCAGGGCAGCGAAGGCGTTTTGCGCGACGAAGAGGAGGTTGAGGTTGGTGGTGAGGGCGATCGTGAGGGCAGTGGCGGCCCCGAGGGCGATCCCGATGGGGACGCTGATCGAAAGCAGGAGGAAGAGCAGCCCGAAGAGGAGGAGCAGCATCAGGCACTCCCCCTTATCGCCCTTAACTTGGCCGCCATGGCCTGCAGGAGCCTGAAGGTCATCAGGGCGCATCCCACGGGGACGGACAGGTAGGCGTAGGCCACGGGAATGCGGAGGGCCGGCGTGAGCTGGCCCCTGCCGAAGAGCATCCTGACCAGGATGCCAGACTTGTAGGTGAGGAAGACGACGAAGGCCAGCCAGATCACCTGCACGACGAAATCGAGGATGAGCTGTTTTTTCTCGCTTAGCAGGTTCCTGAGGAACTCGACCCGGATGTGGGAGGAGTACTTCACGGCGAAGCTGGTTCCCACCCAGATCTGCCAGAGGAAGATGTAGCGCGCGAGCTCCTCGCTCCAGTAGAGGGACTGCCCCACGACGTACCTCATGATGATCTGGGCGAAGACCAGGGTGACGGTGACCACCAGGCTCGCGACGAGGAAAACTTCTTCGAGCTTGTCGTCAAGCAGGCGAAGGAACTTCATCAAGCCACCCTCATCCGCCGATCGAGGGCCATCCCTCGATCTTGCCGCAGGAAAGCCTGCCGCCGACGACAGTGTGCGTCGATCGCACCTTCTTCAGGTCTTCCGCCGGGATTCCGAAGGGGTCGCAATCCAGGATCGTGAAGTCCGCCAGGTAGCCTTCCGCGAGTTTCCCGAGCCTGGAACCCCTGCCCGTAACTTCCTGCGGCGTGACGATGTAGGTCTCGAGCATTTCCTGGAGGGTGAGGCGCTGTTCCCTCCCAGGGAAACAGCAGAGGTACTCGTCGCCGTCGCGCCGCATCACGCCTGCCCAGATGCCGTCCCAGGGGTTGATGTCCTCCACGGGGCTGTCGCTGGAGGACAGCATGGGAACCCCCGCGTCGGCCATGTCCCGGTAGACGTAGCACGTGGCGATGCGTTCGGCACCCAGCCGGGTCGGCGCCATATGCCGGTCGCTGAAGGCCTGGACTGGCTGGATGTCGATGGCGATTCCAAGGGCCCTGATCTTTTCCAGCTGGTCGGGACGACAGACGATCGCGTGATTGACCCGGAAGGGGAGTTCGGGCTTTCCGAATTTTTCCTGCACCTTGCCGATGGTTTCCAGGGCCTGGTCGAGGGCTGCGTCCCCGATCGCGTGGATCTGGGACTGGATTCCCCGGAGCGTCACTTCCTCCAGGCTGGAGAGGAGTTCCTCGTCCTTGTGGTTCAGCACTCCCTTCACCCCGGGAGCGTCACTGTAGTCCTTCGTCAGGGCGGCGGTTCGGCCCCCCAGGGATCCGTCCAGGAAGGTCTTGTAGCCGCCGTAGGCGACCCAGTCGTCGCCGAACCCGCTTTTGATCTTGAGGTTCGGGATCTCGTCATGGTAGGAAATCACCCGGACGGGAAGGGTCTGTTTCGAATGGAGGGACTGGTAGAAACTTAGGTCCTCCTCCATGCCGTAGTAGGCCGCGCCGCAGATGTGCGCGGAGGTGATGCCGCACTCGGCGAGATCGCTGCAGGCCTTGCGGATCAACTCCTCCTGCCTCTCGGGGTCACGTTCGGCCTTCTCCTTCACCTCGAGGATCGGGAAGGCGGCTTCTTCGTTAAGGATGCCCAAGGAAAGGGGTCCTTCAGGGTCAAGCCCAGCCAGGACCATGGCTCTCGTGTTGGCAACGTTCACGTGGGCACAGATCCTCATGACCAGGACCGGGTTCGGGATGTCCAGGGAATCGAGGTCCGCACGATTGGGAACCGCGGGAACATCCCAGGTGGTTTCGTTGAAGCGGCATCCGTAAATCCAGTCGCCGGGCCCGGATTGGAGCGCCTTCTCCCGGATCTTGTCCAGGAATTCCCGCTTCGACTTGAGGCCGAACAGGTCCACCGCGTTTTTCTGCTTGGCGAAGGCCTCCAGGTGGATATGCGAATCAGTCAGGCCCGGAAGGAGCAGGTTGCCCCCGAGTTCCAGGGTGATGGTGTTTTTCATCTTCGCTCTACCGGTGACTTCTTTCTTCGTCCCGATCGCAACAATCTTTGAACCCCGTACCAGGAGCGCCTCCGCGAAAGGCGCACCCTTTACACCTGTCCAGATTCTCCCCCCGGTGACCAGCAGCGAAGGCTTTTTTCCCATCGAAAAGACCTCCCTCTCTACTTCATGTTGTTCAAGGCCGTGTCGAAATGCCGCTGCAGTTCCACGCTCACGGCCATCGAGTCTCCGCTTCTCACTGTTTCCAGTATCCTGGCGTGCTCCCCGAGGCTCTTTTGGAGCTCGGCCTCCTTGGGCCAGATGCGGTCCGAGTTCCAGTAGTCGATCTTGATCTCCTCGAGCAATCCTTCGAGGATCCTCACAAGCGCATGGTTCTGGGTGGTCTTCGCCAGCTGGATGTGGAATTTCTTGTCGAAGGCGTGATACCGCTCGAAATCCAGGGATTTGCAGCTGGACTCGAGTTCCAGGTAAATCCGTTCCAGTTCTGCGATATCCTCGGGCTGGGCGCGCCTCGCCGCAAGTTCCGCGATGCTGGGCTCGATGATGACCCTCGCCTCGAATGAATCGAACGACCCCTCGGCCGTCTCGATTTCCTCCAGGGATCCCATCAGCTTCCGGTGCATCTCCAGGTTGATGACGGGATTGGCCCCGCTTTTCAGGTAGGTGCCGTCCCCGGGCCTCCGCTCGATAACTTCCATCATCTCGAGGGCGGACATGGCCTCGCGGATGACCGAACGGCTCACTCCGATGGCGCTCGCGATATCGATCTCGTTCGGAAACCGCTCCTGGCCGTTGAGCTCTCCGCTTTCGATCAGGGAAAGGATCTGCTTGACCACAAATGAAGTCTTTTTTTCGACTTGCTGGATCCGGTTAAACATGGCCGGGCCTCCTCATCATATGTCAGACATAATATATATAACCGTTTAACTTCTGTCAATTTGGTTTTTTGAAATAAACCAAAAGGGGCCTCCCCTTGCGGGAAAGCCCCCGTGCAAAAAAAAGCCTCCCTGGCGGGAGGCCCTTCTACCAGTCGATGCTCAATCGAACGCGAACGAGGTCCCTTTCCCGGACTGGAGGGCTTTTTTGTAGGCGAGCCCTGCCACGGCCACGTCCATGCAGCCCGTGCCGATGGGGACGCACAGGATCCGTTCCTCCTGCGAGGTCCTCCCGGGCTTGAGCCCGGCCACCACTTCGCCGAGCGTGGCGCAGATATCGTCCTCGGCCAGGCTTCCCCTCTCCACCACTTCCTTCAGGGCTCCCCTGTGCAGGCACTGCTCCACGTGGTCGACGATAATCCGGTCCACTCCAAGGATGAGGTCGTCGGCGCATTCCGTGTAGGAACCCAGGGCGCACACGGTGGTCCCGGGGCGTATCTCTTCCAGTTTCAGGAACTTGTCCCGCGAGTGGGTCACCGAAACGACGGCATCCGAATCAGCGGCCTCGGCCGGCGTGGAGACAGCCCGCACCCTGCCGGGAAGGAGGGATTCCATCCTTTCGGCCAGGGACCGGGCGGCTTCCGGCCGGATGTCATAGATCTTCAGTTCCTTCAGGGGCAGCCCGGCCGCAAGCGCCACCGCCTGGGAATGGCCCTGGGCACCCGCCCCGAAGAGCCCGACGGCCAGGGGGCCTTCCTTCGCCAGGTGCTTGAGGGCAACGGCACTCTGGGCCCCGGTCCGGCTGTTGGTGATCCATGCCCCGTCCATCACCGCCAGCACTTCCCCGTCCGCCGGCTTCACGAGAAGGATCATCCCCCGGATGTAGGGAAGCCCCCTGGCCATGTTGTCCTGCCAGCCCCCAACCCACTTCAGCCCTGCCACGTCGAGCCAGCCGACGTAGGCCGGCATCGCGTTCATCCCGGCGTGGTAGGGCGGCCACTCGGACTGGTCGCCCAGGTTCAGGTGGACTTTCGTGGGGTTGATCACCGTTCCCTTGCCCAGTCCATCGAAGGTCCTTTCCACGGCCTCGATGACTTCGGTCGTCGAAACCAGGGATTCCAGTTCTCCGCGGGTGAGTAATAGCGCCATTCGGTTTCCCCCCTTTTCCTACGAGGCGACCCGGATGATTTCTTCGAGGGTTTTCCCCCCGAGCCCCAGCTTTTCGGGGGACATCCCGTTTTTCATGTAGTCCGTCCCGTGCAGGAACGAGGCCAGGTCGACCACCAGCTTTGCGATCGGGGCATCCGTTCCGGCAAGGCGCGCCAGGTGGATTGCCGGGACGAGAAGCCCGGGAACGTCCTCGGTCAGGTAGCGGCTCTTCACGCTGTGCCCGACGATGTCCACGTAGGGGCTGTCCGGGCTGTTGACGTACTCGTAGATCGTTTTGGCTTCGTTTTCGCCGTAGTACATCTTGAGCTGGGTCATGGCGGGCACCAGGTCCAGGCCCAGGGCTTTCCCGATCGCCACCCTTTCCGCGTCCATGGCCTCGACTTTTTCCGAGATGATGGGGGTGATGCCGTCCATGTAGTGGCGGAAGGTCGGCCCGTGCATCTCGATGGCACCGTAGTTGAGCAGGATGGGCAGCGGGTGGAGGGTGTAGTTCGCGTTTTCCAGGGCCACTTCGATAAGGTTCTTCGCGTGGAAGAATTCCACCAGGCCTCCGAAGATCCTGTTCATGATCCCCAGCGCGGGAGCGTTCTGGTCCGCCGGGGAAGTCGCCAGCTTGACCCTGAACTTCTTCTTGTAGATCTGGACCGTGTTATAGGCGCTGATCCGGCAGGCATAAGGCAGCGTAGCCGTTTCGGAGATCGCGACGCGGACGTTGCAGCCGGCTTCGGCCATCATTTTCTTCAGCAGCAGCCCTCCGTAGTTGCCCGGCACGATGACGACGTGAGTGCCGTCCTTGAGGTGGGGGATCATGCGGGAAAAGATGGAAGGGTGGGCGAAGGAAGGCACGACGACAAGCACGACGTCGGCATCCTTCATCGCTTCGGCCGGGTCCATGGTGACGGCATCCAGGCGGCCGTGAACCTTGATATCGCCTTCGAGGAAGATTTCCCTCTCCTTTTCCAGCTTCAGGAAATCCGCCGTCGCTTCCAGGGGTTCGAACATCCTCACCGGCATCCCCAGCGCGGCAATCTGCCCGCAAAAGGCACGGGCCCCGTTTCCGCTGCCCATGACCGCAAACCTTGGCATGCTGTCCATCCTTTTCCCTCCCTCGCTATTTTTCGATTCGCCTGTCAGTTTTCGAGGCCTTTCACCGCCCTGCAAAGCAGGTCCAGGTCGATGAGGCCGTAATCCTCCGCGCTTTCGGGGCAGTTATCCGCCAGGTCCTGTTTCTCCAGGCGCCGGACGGCTTCTTCGATCATGAGAACCTCGCCGCCGTCCGGGACGGTCCCCCCCTCTTCCAGGACCAGGCTCCGGCAGGGGCTCCGCAGGAGGCGGATGCTCCCGGCCAGGGGATGGGTTTTCAGCCGCCACCCCACGTGGACCTTGTCCCGCGCCTTCCTGGCGACATCCGCGGCAGTGCCTTCCACCCATTCGGAACCCGGGAAGGCCTCCCTTACCCTGGGATTGTTCGTCAGGATCGTCCTGCCGGCTTTCATGAGAACAGGGTCTGCTCGGTGATCGGCGTCGAGAGGGCCTTCAGCGCCTTCATCAACAGCTCCTTCCGGAGCTCGAGTTCCGCGGCGGGCTCCTCCTTCGGGTCTCCCACGGGATGGGGAATGGCGATCCCCCGGACGATCCGGTTGGCCCCGACCGTCAACGCGATGGGCGGGATGGCGGTGATGAGAACCGCGGGAAGCCCCGTCCGCTCGATTTCACGGGCCAGCGTTGCACCGCAACGCGTCCCGGTTCCTCAGGTGGAGGTCAGGATCACGCCCTCCACGCCGGCTGCGATCAGGGCTTCGCCCATCTCCCGGCCATAGCGCTCCGCCGACCGCACGGCGGTCACGTTGCCCACCGTGACCGGGTACCAGTCGTTGAGCTTCGCGAAGGCCTTTTCCTTCTCCAGCATGCGCGCGCCATCCAGCGGCAGCACCCGGTTCGGGTCCTCGTTGGCGGCCACGGGATCGTACCCGCCGTGGGCGACCTCGAAATCGCCCTTCTGCAGCCGTTCGAGCCCCTCGATCGAGTAGCGGCACCACTTGGAGGCGTTGTGGGCCTCGATGCGGTCCGGGTTGCCCCGCGGGACGATGCCCCCTTCCGTCCCGATGGCGATCACCGCGCTTGCCATGTCCAGGACCTGCCTGGCCGGCGCAACGCGGTCGTAGGTCGGCATGGGAAGCTCCGTCTCGAAAGACTCTCCTGCCATCTTTTTCAGGAGCATTTCGACCGCCCGGGCGGAACCCCGCTTCGGGGCCCGGACGTTGACCCGCACGCCCCTGAGCAGGTAGCCCTCCTCTTCGGGCCGCCCCACGGGCGCTCCGTCCACGAGCTTCTGCCCCAGGGCCAGCATGAGGGGAAGCACCCGTCTCAGGTCCTGGGCGGAGTCCTTCGCCCTGATAACGTAGACGTCCCGCCCGGCGAGTTCGTAGCCGGGGTTGACCGGGTGCATGCCGGTAATCGCGGGGATTCCCAGTTTCGTCTGCACGGCGCCGCAGAGGACGCCGCAGGCGGTACCGTAACGGCCCGCACCGAAGGCCGGGCCGGCGATGAACAGGTCGGGAGCCGCCTCACGCACCCATTCCAGGACCGTTTTCTGCAGTTCTTCCAGGTTTTCCGCCGCGTAGTTGTCGCCGCACACGACGGTCCTGGCAATCTCGATCCGCCCTCCGGAGAGGGCCGGGATCGTGGCGCCGAACCCAACGGGCCCCTCGACTACCTTCGGGGGGACGTTGGCCATGTCCTCGCCGCCGACCTGGCCGAAAAACTGGTTGATGTAATGGACCGCGCGGATGGTTTTCATCTTTATTCCCTCTCTCTCACATGGCCACGGTCATCAGGTTTTCCAGGCCGAGCTCGTTCGTGGAGCCCATGATCCCGGCAATCTCCATGTCCACCGAGCCGTCCGGCCTGAGGCTGCCCGCGTGCCCCCCGGTGATCCGGTCGATGCACTCCGGGTAGCCGATCGTTGTTGCCATGGGCGGCAGGATGACCCTCTGGTTGCCGTTGCCGTTGGTGACGACGGCATCGGCCTCCGGCGTGCTGTCCGCCAGCCCCGGCGAGGCTCCGTCGGACCCGGCGTATTCGTCCGTGACCAGGACCGTCCGGATCCCTTCCTTTTCCAGGAGGCGGTCCAGGAGCATGAGGTCGTTCTCGGGGTTGCCTCCCCCGTCCTCGGAAAGGATGACCCCGTGGGCTCCCATGAGGCGGACCATCTTCAGGGCCTGGGTGCACATGCGGACCTTCTCGACGAGGGCGGTTTTCACCGGCGTGACGAGGACGCCCAGGAAGTTCAGGGTTTTCCCGTGCTCCTTCAGAAGGTCTTCCACGATGGGATTGTTCTGGTGGTGGTAGGTCGAGTGCTTGTGGCACGGGGCGGCGCAGTTGCCGCTGACGAGGGAGCCGTCCATGACTTCGCCGGGAAGCATCCAGACCGGCAGGCAGCCCTGTGCGTTGAGGCCGTAGATGTAGCTGTCGTGCAGCAGCCCTTCGGCGATCACCTGGCAGACGTAGACCACCCGGGGCAACCCGGTATGGGATTCAAGAAGGTCCGGCAGGGTCCTCCGGGGGATCCTCGTTTCCTCGTCCCAGCGGACCTCCCGGCCCGCTTCCCCCAGGATGCTTGCGGCTTTCAGCCCTGCCAGCCGGACGGCCCTTTCGTGTTCGTGCTTTCCCAGGCCTTCCACCGGCTCGATCACGAGAACCACGTTGTATTTCCTCGAAAAGGTCGAAAACTCCGCTCCCAGGCCCGACATGTCGACCAGGCCTTCCTGGAAGTTCACCATTTTCCCGGTCGTCACCACGCAAACCCCGTCAAGGACAACCGTGATCCCTTCCCCGGCGGAGACGTCGGGATCCGAGAACACGCCCGGGAAGGTCTCCCGGCCTCCGGATACTTTCGCACGTGGCTCGATCACATCCTTCACGGGAACGATGCGAACGCTTTCCCCGGGCCTGGCCAGGCGGATATCCACCCTCCGGATCTGCTTGTCCTCGCAAAGGACCCGAGACAAACCCTCGGCATCGACAAAAAGGCAGCCGTCCTTGATCTCGGTCTTGCTGCCCAGTTCCACCTGGCTGATGCGAATTCGTCTCAAAATGAAATCTTCCAAGGGGATCACCTCTTCACTCGCCACAATGGCCTAATATGTTAAACTTCCTCTAGGAATGGAGGCCCGTTCAATGCCTATTTTTCAAGATAACAACACGGATGACATCGAAGGAAAGAACATGGAGTTCATCATCGGTCGACGGGTCCGGAACTTGCGGCTCAATGCACGCATGACCCTGGAGACCCTTGCCTACGAAGCCGGGATTTCCAAGGCCCTGGCTTCCAAGATCGAGAACGGCAAGGTGACTTCTTCGATCTCCACCTATATCAAGGTGGCACGAACGCTTGGAATCCCCTTGAGCGAACTGCTCAAGGAAGGAGAAGACGTCCACTTCGTGCTCGTGCGCAAGGATGAAAAGAAACCTGCCCCCCATCGCAAGACACCGCACGGATACCATTTCGAGTCTCTCGGTTCCAACTGGCCCAACAAGGCCTGGAGCCCCTTCCTGTTGACCTACGAACCGCTCCCGAATCCGCCCCGCACTTCGCCCGGGTTCAACTACGAAGGGGAAGAATTCCTCTACATCCTCCAGGGACGGCTGGAATTTTTCTGCGGTGAGAACCGGTATGAACTGGAACCCGGCGACTGCCTCTTCGTCGACGCAACCATTTCCCACGGCGGGCGGGCGCTGGGCCCCGACAAGTGCATCGCGCTGATGATTGCCATTCCGCGCAATCCCTAGGCCCAAAGCCTGTTAATCCGGGGGGGCGGGTTTCCCCGCCCCCCCGCTTTCTTCTCGTTGCCCCTACTGCTTGATGTTCATCTCTTTCAGCAGGTTGTCGAAGTATGCCGCCCCGACGTCTCCCTTGATCTGCGGCCACACGGTGCTGCGGGCCTTCTTCGTGAAGGCCGCGATCTGGTTGATGGTCGGCCTCAGGACCTTGATGCCGTACTCCGCGAGGCGCTTCTCGTTGTAGGCCTGGTCTTTCTCGGCGGCCGCCCAGCGGCGCTTCTCCCAAGCCTGCGTCACTTTCGTCATGACCTCCTGGTCAGCCTTCGGCAGGGACTTCCACAGGTCGAGGTTCATGACCAGGTACCACTGCTCGAAGTGGGTGTTGATCGGCAGGTAGTACTTGATGACGTCCCTGAAGTTCGCGTAGTAGCCTTCCGCTCCGGCCCCGATGGCCCCGTCGACGATGCCCGTCTGGACCGCAGTGAAGGTCTCGGAGAAGGGCAGCGGCGTCGCCTGGTACCCGAAGGCTTCAGCCATGACCTGGTAGGACTTGATGGGGGGAACGCGGACCTTGACGTTCTGCGCCACGTTCGGGTCCATTGGAGCCGCGGGCATCTTCTTCAGGGCGACGCCTCCGAAGTACACCGGCCAGACGGCGACCAGCTTGATGTTCTGCTTTTCCAGGAGAACCCCGACCTCTTTCATCAGCGGGCTGCCCGTGACGTAGATCTTCCGGGCGGAGGCCCAGCTATCGGCCAGGTAGGGGAAGCTGGAAACGAGCATGCGCTTGTCGGAGGCTGCTCCCATGGGCTGGACCGCCATGTCGACGGCTCCGACACCGACCCGTTCCTGTACGACCGTGTAGTCCCCGAGCTGTCCTGCGGGGAAGATCGACAGCTTGATGCGGCCGTTGGAAGCTTTCTGCAGCTCCGCATCGAGCCACTTGACGTCCAGGTCGATCGCCGTATCCGCAGGGCGAATATGCGAGATCTTGAAGTTGAAGTCCTTCGCCTCCGCCGGGAACGGCAACGCAGCGACCAGCCCCGCCACAAGGGCAAGTACCATGAACCCGTAAACCCATCTCTTCATTCTCAATCCCTCCTCCAGTGATTTGGTGTTGCCGTTCCGTTACAGGATATGCCTACACGAAATCGAAACTACCGCCGAGGCAACTGGACTGCCGAAGAGGCCTGGCAGGCTTCCGGCCTTACCCATGGCTTTTCCCTCCTGCAATCAGCGAACGAAACCCATGACCCTCGGCAGCCACATGGACAAGTCGGGCCAGAAAGTCGTCAGGAACACCACCGGGACGTAACCCAGGATCAGGAAAGTCATGGCGGGCCTGAGGATGTCCAGGAACTCCACCTTCCCGATGCGCATGCCCAGGTAGAGGATGCTGGCGTAGGGAGGCGTCACACCCCCCATAGCCAGGTTCACCCCGATGATGGCACCGAAGTGGATGGGGTGGATTCCCATGGCCACCACGAGAGGCAGGAGCAGCGGGGCCGTGAGGATGATGCCCGTGAGGTCGTTGACGATCATGCCACGACGAACAGGAGAAGGTTGATGAGGATGAGGAGGAGAACCTTGCTCTGGGTGATGCCGAACATCATCTTGACGATGGCCTGCGGAACCTGCTCCAGCACAAGGACCTGGCTGAGCATCAGGCAGAACAGGATCATGACCATGATCGAACCGACCGCCGTTGCTGCCTCCTTGGCAATGAAAAAGAAACCTTTCCGGTCGAGTCCCTTGTAGACGAAGAACCCAACCGGGATGGCGTAGATTGCTGCGACAGCCGCCGCCTCTGTCGGCGTCATGACGCCGCCGTAGATGCCGCCGAGGATGATGAACGGCATCGCCAGGGCCGGCAGGGCTTTCCAGCCGCGGTCCAGCATCAGCTTGAGACGCTCCATGCCGTGGACTTCAGCCTCCAGGACAAGCGGGAATTTCCGCGCCCAGACCAGGTTGATGATGGAAAAAAGGACCGTCACCAGGATTCCCGGACCGACAGTGGAAAGGAAACAGGCCAGGATGGAGGTCTCGGTCACCCATCCGTAGATGATCATTGTGACGCTCGGGGGGATCAAAAGCCCGAGGATCGAGGAGTCGGTCACCAGCGCTGTGGCATAGCCCCTGGGATAGCCCTCCTGTTCCATGCGGGGGATGAGGATGGGACCGGTGGCAGCCACGCCCGTGAAGCCGCTGCCCGATATGGCCCCGATGATCGCGCAGCTGACCGCCGCCACGACACCCAGGCCCCCTCTAACCCGGCCCACGAAGACATTGACGAAATCCAGCAGTGACTTGGCGATTCCGCTCGCGCTCATGAGCGAGCCCGCGAAAATGAAAAGCGGCACGCAAAGAATCACCGGGTTCGTGATCTGGTTCAATCCCCAGAACATCATTCCCTTCATGGATTCTCCGCCCGCCAGGTTCATGAACATGAGGGCCCCGCCAAAGCAGAAGGGGAGGGGGACCCCCATCGTCAACAGGAAAACCAGGAGGATCAGGGTAATCGTGACCAGTGTCGTGATTTCCATGAATCAGTCCCCCTTAATCCTTCTCGGTCGTGATGACGGCTTTCAGCTCGTCTTCGCTCTTGTTGAAAAGTCCCCAGTAGTTCTTCGCCTCGAGCCCCGTGTAAAACGTCATGAGGACAAGCCCAACGAAGACGGCGCATTCCGCGTAGATGAGGGGGATATAAAGCGTGGCGCTGACCCTTGTGACCCTGAGGGCGTAGCGCAGGTAGTCGTACCCCCAGTACGTGAGCCATGCGGCGACCACGACCGAGATCACGGACCCCGCCGTGCGGACAAAAAGGATCGACTTTCGGCTCTTGAAGAAAACCTCCAGCACGCGGCAGACGATCTGCGTCCCCTGGGCCGAGGCGTTTACGCCTCCCAGCATGTAGAGCCAGACCGTCGGGAAAAACAGGAGTTCCTCGATTCCCATCAGGGGCGCCCTGAGGACATACCTGAGAATGACCTGGACGAAAACGAGAACCGTGATGATCAACATGAGGGCATAGAGAGCCAACTCCGTTATTTTTGTCGCGAAACGCAGCACTCCCGAACTCTCCTCGTTCATGCATCCCCCTCCTCCGGCACCACATTCAATTTATCGGAATACCGATCCACAAAGACGTCTCTTTAGATGAAGAGTTTCGTCTGATAGGTTCAAGTTTATTCGGGTGCAACAACCCTGTCAAGGAAAAACAAGAAAAACAACGATAATGTTATATTTCACAAAACAAATAAACAACCACTTTGCTCCTATTAATATTTATTTTAGGCAACAAGGGAATCCTCCCCGAGTTCGCTTCAGGGCAGCGAAAACGAAAAAGGCTCTTCTCCCTGGTTGGGAAGAAGAGCCTCGTAACCGTGTCCGGCAGGTTTTACCCTCTCCTTTCGTCAATTGGCAGCCAGCAAGAGGACTCCCGCGAAGACCGCGGCGGAAGCCAGCAGGCGGCCACGAAACCCTTTTTCCCCCAGGAAGCGGGACCCGAAGAACGCACCGAAGACGATACCGATTTCCCGGCTGGGGGCGATCCGGCTGACGGGGGTGAAAGTGAGGGCCCAGAGGACCAGGATGTAAGCCAAAGGGCAGAGGACCCCGATCGCGAGGGCTTCCCTGCGCCGGTGAACCCAGGCCTCCCGCAGGGCCTCCCGCCGGGTCGCGGCCAAGGGAGTGAGCAACAGGACCTGGAAAAAGAGGACCGCCCAGAAGTAGAAAATCGGCGGCAGGCGGAACATCGACACGGCTGCCTTGTCGACCAGCGTGTAGCCGGAGATGAAGATCCCGGCAAGCAGGCCGAGGACGATCCCCCCAGCATGGGGTAAGGCGTTGGGCAGGTTCTTTCGCGAGGCCAGGAACAGGCTGCCGGAAAGGACCAGGATCGTTCCGAAAACCACTCCGGGGCCCAGCGTTTCTCCCAGGATGGGGCTCGCGAGGAAGACGGCAAGCAGGGGCCCGGTGCCACGGGCGATGGGATAGACGACCGATAGGTCCGCCTTTATGTAAGCCCCCTGGAGGGCAAGGTAGTAGCCCGTCTCGCAAAGGGAGGAAGCCGCGATGATCCCGAGAACGGCCGGCGTCAGCGCCTCAATGCCTGGAAAGGACAGGATGGCTGCGGGGAAAAAAAGGGCAAGGGCGACCACGGAGAAGAGCCACGTGAATTCCGGGCCTCCCCCGGCCTTTTTCAGGACCAGGTTCCAGGATGCGTGCAGGAGAGCCGAGGAGAGGACCAGAGCAAGGGCAAGCGATGTCATCTTGTATTCTCCCTTATATTGGCTAGAATCTTTAATAGGTTTTCCATAAACTTATTTTCAATATTAATCTATTAGACGTATCCTATTCCACTCCTGTCCAGGATCCACCGTCCCGGTTCGCAACCATCTTGCAGTGGGGAGGAATCAAACGATGCCGATCAGGAAGAAACTCGTGGCGACGACCGTGGCCCTGTCCATGCTTGCCCCTTCGTGCGGGGCGGCTGCCGAGGCGAAAGGGTTTTCCGTCGCCGGGACCCTGGAACGCACGCCAAGGCTGAACGCTGACGGCAACTACAACATCGTCTTCATCATCACCGACCAGGAGCACCATTTCCAGCAATTCCCGGAAGGCTCGGCCTACGAGGCGCGGCAACTCCTGGCGGAGCTCGGCACGACGTTCGAAAAGCATTACGCCTGCGCCACCATGTCCACCTCCTCCCGGTCCGTCATCTACACGGGAACCCACATCACCGACACGAAGCTGATCGACAACACGGACTTCGACTGGCAGGGGGCCCTTTCCGAGGAGCTCACGACCGTCGGCGACAGGATGCGCTCGGCAGGCTACTACACCGCCTACAAGGGCAAGCTGCACATGGGAAACGCCAGCATCCTCGGGGATGACGACGAGGACCCCCTGACGGACCTGGAGGGCTACGGTTTCGCGGACTGGAACGTTTCCGGCGACTATGTCGGCACGATGCACGAAGGGTACGAGCGTGACGGGGAAATCGAGGGCGCAGCGGCCGATTGGCTTCAGAACAAGGGAGTTGAAAGGAACTCGGCCGGCCAGTCCTTCTTCCTCGCCGTCAACCTGATCAACCCCCACGACGTGATGTACTACAACACCGACCCGACGTTCCATGGGATGGTCGAGGTGGGCGGCCCGCCGGACGACGAGCTTTACCGGAAATCCTACGATGTCGAGATCCCGGGTTCCTGGAACCAGGACCTGCACGACGGCACGCTGCCCGCCGCCATCGGGGCCTACAAGGCCCGGTGGGAGAGGCAGACCGGCTCCGTCACGACGGCCGAAGGCTGGAAGGACTTCCGGGACTTCTATTTCAACTGCATCCAGGACAGCGACAACCACCTCGGGAACATCCTGCAATCGCTCGTCGACCTCGGCATGCTGGACAACACCATCGTCGTCTTCACGGCCGACCACGGGGAGATGGGGGGCGCCCACAACCTCAAGGGCAAGGGAGGATTCATCTACGAGGACAACATCCACGTCCCCCTCGTCATCGTCCACCCGGAAGTTCCCGGAGGGCGGTCCGTTTCGTCGGTGACGAGCCATATCGACCTTGCGCCGACATTCGTCCACATGACGAACATCAGCCCCTCGCGGAAGGCCGCCATCACCCACGGGCTCTGCGGGAAAAACCTCATGGAACTGGTGGACGGGAAAGCGGAATCGGTGCGCGACGCGGCCCTGTTCTGCTTCGAGATGATCTCCATGACCATGGCCCAGGGCAGCCTCGGCCCGGAGGGACACATCGTCTATACCTTCGACACCGATGTCCGCGGGTTCGTCAGGGCGATCATCACCGAGAGGTACAAGTTCGCGCGGTATTTCTCCGCCGATTTCAACAAGCCCCGGAACCTCTACGAGCTCCTGAGGGACAACGACATCGAGCTTTACGACCTCCAGGAGGACCCGGAGGAAATGAACAACCTGGCTAACGATCCCGTCTCAAACGCGCTTTTGATCACGAGGCTCAATTCCATGCTGAACGGCCTGATCGACCGGGAAATCGGCCATGACGACGGTTCGGAGGTCATCGAGGCGATAGAGGCCTACACGGGTGAACCCCTGGTGATTGACGATGAAAACGGCGACAGGAGCGGCTGCGATGCGGGAACGGCTTCCGCGGCCGGACTGCTCCTCCTGCTGCCGCTCGGGGCGCTGCTGGCAGGCGTCCGAACCCGGAAAGGGAACGATGGCCGGGAATGAAACCCGGACCTTCGCCGTCATGGCGAAGGTCGTCAGCGGACACTGCAACCTGGAATGCAAGTACTGCTATTACGCGGACAAGCAGGGACTTCTCCGCCAGGAAAATCCACGGATGACCGAAACGGTCCTCGAGGCTTATGTCCGGCAGAACCTCGAGATCAACGGCAGGGACGCGACCGTCGAGTTCGCCTGGCATGGAGGCGAGCCGACCCTGGCGGGAGTCGGGTTCTTCCGGAAGGCGATGGAGCTGGAAAGGCGGTACGGGCAGGACCGGAAGGTCGTCAACACGCTGCAGACCAACGCCACGCTCCTGGACGACGAGTGGTGCCGCTTCTTCTCGGAAAACGGGTTTTTGCTGGGCGTCAGCCTCGACGGCCCAAGGGAACTGCACGACGTCTACCGGACAGGGCCGGGCGGGGGATCGTTCGGCGAGGCCATGGAGGGGATCGAGCGGCTTCGGAGGCACCGGGTGAGCTTCAACACCCTGACGACCGTGAACGCGGCCAACTCCGGGCACCCCCGGGAGGTCTACGATTTCCTCAGGCAATTCACCGACTTCATGCAGTTTTTGCCCGTCGTCGAGACGACAGGGTCCGTTTACGAAATCGACGACGGCCAGCGTTTCGGCATGCCGCCGGGAAGCCACAGTTCCTTCTTCCAGCGGGAAGTGGCCCCTTTTTCAGTGACACCCGGAGATTACGGGGATTTTCTCTGCGGCGTTTTCGACCGGTGGAAGGAACTGGACCGCGGGAAGAAATTCGTGCAGCTGTTCGAAGTGACGATCGGCAACCTGCGGGGCAAACCGGGGGGCCTTTGCGTCCACGACGCCCTGTGCGGCCATGCCGCGTCCGTCGAGGCAAACGGGGACGTCTATGCCTGCGACCGCTACGCCTTTGAAAATTACCGGCTGGGAAACATCCTAGAAACGCCCCTGGGCGAACTGGCGGAGAAAAACCGGCGCTTCGGCATGCACAAGGCCTACGGCTTGCCCCGGGAATGTTTTTCCTGCCCCTACGTCAGGCTCTGTTTCGGCGGCTGCCCCAAGGACCGGATCCTGCGCTCCCCTGGCGGGCAGGAGGGAAAGAATTACCTCTGCGAGGGATACAAGCGGTTCTTCAAGTACTTCACGGAACACATCTGAGCGAAAAAGCACAGAAAAATGAAAGGGGGACCGGCTCAAGCCGGCCCCCCTTTGACTGCGGGTTTTCCTAGAAGTTGACCGTGGTGCGGAACCACACCATGTTGTCGTCCCAGTCGAAGTCATCCAGAGCTTCGCTGTCGATCATGTCGTAGCCGACTTCGAACCAGAGGTTCGGGGTGTAGTTGTAGCGGACGCTTCCGGTGTAGCCCTTGTAACTAAGGAAATCGTCATCGGCATCGACGTTGATGTAGCGGACATACGTCCACCACTGGTCGTTCCACTTCTGCTTCGCGACGATGTTCAGGACGTTCGTGTCCGTCGGGGCAAAGCTAAAATGGTCGGTGGCAATTCCCATGGCGCCGAACAGGCTTGCCTTGGCAGCCCAGGCGTAGGGATCGGCATTCGCGAACACGAAGTTCTCATCGATCTGCGCATACTCAACCCACAGGTCGGTAAACTTCAGCATGTCCTGGTTGACCTGCACGATGGCCTTCCAGGCGTCTCCAAAAGGATAACCCGAATCGCCGTCCTGCGTGAAGTACTGAGCCTTGAAGGCGATGTTCTCGTTGAAGTTGACGATGAGGTCGCCCCACAGGGTACTCAGATCCGGATGTCCGTTCCAGTCATATTTCACGTAGTTGACGGCCGCAGAGAGGTTCTCGTTTACGTCGAAGGCCAGGCGGGCGCCGTAGCGGTAGTAATCGCCAGCATTATCGTCCTCGTCATGGGCGACGAACATCTCGAAATTGCCCATGGAGAAGGGCTTGTTGAACCAGATCGCCGTGGCGAGCGGGTCGTAGTCGGTGACGTAGGCGTCGTTCATGTTGTAGCCGGCAAAGTCCGTGGCGTAGAAGTCAGCTTCCCAGTCGAGCGGGAAGCGGCCGATGTTGACCGTCATGTCCCACGGGAACTGGATCGTCGCGTAGGCCCGGACGACCGCCAGGTCGGCGCCGCCGGCACCCTGCAGCCGGACGTTCAGCGTGACCTTGTCGTCGACGTACTTCACGATGTTCCAGCGGAAGCGGTCAACCGACCAGTTGGAATCCTGGTCGACGCCCCACGCGTTGCTCGAGCCGGTTGGGTCAACATAGCCCCCATCTTCGGACCACTTCGCGGTGAAGCGGAAGTTC
>DIXJ01000011.1:57602-146959 GCA_002436015.1 Synergistaceae bacterium UBA6083 | reverse complement strand
GGCAGTCGATGTGCGCGTAGTGGCGGTTGTCCGTCTGGTATTCCACGTGCGCGATGTTGATCGTGATACCGCGCTCACGCTCCTCCGGAGCCTTGTCGATCATGTCGAACGGCGTGAAGTCCGCGTAACCCTTCCGTGCCAGCGTCTTCGTGATCGCGGCCGTCAGCGTCGTCTTCCCGTGGTCGATGTGACCGATCGTCCCGATGTTCATGTGTGGCTTCGTTCTTGCAAAATGCTCTTTCGCCATCTTCGATACCCTCCCTTGTTTAGAACCGCCCTCGGCGTTATCGTTTCAGGACTTTTTCGGCCACATCCGGGCCGACTTCCGCATACTTCTGGAATTTCATCGAGTAAGAGGCACGCCCGGAAGTCTTGCTTCTCAGGTCGGTCGCATAACCGAACATTTCTGCCAATGGAACCTGCGCACGCACGATCCTGGCGTTGCTTCGCATTTCCATCCCCTCTACACTGCCACGTCGGGAAGCGAGGTCACCCATGACATCCCCGACATATTCATCCGGTGTGACGACCTCGACCTCCATCACCGGTTCCATGAGCACGGGCGATGCTTTCCGCATCGCTTCCTTGAAAGCCATGGAAGCCGCGATCTTGAAGGCAAGTTCGGAACTGTCCACGTCATGGTAGCTTCCGTCCACAAGGGCGATCTTCATCCCGATGACCGGGTAGCCACCCAGGATGCCGTTGTTTTTCGCTTCATCGAGTCCTTTGCGGACAGCCGGGATAAATTCCTTCGGCACGACCCCTCCGACAATCTTGTCTTCGATTTCGAAACCGACATGATCCGGCAGCGGTGCCATCTCGATGACGATGTCGCCGTACTGTCCGTGGCCGCCGCTCTGCCGGACAAACTTGCCCTGCGCTCGGGAACCGTGACGGATGGATTCCCGGTAGGCGACCTGCGGTCGTCCGACCTTGACTTCGACATTGAATTCTCTTTTCAGGCGATCGACCAGAATTTCGAGGTGCAATTCGCCCATACCCTGGATGATCGTCTGCCCCGTTTCATCATCAACGTGAACCCGAAAGGTCGGGTCTTCCTCGGAAAGGGCGGAAAGCCCCTTGGAAAGCTTCACCTGGTCTGCCTTGCTCAGCGGCTCGACGGAAAGGTCGATAACCGGTTCCGGGAAGTCAAGGGATTCCAGGACGATCGGAGACCCTTCAGCACAAAGGGTTTCACCCGTCCTTGTCCCCTTCAGCCCTGGAAGGGCAATGATTGCACCTGCTTCGGTCGATTCCAGCTCTTCCCTCTTGTTGGCATGCATGCGAAGGATTCTTCCGATCCTCTCGCGCCTTCCTGTAGTGGCGTTCAGCACACTCTGCCCCGCTTCTATCCGGCCGCTGTAGACCCGGCAGAAAACAAGGCGACCAACGAAAGGATCCACCATGATCTTGAAAGCCAGGGCAGTAAAGGGCTCATCTTCTGAAGAAAGGCGCTCCTCCTCAAGGTTGGTGTCAGGGTTGATTCCCCTGATCGGGGGTAAGTCGAGAGGGCTGGGCAGATAGTCGATAACGGCGTCAAGGACAAGCTGGATCCCCTTGTTCTTGAACGCGGAACCGCACATCACCGGAACGATCTTCATGCTGATCGTCCCGTTCCGGATGGCCCGCTTCAACGTGTCCAGCGGCACTTCCTTCCCTTCAAGGTAAAGCTCCATGACCTCCTCGTCGACATCTGCAAGGGTCTCGACGAGAAGATCCCTGGCCATCTGTGCGTCTTCAACGAGTTCCGCGGGAACACCCACGACCTTATAGTCCATTCCAAGCTCATCCTGGTAAATGACCGCCTTGAAAGCGACGAGATCGACCATGCCCGTGAAGCTGTCTTCAAGACCAATCGGCATCTGGATCGGGAGGGGCCTCGCTCCGAGCCTCTCCCTCATCCCATCGATGACCGCATTGAAATCGGCCCCAACGCGATCCATCTTGTTGACAAAGGCAATGCGGGGAACCCCATACCTGTCAGCCTGCCGCCAAACCGTTTCAGATTGGGGCTCAACCCCTCCAACCGCGCAGAAAACAGCCACCGCGCCATCGAGGACTCGCATTGAACGTTCGACCTCAACCGTAAAGTCCACGTGCCCGGGCGTATCAATTATATTGATATGCGCATCATTCCAAAGACACGTCGTGGCGGCAGAGGTGATCGTTATACCCCTCTCGCGCTCCTGTTCCATCCAATCCATCGTCGCGGCACCCTCGTGCACCTCTCCCATCTTGTGCTTCCGTCCCGTGTAGAAGAGGATGCGTTCTGTGGTCGTGGTCTTGCCCGCATCAATGTGGGCCGCGATTCCGATATTTCGGATATTTTTCAGATCTACATTCGGCATGGTTTCAGGCTCCCCAACGCCGGCAGGTCCCGAAGTGATGCATCGGTTCTACCAGCGGTAATGCGCAAACGCCCTGTTGGCCTCCGCCATCTTGTGCGTGTCTTCGCGCTTTTTCATCGACGCCCCTTCACCCTTGAAGGCGTCGCTAAACTCACGGGCCAGGCGCTCAACCATCGGCATGCCCTTCTTTGCCCGGGCGTACTGGATAATCCAGCGGATTGCAAGAGCCTCTGCCCTTTCGGGGCCGACCTCGACGGGAACCTGGTACGTGGCGCCACCTACACGGCGGGGCTTGACTTCTACGACGGGCTTGACGTTATCCATCGCTTTGCGAAAAACCTCGTCCGGCTGCGAGTTCAACCTCTTGGCTGAAAGTTCAAGTGCCCCGTAAACGATCCTTTCAGCCGTGCTCTTCTTTCCGCAATACATGACGCAGTTCACGAACTTCGTGAGAGTCTGTATCCCGAACACGGGATCTGCAGGTACTGTCCTCTTTCTGATGTGCCCCTTACGTGGCATGGGCTAAAGCCTCCCTTTCCAAGAAAAAACTATTTCGGGCGCCGCGCCCCGTACTTAGAACGGCTCTTGCGACGGCCGTCAACCCCGCCACAATCCAACGTCCCGCGGATGATGTGGTAGCGCACACCCGGAAGGTCCTTGACGCGGCCTCCCCGGACGAGAACCACTGAGTGCTCCTGCAGGTTATGACCGACTCCCGGGATGTAAGCCGTTACTTCGATCCCGTTCGTGAGACGGACACGGGCAACCTTCCGCAAAGCGGAATTCGGCTTCTTCGGGGTGACTGTGTAGACTCGCGTGCAAACTCCCCTGCGAGAAGGGTTGCCCTGAAGGGCAGGAGCGCTCGAGCGCTGCCTCTTATCTTCCCGCCCGATTCGAATCAACTGACTGATCGTTGGCACAGAACTCCCTCCTTTCCTTACTCGATATTTTCCAGATTCCCCTTGACCAACCCCGCGGCTACCGCCTTGCGGGAAATGGCACTGGCACGGCCCAGCATTTCCATGCTCTCACACCACTCCACCGCCACGTTGCGCCTTTCGGCTTCAGCAAGGAGTTCCATGACGCGTTCTTCTGCCGCATCCCGCGCAAGAAAGAGTTTCTGCAGCTGCCCCAACTGAATTTTGCGGAGAACCTGGCGGAGGCCTACGATCCGCCTGGCCGAAGCAAGCTCACTTAAAGGCACAGCAATCCCCTCCTGTGCGGACGCACCGAGACATAATATCAACCGGGGGGGCCCCTGTCAAGGAAAGGCAGGGACTCCCCCGGTCTGGTCTGGACGTTTTTTTATCCGGTGGGCTAGCAGGTTTCCTGCATGTCTATTCGCCTGTAGTTTTCCGATCCGGTCCCGGCAGGGATCAGGTGCCCGATGATCACGTTCTCCTTGAGCCCCTTCAGCGTGTCCACGTCGCCGCGCACCGCTGCCTGCGCCAGGATCTGGGCGGTCTGCTGGAATGAAGCGGCACTCATGAAGCTATCGGTCGCAAGGGCCGCCTTCGTCACGCCGTGAACGACCGGGCGCCATTGCGGTTCCTCCCGCATGCGACGGACAAACGAAACGCGCTGGATAAGGCGCCGTGTTTCAAGTGAGCTTGATATCGGCCGGACAACCAATTCCTGGAATTCGCCGTTAGCGAGCCGATCGATGACCTCCCGGCTGATTTCGGTCCCCGCATCCGCAAGGAGATTGCCCTTCGAATCGCTAACCGGTTCCAGTAAAACTTTCCCGTAAGCAATCTCACTCAGGACCTGGGCGAGCAACTTTTCCCGCGTGACGATCTCCTGGGTTTCTCCCTCTAATTCAACCGCTGCGATCTGCCCTTCGACGAGACCTCGGACGACCCTGCCATCCAGGATGCGGCCGATATCGTTGACCGGGTTTCCCTGGGCGTTGATCGCCTGCTTGATCGGCCGGCTGAAAAACTTCTCGATAAGATGGTGGTTCAATGCATCGTCGATATTATGTCGGCTGGGAGTCCGCCAGACCTTCACGATGGGCGCATTTGCCTTCTTCAGCCGTTCCTGGGCCTCGGGCGTCAGTGACCGGTCGCGGTGCAGGACGACCTCCCCGTCTGACAACACGTCCTCGGCAAGGTAAGCCCCTCTTTCAAGCGAGGCAAGAGTGTCGGTATCTCTCACGCAAAGGACTTGGGGATTTCCCTTTGTGATAGCCAGCAAGTCCTGGAGGTTCAGGGATTCCGTCGGCTCAATCGCCGCAATGGCCCCAAGGGATACGGGAGCAATAAGCTCAAGCCCCTCCATCTCCCTACGGAAAGCCGCTTCTCCCAGGATGACCCTGACCTGCCCTCCCTCGTCCTCGACAGTGATCTCACGAACCGCGGATCCCGGTGCCAGGAGGCGCTGGATCGTGTCGGGCTCGAGCGGCCGCCCCTTCAAGGAAAGAATGTTGTCGATCCCGCTATGTCCCTCGATATCGCGAAGCGTTTTCCCCTGGAGGAAATCCATCGCCTCGTCAAGGCAACGGTCGTTCTCCTTCCGGATGCGGTCCAATTCCTGGTCAAGGTCGTCAACCCAGGCCAGTTCGTTTGCCACAAAGGAACTGTCCCCTTCCTCGGTGATCCTGACGCGGTTCACCGGGGCTACCTTTCGGAGGATGACCTCGATGTGCTTGTTGTTGATCGAAACACCCTGTGAGAAATAGACTTCCTGGATGCCGTCGACGAGGTATTTCTGGACCGCCTCGAGGCCTTCGACTTCCAGCAGTTGCTGGGGGTCGATATACCCCTCGGTCATGGTCTGCCCCTTCTTCACCATCTGGCCTTCTTCCACTAGCAGGTTCTGGGAAGCCGGCACGGTGCAGACGACCTTGTCCCCCTCATCCTCTTCCTTTCCGACAATGACCTTTCGCTTCCCTTCCATTTCGCGAATCTCGAGGACCCGGCCATCCGCTTCGACAAGCTGCGCGACTTTCTTTGGCCGCCTGACTTCAAAGAGTTGTTCGATGCGCGGGAGCCCCTGCGTGATATCTTCACCCGTCAAGCGCACGCCACCCGTGTGGAACGTCCGCATCGTGAGCTGTGTACCGGGCTCTCCGATGGACTGGGCCGCCACTACGCCCACCGCCTCACCGATCGCCACGGTTTTCCTCGTTGCGAGATCCCGGCCATAGCACTTCCGGCAAATCCCGTTGCGCAAGGCGCAGGTCATGGGACTCCTGACCCAGACCGCCTCGATTCCAGCGGTCTCGATCCTCGTGGCTACCGCCTGGGTGATTTCGTCTCCGCCTTGGACGAGGGTCTCTCCCGTGGCGGGATCCTCGATGTCGTTCAGGGCGGTTCGCCCCGCGATTCGATCGGCCAGCAGGACGACGGTCTTTCCGTCCTGGATGAGGGCACAGATCCTTGTTCCCTTGTCCGTTCCGCAGTCTTCCTCGGTAATGATCAGGTCCTGGGCCACATCCACCAGGCGCCGCGTCAAGTATCCCGACTTGGCCGTACGGAGGGCCGTATCCGCAAGACCCTTTCGGGCGCCGTGAGTCGAGATGAAATATTCGAGCATGTTCAAGCCGTCGCGGAAGTTGGCCACAATCGGGTAATCGATGATGCGCCCTGAAGGGTCAGCCATCAGGCCTCGGATTCCGGCCATCTGCGCCACCTGGTTTTTGCTGCCTCGGGCCCCCGAGTCGATCATCATTCGCAAGGGGTTCACCTGGTCCATGTTCGCCACGATGTCATCGGCGATCTGCCTCGCCGCCTCAGACCAGAGTATTTCCTTCTGGCGCAGGTATTCCTCTTCGGTCAGGATCCCCATGCCATACTGGGCGGAGAGTTCTTCCTCCTGTTTCATGGTTGCATCCACGGTCGCCTTCTTGCTGGCCGGGATGACGGCACAGTCCAGGCCAAAACTGATGCCGCTTTTCGTCGACCAGTGGTAGCCGAGCATCTTGATGGCATCAAGCATGTCAACAATCGCCGCCTGCCCCACCTTGTCGTAGGCCTTGTCAAGGAGTGCCCCCAGGTCCTTCTTGCTGATCTGGCGGTTGATGTAGCGAAGATCCGGATGAAGGACGCTGTTGAAGAGAGCCCGGCCGGGCGTGGTCTCGATCCACTCGCCGTTCCATGACATGCGCACCTTCGTGTTGGGGTGAACGACACCATGGTCGATCGCAACCAGGGCGTCTTCGACACCGCCGAACGCCATGCCTTCCCCCTTAAGCCCTTCCCGCATCCCTGTCAGGTAGAAGATCCCCAGAACGATATCCTGCGTTGGGGTTACGACAGGCTTTCCGCTGGCGGGAGATAGGAGGTTGTTTGCAGAGAGCATCAATATCCGTGCCTCTGCCTGGGCCTCGAGGGAAAGGGGAACGTGAACCGCCATCTGGTCTCCGTCAAAGTCGGCGTTAAAGGCGGTGCAAACCAGCGGCGGAAGGCGGATTGCCTTCCCTTCCATCAGGACAGGCTCAAACGCCTGGATGCCCAGCCGATGCAGGGTGGGAGCTCGGTTCAGCATAACCGGATGGTCCTTGATGATTTCTTCGAGAATCGCCCAAATTTCGTCCCGGCCCCGCTCGATGATGCGCCTGGCGCTCTTGACGTTGGGAGCCAGTCCTCGCTCCACAAGCTTGTGCATGACAAAAGGCTTGAATAGTTCCAGGGCCATCTGCTTGGGCAAACCGCACTGGTAGATCCTGAGCTTCGGGCCGATAACGATGACGGAACGCCCGGAATAGTCGACGCGCTTGCCGAGAAGGTTCTGCCGGAAACGCCCCTTCTTGCCCCTGAGGAGGTCACTGAGGCTTTTCAAGGTCCTGTTTCCCGCACCCAGTACGGCCTTGCCCATCCGGCCGTTGTCAATGAGTGCATCCACCGATTCCTGGAGCATCCGCTTCTCGTTGCGGATGATGATCTCCGGGGCCCGGAGTTCCTGCAGCTTGCGAAGACGATTATTGCGATTGATCACTCGGCGGTAGAGATCATTCAGGTCCGAGGTGGCAAAGCGGCCTCCCTCCAGTTGAACCATGGGACGAAGGTCGGGCGGGATGACCGGCAGGACCTCCAGGATCATCCACTGAGGCTTGCTTGCGCTCTTGCGGAAGTCTTCGACGACCTGTAGCCTCTTGATCAGTTTTCTCTTCTTCTGTCCTGTCGTCTCCGAGATTTCCTCCCTCAGGGAAGCGGCCATCTCGTCCAGGCCGAGCTTATTCAGCAAAAGCTGGACGCCTTCTGCACCGATTCCGGCGGAAAATCCACGGTCATAGGCAGAACAGAGATGCTGTTCCCGCTCCAGGATGATGTCACTTCTCGCAAACGGGGATTCTCCGCCGTCGATGACGAGGTAACAGGGATCTTCAATCGTGGTCGTTTCCTGCTGGGCCTGGAAGCGTCCCGGATACTTCTGGTTGTAGAGCTGGATTTCGCTGAGGGCGAGGACGTCGTTCTTCTGGAAAGGCAAATGGGCTACCGCAGTGACGACAAAGGCTTCCTGGTTTCCCACCAGGGCCCTCTGGATCCCCGGGAAAGCTTCTGCCCCCCCCCGCTCTTCCACCTCACTGGCGGAAAGGATCTCGCCAGGTCCTTCTGATTCGCCCAGGTCAACGCGGAAGGCCGGCTCAACCTTGAAGATCTCGTCGCCGTAATCCGCCTTGAATCGAGACACCTGGCTAGCTGAGACGATATCTCCCTCGTCCACGGGAACATCGTCCACCTGAAAGACACGGTAGGCTTCTTCGGCCTTGAATTTCGGGTCGTAATGGGTGTGGATCCTTTCCTCGGAGGCGTCCAGCAGGTCCCCACGGCGTGCCAGGTCGGTCCGTCGCCCTTCCATGACGACCTTGAAAACGGGTTTTCTCCTCCGGATCGGAGCGAAATAGACAACTTTCTCAAGATCCTTCGTCGCTGTCCCGAGAAGCAGGCTCAGGCGGCTGGGAATCCCTCGGAGATACCAGATATGGACGACGGGGGCGGCCAGTTCGATATGACCCATTCGCTCCCGCCGGACCCGGTTGTCGGTCACTTCCACGCCGCAACGGTCGCAGAGAATCCCCTTGTACTTGGGACCGCTGCGCTTATATTTGCCGCAGGCGCACTCGTAGCTGCGCGTGGGACCGAAGATTCTCTCGCAGAACAACCCATCCTTCTCGGGACGGAGCGTCCGGTAGTTGATCGTTTCTGGCTTCTTCACCTCTCCACTGGAGAGTTCACGAATCCGTTCCGTGCTCGCCAGCTTGATACGGACTCCGACGATTTCGCGACGGCTCATTTACTCATCCTCCCCCTCGTCGGCCAAATCCTGTTCATCCGGCCCCTCTTCCTCTTCATAGGCGGAATCCAATTCTTTCGGGTCAACGAAAAGCATTTCCTCCGTGACACCGCCGGAAGGAGGGGGAAGAACCTCATCCCCGGATTCCAGGTCGATCACGGGCGGACGGGGCCGGGACGCTCCCTGCACGGTGACTTCCTCGTCCTCGTCATCCAGCAGCACCTCACCGATCGTTCCATCGTCATACATGATCTCGACGTCCAGCGCGAGGCCCTGCAGTTCCTTCACAAGGACCCTGAAACTCTCCGGAACGCCGGGCTTGGTGAGGTTCTGCCCCTTGACGATCCTCTCGTAGGTCTTCAGGCGACCCCGAATGTCGTCGGATTTGACGGTAAGGATTTCCTGGAGGATATGGGCGGCCCCGTAACCTTCGAGGGCCCAGACTTCCATTTCCCCGAAACGCTGGCCGCCGAACTGGGCCTTCCCGCCCAGGGGCTGTTGCGTGATGAGGCTGTAGGGACCGATCGAACGGGCATGGATCTTGTCATCGACAAGATGGATCAGCTTGAGCATGTACATGTAGCCGACGGTCACCTTGTTTTCCATGGCTTCTCCCGTCCGGCCGTCATAGAGGGTGATGCGTCCATCTTCGGCCATTTCGGGATACGCGCCGTCGGAAAGCAACTTGACCCCGTCGAAGATATCCTGTTCATTCGCTCCCTCGAAGACGGGAGTCGATACTTTCCATCCATTGTGAACAGCAACAAAACCCATAACGGTTTCCATGACCTGCCCGAGGTTCATGCGGCTGGGAACCCCCAGGGGGCTCAGGACCACGTCGACCGGAGTTCCATCAGGGAGGTAGGGCATGTCTTCCACGGGAAGGATCTTCGACACGACACCCTTGTTCCCGTGGCGACCGGCGATCTTGTCCCCCTCAGAAATTTTCCGAAGCTGGGCCACGTACACCTTGACGACCTCGTTCACCCCGGGGCTCAGGTCATCGCTGTTCTGGTCAATGGTCAGGCGCTTGACGGAAACGATCTTGCCGCCTTCCCCGTTCGGGACCCGCATGGAGGTGTCCCTCACTTCACGGGCCTTCTCGCCGAAAATTGCCCTCAGCAACTTTTCCTCTGGGGACTGGTCAGATTCACCCTTGGGGGTTACCTTTCCCACAAGGATATCTCCTGCCCGGACATCTGCCCCGACCCTGACGATGCCGTTTTCATCGAGGTTTTTCAGGGCATCTTCCCCGACATTCGGAATATCCCGCGTGATCTCCTCGGGTCCAAGCTTCGTGTCTCTGGCCTCGACCTCGTATTCCTCGATGTGGATGGAAGAATAGTGGTCTTCCTGGACAAGGCGCTCGTTTAGGAGAATGGCGTCTTCGAAGTTATAGCCTTCCCAGGAAACGAAGGCCACGAGGACATTTCGTCCCAAGGCGAGCTCGCCATTTTCCACCGACTGGCCATCCGCGATGATCCCGCCAGCCTCTACCTGATCCCCTGAGGAAACGATGGGACGCTGGTGAATCACCGTCCCCTGGTTGGAGCGGCGGAACTTCGTCAGGTTATAGGCATCGAGGGTCCCTCCGTCAGAACGGACCTCGATGCGGTTGGCGTCCACGAAGGTAACCGTTCCCGTCTTGCGGGCCCGGACACAGCATCCTGAATCCTTTGCGATATGGTGCTCGATCCCCGTGCCGATGATCGGCGCCTGGGGAAGAACAAGGGGAACCGCCTGGCGCTGCATGTTGGATCCCATGAGGGCCCGGTTCGCATCATCATGCTCCAGGAACGGGATGAGAGCAGTCGAGATCGAGACGATCTGCTTCGGAGAAACATCCAGGAAGTGTATCTGGCTCGGCTCCACGGTCTCTATGACGCCCCGGAAGCGGACATGGACGTCCGTGCCCGTTATCCGACCTTCGTCGTCCATCGGGGTATTTGCCCTACCGACGAAAAACTCGTCCTCCTCGTCCGCTGAGAGATAGACGATCTCGTCCGTGGCAATCCCGCCCACTACCCGCCGCTTTGGGGTCACGAGGAACCCGTATTCGTTGATTCGGGCATAGGTCGCCAGGGATGTCACCAGGCCAATGTTCGGCCCTTCAGGCGTCTCGATGGGGCAGACTCGGCCGTAATGGGTGTAGTGAACGTCGCGGGCTTCGAACCCTGTTCGTTCGCGGCTTAGCCCACCGGGTCCCAGGGCAGAGAGTCGACGCCTGTGAGTCAACTCCGCCAGCGGGTTAGTCTGGTCCATGAACTGGGATAACTGGGCAGACCCGAAGAACTCCCTCAGGGAGGCCGAAATGGGACGAACGTTGATAAGATCCTTCGCCGTGGCGTTGGTCAGGTCGGGAAGAGTGGTCATCCGTTCCTTTGCGATACGCTCCATCCTCAGGAGGCCGATACGGACCTGGTTCTGGAGAAGTTCGCCAACGGCCCTGACCCTCCGGTTTCCCAGATGGTCGATGTCGTCTTCGGTCTCATCGGCGTTGCGGAGCCTGAGAATCCCCTGGATGATGGCAACCACGTCATCAATGGTCAAAAGACGCTGGTTTTCCTGTATTTCCAAGCCTAGCCGTTTGTTCAGCTTATAACGGCCGACACGCCCCAGATTATACCGGCGGGTGTCGAAAAAGAGTCCGTAGACGTACTCGCGGGCATTCTCCATCCGTGCCGGTTCGTTGGGCCGAAGGCGGCGGAAAAGCTCCAGGACCGCGTCTTCCCCGGAACGGGAGGTGTCCCTTTCCAACGTGGCCGCGATGGCATTGTCGACGCTCCAGACCCATACCTTGGTCATTCCCATTTCGAAAAGCTGCTCCAGGTGTTCCTTCGTCAGCCGGTCGTTGCGCCGGACCAGGACCTGCCCTTCCTTGTCAAGAACCGCTTCTGCAAGGAGGCGGCCCCTGGCCTCTTCATGGAGTTCCACCAGGTCGATCTGCTCGGGTGCGGCCCCGAACAGTTTCAGGATCTCTTCGTCGCTCGTGGCCCCAAAGGCCTTAAGGAGCATCGTAACGGGAATCTTCTTCCGGTTGTCGATGTTGACGGATAACACGTCTCCGGGAGTCAGGTCAAACTCTAGCCAGGCCCCCCTGTCGGGGATCACCTTGGCCGCATACGACTCTCCCCCCGGAACGGTGGTGTCAGCGCTGAAGTAAACACCGGCAGACCGGGCCAGCTGGTTAACCACCACTCGTTCGGTCCCGTTGACGATAAACGTTCCCCGGTCTGTCATGACGGGAAAATCGCCAAGGTAGATCTCCTCTTCCTTGATTTCGCCGTTCTTCCGGTTCACCAGCCGGATCGTTGCACGGACAGGCATGGACCAGGTCAGGTCCCGCTGGCGTGCCTCCTCTTCCATGATCGGGGATTCGTCCACGAAATAGCGAACGAACTCGAGCGCGAAGGATCCGTCGTAGCTCTCGATGGGAAAAATCTCCGCCAGGATTTCCTGGAGGCCTTGGACCTCGCGGGAATCCGCCTCTGTTTCGGCCTGGAAAAACCATCGGTAGGAATTCCTCTGGACCTCGACAAGATCGGGTAGATCAATGAGATCCTTGGCTCTCCCAAAAATACGGCGCTGAATGTGCTTTTTCGAGGGGGCAAAAACTGTCATGGGAGTTACGACCTCCCTTAAGGGGTTTATGGGGACAATCCTAGAGGTGACGAAGGGGCATAATAGCAAAAAGGCCGCGCAATGTCAACAGACAGGCACGACCTGACGTGAAACTTCTTCCAATTTTTATGGTGTCGAGGGGGGGAGTTGAACCCCCACAGGCTAATGCCCACTAGAGCCTGAGTCTAGCGCGTCTACCAATTCCGCCACCCCGACATCGAAACCAACAAACGGGATTTTAGCAACCCGCTCCCTTTTTGGCAAGGGCCCTTCTCTATTCAGGCATGTAAGATCCGCCGGAAGCCCTCCTGAGGCGATCCCTGAGAGCGAGCCCAACCTGGGCTTCCCCCGGCCAATCGGCTACGATCACGCAGGCTCCGGATCTTTCCAGTTCCCGCAAGGCGGAAAATAGCCCACGGGCGTAGGAATCAGCATCGGGGAAGAGTCGGACGAAGGCAAAGGAAGCACCGGGAGAACGGATTCCCACATAGGCTCTTTGGGAGGGATCCCAAGCCTCGACCTTCTCCCAAACCGATTCGTCTTCCCTTAGAAAAAGCGGCACCCGCGGCGCATAATGCCGGTATCGGGTCCCGGGGGAACGGTGGGCAACCGCCTCCTCTTCACCGGGCAGGATGGGGCGGTAACCCAGGAATTCCTCCAGGGCTTCGATCGAAACACCACCCGGGCGCAGTAAGGCGGCCTTTTCCCCCGTGATGTCAAGTACCGTCGATTCAACCCCCACCTGTGTGGGGCCCCCGTCAAGGATTATTTCAACCCGGTCGCCCATATCTTCCTCCACTGCCCGGGCATCCGTGGGACTTGGCCGTCCGCTCAGGTTCGCGCTGGGTGCTGCCACGGGCACTCGCGCCAGGCGGATCAATTCGAGGGCCACGGGCTGGGCCGGCATTCTCACAGCCACGGTCGAAAGCCCTGCAGTCACGGCGGGGGGGACAACCGCTCGGGCCGGCATGACAAGAGTCAAGGGCCCAGGCCAGAATCGTTCCATGAGGAGATGCCCCAACTTCGGCACAAAGGCGACCCTCTCCGCCTCGGAAATTTCTGCCACATGGACGATAAGGGGATTGTCGGCGGGTCTTTCCTTGGCCTCGAAAATTCGCAGTACAGCATTCCCGTCGAGCGCGTTCGCTCCCAGGCCATAGACCGTCTCCGTCGGGAAAACGACAAGCTTCCCCTCCCTAAGGAGTCTTGCCGCTTCCTGCAAGGATTCTCCCTGAACTCCGCTCCGGACGTCCAAAACCTTTGCCCTCATGAAACGGGCCCTCCTTCTCCGAACCGGGTGAGGAAAGAATCCCGGAATTCGGGAAAACGCCCGGCCAGAATCGCTCCCCTGGCCCTTTTCATGAGATGCACCAGGAAATGGATGTTATGCCACGAACAGAGCCTTGCGGCCAATATCTCGCCCGCCTTGTAGAGATGCCTTAGATAGGCCCTGGTGAAGCGACGGCAGACCATGCAGTCGCACTCGGGGTCGATAGGACCGAAATCACGGGCGAAGGACGCATTCTTGAGGTTAAGGCGGCCTCCGGAAAAGAACACGGTGCCGTTCCTGCCCGTTCGCGTCGGGAGGACGCAATCGAACATGTCGATCCCCCTTGTTACTCCCTCGACCAGGTTTGAAGGCAACCCGACTCCCATCAGGTAGCGGGGGCGATCCACCGGCAGGACAGGGTTCAATACATCCAGGATCCGGTACATTTCCGCGTGGGGTTCGCCAACCGAGAGGCCCCCGATTGCATAACCGTCAAAGCCGATCTCCATAAGGGCCTCGGCCGACCGGAGGCGTTGGGCTTCAAAGACGGATCCCTGCACGATGCCGAACAGGGCCTGGCCCCCTCTCCCATGGACTGCCTTGCATCGCTGGGCCCACCGGGTCGTCCTGAGTACGGCTTCCATGGAGGCTGCCTCGGAAGAAGGGTAGGGAACGCACTCGTCGAAGCACATGGCGATGTCGCTTCCCAGCTCTTCCTGGACTGAAACCGCCTTTTCCGGGGTCATGAAGTGGGAGGAACCGTCCAGGTGGGAGCGAAACGTCACCCCCTCATCGGTCACTTTGCGGAGGCCGGAAAGCGAAAAAACCTGGAACCCCCCGCTGTCGGTCAGGATGGCTCCGCCCCAGTCCATGAACCGGTGAAGCCCACCCGCTTCCCTGATAAGGCCTGACCCTGGCCTGAGGTAGAGATGGTAGGTGTTCGAGAGGATGATTTGTGCACCCATTCCCGCCAGCTCGTCAGGAGTCATTGCCTTGACCGTTGCCTGAGTTCCTACGGGCATGAAAACCGGGGTTTCGATGATCCCATGGGGAGTGACCAAGGTTCCCGCCCTCGCCCCTGTCACCTCGCAGCGCGCTTCAAGACGGAATTCAAACATCTCCTGCCTCCCATCCGAAAAGCCGGGCAGCATTTTGCCAGACATCCTCAGCAAGTTCTGCGGCTGGGATTTTTCGTATTGCCGCGATCGTTTCGTAGACAGCTGCGACGTAGGCAGGCTGATTACTTTTTCCTCTCCACGGCTGAGGGGCCAGGTAGGGAGAATCCGTCTCGCAGAGCAGGCGATCCAGAGGAACTTCCGCCGCGACCTCTCTCAGGTCGCTAGACCGCGGGTAAGTCACGGGACCCGCAAAGGAGATGTAAAAACCGAGATCCAGTGCTTTCGCAGCGTGGCGCCACTCCCCGGCAAAGCAGTGAATCACCCCTCCGCAACGACTCGCATTCTCCCCGCGGAGAATTTCAAGGGCCCCGTCGTAAGCCTCCCTGACATGGACAACCAGAGGCTTGCCCAACTTTACGGCCAAGTCGATGTGTTGACGGAAACACTCCTCCTGCACGTCCCTGGGAGAATGGTCATAATAAAAATCCAGGCCCGTTTCTCCAATGGCCACAACCCGGCCATCCAGGGCCCAGACCGCGAGGCTCCCGGGTATTTCTCCCCCGGGACAGGCCTTGGCATCATGGGGGTGAATCCCCACCGCAGCAAAAACTCCTTCGCCAGCGTGTTTTTTTGCCAGGTTGACGGCTTCTCCACTTGAGGGCTCGTCAAATCCTGCAACGAGGAGGCGCAGGACTCCCGCCTCACGGGCAGAGCGCAGGATTGTTTCCAGGGGGGCGGAAAGATCCTTCATGTTGAGATGGCAATGGCTATCGACTAGTCGCATAAGGTCCTCCAAAAATGCATCGCGGGCCTGTTGCTGCCCGCGATGTCCAGGCCGGATCCCCAAGGGGGGATCGTTCAGCGGAGGCAGTCGGTCAGTGAATCCGGCTACCGGGAGTGATGTTCCGGTCGAGTGTCAGGAGGGCAAGTTCTTTCCCGTCCGGACTCTCCGCCGCAAGGAGCATCCCGTTGCTGACGACTCCCCTGAGCTTTGCCGGTTTCAGGTTGCATATGACGACAATATCCCGGCCCACGAGGTCGCCGGGATCGTAAAACTCGCGGATGCCGGAAACGATCGTCCTTCTCTCGTACCCCAGGTCCAGGTCAAGCTTGTAAAGCTTGTTGGCGTTAGGAACCGGTTCGACACCCAGGACCCGGGCGGTTCGCAACTCGATCTTCCGGAATTCCTCGACGGCAACTTCCGCCTCATGTTCGCCGGGATCCGGAAGCAGGTTCTTCTTCGCTTCCCGTTCTGCCCTGTCCGCTTCCCAGGCCTTTAGGTCAATGCGGGGAAAGAGGATTTCCTCGCGCTTGATCGCGGTACCCTCGGGGAGGAAACCCCACGGGTAATCCTCGAAAAGGACGCTGTTCGGATCGCCATTTAGGCCAAGCTGGTCCCACATGCGGCGGGAAGTCCCCGGCATGAAGGGGGCCACGAGGAGCGAAATCTGCACGAGGGCCTGGTAAAGGGTCCCCAAAACCGAATCCAGGCGGGGGTCGTTGTCCTTCCCGAGCTTCCAAGGGGCCGTTTCGTCGATATACTTGTTCATCCTGGAAACGAATGTCCAGATGGTCTTAAGGGCTTCGTCGAAAGCGAACTCCGCCATCTTTTCGGCGACGCCCTCCTTCGTGTCCGAGGCCAGCTTTCCCATTTCAAGGTCAAGCGCATCGGCAGTGCCGCAGCCGTTTACCGTGCATCCCTTGAAACGCTCGATCATCTGCAGGGTCCTGTTCAGCAGGTTCCCCAAGTCGTTTGCCAGATCGGAATTGATCCTGCGGACAAGGCCGTTCTCCGAAAAATCCCCGTCCAGTCCGAAGGGAACTTCCCTGAGCAGGAAATACCGGAAGGCATCCTGGCCGTAGAGGTCGACCATCTCGAACGGATCCACCACGTTGCCCCTGGACTTGGACATCTTTTCTCCCTCGACCGTCCACCAGCCGTGGGAAAAGACCTGGCGGGGGGGGGTGACTCCCAGGGCAAGAAGCATGGCAGGCCAGACGACGCAATGGAAACGGATGATATCCTTGCCCACAAGGTGGCGAACCACCGGCCAGAATTTTTTCCATTTCGCCTCGTCCTCAGGGTATCCGCAGACGGTCAGGTAGTTGATCAGGGCGTCAAACCAGACGTAGATGACGTGGCGTTCGTCTCCCGGGACCGGGATCCCCCATTCCAGCGTCGTCCTCGAAATGGACTGGTCCCTCAGTCCCCCCTTGATGAAACTGACGATCTCGTTGTAGCGAGTCCGGGGCAGGATCGCGTCAGGATGCTCTTCGTAGAAGCGCAGAAGGGGTTCCTCGTATTTCGACATCCGGAAGAAATAGCTCTCCTCGGTCATCCGTTCCAGTGGCCTCTTGCAGTCAGGGCAGGTCTTGCCTTCGCCCATCTGCGCCTCGGGAACATAGGTTTCGCAGGGCACGCAATACCAGCCCTCGTAGGTCCCCTTGTAGACGTCCCCCTGGGAGATGAGTTTCTCGAAAATTGCCGTAACGACTTTCCCGTGTCGTTCTTCCGTGGTCCGGATAAAGTCGTCGTTGGATATATCGAGTGTTTTCCAGAGTTTCTTGAAATTTTCCACGGTCTGGTCCGCGAGCTCCTGCGCGGTTAGACCCTTTTGCACGGCAGCCTGCTGGATCTTTTGCCCATGCTCGTCCGTGCCCGTGGCGAAAAGAACGGGTTGCCCCATCATCCGCCGGTAACGGGAAATCACGTCGGCTGCGATCGTCGTGTATGCGTGTCCGATATGCGGGACATCGTTGACATAGTAGATGGGGGTTGTGATGTAAAACGGTTCTCTATTCATCTTCACTTTGCCTCCTCTTCACGGGTTCATTGTCTTTTTCGGATATTGAATCCTCGTTTTCAGAAGCCTTTTTGATCAAAAACTCCTTGGCGCAATTTTTCGAAATACCATAGCGCTCGTGGACCGTTTTGACAACATCCCGTATCGACAAGCCTTCGCTAAGAACTTGGCGGGCATAGGCCTCCCATGAACCCTCTTCACCTTCACCTGAACCTTTGGGATCTTCCGTTGCCCCTCCAACGACAAGGACCATCTCCCCCTTCATGGGAGACAGTACCCTTTCCGCCAGCTGGTCAAGGTCCATCCTCAGGACTTCCTCGTGAACCTTGCTCAGTTCGCGGACCAGGGCCGCCGGGCGGTTTCCCAGGACGAGGGCGCAATCGGACACCTCGCCCTGTAGACGGTGGGGTGAAACATAGAAGACAATGGTGCTGCGGATTTCTCGTAGGAGATGGAGCCTCTTTTGCCGATCACCCCTGCGCGGGGGCAGAAATCCCGCAAAATGGAACGTGTGGGTAGGAAGGCCTGAAAGGACAAGGGCCGGTATGAGTGCCGTGGCACCGGGCAAAACCTCCACGGGGATTCCCGTCCGGATGGCCTCCCCGACAAGATGGGCTCCAGGATCTGAAATTCCGGGGGTTCCCGCATCCGAAACCAGAGCCACCTTCTTTCCCTCCTGCAGTGCCCTCAGCAAAAGCGGCGCCTTTTCTTTCTCGTTATGCTCGTGCGAGGAAACCAGGGGAACACGTATCCCGAAGTGGTTGAGAAGGCGCAAGGTTCTCCGCGTATCTTCGCAAGCGACGAGATCCGCTTCTTTCAGCACTCGAATCGCCCTGAGGGTGATGTCCTCAAGGTTCCCGACCGGGGTCGGGACAAGGATCAAAGGCATGGTGGAGCCTCCAGGCGATAAGCGGCAAGGAGTTCCGGAGTGTAATCCCCAGCCTCGTCCGTGATGAAAAGCGGCGGGTCGACCACCAATCCCGCCTTTCCTCCCCTCATGGCGGCCAGGAGGAACGTGGAGGCATCCTTTCCTGGGCTGGGGTGGACAAACCGGATCCGTTTCGGCTCTAGCCCTCCCTCTTTGAAAATGCCCAGGGCTTCCGCAGCGCGACTCGCTCTAAGCACGAGATAAAACCTTCCCCTGGGCTTCAACAAAAAACTCGCGGCCCGTGCCACGTCCGAAAGGGTACAGGCTGTCCCATGACGGGCCACGGCCTTGATCGAATGGGAGCTGACACGGCTTTTCCCGGGATCGTTGTATGGGGGGTTCATGAGAACCACGTCAAAGGAACCTGCCGGATAAAGGTTTTTGATCTCCTTAAGGTCCCCGTGGGTAAACGTCGTCCGGTCATCAAGGCCATTGGCCCTGGCGTTCTCCAGGGCCATTTCTGCGAGGTCTTTGCAGATCTCAAGGCCGTCGAACCGGGGAACTTGTGGGTATTTCCGGGCAAGGATGAGCAGGATCGCTCCGTGGGCACATCCCATTTCCAGGACTCTTTCGCCCTTTCGCAACCTGACTGCAGCCGAGAGCAACACCGTGTCCACGGAGACACGGGGCCCTTCCTCCGGCTGGAGGAGGCGCAATTCACCGTACAGGATATCGTCGCGCGTCGTTTTGCTCATGTCCAATCCTCCATGCGAACCCCGACAACCTGGGATAGTCCGGGCTCAGAGAGGGTGACTCCATAGAGAACATCCGCTTTTTCCATGGTCGTCCTCCGGTGGGTCATGGCGAGGATCTGCAGGTCCCGGGCATATTCCCCTGCGAGGTCTACGTAACGCCGAAGGTTGACCTCATCAAGTGCTGCATCCGCTTCATCCAGGATAGCAATGGGGACACGTGCTTCTTCCATGGCTGCAAACAGGAGGGCAATCGCCGTGAGGGACTGCTCCCCGCCCGACAGCTGGGCCAATCCCTGGGGACGCTTCCCCGGTGGCCGGGCCGTCACCTCTACACCCGCCTCCCAGCCCCCTCCCTCGCCTTCGATTTCCAGGTGGGCTTCCCCACCACCGAAGAGACGTTGGAAAAGGACGTCGAAACGACGATCAATCCCTTCCATTGCCAGGCTGAACACTCGTGAGGCCTGGCTATCGGTGTCCGCGATAAATCCCTGGAGAGTGTGGATGCCTTCTCTCACGTCGGCGCACTGTTCCGATAGGAAAGCCGTGCGCTCCCTGAGCGATTCTTCTTCTGAAAGGACACCCATCTCCACATCCCCCATGGCTCGAAGGGTTTTCTCGACAGCCCGCATCGCCCGTTTCACATCCTCCAAATCGGCCTCCCCACCAGCGCCTTTGCCGGGATACGGGTACTTTTCTTCCCATTCCCCCACGAGTTCCGCCAGGCTGTTTTCAGCTTCAAGGATTTCACGCTGCAGTTCCCCGAAACGGGTCCGGCAGCGGCGAAAGGCTTCCTGCGCCCTTCCTTCCCGGGCCACGACGCGAACAAGATCCTTCCTATCCTTCCGGGCTCGAACGGAAAGGTCGCTTTCACGCCCTCTTATCTCCCTTCCTTTTTCCCAGAAGGAGAGATAACGCTTTCCCAGGTCAGACAAATCCACAAGAAGTTTTTCAAGTGTCCGTCCACGCCCTGCGATTTCCTCGTCAGCGATTTTCAGGGCTTCAAGGACACCCTTTTTTTCTTTCTCGACCCTTCCCAGCAGCTCCAAGGCCCCCCGCTGCCTTTCCTCTGAAAGGAGGACCTCCGTTTCAAGGTTCGAGATATTTTCCTCCGGTACCTGGTCCTCAATGACCCCTTCCATGGAACTCAGGAGGGTTACCGTCTTTTTTCGTTCGAGGAAAATTTCCCCAAATGACCGCCCCGTTCCCGAAAGAGCTTCCAGGGTCTTCGTTCCGGCTTCATGCAGGCGCAAAAGTTCCCGATCGATCCGGTCTTTTTCCCCTTTCAGCAGGCGAAGGGTTTCCTCCGCTTCCCTTCTTTTGACGAAGAGTTCCTCTTTCTCGGCCGCCGTCTTGATCTCCAGGCTTTCAGCTTCGGACAGGATGGACTGCAGGTGATCGGCCTCAGCATGCGCTTCTTCCAGCGAGGCTTCAATTTGTTTCCTGCGCCGGCGCAGTTCGATGACTCCCGAACCGCCCTTCTGGCTCCCTCCGCTAACGGACCCGCCAGGCATAAAGACATCGCCATCCAACGTGGCGACAGCAAGCCTTGGGTGGCATCTAACGAGACGGGCCGCCGTATCGTAGTCCTCCACGAGGAGGAGATCCCCTAAAAGGTGCTCCATGGCTTTTTCCCACTTTTCAACGATCCCGAGAAGGTCGATTGCCCAACCTAGGACTCCCGGCTCGTTTTTCGGTTCAACTTCCCGAACCGGCCTCAAGGGGCGACATCGTTCGAGGGGGAGGAATGTAGCCCGTCCGGCACTTGCCTGCCGGAGCCTCTCGATGCAGAGGCGAGCCTCGCCCATGTCTTTTACCAAGAGCCAGAACTGCCTTGCCCCCAGGAAGGATTCGAGGGCCTTTTCGAAACGGGGGGGACATTCGAATGCCTCGATGACGGGAAGAGGAGAAACCGAAATCCGGCCCAGCCTTGCCGCAGCCATGAGAAACTGGACTGGGCGCGGAAAGACCTGCCCATCCATTTTTTGGCTCAGGTTTTCCAAATCGGATGCAAGCTGGTTTGCCTGCTTCCGATGCCTCGCAATATCGGCAGCAGTTTTCTGGGAGGCAGCAAAGGCAGCAGAGTGGGACTCGATTGCCGCCTCACATTGATTTCGGGTTTCCGAGGCTGAACGTTCAGCTTTAACCAAAGCCTCTCCGAGACGAAAAGCCTCCGAGCCCGCTTTCCGCCTTTCTTCGATAAGGGCCCCGTAGTGACGGCCCAAGCCCTCAAGGCGGACTTTTAACGACTCTGTTGCGGAATCCTGCTCAGCTTTTTTACGAGAAAGGGCCTTTAGGGCATTTTTTTGCTTTTCGAATTCTTCCTGCCGCTGCAGCCTTGCCTGTCTGGCTGCCCTTGCAGCCGCCCGCTTTTCGGAAAGTTCCGCTTCAAGGGATTCCGCCAAGTCCCGCTGGGTCGTTTCCTCCCTTTCCAGGTCCATCAGGGTACCGCGTTTTCGCAGGAACTCAGTTTCCGCCCCTTTGAGTTGGTCCCTGTCCCTCCTGAGGGCCGAAGCGAGAGAAGCCGCCTGTCGAAGCGTTCCCTGAAGGGATTGGAAAACAACGTTTCCTTCTTCCCGGCAAGATTCCATTTCGTTCTGGACAATGGCGAGACTCCGCTCGAGAAGTTCTCTCCTTCGGGTCCAGCCCTCGCTCCAAAAAGCGTGTGTCGCCTGTTCCCGATCCAGCAGGGAGCAGCGGTCCCGGAGGGATTCGAGGGCAGATTCCGAGCGCTCCCTGCGCAACCAGTAAAACACTCGCCTCTGGTCTTCCAGGGTCGTGAGAACAGCCCTGGCTTTCCTGGCTTTTTCGACCATCGGAGCAATTTCATCGCGACGGGCGCAAAGTTCCGACAGAAGGGTTGCCAAGCGGAGCAACTCTTCTTCCGCCCGCTTTAGGCGATCAACCGCTTCCTCGCGCTTCCTGCGGTAAAGGTCTATGCCGAAGAGCCCTTCCAGGAGCATTCTCCTCTGAAGAGGCTTTTGCTGGATGATTTCGGAGATCTCTCCCTGCCCGATGAAGGCGAAACGGACACCCTCCAGCCCCCAGTCCCTCTTGACCTGTTCCAGGTCCTGAAGACGCACGCGGTTTCCGTTGACTGTGACAGAGGCTGCCCCTTCCCGATCCACCTTCCTCCGGATCAGGCATCCGTCCTTGCCTGCGAGGAGCCTCACGGCCACTTCCGTTTCCCTGCACGAGGGGACACTTGCACTGCCCTGGAAAAGAAGATCTGCCTGCCGGGAAATCCTCAGGTCCGATGGAGCCCCTTCCCCAAGAACCCAGCGCATGGCATCCAGCAGGTTGCTCTTGCCGCTCCCGTTGGGCCCGACGATACAGGTCAAGCCCGGCGAAAGGGCGAGGTCGTGGTCACCCCCGAAGCTCTTGAATCCCTTAAGTTGAAGCTGGGCGATATACATTGACCTTGTGTTCCGCCTGTGCCAGGGATCCCTGGAAATCGAGGCGGAATTTCTCCCACGGAAATCCGGGCATCTCCCTGAGGAAGATTTTCCTCTCGAATTCCTCCTCCCAGGCCTCGATGTAATTTTCAACGATGTGCCGGGCCACTGCGGGATAAAGCTCGAGGATCAGGGCCTCTGCTTTTCCCGAGCGGCACACCTTTCTCAGGAACCGTTTGATCGAGAGGGACACCGTGTCCTCCCTGAGGACCCAGCCGTTCCCCGAACAGAACGGGCAACTGCGCGTGAAGGTCCCCTTGAGGTCCCCCCGGGCCCGTTTGCGCGTGATCTCCACAAGACCAAGCTGGGTCACACCGTAGACCCGGGCCTTGCAGCGATCATGCCGGAAGAGTTCCTCAAGCCGCTGCAGGAGGGCGTTCTTGTCTTCCTCGTATTCCATGTCGATGAAGTCGACAACCACAATGCCTCCGATAGACCGCAGGCGCAGGACCCGGTATATCGACTCCGCGGCCTCCAGATTAGTCTTAAGGACTGTTTCCCGAAGGTTCGTCACCCCGACGTACTTTCCGGTGTTCACGTCGATGACGGTCAGGGCCTCCGCCTGGTCCACCACAAGGGTCCCTCCCGAGGGAAGCCAAACCTTGCGTTCCAATGCGGCAACCAATTCCTTCTCGATGCCGTAAAACTCGAAGATCGGAACGGATCCCGCGTAAAGCTCGACCTGCGGGGGCCGCTCGGAAAAGAAATCGTGGACGTAGGCGGCTACTTTTTCGTATTCTTCGGGACAGTCGACGACAATCTCGGAAACATCACCGTTCAGTTCGTCCCTCAGGATCCGCCCCACCAGTCCGATATCCCGGTACAACAGGGAAGGAGCCGGCTGGTTTTCCGCCAGGGAAGAAATCTCCTGCCAAAGTTCCAGGAGCATCGCCAGATCACCTTGGAGAGCTTCCGCGGAAACTCCCTCGGCCACCGTCCTGACGATGACCCCGAACCCAGTCGGACGAAGGGTACGGGCAATCTGCCTGAGGCGCTTTCGCTCCCCCTCGTCCAGGATCCGCTTGGACACACCCGTTTCGTTTCCTCCCGGGACCAAAACCAGGAAACGTCCAGGAAGGGAAACCCTGGCCGACACCCTGGCCCCTTTCCCCCTGCGTGCTGCCTTCACGACCTGTACGACGACCTCCGCGTTGGCCCGTATGTCGACTCCGCGGGCATCCTCCAGGTAAAGGAAAGCATTCCGCCCATCCCCCAGGCTCACGAACGATGCGTTCATGCCGGGGAGGACACTGTCCACCCTCGCCTTGAATATTTCCCCGGCCTTTTGCGTCTCCCACATCCGCTCGCAAAAGATCTCCGCTACTCGCCCCTCTTCCAGGATCGCAAGTCGCATTTCTTCCGAATCAAGCACATTTGCGATAATCTGTCTTTCTATCGTCATCCCGTCACTCCCCAGGCTAAACGAGAGGCTTTACGACGTTCTCTTCCCAAGCGCCTACTGCAGTTCTCAGGATCAGCAGGTCCTGCCACCCCTCCACGAGACCGGCGGCCCTTAAGGCCTTGACGAAGAGCCCTGGACCAAAGCGATCCGGCTGGGCAAGAACTACCCTGGCAGAGTCCCCCTCCATCTCCAGGACGTGGAGTACTTTTTCTTCCTGCAGGAAGGGCTCAATGGCCCGGTTCATCTCGTCCATGCCGGGAGGAAGCCCCCTGAAAAAGATCCGGTACTCTCCGACCCTGCAGAGACGGCTTAGTAGAGGTCCTTCAACGGGTTCCGCGCGAAGGATTCCAAAACCCATCGGCATTGATCCCTGCCAGGCGTCAAGCATTCCCTCACCCCAATTGCCCACCCAGATTTCGGCAGGTTCCGCCAGGGCAGGGACACCCACCGGCAAAGCCGGCCCGAGGCTTATCTTCGGATGTGGGGAAAAACCTTCCGTCTGGAGGATTTCCATTCCCGCCCTCCGGGCGGATCGGGCTATAAGGGGGGGCATTTCCACATGGGGAACAAAGGCAGCCAGTCCCCTCTTGGAAAAGAGGAAGCGGATCCGGCTCATCGATTGGCCTCCCCATCAATGCAGGGACACTCCGACGGCAAGAAACCGCACGCCTGGCACCGTCCGGTTCGGCAATCAGGTGTCGTTGTTGCGGAAAACGCCTTTTCCCTTTCACGCCAAAGGAAATCACGCCTCACTCCCGTATCGATATGGTCCCATGGAAAAGATTCGTGCTCCTGCCGGCTTCGGTTGGCGTAAGCCCCGGGATCCAGTCCCTCCGATTCGAAAGCCTGCATCCAGGTGTCGAAACGGAATGTTTCAGTCCACCCGTCGAAACGGCATCCACTTCTCCAAGCCCTCTCTATCACATCCGCAAGGCGTCGATCCCCCCTCGCGAAAACCGCTTCGACATACCCCTGTCGCGGATCGTGGTAATTCATCGAGATCCGTGGATTCCCAAGTTTCCCCTTAAGCCACCGGCAACGGGATTCGGTTTCCAGGAAAGGCAGTTGAGGTTCCCACTGGAATGGCGTGTGCGGTTTCGGGATGAATCCGTTGACGGAAACGGATACCTCGGCTCTTCGATGACGTCTCCTCAGGATCCCGAAAGCTTCCCTGCAAATGTCCAGGATTCCCTGCAGGTCGGTCTCCGTTTCCGTCGGGAGGCCCACCATGAAATAAAGCTTCACCCTGTCCCAGCCGTGCTCGCTGAGCGCTTCCAGGGTCGCGCGGATATTTTCCTCGTCTATCCCCTTGTTTATGACATCCCGCAAGCGCTGGCTTCCGGCTTCGGGGGCAAAGGTCAATCCCCCCCTCTTGACTGTCTCCAGGCTTGCCGCCAGTTCAACGGAGGAGGCGTCCATCCGCAGGCTCGGAAGGCTCAGCTTGATCCCCGGAGTCTTGAACTCGCCGGAAAGGGTTTCGAGCACGGGAACCAGGCCCGTGTAGTCGCAGGAGGACAGCGACACCAGCCCGACTTCTTCCCATCCGGTCTTTCTCAGAAGATCCCTGGCGATGCCGATGACCTTTTCGGGGCTTCGTTCCCGAACCGGCCGATAAATCATGCCCGCCTGGCAGAACCGGCATCCCCTGGAGCAACCGCGAAAGACCTCCACCGGGACCCTGTCGTGGACAATCCCGGTATCGGGAACAATTAGGGAAGACGGAGCAAATGCGGTGTCCATATCGTGGACGAACTGGCGCTTAACCGGCAGTTGTTGCCTTGACTTGATCTCGACGCCCCTTTCGGAGTATTCGCACGTTGAAAAAGCCGGAACGTAAATGCCGGGCAAGCCCGACAGGCAGGAAAGGCGCTCTTCCCTGCGGCAGCCGCGGGTCTCGGCCATCACTTCCAGGACAGAAGGCAACAACTCTTCACCGTCCCCCAGGCAGAAGAAATCGATGAAAGGGGCCAGGGGTTCGGGGGCAAGGGCTCCTGGGCCTCCGGCCATGACCAGGGGGTCTCCCTCGCGACGATCCTCCGACCTGATTGGGATGCCTCCGAGGTCCAGCATCGTCAGGATGTTCGTCGCGGTCAGCTCGTACTGTAGCGTGAACCCAACCGCGTCAAATCTTCCAAGGGGCGTGCCCGATTCGAGGGATGCCAGGGGCAAACCCTCGGAGCGCAGGGACATCTCCATGTCGACCCAGGGACAGTAGGCCCTCTCCGCCACGATCCCTTCAAGGGAATTCGCCAGGGCATAGAGAATCTGGAACCCAAGGAAACTCATCCCGACCTCGTAAGTATCGGGAAAAGCCAGGCAGAGTCGTACTGCTGGATTTTCGTTCCCGCCGGTTTTATCGATCGAGCCCCATTCCTGCCCAATGTACCGCGACGGGTGCTTGACCGTCGCCAGGAGAGGCCACAAAGTGCTGTCCAGTTCAAAAGGCCGTTCCATTTTTTTATTCACCTCAAGAATCGTCATCTGGCCGCGGATTTTCTACGAACACGCTCTGGACAAGGCCCAAGGCAATCCCGAGCGAAAGAAGGGAGCTTCCACCGTAACTCAGGAAAGGCAGTGGAAGTCCCGTTACAGGGGCAAGCCCCATGCTCATTGCCATGCCTTCCAGTACCTGGAACCAGATCCAGCCCGCGATTGATGCGACAAGGACTTTGCCGCGGAGATCCCTGGATTTGACTCCGGCAGCGATGATACGCCAGAGCAAGAGGGAGAAGAGGGCCAAAAGGGCAACACCGCCCAGGAAACCGAACTCCTCCGCAAAAACGCTAAAAATGAAATCCGTGTGGGGCTCCGGGAGAAAACCAAGCTTGCTCTGTGTTCCCATCATGAAACCCTTGCCGACCAAGCGTCCCGAACCCACGGCGATCCTGGACTGGATCACGTTGTAACCCGCCCCGAGGGGGTCGACATAGGGATTCAAAAAAACCATGAGTCGCAGGCGCTGGTAGGTCTTGAGAAAATGCCAGGCGAACGGCATGGCCAAAAGGGCTGCACCGCAAAGCCCAACCAGGTAGCGCGCTGGTGTTCCTGCTGCGTATAGGGCTGTAAGGATCATGACCGAAAACACGATGGCGCTCCCGAGGTCAGGCTGGGCCAGAACAAGGACGAGACTCATCCCCGCCAGCGCCAGGACGCCTGCCAGGTCTCTCGGCCCCTTCACCGGGTGCCTGCAAAGATGCTTGGCCAGCAGGAGGGCGAGGGCAACCTTGGTAACCTCGGAAGGCTGAAGCCGAATTCCCGCAAAACCGATCCAGCTTTGGGAACCCCTGACGACATGTCCCAAGACCAGCACGATCACCAGGAGAATCAACGCGATCCCATACAGCCGGTAGGCCAATTCAAGGAGGCGCACGTAGCCGACCCTCAAAACCACCGCGTAAGCCGAGAAGGAGACAAGTCCCCAGGTTGCCTGCCTGACAACGAAAGCCCCGGCGTTTTTCTCCATGCCGAGGCTGGCGCTGAAGATCGAAAAAAGGCCGATGAGGAAAAGGACTACGGTCGCAAACAACAGATTGCGGTCAGACGAAACGAACAGCAGCCGTAGGATATTCCCCTTCTCCTCCCGCAGTTTCATGCAGGCTCCGCCCTGCGCTCCGCTCTCCTCTTGACGTTCTTGACGGGGATGTTCGCCACAAGCGCCACGGAACGTTCTTCTTTCGAAAAATCGAGCTCGATCTTGTCTTCCTCGATATCGAGATAATTGCTGATGACACCGATAAGGTCCTTACGGAGATTTTCCATCATTTCCGGGGAAATGTCCGTGCGATCGTGGATCAGGACTAGCTGAAGACGTTTTTTTGCCGTGTCCTTCGACTTTTCCTTTTTGATCATCTGGAACAGCCGGGCAAGGAAGTTCATGACATCCACCTCCTAAAGACCAAGGGCTTTCCGGAGAAAACCGAAAAAGCCTTTCTGATCGGAAGCCTCCAGGTCGAGGAGCGGTACTTCTTCACCGAGTATACGGCGGGCCACGTTGGAGAAGGCTCGGGCAGCGATAGATTCGTCTCCGAGGGTCAGGGGCTCTCCCTTGTTCGTCGAGATGACGACGGCTGTGTCGTCCGGTATGACTCCGATCAGGTCAATCGCCAGGATATCAAGGACATCCTTGACGTCGATCATGTCGCCGGACTTGACCATTGCAGGTCGCAGGCGGTTAAGGACCAGCCTTATCGGCGACTTCGACATGGATTCCAGCATGCCGATGATCCGATCCGCATCGCGGACGGCAGAAACCTCCGGGGTCGTCACGACGATGGCCTCGTCGGCACCGATTGCAGCGTTGCGGAACCCTTGCTCTATGCCCGCGGGGCTATCGATGAGCGTGATATCGAAGTTTTCCCTGAGTTCGTCGCAGAGTTTCAGCATCTGGTCGGGGCTTACCGCATCCTTGGTTCGCGTCTGGGCGGCAGGAAGCAGGAAAAGATTTTCCACCCGCTTGTCCCGGACCATGGCCTTCTGCAGCTTGCAGGCGCCTTCTACAACATCCACAAGGTTGAAAACGATCCTGTTTTCAAGCCCCAGAACGACGTCCAGGTTTCTCAACCCGATATCCCCGTCAACAGCCGCGGTCTTGTAGCCTGCCTTAGCCAGGGCAACGGCCAGGTTTGCCGTCGTTGTCGTCTTGCCGACCCCGCCTTTCCCAGATGTCACGACGATAATTCTCGGATCCATAAAGCCCCCTCCTCCTCGTTCAAACTATGATCAAGGCAATTCCTTTGCAATCAGCGTGTCTCCCTCCACTGCGAAAAGGACGCTCTTCCCGTACCAGGGAGACGCACTGTCAAAAGTGCTGAAAAGGCGGCCGATCCTGACCTGCGTCGCTTCGAAGGACTTGGCGATGACCCTGGAGGAAATATTGCCTTCCGCCCCGGCGTGAACCAATCCCTGCAACCTGCCCCAAACGACGATGTTCCCGGCTGAAACGACTTCCGCTCCATCGTTAACCTGGCCGACCACAAAGACGTCTCCGGGGTGTTCCACTTTCTGCCCCGACCGGAGAGACCTCTCCACAAGGAGGGTCTGGAAAGCCCTGGCGTGCCTGATTTCGGGTACCGGAGCCATGGGCTCTCCGACCGCTAGTCCTGCCGTTCGAAGCAACCCCAGCCCCTCGTTGTCGAAGCTGATCCATGAGAGGAGATGCAGCCCGTGTTTCCAGACTATGTCGGTCAGCAACCGCCCGATAAAATCGCTGGAGAGAGGCCTTCCCTGGAGATCAAGAACAACACGGCCTCCTTCAATGAGGTGCTGGGCTTCTTCGACCGTTTTTTCAAGCCCGGACCAGACGTCGGAATCGGGGATCCCTTCAGGAACGACAAGGCGAAGATGGCCTGCGCCCCCCTTTAAGGTGACAGCAGCCTTTTCCCTTTCGACTTCCATCTCCTCCACACCCCTCTTTCAGCGCTCGACACCCACAAGATAAGCTAAAACCTGGCCGACAAGCGGAGCGGCTACCGAGCTCCCATGTCCGCCTCCCTCGACCAGCGCGACGGCAACGTATCGTGGGTTATCTGAAGGAGCATACCCCACAAACCACGCGTGGTCATCACCATGCGGGTTTTGGGCCGTGCCCGTCTTGCCGGTAACGGACACCCCGTAAACACCTGAAGCCCTGCCCGTGCCTGATTTGACGACTTCCTCCATCCCCTTCCGAACCCAGCCGAGGGCTTCTCTGGGAAGGTGGAGATCGGTCCCCCGGGGGTGTTCACCCGCCGAAAGATGCGGAACAACGAGGGTCCCTCCGTTAGCGAGGGCAGCATAAACCCGGGCCAGTTGCAACGGGGTCATGAGAAGAAATCCCTGGCCTATGGAATAGTTGACCGTATCCCCATGAAACCAGGATTCGGAAAAACGTCTTTTCTTCCACTCTCGTCCTGCAAGGTTTCCACGGGATTCGCCGGGAAGGTCGATCCCCGTCACCTGTCCGACTCCCAGCCGGCTGGACCACTCGATCAGGCGATCAGCTCCAAGCCAGAGCCCAACCTGGTAGAAGTATACATCACAAGAGTCCTTAAGAGCCGTGACAAGGCTCACGGTCCCATGTCCGCCCCGCTTCCAGCAGCGAAAAATTCGGTTTCCAACCTTTAATTGCCCTGGACAATAAACTGTCGTATGCGGCGTTACAACTTTCTCCACAAGGGCAGCCAATGCGGGCACGGCCTTGAAGGTCGACCCGGGCGGGTAGGCCCCGCTGATCGCCCTGTTCATCATCGGCCGGTCCGGATCCTTGAGCAGGCGCCCCCACTCTCCGGCTGATACCCCCCAAGTCAAGGGGTTAGGGTCATAGGAGGGTGCCGAATAGAGCACCTTGACTCCCCCGTCCTTGATATCCATGGCAACGATGACGCCTTTCTTGCCCCCGAGGAGTTGCTCTGCCTCCCTTTGGGCACCCAGGTCAAGGGTTAGCCTGAGATCCTGCCCCTTGGTTGGAGGAATCCGGCTCAAACTGCGCCGTCTCCTGCCCACCGCGTCCACCTCGACCGCTTCTTCCGCTGCCAGTCCCCTCAGGGTTCCCTCGTGAACGAGTTCGATTCCCGTTTTTCCGATAAGGTCTCCCACCCTATACTTCTCCTCGGCACGGGACGATATTTCGTCCTTTGTTACTTCGCCGACATAGCCTACGACGTGGGCAGCCAGGGCACCAGCGGGATACACTCTTCGGAAAACAGGTGTTGGGGAAAGAAATTTTGGGAAGAAAGGATCCGAAACGAGGCTTGCAACCTGCCCAAGCGTCAGGTTGGATGCGACAGTAACCGGCCGGTAGGGAGCCCAGTATTGTTTCCGTATGCTTTCTCCGAGCCCCTCCGCTGTCGCAGGGATACCCTGCTTCTGTAGAGCAGCCGCAACTTCGCCGAGAATTCTGGCGTCCTTCAGGTCCGGAGGGTAGCCCACGATGTCGAAGGTCCGCACGCTAACCGCCAAGGGAGCTCCATGAACATCCGTGATCTCCCCCCTGGGGCTTGAAGTCCTGATCACGCGAATCTTGTTTTGCGTCGAAAGGGACGAGTAATGTTCGCCCCTCAAGACCTGGAAGAAAAGAAGAGACAAGGCAAGCCCCAGAAGGGTATAGCCCACGAAGACCCGCAAGTGGCTCAAACGGAGGTTCAGCTGGGATCGGCGTCCGATATCCCTAGTCATGGTGGATTCGGCCGTGCCGGATGAACAGGGCAGTCAACCCAAGGACACAGGCAAGGGCCATCCCCTGTTGGGAAACGAGCGGGGAAGACAACCCCGAACCGTGCCCGGAAAGAAGGGCCGGAAGGAAAGTGGAGAGCCCATGGGCGGCAATCGCCCAGACAAAGAACAGGGTGGGGTTGCCTCTACGGCCTGGGGAAAGATGCGACCATACCCAAGCACTGGTAGCGACTACAAGGACATAGGCACTCGACGTCACCCCCGGAAGCGCCGTCCATCTCAAGTCCCAAAAGAGCCCTGCCAAGAAAGCCGGGATGAAGAGCAGCGCCGCGTCCTCGCATCGGAAAACCGCGACCCAGACCAGGGCAAGAACCGTAAAATCCGGAACAATGGCCGTCCCGGAAAAAACGACCTGCAGGAGATCCCGGGCAAGGAGAGAGAACCAAAGGATCGCCATTAAGGTTTCCCCCCCGAGATGACCTTGACCTTGTAAAGCCTTGAGAGATCCGCATTGAGGGTCAACTTGTAAAGGCGATACCCGCCGATCTCTGACCCGGTTCCTGACACCTTGCCGATTGGGATTCCAGGCGGCAATTGCTCAGAAACAAGGGCCGTGCTGACATTCATCCCTATCCTGAGATTCTTTTCTGCGGGAACGTACAGCAACCAGACGTTCCCGTCCCCTTCCCCGTTCAGGACGCCAAGGTCCCGGGTTTCCTCAACCACGACGGGAATGTAGAGGGATGAGGAAGTTAACAGCTCGATCCACGCCGAGTTGGATTCGACCTTGGAGACCTTGCCTACCAGTGCCCCGCCCTGTGTTGCGCCCATACCGGGACGAATCCCGTCCCTGAGCCCCCGGTCTATCCTGACCTCGGACCACCATGCAGCAGGCGGTCTCAAGGTCACGTGCCCTTCCTGGACACTCGGCCCCGATCCGAAATTGATCGTCGTCTGGAGAAGTCCGCGCAAGGAAAGGTTTTCTTTTTCAAGACGATCGATCCTTTCACGCAAAGCCCTTTCCCCCGCGGCGAGATCAACCGTCCTGGCAACCGCGCTTCTAAGACTCCTGGCAGGCCACTCGGGCACCCTCATGGCTAGGCCTGTCAGGTCCATTGCCTTGTCTACGAGAAGTGACCCCGGGGAAACGGCGGCAAGGAGCAGGCTAAGAGAAAGCGTTCCCAGGAAAAAAATCCAGTACCGCGTCCCGGTACGCCCCATCGCCAACCTCCCCAGCCTAAAGGGAACCCCGTTCGACCGTGCTCAGGACCGGGCGCTTGGAATCCAGGTCTTCAAGGACCTTGGCCAATCCGTAGGAAACAGCAATGAGGGGATCGTCAGCAACAAAGACAGGAACATTGAGCGCCTGCGACAGGCGTTGGCTCAATCCCCGCAAAAGCGCTCCCCCCCCTGCGAGGACAAGCCCTTGTTCGTAGATATCCTTGACCAGTTCCGGGGGCGTCGCCTCCAGGGTTTCCCTGATGGTGTCCTCGATCTTCCCGACGATGGGTTCGATAGCTTCCCTAACCTGCACGGATGAAAGTGTGACGGATCGGGGCAGGCCGTCGGTGAGAGCCCTTCCCTTGACCTCCATCCTGAGTTCCTCTGCCAAGGGGACGACACTTCCAAGGTCGCACTTGATTTGTTCCGCCGTCGCATCTCCGATTGCAAGCTTGTGGTTCAGGCGCATCATGCTCACGATAGCGCTGTCGATCTCATCCCCAGCCCCTCTAATGGATTTGCTTACCACGATTCCGCCCATTGAAAGGACCGCAACTTCACAGGTTCCGCCCCCAATATCGACGACCATGTTCCCGCGCGGTTCATGGATTGGAAGAGAGGCTCCCAAGGCTGCCGCAAGTGGCTCCTCTACCACGTAGGCTTCCCGGGCGCCCGCGGAAAGGGTCGCGTCAACAACCGCCCGGCGTTCAACTTCGGTGACGCAGGCTGGAACGGATACAACAACCCTGGGACGCGAAAAGAATCCCCTGCGGTCATCTGCCAAACGGACAAAATGGGAAATCATCGCCTCCGTCATGTCGAAATCGGAGATGACGCCCTCTCTCATGGGCTTCACCGTTTCGATTCCTGCCGGTGTCTTTCCGACCATGGCCTTGGCCTGGCTTCCAACAGCCAGTATCTCCTTCCGGCCACCACGGACCGATTTGCGGACGGCAATCACCGAGGGTTCGTTGATGACGATCCCTTTCCCCTTCACATAGACAACGACATTGACCGTACCCAGGTCGATCCCGATATCACTGCCGAAAAATCTCGAAAATAAACGAAACAAGGCTTCCCCCCGCTTTCATGGTTCAATGGACGCCCACTTGGCGGGAAGTCCCGCCAGCGACGACGAAATGACCGACCAATTCTATACCCAGCAGCTTCAGCTGCCTCGAAACCGCCGCCGTCAGGGAGCAATCTTCATCGCTCGGCTTCGGGTTCCCGTCAGGATGATTATGGATGAGCACGACTCCCGCCGCCCCAATGCGAACGGCCCTGCGGCACAGGTATGGAGCATCGAGGAAAGCCCCATCCAAGCCCCCGAAAGAGACTTTCTCCGAACCCAGTAGACGTCCCTCCCGGTCGGTGAAAAGAGCCAGAATGAATTCTCTCTCTTCCCGGATCATTGACTTCTCAAGGTTTTTAAGGGTCGATTGCCAGAAGGCCCCCCCGTTTTCCTTGCCGTCACACCAGCTACGCCTTCCGAGTTCGATCGCCGCAAGGAGTGTCGCCGCCTTGGCCGAACCAAGTCCGGAAAATCCACAGAGCTCCGTAGCCGTCGTCCTGCCCAGTGCGCGCTCGTCAGGATATTCCTTGAGGAGACACGCAGCAAGAGCCATCACGTCGGTGCCCTTTTGTCCAGTCCTCAGAAGAACCGCAAGCAGTTCCTGCAGGGACAAAGATCCGGGACCCATCCGGAGAAGCCTTTCCCTTGGGCGCTCTCCCAATGGCAAGTTTGAAAGACTCATGGCCAGTATGGGTTTTCAGTCTTCTCGCGCCCGAGGCTCGTTTCCGGCCCATGCCCCGGCAAAACTGGCAGGGTATCCGCTAGAGCAGCCAGTTTCACAAGGGAAGACTTCAATTCCGTTTCGCTCCCCCCGGGAAGATCCGTCCGGCCTACGCTCCTGGCGAAAAGGGTGTCTCCCGAAACCAGGAGTTCCTTCTCCCCGTCGGCGAAAAGAAAACAAGAACTGCCAGCCGTATGCCCGGGCGTGTGGATGACACGGACCTCTATGCGGCCGACCCAAAACCTTTCCCCGTCTTCCAGGATTTTCTCTGCCGCGCCCGACTCAACCGGGGATCCCATCCAGCGTGACAGGTTCTCTTCCGGGCTTGTCAGCATCGGCGCATCCGCGCGATGGATGGCAACCCCCTTCCTCGAACCTTTTCGGGCTTCATCCAGCCCTCCAATATGATCTCCATGCCCGTGCGTTAGGAGTATCCACTCGATTTCAAGGCCTTTTTCCTCTGCAAAACCGAGGGCTTCGGATGGGTCTCCGCCTGGGTCAACCAGGACCGCCACCCCATCCTCATCCCATAGGAGGTAGGCGTTCGTCCAAAGAGCTCCCATGGCAAAACGTCGGTATTCCATCGTCCTAGAAAACTCCCTTGCTGTCGAGGATAAGCGTTACGGGTCCATCGTTGCAAAGCGAGACCTGCATCATCGCCTGGAAAACGCCTGTCTGAACGGGAAGTCCCGCTCTTTTCAAAGCGAGGACGAGGTCATCGTAAAGGTGTTCCGCCTGCTCTGGAGAAGCTGCGGAGGTAAAGGAGGGGCGACGACCTTTCCTGGCATCCCCGTAGAGAGTGAATTGGGAAACCAGCAGGATACCCCCGCCGATATCCCTTACAGAGCGGTTCATCTTTCCATTTTCGTCCTCGAAGATCCGCAGGTTTGCCAACTTTTCCGCCATCCAGGCCACGTCATTCGCGCAATCCTCATGGGTCACCCCTAGGAGGACACACAATCCGGCATCAATCTGCCCGGTCAACTGCCCATCCACCTGGACCCTGGACCAGGAGACTCTCTGTACAACCGTCCTCAATCGACCTCACCCCCGGAACACTTCGATAATACCATTCAGTGTATTAAGCTTCGCCATGATCCTGTAGAGGTGTTCGACGTCCTTCACCCGGATCTCTACGGTCATCCTCGCCCGGTTGGCTGCAATGACACTGGCTTTGACCCCGACGATATTCCCGTCAAGGGACGTAATCGCCTGCGAGACATCGGAGAAAAGTCCCGAACGATCCATCCCTTCGACCTTGAGTCGCGCCGTGTATCGATCGGAGATCATCCTGCCCCATTCAACCGCGACTGCCCTTTCAGGCTTGGCTTCCTCCACATTGCGGCAGTCGGAGCGGTGGATCGTGATTCCTCGCGTACGGGTCACGTAGCCGACGATCACGTCCCCCGGGACGGGACAACAGCAGTTCGCCAGGGAAACGAGAACCCCACCCGCGCCTTCGACGACGATCTCCGTATCAAACTCTTTGCGGGTCATTGCAGGAGTCGTTGCAGTCGTCGCAGTTTCAATGTGGGGCTCGGCTTGTGGCGCGGATCGGTTTTCCAGGATTTTCATCACGACGGTCGAGGCACTCTGGCTATTCGCCCCCACCGCGACGATCACGTCTTCCCCGCTCGAGTAGCCCAGTTCGTGGGCAACTCGGTTCAGGGCGCCCGCCATCATCGGTGCACTCCACTCAAGTCCCGTATCCCTGCGGCGCAGTTCCCTCTCAAGAAACTCTCGCCCCTTCAGGATACGTTCTTCCCGCTCGGTTCTTTCTATCTGCCTGAAATAGCCCCGGATCTTGGATCGAGCCTTGCTGCACCTGGCAATCTTGAGCCAATCCCGCGACGGTTTCCCTTGCGGGGAAGTCAGGATCCGAACGATCTCCCCGTTCTGTATCTCGTAGTCGATGGGGACGATCTTCCCGTTCACCATGGCACCGACATACTTGTTGCCAACCTCGGTATGGATCATGTAGGCAAAGTCAAGCGGGGTGGATCCTGTGGGAAGGGAGACAACGTCTCCGTTTGGCGTGAAGGCGAAGACCTCCGAGGTCAGGACGTCCCCTTTCAGGTTTTCCATGAACTCCGATGGGCTTTCCCCCTGCCCCTCCAGAGCCTGGCGCACCCAGGCCAGGCGCTGGTCCATCTCGTTGAGCCTGGTCCCCGGTTCCTTGTAATGCCAATGGGCGGCAATTCCGTATTCTGCCAGCCAGTGCATCTCCCTCGTCCGTATCTGGATCTCGAGAGGCTCCCCGCTCGGTCCGATGACGGTCGTGTGGAGGGATTGGTACATATTGTTCTTTGGGTTGGCCACATAGTCATCGAACTGGCCCGGGATCGGTTTCCAGATCGTATGGACGATTCCCAGTACCGAATAGCATTCCGCAACTGTTCCGACGATGACCCTCAGAGCCAGGAGATCATAAAGCTGTTCCAGCGAGAGATTCTTGCGCTGCATTTTTTCGTAGATGCTGAAAAAATGCTTGGCGCGCCCAGTGATGGAAACAGCTATCCCGATCTCTTTCATATTTTGGTTCAGGACGTCGATGGCCTGCTTGATGATCTGTTCCCGTTCAGGGAGCTTCTTCCTGACCCTTCTTCTAATCTCGTAGAACATCTCCGGATCAAGGACCTTGAACGAAAGGTCTTCAAGGTCCCTCTTGATCTGGTAGATCCCCAGGCGGTGGGCAAGAGGCGCGTATATTTCCACGGTTTCCTTGGCAATCCGGACCTGCTTGTCTCGGCGCAAGGTCTGGATCGTCCTCATGTTGTGCAGGCGATCGGCAAGCTTGATGAGGACAACCCGGATGTCTTTAGCCATGACAAGGAACATTTTCCTGAGATTCTGGGCCTGGTAATCCTCGAAGGAGTTGAATGGCAGTTTGCCCAGCTTCGTCACTCCGTCCACCATGACGAGGACGTTTTCCCCAAAGGCGTTGCTAATGGTCTCTCCGGTCAGGTCGGTGTCCTCGAGGACGTCGTGCAGGAGCGCTGCGGTGAGCGTATCGATGTCCAGTTCCATGTCCGCGAGGATCGAAGCCACGGAAATCGTATGAACGATGTAGGGTTCGCCCGAAGATCGCTTCTGCTGCTCGTGCCCGACCGAGGCCATGACCATCGCCTCGCCAAGCCGGCTCAGCTCTTCCCTGGAGAGATACCGGGATACTTTCCCCCAGAGTTCCTGCCATGCCAGCTTAACGGGTGCAACGCGCTGGGATTCACCGATCCGCCCCAGGAAGCTGTCTCTCAGAAGACGCAGGGACTTGCCCCCCTCATGGGAGACGGTTTCCGACAACTTTGGCATTGCACGGCCCTCGGGCTCATCCATGCGGGGTCACCTCCTAACCGGGATCTCTTGATAGTACCGGTTTCTCCAGGAAAAGTTCGACACGTGGCCGCCCTCTCCAGAAACTCTTTCGCGCCCGGTAGACCCATCCCTCGATTGAACCTGCATCCTTCAACAGGTCTGGGGAGCGGAAAGCCACGATATAAGCGTCTCCTGCCGCTATCCGTACGTGCTGGCCCGTTTTTCCGAGAGCGCATATCCGATCTGTCCCCTTATGGTCCACGTAAAAGAGTGGGGTGGGATTACCCATGCCAAAAGGCCCCAGTTTTTCTATTTCTTCGAGGCTTCCCAGGGTAAGGTCTGCAGGATGGATGTCCAGTACATCGACCGCATCCTCCTCGGGGATCTCTAGCCCGGCAAGTACAACCTCGAGAGTGTCCCTGACCAGGGGCCATTGCTCCCTATTAACGCTGAAACCCGCCGCCTGGCGATGGCCGCCCCACTCATGGAGGGACGCGGAAAGCCCCTTCAAAACGGAAACCGCATCTCCTCCCTTGGGTACCCGCAACGTTCCGCGGACCATTCCGGAGCCCACCATTGCCGCCAGGGCGACGGGACGACCGATTTCGCTGCAGATCCGGCTTGCAACTCCGCTCAGAACCCCGACCGGCCAATCATCCTTTCCTGCCACGCAGCACCTCTTCCCGTTGAAAAGGACGGAAGCCTCTTCCATGATCTTTGCCGTGAGCCCCTGCCTTTTCCTATTCAAGGCCACCAACTCATCGACGGACTTTTCCACCGGGGGCTCCGAAGAGAGGACCTTTACGGAAAGGTCAGCCAGTTCCAGCCTTCCCGCAGCGTTGAGGCATGGGATCAGTTTCATGGCCAGGGACTCGCTGTCCAGACCCTGAAGATCAAGCCCCAGTCGGCTTGAAAGGACATTGAGCCCGGGTTCCCGGCCCTCCCTGATTTTAGCCAGGCCCTCGCTGACCAGCGCCCGGTTAAGTGGACCGAGAGGAACGCAATCCGCCACGGTCGCCAGCGCTACGAGGCCGAGGTTCTCCAGAAGCCATTCCCTCTGTTCCACAGCACTCTTCCAGGCCCATGCCCAGAGGACTGCCGCCCCACAGAGGCTCTTCGCCTCCTTGCCGCCCTTGAACTGCGGGTTGACAATAACGGCACCCGATAGGGCCTCTGCATTCCCCTCCTGAGGCAGGTGATGATCGAAAACGATGACATCCATTCCAAGACTCTTTGCCGTATCGATCGACTGAGAGCTTGAAGTGCCGCAATCGACCGCGACAAGGACATCACACCCCCGCTGGGCAATCCGTCGAACGACTCGTTCGTGCAGGCCATAACCTTCCTGGTGGCGGTGAGGGATAAAATAACCTACATCAGCATTCCTTCTTGTGCAAAGCCTTGCCGCAAGAGTTGTCGCTGAAACTCCATCCACGTCGTAGTCGCCGTAAACCACAACCCGGGTACCCGGGCCGATACGTTCGAAAACCTTTTTCGCGAGTGAAACATCCGTCCCCAGGTCCAGTTCATCCATTAGTGAAGAGAGATCGGGGAAAACCCAGCGTCCGAGACCTTGATTCCCGGTTTCCCCTCTCATCCTCAGGATCGCGGCAACCAATGGAGAGCAGCCGACCTCGCCTGCGAGGTCGGCTGAAAAGTCATCAACACGCCAGTGCCGGAGAGAACCGGGGTCTAAACCCGCAATCACTGCATGGCCCCGCCTTCGGGAATTCCACCCTCCATCTCCATGGGCTCGGCTTGAACTCCACTTGCGACATTTGGCTTAAAAGCTTCGAGCAGTTGCTGCTTCTCCTGTTCCAGGACCCGAATCCGTTCATCCTGCTCCTTGACCTTGCGGCGCAGGGCCCCTCGAACTTCTATGAGCGAAGCGAGGGAGACAATCCACATGAGAAGGCCTCCCGCTGCAAAGAGAAGGATGTCCCAAAGCCCTTGGGGAAGCGTCTTTTCCCAAATGATGAAACGAACGACCACATCTCCCGTATTCTGGAAAGCATAACCGGCCGCCACCAACATAGCCAGCAGGATTGCGAGGGCATAGCTCTTCACATTGTTCCCTCCTTCTTTGCGGCTCCGAGGCCGCAGATATTTCTTCTACCGGGATGTTCTGCCAATCCGGGCACGGACCTCGGTTTTATCCTCATTCCGGAGACTTCGCAAGTACTTTGCCCGCCCCGAGCTCTCCCAGAGGGAATCATAAACCTCTTTCATCCCGGTGGCGTAGCAATCAAGGCTTTCAGCCATTTCTTCCAGTATAGACTCCGCTCCCGGGTGTGTCGGGCGGGCTTGCGCACTCGCGACAATTTCGCGCAGGACATGCGGGTGATCAATGATCAGGCAGGGTCTCAGGAGGTTATCGTCATCATAGGGCTGCGCCTGCCGAATCGCCTTGAAAAACGGGCTGTCAAAGACCTCCGTCAAGGTTTTCCCATGGATATTATCCACCGCAAAATGGACGAACACGCAAGGCTCGACGTCCCCGTTGGCGATGATGTGGAGATAGCGCTCCCCGCCTGCCATGCATCCGTCTACGTAAGGGCCGTCATTCCAGAAATCACCCATGAAAATGGGTTTTTCCGTGCGCCAGGCTTCGACTTTTTCGTGGAGGAAAGCCCGCTGTTCGGGTTTCGCCATGAGCGAGATATCCGGCTCAAGCCCCGTGGGAATATATTGGAAAAACCAGCCGACAAGGCACCCCGCAGAAATCATCGCGTCAATGAAGTCATCCGAAGCGATCTCCTCGGCGTTCTCCCGCGTGTAAGTCGCGCTGAACCCGAAGAGCACTCCCGCGTTCCGAAGGCGTGAGAATGAAGACAGGATCTTGTCATACATCCCCGGGCCACGCCGTAGATCGGTACTGGCGCGGCTTCCTTCAATCGACACCATCGGAGCGACATTACCAAGCCTGACCAGTTTCTCGACCAAAGCGTCATCAAGGAGAGTCCCGTTGGTATAAACCTGGAAGAAGCAATCGTCATGCTTTTCCCACAGGTCCAGAAGGTCTTCCCTGACAAAGCACTCCCCGCCGGAAAAGGTGAAAAAATACATTCCAAGCGCCTTCGCTTCCTTCAGGACGCGGTCCAGTTCGTCGAAGGAAAGCTCCTCCTGGTTCCCGTATTCCGCAGCGTAGCAACCTCGGCAATGAAGATTGCAGCGCATCGTCGGGCTGATTACCATGAAATTAGGAAGGTGAAGGCGCCGGGATTTTTCTTCCCTGTCGCGGATACCCCTGCCGAGCACAATGAAATTTACGAGGAAATTCGCGATGAACATTTTTCGCACGTGGGGATGAAGTTCCCGGAACGTTCTCTTGAAGACCTCCACGAAAGGGTCGTTCTCTTGCACCATCAGGCTGAGTTTTTCAAATCCCGCCTTATGGTACCTGGACGGGGCAAGGGTCGAAATCTTACTGAAAAGGGCGGCAAGGTCCTTCTCTTTACCATCTTCGATAGCCCTGGCCAAATGATCAAGCAACCTGGCAGAAACAAATCCCCTGGCCTGGTCGAACATGGACAACCCCACCATGCTCACGCTCCCTTCGTTTCCAGCCTTTCAAGCCGTTCCTCAAGACGAAGCAACTTCCCCTCAAGTTCGGCAAACTCTTCCTTTGACACCAGCGGAAGATGGGTTAGCAGGCGCTGGAGCTCCTTCTGGAACCCGGCGATCAACATCTGCCTTCTCTCGGCAAGCGATCGCTCGACCTCTTGCAGGAGGCCATCCAGGTCTGACTGGCTGAGAGTTCCCCTCTGAACAAGGGGGTTCATGCTTTCCTTCATGATCGCGAGCGCTGCTGTACCCGTGCCAACGCCCTCCATGAGCAATTGCAGGACCGTCTCCATCGATTCCCCCCCTTCCCTTCTTCTACACCATCATTATAACCTCGCCTTAAAACGACAGGGACGGCGTTTGTGCGCCGTCCCTGTCGTTTTAAGCCTTGTACCTGGATTAACGGGGAGATTTCTTGTACCACTCGCAGATAAGAGCACAAGCGATGAAAACCGAGCTGTATGTCCCGATGATGAGCCCAACAAGAAGCGCGAATGAGAAATCGGCAAGGACCGGCCCCCCGAAAAGGAAGAGCGCAAGTACCGGAAGCAGCGTTGTAAGGGAAGTATTGATCGTCCTGGAGAGCGTCTGGTTCACCGAATCGTCCAGCAGCTTCTCGATGCCAAGCTGGCGCATCTTGCCCCAGTTCTCCCTGACCCGGTCCAGCACGACGATAGTATCGTTAATGGAGTACCCGACAACCGTCAGGATGGCGGCAATGTAAGTCAGCGAAATTTCACGGCCAGTAAGGGCAAATGCTCCCGTGACGATGATCGCGTCGTGGGCCAGGGCGGCTACGCTGACAGCGGCAAATCGGAACTGGAACCGGACGCTAACGTAAAGGAGGATTCCCACGAGCGCCAGGACAAGAGCGACAAGCGCCCCCCGGGTCAATTCCTTACCGACAACCGGCCCGACTTTTTCCAGCCGCAGGACCTGGATTTCACCGAACTTCTGCCTCAAGGCATCTCTAGCCTGCTGCCCGACCGTTTCTTCACCCGCCTTGAGCCGGATGATCATCCCTCGTTCGCTGTATGCCTGGATGACGGCCTGTTCCTGCCCAACCGCGCCCAGGGCTTCGCGGGCCTCCTGGATCGATGCGGCAGCGGGGAACTCAACCTGCAGGAGCGTGCCCCCCGTGTAGTCGATTCCAAGATTCAAGCCCTTGAATGCGATCAGGAAAAGGCTTGCAACGATCAGGGCAATGCTGATGCCCATGGCAACGCGCCGGAAAGCCATAAATTCGAATCGCTTGTCGTGAAACAGCTTCATGCTCGTCCCTCCCTCAGTTCGACCCGAGGGCCTTTTTTCGGTTGAAATCCAGCAGGAACTGCAGGATGACCCGGGTGACCAGGACATTGCAGAAAACGCTGGAAATGATCCCAATGCTCAACGTCACAGCAAAACCGCGGATCGGGCCACTGCCGAAGTAGAAGAGAATCGCCGCCGCGATAAGCGTCGTGAGGTTCGAGTCGAGAATCGTCGTGAGGGCCTTTCGGAAACCCGCATCCAGCGCGGCAAGCTGCGTCTTGCCTGATCTCAGCTCTTCCTTCATGCGTTCGTAGATGAGGATATTCCCGTCTACCGCCATTCCGATGGTCAGGACGATGCCTGCGATACCTGGCAGTGTCAGCGTGGACCTGAAAGTGATCAGCCCGGCAAACACGAGCAGGAGGGCGACGCTCAGGGCCATGTCCGCCGCGATTCCGAGAAAACGGTAATAGACCAACATGAAGATCAGGACCAGGATGGCACCGATGAGTCCAGCCCTCAGGCCGGACCGGATCGAGTCTGAGCCAAGGGTCGGGCCAACCGTGCGGTTCTCGGCCACTTCGACCGGCACCGGCAGGGCGCCCGCACGAAGCATGATCGCAAGCCGGTTTGCCTCGTCGACAGTGAATCTTCCCGTGATTTGGGCTTCTCCGCCGCTGATCCGTTCCTGGACAACCGGAGCCGAAATGATCTCCCCATCCAGGACGATGGCGATCTGCCGCCCGATGTTGCCTGCGGTCGCCTCATCGAAAAGCCGCGTCCCATCCGGGCTGAACTTTAGGGAAACCATCGGCCGCGAGAGGCTGTCAAAACCCGTCTTGGCATCCTTCAGGTCTTTCCCGACCACGTAGGTCTTTCCCAATAGATAGGCTCTCCCGTCCTTGTCCCTTCCGACGGAGACGCCGGGTGTGCTTGCCACTCGTGCTTTCAGTTCCTGCGCGACGGCATCCACTTCACCCTTGGCTTTCTGCCACCTGGACTGGGCCGCAAGGAAATCTTCGTCACTTGCATAGTTGGGCCGGTTGGGAGCAGGTGGAACGGCTGCCGTGGACTGGAGAACCTCCTTGAATTCCAGGAGAGCCGTCCTTCCGATCAACTCAAGGGCAGCTTCCGGGTCCTGGATTCCTGGTAGATCCAATATGACCCGATCCTTACCCTGCCTCTGGATAACCGGTTCGGTGACGCCATACTGGTCAACCCGGTTCCGGAGGACTGCAATCAAACGGTCGATGCTGTCATCGGTCAGGGGACTCTCCGCAGTTTCCTTTGCCAGGAGGACGATATGTGCACCCCCCTTGAGATCCAAACCGAGCCGGACTCTTCCCTGGATTGGGAACACTGCAAAAAGTCCTGCCACAATCACCGCGGCGACAAGAATCAGCCGCCAGCGATCCCTCTTCAACATGGGACAAACCTCCTTGGAAAACAACTCGAGTCCGGACATCCGATGGCGGGGGCTGGAAGCGCCCCTTTTCCGCCTTTCGCTGTCCGGCAATACCGTTTTTCGATAAAGCCGTCAGGACAGAAAAAAAGGGAGCAGGCGCAATGACCCACTCCTCTTGCCGGCACGGATTTTACGCTTCGGGTATACCTTCAACGGCAGGCGTCTCTTCCTTCTTGCCCGCTTCCTCGCTCTTCTTGTACTGCACGGAGGATTTCAGGATACGGGCCTTCACCCCGTCGGCGATCTCCAGGATGTAGCTGTCATCCTTTGTCTCGCGGACGATCCCGAAGAAACCGCCGGCCGTTACAACCTGGTCTCCCCTCTTGATCGAGGCAAGCATCTCCTGGTGCTGACGCTGCCGCTTCTTCTGGGGACGGATGATCAGGAAGTAAAAAATTACGACAAACAACGCGAGGGGAAGAAGCATCCCCATGAGTCCACCCTGTGCTCCACCAGTCAAACCGAACGCCTCCCGTCTTCAGTCTCGTTTTTTGGCATGGACAATTCTAACACGACTTTACCGTTCAAGCTGCTTGAGAAAGAAAAGAAGCTTCTCGAGTTCCGTCGCGATATCCACATGGTAGACCAGCACGGATTTTGGAACAATAACGGCCGTCTGGGCAAAGGACAGGATACCGCGGATCGTCCCCGACGAAACGGCTCGGTCAACACATCCCTGCGCTGCAGCCGCTGGTACGGTCAGGATCAGTATCTCCACCTGCTCCTCCCTGAGCGTCTCGGTAATCTTTTCTATGGGATAGCAGGGGATTCCCATGATTGACCGTCCGACCTTCTGGGGGTCATTGTCAAACAGGGCCAAAACCTTGAACTTGCTGCTCTGGAACGCCTTATGCCCCAAAAGGGCCTCCCCGAGCCGCCCGACGCCTATGAGGGCAATACGCCAGAGACGAGGAGTCGACAGGATGCTCTTGATGTGCTCGTAAAGTTTCTCCACATGATATCCGACACCACGCTTGCCGATCTCGCCGAAATAGGAGAGGTCCTTGCGAACCTGGCTCGCTTTCAAGGAGAGCATTTCCCCCATTTCCTGGGAAGACACGACCCTTCTCCCTTCTTCATGAAGGAGTTCCAGGAGCCGGTAATACTGGACTAGCCTTTCGATTGTCGGCTCAGCGACTTTCATTGACACAATCCTCCGATCATGGAACTTGACCACTTGATCAGGAACGGCTGGCGACTACCTCGATTTCGACGAGGGCCCCCTTCGGCAACGCCGAGACTTCCACGAAGGATCGCGCCGGCGGTTCCTCCTTGAAGTAGCGCCCATAGACCTCGTTAACACTCGCGAAGGTCCCCATATCCGTAGAAAAGACTGTCGCCTTGACAACATCACGGAAGGTCAGCCCTTGGGAAGCAAGGATCGCCCCGATATTCTTAAGGACCTGTTCAGCCTGGGCTGCGGCATCCCCCTCCACCATAGCACCGTTTTCAGGGTTGATCGGGATCTGGCCGGACAGGAAAAGCAGTTCCCCTGACCAGACTCCCTGGCTATAGGGCCCTATCGCAGCAGGCGCACTTTGGGTGGAAACGATTTTTTTCATCCGGGCACACTTCCTTCCAAGAAAGTTTTCTATCTGGTTACAGCCAAACCTCTCCAGAGGAGTCACTCCTCCTCCACCCGGCGATCTTCCAGGATCCGGAAAGGCATTTCTCCCCTCTTGATGAGCCTCTCGTCATCGGTCAGGACATCCAGGATAACGAGGCGCCGAGGATAGGCCACCTCGATCCTGTCGGACACCCGGACCTCTGCTGAAGGCCGGACGATCCGTCCGTTCAGCTTGACCGCACCCAGTTCGACCATTTCTTTTGCAGCGGTCCGGCGCTTGACAAGGCGCGAGAGTTTGAGGAAAAGATCAACGCGCATGATTGCTCTCCTTATCACAAACCGTCAGAAGTATAGCAAACCCCGCTTCCTCCAACAAATATCTTCCGGCCTTATTCAAGAAAATCCCTAAGTTTTCGGCTTCGACTGGGGTGGCGTAGCTTTCTCAGGGCCTTGGCCTCGATCTGCCGAATTCTCTCCCGGGTGACCCCGAACCTTTTGCCAACCTCTTCCAGGGTGTAGGCATGCCCGTCTTCCAACCCAAACCTCAGGTGGAGAACCTCTCTTTCCCTGTCGGTCAGGTCATCCAGCATCTCTTCGAGCTGCTCCCTGAGAAGTTGCCGGGAAGCCGCGTCCTCGGGACTCGGAAGATCCTTGTCCTCAAGAAAATCACCCAGTTGGCTGTCTTCTTCTTCTCCGATCGGGGTTTCCAGGGAGACAGGCTCCTGGGCGATCTTCTGGATCTCTTCCACCTTCTGGGAGGTGATCTCCATTTCGCGGGCGATCTCATCGGCCCGAGGCTCCCTGCCGAGCCGCTGCACCAGTTGTCTCGACACGCGTATAAGCTTGTTGATCGTCTCCACCATGTGGACGGGGATGCGGATCGTCCGGGCCTGGTCAGCAATCGCCCGAGTAATGGCCTGGCGAATCCACCAGGTGGCATAGGTGCTGAATTTGTAACCCTTGCGGTAGTCAAACTTTTCCACCGCACGGATCAACCCGAGGTTGCCCTCCTGGATGAGGTCCAGAAAAAGCATTCCGCGGCCAATATACTTCTTGGCGATACTGACGACCAGCCGTAAATTCGCCTCGACAAGCTTGGCCTTGGCTTCGGCTTCTTCAGCCTCGACGCGCTTGGCAAGATCCACTTCCTCTTCGGGTGTCAGGAGGGGGATTTTGCCGATCTCACGCAGGTACATCCGTACGGGATCGGAAAGAGGCAGGTCCTCAAGGTCTCCCGAATCATCCGCTGCAGCGGCTGTAGGAGTGGGGGCAGGCTCTTCGGGAGTCTCTTCCTTCCCTTTGGCCTCCTCCATGACATCGATGCCAAGTTCCATGAGGTTGAAATAAAGGTTGTCCAGAGTATCGGCGTTCAGGTACTCGGGGGGGAGGTGCTTCTCGATATCCTCGTAGGTGACAAACCCCTTCTCCCTTCCCTCATGCAGCAGGTCCCGCACATTTTCGATATATTTCGACATTTCTTCGGGTGTCGCCTCGGGAGTCGCCTCGGTTGGCGCCCCGGTTGCCGTGACTGCAGGTGCTGCCCGGGTCTCCCCGCTTTCCGGGAGGTTTCCCTTCTGTGTTGCCTTGCCCTTCGGCTTCGCCTTTTCCTTTTTCGCCATTCCGGTCATCTCCTTCCCTTCAGGATCCGGGCCAGTTCGTTCAATCGTGACATGTCCTGACTAGTCGCCAATCCCCTGGTCATTTTTTCCCTCAAGCTCCGGTACTCCTTTTCGATGACCCGTTTCCTGAGGCTCGATTCGACCTTTAGCCATGCATCCTCCATGTTGTTGAAAGCCTCGCAGAAATCTCCCCCCACAGCTAGCGCCGCTTCCAGGAAACGATCATTCGTTTCATGCCAGCGCCCCTGCAGCGATTCCGGGGTTTCCCCGTTCAACACGGCTGCGACGGCTCCCTGGACCTTCTCGTCGGAAACCAGCGGAAGGATCGCCTCCGGGGCTAAACCGGAGCGCTTTTCGGGAGACTTCCACAAGAGGAACAGGAGTGCCGCTTCCCATGGGTCCGGCGGCAATCCTCTCCCCTTGTCCCCTTCATTTACATATACGCGATCGGAGGCGGATTCCCTCTTTTCCGATTCGGATGGGAATTTTTTCACCGCCAGCAGCCTGTCACGGAGGATTTCAGCAAGCTGGTGCGAGAAAATCCCGAGAGAACTCGCGATGGAACCGAGATGCGGAGCCAAGTCCAGCATAGGAAGTTCCGCAAGCCCTTCAAGTATCTCTTCAACGACCTTCTTCCTCCCCGGGCCTTCCAGGGTCGCTCTTCTTGCGTGGACATGGTAAAGCGGGAGGGGGATTGCGCCCCCAAGAGCCAGCTTGAAGAGGTCCGGGCCACCGGAGGAAGCGAGGAGTTCGTCGGGATCCTTTCCCCTCGGCAACTCCACAACGTGGACATCGAGCCCTTCCTTCTGGAGAAGGGTCATCCCCCTGAGAGTGGCTTCCTGTCCGGCGGCATCACTGTCATAGCAGATGAGGACCCGGTCAGCCATGCGTTTCAGCAACGCCGCCTGCTCCGCCGTCAAGGACGTCCCGAGAGTGGCAACGGCATTCCGAAAACCGCAAAGGTGCAGGCGCAGGGCATCCATGTACCCCTCTACGACAATTGCAGCGCCGATTTCCCGAATCGATGCCTTGGCGAGGGGAAGCAGGTAAAGCAGAGCCCGCTTGTTGAAGAGGGGACCTTCGGGGCTATTGATGTACTTTGCCCCCTCCCCGGATAGGATCCTTCCGCCAAAAGCGGTCAGCTTGCCGGCGATATCCCGGATTGGGTAGAGAACCCGGCCACGGAATCGGTCGTAATCCCCCTTTTGCCCTTCGATGATGAGGCCGCACGCTAGTGCTTCCTGCCTGCTGACCCCTTTCTTCTGGAGCAGGCTCCAAAGCGCGTCCCACGCCGGCGGAGCCCATCCCAGCTCGAATTGCGACCATGCCGAAGGTGCGAGTTGGCGGGTTCCAAGGTATTTGCGAGCTGCCTCGCCGGAAGGTGATTGCAGGCTTTCCCGGTAAAAACCCAGGGCAATCTCCATTATTTCGGAAAGGTTGCGCTTTCCGCTGGCGCTTCGCCGAATCTCCACCCCTGCCCGTTCCGCAAGCATTTCCATTGCTTCAGGGAAAGAAAGCCCTTCCCGTTCCATCACGAAGGAAAAGATATCGCCTCCACGACCGCATCCGTAGCAATGGAAGGTCTGTCTTTCAGGAGAGACGTAAAAGGAAGGGGTTTTTTCGGCATGGAAGGGGCAAAGCCCCCTTAGGTTTTTCCCCACCTTGCGAAGGGGGACGGAATCTCCGACGAGTTCGACGATGTCAAGCCTTTCCTTGATTTCCCGGACGGCTTCGTCCTGGCCCATTCGGACACCTCCAGACTGGGAGAAACCGAGGGGGGCAGGACTGCCCCCCTCGGCGACGTTCGTATTTCGTGAAGTTGCGAAAAACTATCTGGCGGGTTCGTCTCGCCTAGACAAACAGCGGGGCGATGACGACCGCCACGACGGACATGAGCTTGATCAGGATATTCATGCTGGGGCCGGCAGTATCCTTGAATGGATCGCCGACCGTATCTCCCACGACGGCGGCAGCATGGGCAGGAGTCCGCTTGCCGCCATGGTGCCCCTCTTCGATGTATTTCTTCGCGTTGTCCCAGGCACCGCCTGCATTGGCCATGAAGATGGCGAGCATGACACCCGTCACGATCGAGCCGCCAAGAAGCCCGCCAAGGGCCTCAGGACCAAGGAGAATGCCAACCATCACGGGGGCAACGACAGCCATGAGCCCAGGAACGACCATCTCGCGGAGGGCTGCCGAGGTGGATATATCCACGCAGCGCTCGTACTCGGGACGGCCAGTGCCTTCCATGATGCCCGGGATTTCCCGGAACTGGCGCCGGACTTCGTCGATCATTTTCTGGGCTGCGCGGCCGACGGCTCCGATCGCAAGGGCACCGAAGATGAAGGGAAGCAAGCCTCCGAGGAAAAGCCCCACCATGACCTTCGGGTCACGCAGGTCGATCACGTCGATATGGGCTGCCTGGGCATAGGCGACGAAAAGCGCCAGGGCAGTCAAGGCAGCCGAACCGATAGCCAGCCCCTTGCCCACGGCCGCAGTTGTATTGCCAACGGCATCCAGCTTGTCGGTGATCTGTCGGATCTCGTGGGGCATGTGGCTCATCTCGGCAATGCCCCCTGCGTTATCGGCTATCGGGCCATAGGCGTCCACGCTCAGGACCATGCCCGTGATGGCCAGCATCCCGACCGCGGAACAGGCAATCCCGTACAGCCCGCCAAAACGGACTCCGACCAGGGTCGCAGCGCAGATAAGGAGGACAGGAACCGCCGTGGACTTCATCCCGATTCCAAGTCCCGAAAGGATGTTTGTCGCAGGTCCCGTCAGCGAGGCTTCTGCGATTTCCTTGACCGACTTATAGCTGGAAGAAGTGTAAACCTCTGTGGCGAACCCGATCGCAACACCCGCGACCGTACCTGCAACCACCGCGTAGAAAAGGGTCAGTTCGCCGAAAATTGCCCGGGTCAGGAAGAACGTGCCGACGATCAGGAACGCGCCTGTCGCGTAGGTTCCTCGGCTCAGCGCTGCCTGAGGGTCTCCGTTAGGCCCGACCTTGACGAAAAAAGTCCCCAGGATGGAAGAAAGGATGCCAAGGGCCGCTAGAAGCAGGGGATAGACCATCCCCGCGTTACCGAAGGTGACGATCCCAATCGCCATGCAGGCAACGATCGCGTTGACGTAGGATTCGAAAAGGTCCGCTCCCATTCCGGCGATATCCCCGACGTTGTCCCCCACGTTGTCTGCAATGACGGCAGGGTTTCTCGGATCATCCTCGGGAATGCCCGCCTCGACCTTGCCGACAAGGTCCGCACCAACATCGGCAGCCTTGGTGTAGATACCGCCACCCACACGGGCAAAGAGGGCAATGGAACTGGCACCGAAACCGAAACCGACCACGATGTTCGGATCCTTGAAGAGAAGGGTACAGAGAAGGATGCCTAGAATACCGATGCCGACGACGTTCATGCCCATGACCGAGCCGCCTGTGAAGGCGACAGTCAACGCCTCGTTCATGCCCTTCGTGGCGCTGAAGGCAGTTTTGCCGTTGGCCTTGGTGGCGACGTTCATCCCGAAATAGCCGGTCATCGCGCTGCAGAGAGCGCCAAGGACAAAGCAAACTGCCGTGCCCGCACCGATCTTCCAGAAGAGCAGTCCCCCCACCACGACAACGAAAGGCACTAGGGCCTTGTATTCCCGGTAAAGGAAAGCCAGCGCCCCTCCGTGTATGATGCTGGAGAGTTCGTTGATCCTTTCGTTATCCACCTTGACGGCGCCGATCTTACCCGTGGCCCAGATCGCGTAGGCCAAGGCAAGAACGCCGGAGAGCGCCACCATTAAAATGACTTGTGTTCCCATCGATGAAACCTCCTTTGGACTATGAAATTCCGTTTGGCGTAACAACTTGCCCGCCCCTGCAGGGCGGGCATTGGCATGAAAAGCGCCCATTATTATAGACATCTAGTGCATCCAGCACAAGGGACCCGGACACAATCGGGACCTCAATTGAAAACCCCTGCGTTCACCGTCCTGGGCTATCGTGCCCTCGGATGTGAATGGAAATATCCCGCCCCTCCGTATCCTTGAGGGATCGAAGCATCCCCTGGATGGATTCCTGGAGGAATTTTGCCAAGTAAGGCTTGAGAAAAACTTTCCTGCCGTCGACATGGAGGCTTATCGCGGGGAAATCCTTGCTCCGGAGCAGGCGTTCGACGAGCAGGCGGGCCAGTTGCTCCTCCTCTCCCGGACCAAAAGAGGGCACCTTCTCCGTCCTCCCCTCCCGGGTGTACCAGGCCAGGATCCCGCCGACGCCTTCCGGGCAGTCTTCGGGGGGGCCAACCCAGATGCGGGGCAACGGCAAATCCTTTCCGCCTTCCAGGAGGACCAAATCCACATCCGGCATGAGGCGATCGACCAGCCATTCCAGCTCGGGCTTGGTCTCCCGGGCCTCTCCGCGAATTCCGTCGGGTCCCCATAGGATAGTCGGGATTCCTTGCCTCAGGAATAGGCCGGTGTCCGTCCCCTGCGAGTCCAAGATCAACTCGTGTGTTCGCTTGACGAAAGCCACCCGGATTCCCATGCCCTCAAGCCTTGAAGCCAAGTCAAGGCAAAGTGTGGTCTTGCCGGAATTCTTGAAGCCGCTTACGGCAACGAACGCTTTCATTGAGGGGATGCCCCCGGAGAACCCGCCTGGCGGAGATTGAGCCAGATCCGGCGGTAGGCATCAAGGCAGAAAAAGAAGAGGGTCATGACGAGCGGCCCGAGGAAAATCCCGAGGAAACCGAGGGTCGCAAGGCCGCCGACAACCCCGATGAACACGATGAGGATGTGAACTTTGCTCCCTTCGGAGATAAAGACCGGCCTCAGGAAATTGTCCACGGTACTGACGATGGCAAGTCCCCAGAATGTCAGGGTCAGCGCCGCCCCGTGTTGTCCCGTGGCAAGCAGGTAGAGGGCACCCGGAACCCAGACCAGGGCCGTTCCGACGAAGGGAATGATCGCGAAAATGAACATCAGGGCCCCGAAGAGGAAAGCGTTCGGGAGTCCCACCCACCACCAGCCGAGGGCACCGAGGAATCCCTGGACGGCAGCCGTGAACGTGAAACCGTAAACAACCGCCTGGAGCATCCTTCTCCCCCGCGAGAGCATCGCGTCGGTTTCCTCCGCGGAAAGGGGGACGATGTCCCGGATATACTCCACGATGACATGCCCGTCCCGGATCATGAAGAAGGAAGCAACAGTAATGACGATCATCTGGAAGACGAGCTTGAGGGCACTTTCGAAAACCCCCCTGGAAACGCTAGCGATCCAGCCGGAGAACCATCTCCCAAGCTGTCCGATGAGATCGTTTACAAGGTTGACCTGGGATAGCCAGGGTTTCAGGAATTCCTGAAGTGACTGGGGAATGAGGCCGAAAAGGAAGGATATGTCCTGTTTTTCCAACTTTTCCACGATACTCGTCAGCCGACCGTAGAGGGCCATGCCGTCGTGGGCCAGGTAAAACACGAAAAGGATTGCCGGCAGAAGCAGCATCGCAATGATCACGGCCGTCGTCAGGGCAGCAGCGACATTCGCAAAACGCCCGCGGAAAATCCGACCATGTAGCAGTTGGAAAAGGGGATAGCTGAAGAAGGAAAGGATGATTGACCAGGCCAAAGGGCGCAGGAGAGGAAAGGCCAGCAGGAGGGCAATCGTTGAAAGCGCCGCGAAAAAGACGACGAACGGGACGAAGGTTCCTCTTGGTCGGTTCCTGGGCACTTCGGGGCTACTCGCCTCCACCACGATGGAGACCTCCTTCCGAGATAAGGGCCGCTGAAATCCCGGCTCCCAGGCCATTATCGATATTGACGGCAACCACGTTGGGGCAGCAACTGTTAAGAATGCCCAGGAGGGCCGCCAGCCCCCCCCAGCTAGAACCGTACCCCACCGATGTCGGCACCGCCACAACCACGGTCCTCAAGAGCCCCGCGGCTACCGTGGGCAGGGCTGCCTCCATGCCGGCCACTGCGACCACCACGTCAGAGTTGCGGAGTTCGGGCAACACGGCGAGAAGCCGATGCAGCCCGGCCACTCCCACGTCAAAGTGCCGAGTGACCCGGCAACCGCAAAGTTCCGCAACAAGGGCAGCTTCGCAAGCCACCGGCAGGTCTGCTGCGCCCCCGCAGATAACCCCGACGCTCCCCCTCCGGAGATGGTTGGACCCCCTGCGGTAACCGATTCGCGAGACTTCATCGTAGGCAAAGCCGGCAAGGGCAGCCCCTACCGTTCTTGCCTGGGCCTCGTCCATCCTGCTGAAAATCAGGGCTTCATCCCTGTCGGAGCAGCCTCCTGCGATTTTCTCAAGCTGTTTCGCAGTCTTGCCCGGGCAATAGATGACTTCACCGATACCGCACCGGTAAGCACGGTGAACATCCAGGCGGATATCGTCCATGTGGAGGGTCGCCATGCTCGACAGGGTCTCAAGCCCCTCCTCGACAGACAGCTGTCCGCTTCGGATCTTTTCCAGGAAATCCCGGTACGGGCTCTCTGGGGTAGGAATCATGTCCGCAGGAGCCCTACTCCCATTCGATCGTTGCCGGGGGTTTGCTCGTCACATCGTAAACAACCCGGTTGACCCCCTGGACCTCGTTGCAGATCCGGTTTGCCGTCCTGTTGAGAAGGTCTGCCGGCAGCCTGGCCCAATCCGCGGTCATGGCATCGAGCGATTCGACCGCCCGGAGAGCGATGGCTTCGGCATAGGTCCGTACATCACCCATCACCCCGACGCTGCGGGCAGGCAAAAGAACACAGAAGGCCTGCCAAAGGCGATCGTAGAGACCCGCCTTCCGGATCTCGTCGATGAAAATGGCATCGGCCCTTCTCAGGGTATCGAGGCGGTCGGCTGTGATCTCGCCAAGGCATCGGACAGCCAATCCCGGTCCTGGGAAAGGATGCCGCCCAAGTATCAGTTCCGGTACCCCTAGCATTCGGCCAATTTCACGCCCTTCGTCCTTGAAAAGATCACGAAGGGGTTCGAGGATTTTCAGGGACATCCGCTCGGGAAGCCCCCCAACGTTGTGGTGCGTCTTGATGACTGCGGCTCCCTTGCCCTTGTGCCCGCTTTCGATGATGTCTGGATAGAGAGTTCCCTGGAGAAGCCATTGAGCTCCCCCGATTTCCGCAGCCTTCTCCTCGAAAACCCTGACAAAGAGTTCGCCGATGATCTTTCTCTTCCGTTCGGGCTCCGAAACCCCCCTGAGCCCTTCCAGGAAACGGCCCGATGCATCGACGTAATGGATTCGCAGGTTTATCCCGCGGTAAGCCTCCAGAACTTCTTCCGCCTCGTCCAGGCGCAAGAGACCGTTGTTGACAAAAATGCAATCGAGCTGGTCTCCGATCGCACGTGCCGTCATAACCGCCGCCACGGTCGAATCCACCCCACCGGAGAGTCCGCACACAACCCGATCGGTTCCCACCTGCTCCCGAATCGCCCGGACCGACTGGTCCGCCCAATCGCTCAGGTTCCAGTCCGGTACGCACTCGCAGATGGAGAAGAGGAAATTCCTTAGGATCTCCATCCCCCTGGGCGTATGGGCCACTTCAGGGTGGAATTGCAGGGCCGTGATCCGGCTTGCCCTGTCCGCAAACCCCGCGATAAGCCCTCCCCCACTTTCTGCGATGGCGTGGCATCCTGCCGGCAGCGAGGTCACACTGTCCCAGTGGCTCATCCAAACCGATAGGGATTCGGGGATCCCTTTCAGGAGAGAGTTTTCAAAATCCAGGACCCGGACTTCCGCAGGTCCATACTCCGCCAAAGGAGCCTGCATGACGGTCCCCCCGAGTCGATGGGCAAGAAGCTGCATGCCGTAGCAGATCCCCAGGATCGGGATCCCGGAATGGAGGATGGAATCCGGGATCGTTGGGGCATCTTCCTCAAGGACGCTTCGAGGGCCTCCGGAAATGATGATCCCGTTCGGGTTGCGGGCCAGGATCGCCTCTTCCGGTGAATCCCACGGAAGGATTTCACTATGGACCTGAAGTTCCCGTATGCGCCTTGCGATGAGCTGCGTGTACTGGGAACCGCAATCCAGGATGACGATATTCGAGTGAGGTGCCATGAAAGAGCCCTGAGGGCTTCTCCCCCTTCGGCTTGAAATCGGGATGCTCGTACCCGGGATTATCTTAACAGACAAAGACCTTGACGGAGAATCGGACCTTTTGAAAAAAAAAACCCCCGCATTGCGCGGGGGCCAAGCAGAAATCCTATCCCTAGTCGTAATCGCCCATTCCGCCAGGCATGGAGGGCATGGCATCCTTCTTCTCGGGCTTATCGCCGATGAGGGCCTCGGTCGTCAGGACCATTGCCGCGATGGAAGCGGCGTTCTGCACAGCGCTCCTCGTAACCTTGAGCGGATCGATGATCCCTTCCTTGACCATATCGACGTAATCGCCTGTTGCTGCGTTCAGGCCCTGTCCCCTGGGAAGCCCCAGGACCTTTTCGACGACCACGTCGCCCTGGTAACCAGCGTTGGAGGCGATAAGGTGGAGAGGCTCTGTAAGGGCCTTTCGCACGATCGTTGCTCCGGTCTTCTCGTCTCCCGACATGGACTCGATGTACTTCTCGAGCGCGGAGAGGGAATTAATTAGGGCAACGCCGCCGCCGGCGACAATCCCCTCCTCGACAGCCGCGCGAGTCGCGTTCAGGGCATCCTCGATACGATGCTTCAGTTCCTTCTGCTCGGTCTCGGTAGCGGCTCCAACCTGGATGACGGCCACGCCGCCGACTAGCTTCGCCAGGCGCTCCTGCAGCTTCTCCTTGTCGTACTCGGAGGTGGAGTCTTCCAGTTCCTTGCGGATCTGTGCAGCGCGGGCATGGATCTTCTCGGAATCTCCCTTGCCCTCGACGATAATCGTTTCTTCCTTGGTGACGCGGATCGTCTTCGCCCGGCCCATCATGGTGAGGTCGGCATTCTCAAGCTTGAGGCCGACTTCTTCGCTGACAACCTGTCCACCGGTGACGATGGCGATGTCCTGGAGCATGGCCTTGCGACGGTCTCCGAAGCCCGGCGCCTTGACGGCTACAACCTGCAGGATGCCGCGGAGCTTGTTGACCACGAGGGTCGCAAGGGCTTCGCCCTCGATGTCCTCGGAGATGATCATGAGAGGCTTGCCGGTCTGGACAACCTTCTCAAGCACGGGAAGGAGATCCTTGACGTTGGTGATCTTGCCGTCGTTGATCAGGATGTGTGCGTCCTCGAGAACGGCTTCCATCCGCTCTGCGTTGGTGACCATGTAGGGGCTGATGTAGCCCTTGTCAAACTGGAGCCCCTCGACGGTTTCAAGGGTCGTGCCGACCGTCTGGCCGTCTTCGACCGTGATGACGCCATCTTCTCCGACCTTCTCCATCGCTTCCGCGATAAGATTGCCGATAACCTTGTCGTTGGCAGAAATTGCCGCGACCTGGGCGATCTTGTTGCGTTCCTTTACGGCGATGGAAAGCTCTTTCAGCTCGTCCACAACCACGTCCACGGCGCCTTCGATTCCACGGCGCATCAGGATACCGTTCGCGCCGGCGGCAACGTTCTTCATGCCTTCGCGGATCATGGCACGGGCCAGGACCGTGGCTGTGGTCGTCCCGTCTCCGGCAACATCGTTCGTCTTGGAGGCAACTTCCTTCAGGAGCTGGGCCCCCATGTTCTCAAAGGGGTCTTCAAGCTCGATCTCCTTGGCGATCGTCACGCCGTCGTTGGTGATGGTGGGGGAGCCGAACTTCTTCTCGAGGACGACATTGCGGCCTTTGGGGCCTAGGGTCACGCCAACGGTGTCTGCTACCTTGTTGATTCCCTTTTCCAGGGAGCGACGAGCTTCCTCGCCGAAACTCAGGATCTTGGCCATTTCAGGGTCCCTCCTGTTCTAAATGGTTTCCAGGTTAGTCAACGATCGCGAGGATATCGCGTTCGCTCAGGATCAGGTATTCTTCACCGTCAACCTTGACCTCGGTACCGGAATACTTCCCGAAGAGGACCCGGTCCCCGACCTTGACTTCCGGCGGGAGCTTCTGGCCGTTCTCCAGAACCTTACCCGACCCGACGGCCATGACCTTGGCTTCCTGGGGCTTCTCTTTCGCTGTGTCCGGTAGGACGATCCCGCCGCGGGTCTTTTCTTCCTGGGTCAGGACCTTGACGACGATACGATCCGCCAAAGGCTTCAACTGCATGAGACATCCCTCCTGCGATTTGGTTTATTGTATTAGCACTCGTCGATAGCGAGTGCTAATTTCCCGGTGAAAAGTGTAGAAGCCACCCCCGATTCCCTCAAACAGGGCCTGGTCCGATAAGAGACAAATAGAGCCGTTTTAACGGCTTTATTTGCTTTTTCCTTATTTTCTCTTCGTTTTCAATCGGATAAAAGAGGCAAGGCAGGATCCGGTGAAAGGTCAAGCCCGCTCCGGCGTCCTCTCCAGTAGCCGTTGTAAGCGGCCGCGGCCACCATAGCGCCATTGTCGGTGCAGAGCTGGGCAGGCGGCAGGAAGACCTGCCAGTCCTTCCTTGCCAAAAAAGCTGCTCGCAGCCCGCTGTTCGCCGCAACGCCTCCCGAAAGGGTGACCCGATTAACCCCCGTCATGCGGACAGCCAGTTCCACCTTGGTGAGAAGGACCGAGACCACGGCTTTCTGGAAAGAGGCACACAGGTCCTCTACGGGAACCACCCCCTCGTTTTCGAGGCGGCGGAGGAGAGTCAGGGTCGCTGTTTTCAGGCCGCTGAAACTAAATTCGACCCTTGGTGTGTCTGCCATGGGAACAGGAAGGGAAAAAGCCCCGCAGTTTCCCAACCCTGCCAGGCGATCGATTGCAGGCCCACCGGGATACCCCAGCCCAAGCACCTTTGCCAGCTTATCGTAGGCCTCGCCGGCCGCATCATCCCTCGTGCAGCCAAGAAGCTTGTAATCCCCGAATGCCCTGACCAGGATGACTTCCGTATGCCCCCCCGAAACGAGGAGGGTTAAAAAAGGAGGCGAGAGTTCGGGAGAATGGATGACATTGGCGAAAAGGTGCCCCTCCAGGTGGTTCACGCCCAAAAGGGGCAAATTCCAGGCCTGGGCTAGCGCTTTCGCCGTCATGACTCCCACAAGAAGCGACCCCATGAGCCCCGGCCCTGCCGTGACGCCGATGAGGCCGATTTCGTGGGAAGGGTCCTTGATGCCTGTCTCTGAAAGTGCCGAGAAAAGGAGAGGAAGGATCCTTTCCTGGTGATCACGTGAGGCCAGTTCCGGGACAACCCCCCCATATGGCGCATGAAGTCCGAGCTGGCTGGAAATCAGGGAGGACAAAACCCTCGACTGCCCTTCGAGGACCGCTACCGCCGTATCATCGCAGCTGCTCTCGATACCCAGGGTCAGGAAACGTTTCGGTCTCAATGCCCTCCACACCCCCCGCATCCTCCGCAGGAACCGCCGCACTGGCAGGCCTTCGAACGCTTCGTTTCTCCCCTCTCGTGCAGTAGGACTTTTCCCCGGCACTCAGGGCAACGGGAGGCAAACCCTTCGGATTCGAACCGATGGTCGCAGGATGCGCACCGATAGGCGTGAGCAAGAGTCATTTGCCGGGAACCTTCCATTTCGACTCTTCCTTGTCGTAGCCGACGCTTATCTCCGCCCCGGCCTTGATGACCGACCGGGGAACAACAAAGGGAAGTGTCCCCTTAAATCCGCTAGGCAATTCCCCTGTCGGGGTGAACTCTTTCATGGATAGCACGTCTTCGGAAGAGACTCCGTAAGTACCGACAAAAAGGTTCCCGGGAAGCAACTCCCACGGCGTGAAGGTTTCGAACCGAAGGATGAAGAGGGCCTTGCCCTTGAGATTCTTCTCACCAAGATGCCGGGAATGCCAGACCAACCATTCGGGAGAGCCTTCGTTCGTTCTCGCCGCGGATGAAAGCGCCGCATCGACATAAATGAACGTCAATCTTGCCTTGGCCCCCAGTACGAGGTCGCCCAGGACTTGCCCGTCAATCCAGACATTCGCAGATCTTTCTTCAAGAAGCTGGTCCAGGTCTTTGGGCTGGGCAGCCCCGGCATTTCCCGCAAGAAAAAACAGCAAGAGAAGAAACAGGTATACACACGCCAGGCGCTTCATCTTTCCTCACTCTCCCTGCCTTCATCAATTGGGACGGATCCCTCCCGGGTGCCTCCGGTCAGCTCTTCCGCCGTGAACAAATAGGATGTCCCGCAAAAATGGCACCGGACCTCCTGGACTTCCTCCGGTTTTTCTTTCCCCATTGATTCCACCAGGAGAACACGGGCAAGTTCCCGGCCGCAGCGGCACGAGAAAGAAAACTCCACATCTTCGAACCACTCGATTTCCATCCCCCTAAAGAGCGCCTCCATGGCACCCCGGGCATCCCGGTGCGCTTCCAGGAAACCGCTGACGGAAGGAGTGCTCCGAATCCTTTCCTCGACGGCGCGGACGAGGGGGTCTTCCGCCCCGGGCAAAACCTGGACCATATACCCCCCAGCCGACAGGACCTTCCCTGGAGAGGCGCTGACCCCCAGGCCGATTGCGGTCCCCGTCTGCTCGGAGAGCCGGTAGTACTGGGCAATGTCCTCTGCCACTTCCCCCGAAAGGAGGGGTACCTGGCTCGACATGGGCTCTTTCATTTTTACATCCCGGAAAACACTTAGCGTCCCGTCCCGCCCTACGCCCGAGGCAACATCCAGTTTCCCCACAGCCGAAGGAGGCAGTTCCACCTCCGGGTTGGCCACGTAGCCCCGCACCTGCCCCTGGGGCTCGGCATCCGCGACCACGAGTCCAAGAGGGCCTCCCCCATCAAGCTTAAGTGTAACGCGAGCCTTTTTAAGCTTGATGTCGAGGGCCATCATCATGGCCGCCATCATGAGACGCCCGAGTGCAGCAGTGGCAAGAGGACTCAGCTTCTGCCGACGCATAGAGTCAGCCACCAGGTCATCCGCCTTGACCGCGAAAATCCTGAAGTTCCCCCCCGCCAGGAGTCCCCTGGATACCACGGCACCGGGCCGGAACTCCTCCGTTTGCTCCTTTTCCTTTTTCAAGAGGTTCTTTCCTCCTTCTCAAGGGCCCCGAAGACCCATTTCCACTCGGGACATCCCATCTTCCACGAGGTAACCCCATAAACGACCGCCCCAGCCATAACGGAGGCGAAAACCCAGGCCAGCTTTCCCCAGAGAGCGAACCCCGGGTTATAGGGAAGGAAAAAGGTTCCGGCAAGGATTGCCGCCAACATTATCGCAAGGGAGGTTCCATGGGAAAGCATCCACCCGGCCGTAAGGACCTTTATGGGCTCGCCCAGGTGGCGACTCAGCCTCCACGCCCCCATGAGAGCCCCGCCTGTAAAAGCGAGGGATGAAGCCAGGGCTAGCCCCGCGTAGGAAAAATAACGGACCAGGAGAATGCTGAAGACCAGGTTCAATAAAACGGTGAACCCTGTGACTTTCAGCGCTTCCCTGGGCAATCGCCTTGCGTAGAGCCCCCTCATCACCACGGTCGAGCAAGCCATCCCGGGAAGCCCCAGCGCATAAAGCGCCAAGGCCCGGCTTGTCGCTTCCCACGCCCAATCGTTGAAGGCTCCCCGGACAAAAAGGACGTGGACCATCGGCCTGGCCAACAGGGTCATCCCCACGACAACGGGCAGGATCACGAACAGGGTGAATCTCAAGGCATCCCTGACCATCAGGGCAAAGCCGGCGGTCTCATCGGACCCGAGGCGGGAAAGCATCGGGAGTACCGCCTGGGAGATGGCGATGACGAAAAGCCCGAGGGGGAGCTGGATGACGCGGTCCGCATAACTCAGGACCGAAATCGTGCCACCCTCCAGGAACGATCCCACCATCCTGCTGATTACGGGATTGACCTGGTTCAGGGACAGCCCGGCCATGTAGGGAAAAAACAGGCAGATCACTTTCCGGAGTTCCGGGTTTCCCCAATCCGGCCTGGCCGGGACCAGGGGCATCCCGAGAGCCCCCGCCCTCCACCACTGAAGGAGCATCTGGGCGGCGCCCCCCGCCAGCACGGCCGCCGGAAGGGCCCATATCCCCATGCGGGGTGCTAGAATGGCCAGGAGCGCAATGTAAAGAAGATTGCTCAGCGCAGGAGCGACGGCCGGGATGAAATAGCTGTCCATGGTGTTTAGGACCCCCATCGCGAGAGCCGCGACGGAAACCAGCAGCAGGAAGGGAAACATGAAGCGCGTCAGGATAACCGCAAGCCGGGCGTCCTCCCCCGAGAAACCGGGAGCCATTATCCTTACAAGGAGAGGAGCACCCCAGAGCCCGATGAGGACCGTTGCACCCCCGGCCAGCAACAGAACCGTTGTCATCTGGCGAGCGAGCCTTGAGGCTTTTTCGCGACCTTCCTCGGCCATCACCCGCGAAAAGACGGGCACAAATGCTGCCGAAAGCGCCCCCTCGGCTAGGAGTTGCCGGGACAGGTTCGCGAGCGTATAGGCAACCAGGAAGGCGTCCAATTGGCGCGTCGCCCCGAAAAGGGCCGCGGTGATGATTTCCCGCAACAGGCCAAGGACGCGGCTCGCAAAAGTTCCGACCATCATTCGCATGGCGTGGCGCACCATCTTGCTCAAGGGGGAAATCATCACAGGACCTCCTGCAGTCCGAGTTGAAAGGGGAGATCCCCGTGGGGGAAATCCGCACAACAGTCTGGTGCATGGGAAACCCGCTTCGGGGAGATGACGGGGCTGCCGTCCGATGCGGGGAAATGTTGCTTCAAAACCCTGAAGTTCATCTTGAAGTCGTCCTGTGCGAGACGGTACCGGAGAACTTTGCGGCACCACTCCGCAGGAATCCCCCTGAAAGACTTGTCATCCTTGACGCCTGTCTCATGGGATCTGAACCCGGAACGATCCGGTTGCTGGACTTCGAATGCCTGGACGGCCTGACGGAAACAACCCACGGATTACCCCTGGGTGAAATCCTGAAGGATATCCTCCCCCGGGAGAAAGTCTTCGTCATCGGCATCGAGCCAGGGAACACCGGTTTTTCGCTCGCCCTCAGCCCCGAGGTCGAGACTGCAGTCCGAATCCTGGCCCGTGCCCTGAGGGACGAGTCCTGGATCCGCCTTCCCAGGAACCCCTTTAGAGCGTGAAACGGTCTCCAAGGTAGTACTTGCGGGCGACCTCGCTCTCTGAAACGTCCTTCGGGGTCCCCTCCACCATGATCTTCCCCTGGTGGATGATAGCGGCCCGGTCCGTGATGGCAAGTGTGTCCCGCACGTTGTGATCGGTGAGCAGGATGCCGTACCCCTTCCCCCGTAGTCCCAGGATCATCTGCTGGATATCGAAGACAGCGATGGGGTCGATTCCGCTGAAAGGTTCATCAAGGAGAAGGAATTCAGGCATGGCCGCAAGACAGCGCGCCAGCTCCACCCGCCTTCTTTCACCGCCGCTCAGTGCATAGCCGGGCGAGTCGGCGATACGGTCAATGCTGAACTCGGAGATCAGGTGGTCAACCAGCCTATCCCGCTCTACCGGGGTTTTTTCAAGCTCCTGCAGGACCAGGTCCAGGTTTTCGCGAACCGTGAGATTCCGGAAGACGGAAGGTTCCTGCTGCAGGTAGCCCACGCCCATCCGGGCCCGCCGGAACATCGGGAGGCCGGTGATGTCCCTGTCGTCGATGAGGATCGACCCCGCATCCGGCCGGACCAGGCCCACGATCATATAGAAGGTCGTAGTCTTCCCGGCTCCGTTGGGACCCAGGAGACCAACAATCTCGCCCTGCCTGACTTCAATTGAAACGGAACTGACAACCTCTCTCCCCTTGTAGGATTTTTCAAGGGAAACTGCCCGGAGGACATGGGAAACCGTCACGGCGCCTTGCTCTCCTTGCCCGGTGTAAAGATCAGCTGGGGTCGCCCCTGTGCCTCGATCCTCCTGGAAGCAAGGTTATAGAGGATGGTTTCCGACCGGACGCTCCGCCCCGACTGGAGGGCTTCGGCATTACCGACCAGGGCCACGGTTCCTTTGGCCTTCGAGAAAAGCAGGCGATCCCCTTTCAGGGTGACGGGGGAGCCATCGCTGCCCTCGGCAACGGCAGAAACCTGTCCGGTTGCGGTCAATTCTCTCAGGCCCTCCCCATCCGTCTGGGCCTCTATCCTGCCCGCCTTAAGGGAGATCCTTTCCTGTCGGTCCTCGAAGCGCCGGACCTGCGATGCCCAGAATCGGTCACCCTTGCGGCCCGCCTCCCCAGCTTCAAGAACCCGCCCCGGCATTTCGGCAACCACTCCCCCTTTCGCTACGTATTCAGGGGAAGGACCGAAGATCCATTCAAGGGAAGCGGCGGAAAGCCGCTCCTGCGGCCGTGTCAGGACGACCTGCCCGGAAGCCGTGACACGCTGCGGCACCCGGTCGATAAGCGATATCTCCTGTGCAGACAATTCCATCTTTTGCGCGATCCATTTCGCCTTGACCGATCCCCAGGCCCTGAAACGCTCTCCTGCCGGGTCCCCTTCAGCAAACCCTGCTGCCAGGTCCAATCCGTCCCTTTCAAGCCTGACATTGCCCTCCGCACGGATCAGCCGGCTTGCAGGGTCATAGGTCAGCGTATCGGAAGTCAGCTTGACCTGGCTTGCGATCGCTGTTCCGGGGCCTACGGCAAGAAATCCGAAGGACAAAAGCAGGACACAAAGGAACCCGGTCATTTTTTCAGAGCCGAGCATCGCCCACACCCCTCCCCCCGGTCGGAGCCGGGTCAAAACGAAAGCCTTTCACCGGGTACAAGCCGGATTCCCTCGACCCCGGCGGGCAATGCGGACAGGAATTCCCCCGGGTCTGCCTCGATTCCGGGAAACGTATTGTAGTGCATGGGAACGACCCGTTTGGGCCGTATCATCTCAACCGCCCGGAGGGCATCCGGAATGTCCATGACATAACAACCGCCGATCGGCAGGAGCGCCAGGTCGATCTTCAAGGCCGCCAGGAGCCCCATATCGGTCGTCAGGCCAGTATCCCCGGCATGGTAAACCCTGAAATTTCCAACCTCCAGGACGATCCCGACGGCTACGCCCCCATAAAACGTCTCTTTCCCCTCCGTGATCCCCGAACCGTGGATCGCGGGAACGAACTTGACCCGGCCGAATGGGAAGGAAACCCAACCGCCGACGTACATGGGACGCGTCTTGAGTCCCTTCCCGGAAAGAAAGCGGCAGATCTCGGCGTTGGCCACCACCGTTGCCCCCGTTCTCAGGCCCAGTTGGACGGTATCTCCCAAATGGTCACCGTGGCCATGCGTCACGAAAAGATGGGTCAGGCTTTCAAAATCCCCGGGAACCGCGCAGGCCTGGTCGTTGCCCTTGAGAAAGGGGTCGATCAACCCTTCCAGCCCGGGGGCGCTCACATGGAATACGGAATGCCCCAAAAAACGGATCATGGACATTTCCACAACCTCCCCTCCACCTGGATATCGGTCTCGCTGTAATGCCCGGATTCGTGAACCCTGACTCCCAACAGCGTCAAATCGACCCCGACTCCACTGCCTTCAAGCTCGAGCTTAACAGGTCCCAGGCGGTGCGCCTCTGCCCAGTCGGCCATCGCCCGCGATTCTTCCCAGCCTTCAACAACCAGGTCCCCATGAATCATCCCGGACAAGGGGTCGACTTCAAGCCTGTAACGCCAAGGCCAAGCCGCAGAGCCGTCGCGGATTCCCCGGCCCCCGAGTGTCGTCAAGCCCGGTCGCCACCCTCGCCGATAAGGATGCCCAGTTCCTTCAGCTGCTTGCTTTCCACGTCCGATGGAGCCCCGGACATCAGGCACTGTGCTTTAGCCGTCTTCGGGAAAGCCATGACCTCTCGGATCGAGCGACATCCGCACAAGAGTGCCACCAACCGGTCAAAACCGAGTGCGAGTCCTCCATGGGGCGGCGTCCCATAGCTCAAGGCTTCCAGCAGGAACCCGAACCTTTCCCTGGCCTGCTCCTGAGTGAAGGAGAGAACACCGAAAACGCGTTCCTGGACCAACGGATCGTGAATACGGATGGACCCTCCCCCGATTTCGCTCCCGTTCAGCACGAGGTCGTAAGCCCTGGAGCGGACCTTTCCCGGGTCCGTTTCAAGAAGCTGTATGTCATCCGGGTGAGGCGCTGTGAAAGGATGGTGCATGGCGCACCAGCGACCGTCTTCGTTATCCCATTCCAAAAGGGGAAAATCCCTCACCCACAGGAATGCCCACGCGGAACGGTCGACCAGGCCAAGCCGCGATGCGATTTCCAGCCGCAGAGTTCCCAGCATTGAGCAGGTTGAAACCCACTCCCCGGCCGCCACGAAAAGAGCGTCTCCGTCACGGAGGCCGGAATTCTCGCAGAGAGACTTGCGCCCGTCCTCATCCAACACTTTCACGAGTGGCCCCTTCAGTTCGCCCGTCTTGACCTGGAAAGCCGCCAACCCCTTGGCCCCCAGGCTCTTGGCCCGTTCTTCCAGGTCCGACAGATCCTTGCGGGAAAAAGCGGCCCCGCCAGGAACACGCAGGCCTCGGACAACCCCGCCCTCGGACAGGATTTTCCTGAAAGGTTCGAATTCCGCCTTCCCGAACACGGGGTCAAGGCTGCAGATACGCATGGGAACCCGCAGGTCGGGCTTGTCGCTCCCGTAGGTTTCCATGGCTTCCTTCCAGGTCAGTTGAAGGAAGGGAATATCGATTTTCTCGGAGAGGATTTCAGCGAAAAGGCCTTTCACGTAATCCTCGAGAAGCCCGATGATATCCCTCTCGGTAATGAAGCTCATCTCAAGGTCCACCTGCGTGAACTCGGGCTGGCGGTCCGCCCTCAGGTCCTCGTCCCGGAAACACTTGACGATCTGGAAATACCGGTCGCAACCGCTTACCATGAGGATCTGCTTGAAAAGCTGAGGCGATTGAGGCAGGGCATAAAACTCCCCGCGGTTCACGCGACTCGGGACGAGGTAATCCCGTGCCCCTTCTGGCGTAGACTTTGTCAGGATCGGCGTCTCGACCTCGAGAAACCCGTGATGGATCAGGAAGTTGCGCGTGAAAGCGGCCGCATGGGCCCTAACCCGCAGGTTCTCCTGCATCTTCGGCCTTCTCAGGTCAAGGTAGCGATGCCGCAGGCGGAGATTCTCGTCAACCTTGTCCACTTCGCCCATCTCGAACGGCAGGGGGGCGGAGGGTGAAAGCACGAGAAGATCTTCGGCCAGGATCTCCCATTCCCCGGTAGGCAGGTTCGGGTTCTCCGTCCCTGCGGGACGGCGCCTCATTTTCCCTCTTACCGCCAGAACATATTCGCTCCGCAGGTCCTTCGCCGACTCATGGGCTTCAGGTGTCGCTTCCGGGTTAAAAACCACCTGGACTATCCCAGTATGGTCCCAAATTTCCAGGAAGATGATCCCTCCCAGGTCTCGGCGCTTCCTCAACCACCCGTTAAGGACGACTTGCTGCCCCTCGATCTCCGAACAGACCAGGCCACAATAAACCGTTTTCTTCCAAGAATCGTCAAAATACCGGGCACTCACCGCTTCAGGACTCCCTTCAAGAGAAAAAACCTTAACGACGTGCAGATCCCGCCCTGGCGGCGAGGTCGGCCACAACCCTGCCTCGTGCGACTTCTGCCTGGGTTCCCGTGGCCATTTCCTTTACGGCTACGACTCCCTTTTCGATCTCGCTCGAGCCCAAGACGCAAACAAAATTCGATTTCGCGGTTCCGGCAGCCTTCATCTGGGCCTTCACGCCCTTGCCCGAAGTATCCATATCCGCGGGAACCCCTGCCTTTCTCAGTTCGTAAAGGAGGCGCAAGCCCTCGTCTCGGGCACTCTCCTCGGCAACCACCACCATGACAAAAATCGAAGGTTCCGTCCCGAAACCGAGCCTCTGCTGCTCCATCGTCAGGACGATACGGTCCAGTCCGGCGGCAAACCCCACCCCAGGGGTGTGCGGCCCGCCAATTGCCTCGGCGAGGTTGTCGTAACGTCCCCCTCCACATACGGCATTCTGGGCACCAAGATCACCCGACAAGACCTCGTAGGCGGTTTTCGTGTAATAGTCCAGGCCCCTGACGAGCCTCTTGTCGATCCGGAACTTCGCCCCAAGCAGGTCGAGACCTTTCAGGACCTCGTCAAAATGGTCACGGCATTCCTCGCAGAGGTGATCCCGCACATCCGGAGCCCCGTCCGTTATGGCCTTGCAGGTTTCGACCTTGCAATCAAGGATCCTCAGGGGATTTCGATCGAAACGCCCCTGGCAGGTCGGGCACAGGGAATCGAAATGCATTCGAAGGTAATCCTGCAGGGCCGTGCGGTAGAGAGGCCTGCAGGCTGGACAGCCCACCGAGTTCACCAGGACCTCCAGGTTGGCCAGGCCGAGCCTGCGGAATATTTCAAGGGAAAGGGCAATCACTTCGACGTCCACGAGGGGACTGGAAGAACCGATAGCCTCAAAATCAAGCTGCCAGAACTGCCGATAGCGCCCCTTTTGCGGGCGTTCGTATCGCATCATCGGCCCCGTGCACCATAACTTGGAAGGCTGGGGGCCGCTTGCCATTCCATGTTCCAGGTAGGCGCGCACCATCGATGCGGTCGCCTCGGGCCGGAGAGTCAGGCTGCGGCCGGACCGGTCGGAAAACGTGTACATTTCCTTTTCAACAACATCTGTGGTCTCGCCTATCCCTCGGGAAAACAGTTCCGTCTGCTCGAATATCGGCAGGTGGACCTCCCGGTATCCGAAATCTTCCGCTATTTTTCGGGTCACCTCGAAAATCGATGCCCATTTCCAGGACTCGTCCGGGAGTATGTCTCTCACGCCACGAGGCGCCTTGATGTTTTCCATCCGTTCTGACCTCCTGCAAATTTTGAGTTCGTGACGTGTATTTTACCCGAAAGGGGAGTAATTTCATCTGTCCCGCAAAAAAAGGCGGCCTCGCTCCTTGCGGAGGGAGAACCGCCAAGATGTCTCCGTTTCCCGGGGTGAAGACCTAGCGGGCCTCCAGCTGGAACTTGATCGCGGTCCGCTCCTCCCCGTCGATCTCGATTTTTGCAAAAGCGGGAATGCAGACCATGTCGATCCCGTTGGGGGCGACGTACCCCCTCGCGATTGCGATCGACTTGACCGCCTGGTTCACGGCTCCTGCGCCCACGGCCTGGACTTCCACGGCCCCTTTTTCACGCAGGACTGCAGCCATGGCCCCTGCAACGGACTTGGGCTGTGAAGTGGCCGAGACCTTGAGGATTTCCATACTCTCCGACCCCCTTGCGCTGGTGTGATGTCGTTCGGATGTCCGAATGAAGCCGCGGATTCAGGGTCTGTTAATTGTATCTCCATCCTTTATGTAAATCAAGGTTAGTTTATCATGTTATCCGAAAAGCAAACGATCGCGCCCGAAAAGGGAAACCTTTTCTGCAAGGTCCATTGCAATCTCCCTGGACGGAAGTGCCGTACGCCAGGTCCAGTTTCCAAGGAGGCTGGAAGGCTGGTTCATCCTCGCTTGGCCGTCAAGGCCCAGGACGTCCTGCATTGGGCAGATCGCCCAACCCGCCCTGGAGGAAAGGGCCAGCCTGACGAGATCTGCAGCCACCCCCTCCGCCCTTACAGGGTGCCCGACATACCGGGACAGGAGGGTTTGGCCTTCGGGGCCAAGTTCATCCTCGAACCACCCGCGGGCCGTGTTATTGTCATGGGTTCCCGTATAGGCCACAACTGCTTCGGGGAAGTTGTGGGGCGCGTGCGGGTTCGACCCGACCTCCCCGGAAAAGCCGAATTGGAGGACCCTCATCCCGGGAAGGCCAAATCGGTCTTTAAGGCTTTCAACATCCGGGGTGATGATCCCCAGGTCCTCCGCCACGATGGGCAATCCGGGGTGATCCTCCGCAAGCCGCTCCAATAGGGCTTCCCCCGGTGCCTTCACCCATTCGCCCCGGATAGCCGTCTCTTCCTCGGCGGGGATCGACCAGAAGGCAGCCAGCCCCCTGAAATGGTCGAGGCGAAGGCAGTCGAAAAGCGAAAGGGCATGACGGACCCTTGACCGCCACCATGAAAAATCGTCCCTGCGATGGATTTCCCACCGGTAGGTCGGGTTCCCCCACCTTTGCCCCGTCCGGCTGTAATAATCGGGCGGCACTCCGGCAACCGTAAGCGGCCTGCCGCCCGGCCCAAGATCGAAGCCTTCCGGCCAGCTCCAGGCGTCCGCGCTATCCAATCCCACGTAAATTGGCAGGTCCCCGAAAAGGGTTATCCCGCGGCTCCTGGCTTCCACGCGCAGCTTGGCCCACTGGCGGGAAAAAAGCCACTGCCCGAACTCGACCCTGTCCCTTTCGGTCTTCAGGGTTGCGGCAGCTTCTTTTAGCGCCCGGGGATCCCTCTTCCGTAGAGACTCAGGCCAATTGACCCAGGATTCGCCTCCCTGCGAGTCCTTGATGGCGCAAAAGAGGGAATATTCTTCAAGCCAGCCGCTATTTTGCGCACGGAATTCGTCGTACTCCTCCCTGAGCGCCCGGAGGGAAGCCCCGTCCCTGAAACAACTCCATGCCTTGTCCAGGGCAGCTCCTTTACGATCGAAAACGAGGTCCCAGTTTACGGGGGCTTCGGGTGCCGTCCAATCCGGCGTTCCGGCTGAAGGGGGAAGGAGCCGCATTCTCACCAGGTCTTCCAGGTCGACAAGCAACTCGTTGCCTGCAAAGGCTGAAACCCCGCAGTAGGGAGAACCGCCAAGGGCTCTGTCCACCGGGCCAACGGGCAGGATCTGCCAGAGACTCTGGCCCGCATCGACAAGGAAATCCAGGAAATCCGTCGACTCAACACCCAGGCCGCCGATCCCGGCACATGAAGGAAGGGAGGTGACATGCTGCAAAATTCCGCTTGCCCGCTTTCCTTTGAGATTCATCGAACGCTCCTCTAACGCTTGGGAATGGTCTCCCGCAGGCACCGGGAGACTTCTTTCCTATTTTATATGAAGGCGATGCTTTGACGGGACTCTTTTTGACCGTAAAATGGGGCCATCGCCCGATTCGAGGGAGGAATACGGATGCAGTGGGAAGGCTTCTTCAACCTTAAAGCCGGCCGAATCGGCCCGTCAATCATCGCAGAAATGGCAAGGATGGTGGGTCCGGACGGCATCTCTTTCACCAGTGGAGAACCCTCTGCAGACCTCATCCCTCTGGAGGGGCTCAAGGCGGCCTTCAAGAAAACCCTCAGGGACGACTCGCTTTTTTCCTACCCCTCCACGCCGGGATACCCCCCGTTGAGGGAATGGATTTCCGAATGGATGTCCAGCGAAAACCTGGCCCCAGGGTGGCTGGATCCTTCGTGCGTGATCCTGACCAACGGATCCCAGGGAGCCGTGAATTTGGTGGCGGAAACCTTCATTGACCCGGGAGACCTGGTGCTGACTGAAAGCCCGACCTATCCCGAAGCCCTGCTGGCTTTCCAGCGGGAAGGCTCAGTCATCCTGCCCGTTCCGGTCGACGAGGAGGGCCCCATACCGGAAGCGCTGGAAGAGGTCCTCGCCCGACGGAAGGCAAAGTTTTTCTACACGGTCGTCAACTTCCAGAACCCTTCGGGCTGCACGACGTCGGATCGCAGGAAAGCCGCAATCCTCGATCTGGCCAGGAAACATGCCTTCTTCATCCTAGAAGACGATCCCTACCGGTACCTGCGCTACGAGGGAAAACCCAATCGAAGCTATTTCGAGATGGCCGGGGATGACCAACGAGTGATCTACCTCGGCAGTTTCTCAAAGATCCTCGCTCCTGGAGTTCGTTGCGGCTGGTGCGCCTTCCCGCCCGGAGTCAGAAAAAAACTGCTTGAGATCCGGCTGAGCCTGGAACTATGCCCTCCAGCTCTCACACAGGGCGCTGTTTTCGAGTTCCTCCGCGAGTGTGACCTTGAGGAACACCTGGAAGGACTCGTCCGAGTCTACAGAACCCGGCGGGATGCCCTCGTCCGGGCCCTTCAGGATTCGGCATCCTCGACGGGACTCAGCCTGAGCGTTCCTCAAGGGGGCTTCTTCCTCTGGGGGACCTGCAGGGGCATGCGGGACATGTTCGCCTTTGCAAAACATGCCGCTTTGGAAAAAAAGGTAGGGTTTATCCCCGGGCGGTTCTTCTACCCGACTGTGGGAGAGGGAGAGGATACGATCCGCTTTGCCTTCGCCAAAGTGACGCCGGAACAGTCCATGGAGGGATCGAGGCGGTTCAGGGAAGCCCTGGAAAGCTTCCCTGGAAGGCACTGCCTATGAAATGAACTTGCAGTAAGTCACCAAGTCGTCCCCGGCCTCGTAGAAATCGGGTATCCGCCCGGTTTCACGAAAACCCGTCCGGAGGTAGAAATGACGCTGCCCTTCGTAATCCTGCCTGCCGGAGGTTTCCACGCGGAGGATTACCCGGCCTGTCAAGGACACCGCAACCTCTTCGAGATCTTGCAGGATGCGCCTGCCGAATCCCTTTCCCTGGATCGACTTCCCGACCACGATCCAGTAAAGGTCCCAAGCCCAGTCCGTCATGGGGGATCGTCCGAAAACGGCAAAGGCAGCGATGATCCCGCTCTCCTGGCGTTCAACGAAGAGGTATCCCTTTGCAGGATCGGAAAAGGCATCCCGCAGGACTTCTTCCAGGATTTCAAGCTCACAGGGGCGGAAGGCAAGGGTGCCTTCCGCCAGGCCGAGGTAAGCTTCCACGGTGTTTCCCGATGGCGAAAGGATGGAGTCAACAGGCATAGGCAAGAATCCTTTCCACCACTTGCGGGTAGGAATAGCCGCGGTTTCTCCCCTGGCGTGAAAATCCGCTGTCCTCGTTGATATCCGGGTTGGGATTGACGTCAAGAACGTAGGGGAGCCCGTCCCTTTCACGCAAATCGACCCTGAAGTACCCTCTGCACCCGAGAATGTCCCCTGCCCTGCGCGCCGTGTTCACCAGCTTTTCCCGGAGACAGGGGGCAATCCCCTCTTCGAGAACCGGCAGGATTTCATGGAATTCCGCGCAGGAAGGGTCCCACTTCGAATCGTAATGGAGAAATGGCGACCTGCCCGAATAACGGGAGTAATCGATCATGGAAACGCCGAGGACTTCGTAGGGAGGGGCTCCCAGAAAGCCCACGTTGAACTCGCGGCCCGGGATGAACTCTTCCAGGATGACCCCTTTCGGGAACTCGTCCAGTTTTTGGCGAAGGGTTCTTTCGAGATTTCCCTCCTCGCTGACAAGGCAATCTCTCTCGATGCCCACGCTTCCGTCTTCGAAGCAGGGCTTGATGAAAAGAGGAAAGTCCAGCCCGGACCAGGGGCGTCCCTCCAGGTCCCTCAAAAAAATCCCGCGCGGAACCGGGACCGCGTTTCTTTCGAGAAGCCTCTTGGCACCTTCCTTATCGAGACAGTTTCCCAAGGTTTTTGAAGGGTTTCCAGTGAAAGGAACACCCAGGTTCTCAAGCATACGGGCAAAGGAAATTTCCATGCCGGCATCGCCGCTGAATCCCTCGAACAGGTTGAAAACTCGTGCAGGAAGGCGGGAAGAGATAATTTCACGGACCCGGTCAAGACGCGGGAAATCTTCCGTCCTCACGTAAAGTTTCTCGACCGGGACTCCCATTCCAGTAAAAACGGATTCCAGCGATTGGGTACACCTGAGCACGTCAAGAATATCCGCGCGTGCTGTCGGCTCCAGCCCGACTGCGATCAGGACACGCCCGGGATCAGGCATAACGGCAACCTGCGGGCAAGGCCAGCCCGCAGCGGCTAAAGGCTTCCTCCAAGAGAAGGCGGATCAGGGTCGGGTAATTCCCTCCGTTCAGTTCGAACAGGATCGGAAGATCCCCGAACTCGGGATTGAGTCCCGGAAGCGGATTAACGTCGATGACACGAGGAATCCCGTCACTGTCCAGCCGAAGGTCGATTCTGGCCATGTCCCTGAGTTCGAGTGCCTCATAGGCCTTGATCGCTTCCGTCTCGATCTGTAAGCGGACCGATGCGGGCAAGGATTCCCCGTTTTCGTATCGCATGCACTCCCGCCAATGCCTTTTGCGTTCGATCGAGTAGAGGAAGTCCTCTCCCGGGTCGGTGCTCGGCAGGACCCGCATGATCCCCAGCACCTTTACCATGCGGTTGCCGGCAAGGCCTACCGTCACTTCTTCGTTGGGCATGAAATCCTCGACGATGGCGGGTTCATGGTACCTTTCGAGGATATAGCGGACTTTCTCCAGGAGTTTCTTCTCGTTCGACACCACGGAATCGGCAAAAACCCCTTTTGAAGAACCTTCCCAGCGAGGCTTGACGATGTAGCGCCTTCCCCCGTTGAAAATTCCTCTCAGGGAATCCAGTTTTTCAAGCCGATCGATCATGTGCTGCCCGGGAACGGCAACACCAAGTGAACGGAGAAACTGCCCCGTCGTGTACTTGTCCAGGGTCATGCCGAGGGCAAGCGAATCGGAACCCGAGAAAGGGATACCCAGGCTTTCGAGGATACAGGGAACCTGTGCTTCCCTGGAACGCGTTTTCCCGCGGCCTTCGGCGATGTTCAGCACAAAGTCTGGTCTTGTCCTTGAAAGGGATTCGAGGAAAGCGTCATCCTGGTTGAAGAGGAGGACCTCAAAACCATGGCGCTCGATTTCAGTTTGCAGGGCCAAGATCGTTTCGAGGGGATCGTATTCTTCCTCGTCCTCTCCATGGCCGGTCTTGAGATTGAAAGTTATTCCGACTGTCGTGACCGGTATCAGCGGGACTTCTTCCGCTTCCATTCCATTTTCCCCCCCAGATAATCGGTTGGCAGATTTTGCGCTTATTCTGACATTTCAGCGGAGGAAATCAAGAGGCTTGCAACAATCCGTTACTCCGGTCGAAACAAGACAGCCTCGCGCAGGGATGCTATGATGTCACCCGAGGTGATAAAGCTGGCTTTCATGCTGATGCGCCACGATGGCCGGATCAGGGTCGGTTCCCTGCTTGCCGCATTCGCGGTCATCCTGGCCGCCAACGGAGCCATTCGTACGTGGCGAGCCTTTGAACAGGCGGAAACACGAAGGGGCTACAATCGCCTTTCGGAAGAAGCGCAGTTTCTCGCTTACCGGGTGTCTTCCCTGGAGGAGACTCTTTCGGGACTTGAGAGAGAATTGGAAGCAAAACGCCTCCTGATTGAAAAACTGGACGTTGAAATAAGGGAAACATCCGGCAAGGGCCGCCTTGAAGCCCTTGCCAGGAGGGAATCCGTCGGAAAGCTCTATAATTTCCAAGCTGAAGACTACCGGGAAATGCATCGAAGATACGAAGGGGAAGTCGCTAACCTCAGGACCCTCTACGAAACCCTGAACAGGCTTGCTGACGAACTGGATCTGCCGTTTCGAGAAATTCCGATGAAAGCCGGGGAAGAACCCCCTTAAAGGCAATCCGACTGGAAGGGAGGAAAGGGATGAAGCCCGAACTTAAGCAACTGGACCTTTTTTCCCAGGACTTTCCGCAGGACCTCCCTGGCGTAGCCACCTCCCCTGAAGAGAAAAAAGCTACTGTCCAGCGGAAAGAAGCGTCACCAAGCATAACCGAGTTGCAAGCTATCCAGTGCACACGTTGCGGTGAATGGCTTTGTGATGCTCTTACCGGGGCAAAGGCCTACTGTCCCAAGTGCCGGATCTGGTCCGGCTCCAGTTAAAGACCTTGCCCCTGTTCCGATTCTTTGGGTGGGACTTAATGGTGATTGAACGCATTAAAGTTTTCTGGTATAATTACGCACCGAAACCTTGAAAGATTTTTAAAGGAGTTGATGAGCGTGTCCGAAAAGTGGAAAGACCGCCTGACCGATCAGCTCTGCAAGGCCTTGCTCTCTCTCGATTCGGAGGAGGAGGCTTATCGTTTCCTCGAAGATGTGGCAACAATCGGGGAGATCATCGCTTTTGCACAGCGCCTCGAAGTGGCCCGCCTTCTCTATGAAGGCAACAACTACCCGCAGGTCGTCCAGAAAACCGGGGCCAGCACGGCGACCATCAGCCGTGCAAAAAACCTCATCGAACATGGTGCAGACGGTTTTACGCTCGTCCTGGAACGGATCGGGAAAAAGGAAGAAGGAAAGGCCTAGAAGGAACCGCTTTTGCAAAGGCCGATGCGCTCGCTTGCGCATCGGCCTTTTTTTACGGATTAATGTCGCTCAGTCGCTTGTTGCGCAAATAATCGACAAATTCCCGCTTCATCTTTCCCAAGAGGCCTTCGAAAAGGCATTTTTCAAAGGGACACTTCCCGCAATCGAGAAGACACGGCTTAATGCTGGGCTCGCCTTCGATGAGCCGATAGACCTCGTAGAGGGTGATATCCCCGGGTTCCTTCGCCAGGATGAACCCTCCCCCCGGGCCTCTCGATGAATAGACCAGCCCCCCTTTGGACAGGCGCTGGAAAACCTTGGCCATGTGAGCCTCCGAGACCCCGATCTCCTCAGCCATCTCCCGGACGCTCAGGCGTCCTCCCCTGGAAACCAAAAGCCCTAAACCGTGGAAAGCCAGGGAAACCGCTTCAGAAACCTGGACGACTTCCGACATTTTCTCCATCTCCTCCGGGTTCCGGATATTTAGGTTATTTGATGCCCTTATTCCTTAAATGTCAAGTCCGTTAAAATTTACCGGAAGAATGGAACGTGCCCCTTTTAACTAACCTAATTTATTTAAGACGAAACCTGATTGTTCATTGACGGAACCGTTATTCTAAAATCTTTTCTTATAAGTCTTTGTTATGGCTTATCGAATTCCCTTGACTAGCCTCCCTTTATTTGTTTTAAATTAGGCGTGGGTGCAACCTCCGGATGAACCCCTTCCTGCCGTTGCACCCAGATTACAAACATTTTTGGGAGGGATGGGAGTTATGCAGAATCGAAAGTTCCTGGCCGTCGTTACGCTACTCGTTTTCGCCCTGGTCCTCTCCGCAAGCTGCGCGCTGGCTGCGGAGAAAGTCCTGAAGATCGGTGTGCTCTTCCCGCTTACCGGCCCCTGCGCCACGGCGGGGCAGCGTTGCGTAGCCGCCGTCGAAACAGCTGCCGAGGTGATCAACAACAAGCACCCCGAACTGGATGTCCCCCTCGCCAAGCAGGAAGGCATCCTCAAGGGAACGAAGATCCAACTGGTCGTCGCCGACACCCAGGGAAAGCCGGACGTCGCGAAGTCCGAAGCCGAAAGGCTCGTGAACCAGGAAGGTGTTTACACCATCATCGGCTCCTACAACAGTTCCGCCTCCAAGCCCGCCTCCGCCGTGACGGAGCGCTCGAAGAAACTCTTCATGTGCGGCTGCTCCAGTTCCGCCGCCCTGACCGATCGCGACTTCAAGTATTTTTACCGTCTCGCACCGACCGACAAGACAGAATCCCACGAATTCGTCGAATACATCGGATGGCTGAATAAGAACCAGAAAGCCGGCATCAAGACAATCGGCCTGATTTATGAAAACACCGAGTTCGGCAAGCACGCCGCTGACGAAGGCAAAGCCGCAGCGAAGGCCGCCGGCTTCGAAGTCGTGGTCGACGTTCCCTTCAACCCCGGTGCCACGAACCTGAACAGCGAAGTCCAGACACTGAAGGCAAAGAACCCGGATGTCGTTTTCGGGGCCTGCCTTGGAGGCGACTACACGCTTTGGGTACGGACGATGAAGCAGATGAACTGGCTTCCGAAAGCCGTGCTGAACTACTGCACGGGATACCAGGACCCCAAGATTACCCAGCAGCTGGGGGCCGATGGCAACTTCTTCATGGGCGGCACGGGCTACTCCCCCGAGATCGGCGCGAAATACATGAAGAAGGTCGCCGCCGTCGAGAAGATCTACACCAAGAAAGTCGGCGTCCCCTTTGACAGTGATTCCATCCAGGAAGCCGTCGCCCTCTTTATCCTGGCCCAGGCCATCGAGAAAGCAGGGACCCTCGATGTCGAAAAGGTTGCCGAAGTGCTTCGCACGACGACCTTCGACTCCCCGCTTTCCCTCGGCGGCAAGGTTGCTTTCGGCCCAGGCGGGCAGAACATGAAGGCGACCAGCATCATTACCCAGCTTCACGACGGGAAATACATGCCGGTGTACCCGACCAGCTACGCGGAGATCAAGGCAATCGTTCCCATGACACCGTGGGATAAGCGCTAATCAGCCTGATCCGGAAAACGTTTTCCCGGGGCGGGGGGTTCATGCCCCCGCCCCTTTTTAACTTGACCCGTTCCGTTAGGAGGATCTCGCATGAGCACGTTTGTGCAGGTAATGCTGGATGGGCTCCTGGCCGGAATGCTCTACGCCCTCGTGGCTGCAGGATTGAGCCTGATCTGGGGCGTCATGGACGTCATCAATTTCGCCCACGGCGAATTTCTCATGGTGGCCATGTACCTGAGCTACTGGCTGGGATTCCTGGCCCATGTCGACCCGATCGTTTCCTGGGTCGCCTCGGGAGCCTTTGTTTTCATTCTCGGGGCACTGACCTATCGCTTCATCGTTTCACGCTGCATCGGCAAGGCGGCTATGGCTCCCCTCCTGGCCACCTTTGGCCTATCGATGTTCCTGAAGAATTTTTGCCTGAACCGGTTTTCCCCGAATTTCAGGATTTTGCAGACCACCGTTCTCGAGGGTAAGAAAATAATCCTGGGCGACATCGTGATCGGCCTTCCCCAACTCGTCACCGGCCTGTTTTCACTTGCGATCCTTTTTGCCCTCTATTTCCTCATGAAAAAAACCCGGCTGGGCTGGGCAATCCAGGCCACGGCAATGGATCGAGAGGCCGCGGAACTCATGGGAATCAACACCGATCGCATCTATCTCCTTGTTTTCGGCCTTGGCGGAGCCTGTGTCGGGATCGCCGGAGGGCTCCTGACCTCTTACCTCGCGGTCCACCCCGAAGTCGGTGCCCTGTTCGGCCTCATCGCCTTCCTCATTGTCGCGATGGGCGGGTTCGGAAGCATACCTGGCGCATTGGCAGCGGCAATCCTTATCGGCCTGGTCGAAGCCCTGGCTGGATTCTATATCGCGCCGGTTTTCAAGTATGTCGCGGTCTTCGCCATGTACCTGGCGGTCATCATGATCCGGCCCAAGGGCCTTTTCGGGTGGTGAGGATCATGAAGACACGGAAATTGGAGCAAAAAGATTTTCTCTGGATCGGGCTGGTCTGCGTGCTCGCCGCCCTGCCCCTTGTCCCCGGGCTGATCGGGAACTCCTTCCGCGCCCATGTTTTGATCCTCGTCCTGCTCTACGCGAGCATGGCGCAATCCTGGAACATCGTCAGCGGCTACGCAGGCCAGGTTTCATTCGGCCACTCGGTCTTTTTCGGGATCGGGGCATACGGAGCGGGAATGGCCGTGGTCACCTACGGGCTGACCCCGTGGCCGGGCTTCCTTGCCGGTGCCGTCCTCGCCGCAATTGTTTCCGTCCTCATCAGCTACCCGTGCTTCAAGCTGAAGGGGCATTATTTTGCGATCGCGACCTTCGCCATCGTTGAGATTTTCAACCGCCTTTTCATGGTCTGGGATTGGGTCGGCGGGGCGTTGGGCCTGGATTACCCGATTCTGCCCGACGGATGGAAAAATTTTGTCTGGTCCGAGACGAAGGTCGGGTTCTTCTACGGGGCGCTGGCCCTTTTCGTGTTGATTTTCGGCATCGTCCGCTGGATCGAGACCCACCGCCTCGGGTATTACCTCAGGGCCGTCCGGGAAGGGCAGGAAACCGCGGAATCCCTGGGCGTGAACAGTTCTGCCGTCAAGATCTCGGCCATGGCCTTCTCGGCTTTCCTGGCCGCCCTTTGCGGAGGATTCTTCGTGCAGTACAACTACCGCGTCGATCCCCCGATGGTCATGTCCCTGGACATGTCCATGAAATTCGTGCTCATCACGATCCTCGGCGGAGTGGGCAACTTCTGGGGCCCCCTCCTGGGCGCGGCGATCCTGATCCCGCTGCAGGAGTACTCCCGGGCTTACCTTACAGTTCTGGGAAGCGGCGTCGACCTGGTCATTTTCGGGATCATCATCATGCTGATGATGATCAAGCAACCCAAGGGAATCATGGGAATCCTCCAGGACCTCGGCCTCGGAGCCAGGGAAACAAAAAGGGAAGGGGAGGCAGACTGAGATGGCCCTTCTTGAAGTGCGCAACCTCACCATGAAGTTCGGCTCCCTGGTGGCCAACAGCGACGTCTCCTTCGACGTCGAGGCGGGGACGATCGTCGGCCTGATCGGGCCCAACGGTGCCGGCAAGACGACCCTTTTCAACTGCGTGGCGGGCTTTTACAAGCCAACCGAGGGCAAAATCTCCTTCGATGGCCATGACATCACGAGCCTTCCCGCCTACCGGATATCCAGGCTTGGAATGGCCCGGACCTTCCAGGTCGTCCGTCCTCTCAAGGAAATGACTGTCCTTGAAAACATCCTCGTCGGGGCCTACCTGCGCGAGGCGGATCCCGAGAAAGCGCTCGAGATCGCGGAATGCTGCCTCAAAACCTGCTTTCTCGAGCAATTGAGGGAACGCCCTGCGGGGGGGTTGACCATCGGCAACAAGAAACGGCTGGAAGTCGCCCGTGCCCTTGCGACAAAACCGAAACTCCTTCTGCTGGACGAAGCGGTGGCCGGCCTGACATCGACCGAGGTCCGCCACATGGTCGACCTGATCAAGGGTTTAAGGGAAAGCGGCATCACGATCCTCATGGTGGAACACATCATGGAGGCGATCATGCCGATCGCGGACAAGATCGTCGTCCTGGACAGCGGGGTCAAGATCGCCGAAGATCGGCCGCAAGTCGTTGTTGAGGATGAAAACGTCATCAAGGCCTACTTCGGTGAAAAATTCAGCAAAAGGCTGAAAGCCATGAAGGATGGTGGCAGGGCATGAGCGATGCGATGCTGAGCGTCAGCCAGATTCATTGCGCCTATGATTCGGTCCCGGTCATCCACGGCATCTCGCTGGAGGTGAAAGAAGGGGAGATCGTGGCCATCGTCGGGGCCAACGGCGCAGGAAAATCCACGACCATGCGGACGATTGCCGGGCTCATGCACCCGATAAAGGGGCACATCGCCTTTTTGGGGGAAGAGGTGACCCAGACACCCAGCTACGCCATGATCACGAAAGGGATCAGCTATGTTCCCGAAGGCCGGCGCCTTTTTTCCAAGCTTACCGTACGCGAAAATCTTGAACTCGGATCCTACACCGAAAAAAACCGGTCCGTAATCGACGAGCGCCTTGAGGAAGTCTTCTCTCTCTTCCCGATCCTCAAGAAGAGGGCGAACCAGGTTGCCGAGACGATGAGCGGAGGGGAGCAACAGATGTGCGCGATCGCCCGCGGGCTCATGTCAAGGCCGAAGCTCCTCATGCTGGACGAACTTTCCCTTGGGCTCATGCCCTCTCTCGTCGAAAAGGTCCTTGAAACTGTCGTGGAAATCAACCGCAAGGGAACAACCATCCTCCTCGTTGAGCAGATGGTCCAGGAGGCCCTGGAAATCGCATCGAGGGGTTACGTGATCCAAACGGGGCGAATCGTCCAGGAAGGTTCCGCAAGGGACCTCCTCGAGTCGGATTCGGTCCGCAAGGCTTACATGGGACTTTAGTTTCGCGAAACGCACAAAAAGGGGTCGCCGGCTGTCTGCCGGCGACCCCTTTTTCTCCTGGATGCAAAGCGCCCCTTCTGCTGGTATGCTTAGAAACAGGAAACAACCTGCAACGGAGGGGATCTCGTTTTGAATTCCTGGAAAAAATGGATGCTTGCCGCCCTGCTGTCCTGCTTCCTTGCCCTGCCGGCCGGGGCCGCCGCACCTGTGGCGAAAGGGACGGGAGAATGGAATCCGAAACCTTCCGAGCGCTGGATCGAAGTGGTCAAGAAAGAGCGTCGGCTCTATCTTCGGCAGGGTGAAAAGGTGCTGAAGACCTACCGCGTCGCCATCGGTAGCGGAAAAGGGACCAAGAAAAGCCCCATCGACAAGATCACCCCTGTCGGGATCTTTACGATTCGCCGGATCGCGGACCCGACAAACTGGATTTTCGACCCCAAGGTCTTCAATGAACCCGGTGAACCCCAGAAGGACGTTTACGGGAAATGGGCCATCAGCTTCAGGAACCCCTGGAACCTGGCCATCCACGGGACAAATGCCCCGTGGTCCATCGGGAAGGCCGTTACCCACGGCTGCATCCGGCTGAAAAACCCGGACATCGAGGATCTCGTCAAGCACGTCAAGCCGGGGATGAAGCTTGTCATCCGGGAGAAACCGATCCTGCCCGGAAAGGGGAAGGAAACGCCCTCGGTCCTGGCGAAACCGCTACCGGCACCTGCGGCTGGAACTCCTCCATCCCAACAACCACCGGAGATGCCTTTGGCCCCGTTCGCCCCAGAATCCGCCGACTTGCCCCCTGCCGTTTCAGGGGACTTGCCTCCTGGCGTTTCAAACGACATCAAGCCCGAAAATGCCCCACCGGAACCCGCATCCCCGGCGCTGGAGGAAACATCCCCGCCCCAGGTTTGAGCCGCTAGGCTCACTTCGTTCCGGGCTAAAGGCGCCCCTCGGCTAACCTGCGCAGGAGTTTCCAGGCTTCCGCCGAGAGGCCCCAGAGCGGCGTTTCGCCGCAATAGTCCGCGGGGTCTCCAAATCCCGCGAGAAAACCGTTCACACGGGCAGCTGCCGTGGAATCGACAAAGGATCGCTCTTCAGGGAAGAGTTCCCTAAAGGCTTTCATCAGCACGGGATCGCGACGCAACCGAAATTTCTGGTGGTACTCCTCGGCCCGGGTGAAGCCCTTGTAGGAAAGCACTTCCGTAATCAAAGGACGGTCGAATGCGGAGGAAAGCCGGTTTCGGCTTTCTTCCGCTTCCTTTTTCTGGACCGAAGAATGGACGAAGATGAACGAAGCGTATTGGCGGGACCAGGCGGGCCGTGTCGGGTCGTGGGATTCCCAGAAAAGATCCAAAAGCCGGCCATAAGGAACAATGGCCGGGTCAAAGTCGACCTGGACAGACTCCGAATGATCTCCAATGTCATGGTAGGTGGGATTCGGGTAGGCTCCTCCCGCGTAGCCGACACGCGTCCGCAATACCCCATCGAGGCTCCCGAACCGGGAGTCCGGCCCCCAGAATCAGCCAAGGGCAAAGGTGGCGGTCTCAAGAAACCTGTCACTTTTTCTTTCGATTGTCATTCCCTTCCCCTCCCTTACGGCCGAAGACTCTCTTCCCTGCTGCCCCTCCCGGGTGAACTCCCGCGGGACGGACGAGGCAGCGCGGCCCCAGGCCGACCAGGTCCGGGCGCCCGGCCCGGAGAAGAGCCTCCCTCACGAGATCTGCATTCTTCGGATCCCGGTATTGCAGGAGAGCCCGCTGGAGCCTCTTCTCGTGCGCGGTTTTTGCCACGTACACCTTCTCACCGGTTAGCGGGTGAATTCCGGTGTAATACATGCAGGTCGACAGCGTCCCGGGAGTCGGAATGAAGTCCTGGACCTGCTCCGGATGGGTGCCGGTGTCCCGCAAAAACTCCGCCAGTTCGATGGCTTCCCTGAGACCTGCCCCGGGGTGGCTCGACATAAAATAGGGAACCAGGTACTGCTCTTTCCCAAGCTTGCGGTTTGCCCTCCCGTAAGCTTCCACGAACTCGAGGTAGGCATCCTTGCCGCTCTTGCCCATGAGATCGGTCACCTTCTGCGAAACATGCTCGGGAGCAACTTTCAACTGGCCGCTGACATGGTGCTCGCAAAGCTCCGAAAGGAAGGGTTCCGCCCCTCCCTCCAGCAGGTAGTCGTAGCGTATTCCCGAACGGACAAAGACCTTCTTGATCCCCGGCAATCCACGGATAGCCCTCAGGAGATCGAGGTACTCGGAATGATCGGTGTCGAGTTTCGGGCATGGGCTGGACCCCAGGCAATCGCGACCTCGGCAGGTACCGCGTTCGACCTGGTCGGCACAGGAAGGATGGCGGAAGTTTGCCGTCGGTCCCCCGACATCATGAATGTACCCCTTGAAGTTGGGCATCCTTGCCAGCAGGGTCGCTTCCTTCAGCAGGGATTCCTTGCTCCGGGATTGGATGATCCTCCCCTGGTGCGAGGTGATCGCGCAGAAGCTGCAGGCCCCAAAGCAGCCGCGATGGCTAACCAGGCTGAACTGGACCTCCTGGATTGCGGGGACGCCTCCTTCGGGCTCGTAATCGGGATGGAAAGTGCGGGCATAGGGCAGGTCGTAGACCGCGTCAAGCTCAGAGATCGTCAGTGGCCGCGCCGGGGGATTCTGGACAACCCATCGGGAACCATGGGCTTGCAGCAGCGTTTTTCCCCTCACCGGATCCTGCTCGAGGTAGAAAAGCCGGAAGGCTTCGGCAAAGGCCTCCTTCGAGGACAGGACCGATTCGAGGGAAGGCAGTTCCAGGCACTCTGTCCAAACCTCGTCCCTTTCCGAAGCGAGCCAGCAAGACCCCGCCACATCCCTTATGTCCCTGGGGTGGATCCCAAGGGCAAGCTGGCGGGCAATCTCCACGACCTGCAGCTCGCCCATGCCGAAAACAAGGAGGTCCGCCCCGCTGTCCACGAGGATGGACCGGCGGACGGCATCGTCCCAGTAATCGTAGTGGGCAAACCTCCGCAGGCTCGCCTCGATGCCCCCGATCACGATGGGGATGTTGCCCATCGCCTGGCGAATGCGGTTGCAATAGGCGATGGTCGCCCGTTCCGGCCTGAGGCCGGAACGATTCCCTGGAGAATAGCTGTCCGTGTGCCGGCGCTTTTTCGCAGCCGTGAAGGTGTTCAGCATCGAATCCAGGTTGCCGGCTGAAACAAGTACCCCCAAGCGGGGGCGCCCCAGCGCCAGGAAGGCCTCGGGGGAATGGTACTCCGGTTGGGCAAGGATCCCGACGCGATACCCTTCCCTTTCGAGCACCCTTGCGATGATCGCGTGCCCGAAACTGGGGTGGTCCACGTAAGCATCCCCGCTGACCACCAGGAAATCGAGCTCGTCCCAACCCCGCTCCTCCATGTCTTTCCTGGAAACCGGAAGAAAATCTTCGCGCCTCGTTGACCTGTTCATATGAAAATCCTCACGACTTCTACGGCGATCAGGATGATGATGATCCATTCCAGGATCTCCGCATGTCGAGGCGGATCACTTCCGCTACATCATAAAACCCCGAGAAAACGATATTGGCTGATTCGATAAACATGATTGGCTTCCTCCTTCTTTCACTTTATCAGGATATCTTTTCCGCAGGACCTCCGCAAGCAAGGCCTAAGAGGGGCTTGACCAGCCGAACCTCTTGTCCTAGGATGAAAACGCTCAAGAGGGAGTAGCTAGAAAGGCCGTATCAACAGACTGGCGCCAGTGCGCCTGGTGCGGCCGTTGACCAGATCCGGGTCGATTAGCGAGACTTTTGGCGAGGAGAGCCCTTGCCGAAGGTCTCGTTTTTATTCTGGAGGGATGCTCATGAACCCGTTTTTCCCGTTATTCCTTGGACTCAGCCTTTCCATGGACGCCTTCGCCGTTTCCGTTGCCCTGCCTTTCTGTGTCCCCTCCCTTTCGATGCGCCAGATTTGCCGCGTCGCCGGGACCTTCGGCTTTTTCCAGGCCCTCATGCCACTTTTGGGCTGGGTGATGGCAAGCCTTGCGTCCAAGTGGATCGCTCCCTTCGATCACTGGATTGCCTTCGCCCTGCTGGGGTTCATCGGGGGGAAAATGATGCTCGACGGACTCCGGCCAGCGGATGAATGCGACACCCGCTCGGATCCCACCTCGGGTTGGCCCTTGCTGACCCTGGCGGTCGGCACAAGCATCGACGCCATGGCCGTGGGTTTCAGCTTTGCAGCCATGCGATTGAATGTCTGGAGCACCGCCGCCATCATAGGTTCCACTACATTTGCTCTCTGCTGGGTCGGCATGGTCGGCGGGAGGCAGATCGGCCGTTTCCTCGGCAAGCGAATGGAAGTGCTGGGGGGGATTGTCCTGGTCGGGATCGGGCTGAAGATCCTGTTCGACCACCTTTCGAAATAGTCCTCCTTGTCAATTGGCCCCGGCTATCCCATAATACCCGTGCACGTGAAAAGAAAGGGGGGAGATAAGGGGTGGCCCAAGCGAACCAGCCCTTGATCGTCGTCGATAATCTCTGCAAGAGTTTTGAACAGGGAGAGGTGTTGAATCACATCAGCATCTCCATCCGCGAAGGAGACCTGGTTTCCGTCATCGGTCCCTCTGGCTGTGGCAAGTCCACGTTTCTCCGTTGCCTGAACTGCCTCGAAATTCTCGATTCCGGTACGATTTCGATCGCCGGTGTCACCGTGTCCAGAAATGGGCCAGGCGAAACCATCACCGACGACCTCCTCGACAAGGCCCACCTGCTTCGGCAGGAAGTGGGACTGGTCTTCCAGATCTTCAATCTCTTTCCCCACAAGTCCGTCCTTGAAAACATCATGCTTGCCCCCATGGTCGTCAAGAAGGAAAGCCGGGAACAGGCCGAGGAAAACGCCGTCCGTCTACTGAAAAAAGTTGGGCTTGAAGACTGCATTCACCGCGACCCCGCAACCCTTTCGGGAGGCCAGAAGCAACGCGCAGCCATTGCACGTGCCCTGGCCATGAATCCCAAGGTCATGCTTTACGACGAACCCACTTCAGCCCTCGACCCGGAGCTGGTCAAGGAAGTCCTCCAGGTCATGCGAGACCTCGATGCGGAGGGCATGACCCAGATCGTCGTCACCCACGAAATGCGTTTCGCCCGCAAGGCCTCCGACTATATCGTCTTCATGGACAAGGGGGAAATCGTGGAGGTCGACGACGGAGACATCCTCTTCTCCAACCCGAAGAACGAACGGACGCGGGAATTCCTGAGGCACTTCGAGGGGGATGCCCTATGAGAAGGACATTGACGATACTGGGACTCGTCCTGGCCCTGGCCTTTGCATTCGCGCCAGTGGCGCTCGCCGAACAGAACGAACTCCGTTGGGGCGGCGATACCGAGGGCGGCGCTCCCTACATGTTCCAGGACCCCAAGGACACCACCCGGGTCATCGGTTACGAGGTCGAAATGATCGAGGCCATCGCCAAGAAACTGGGACGCAAGCCCGTTTTCGTGCAGAACGGCTGGGACAACCTGATTCCCGGCCTCCAGCGAAAGCTTTACGACGTCACCCTGGACGGGTTGGAAATCACCCCTGAGCACAAGCAGGAAGTCAATTTTTCCATCCCCTATTACGCCACATTCCTGCAGCTGGCCGTCCGGCGGGACAACAAGACGATCGAGAGCCTCGAAGACTGCCGCGGCAAGGTCGTCGGAACCCTGAAGCAAGCCTACTCGCAGCAGGTTCTCGAAGAATTCGGAGGGATCGAAGTCCGAACCTACGAGGACGAGATCAACGCCTACAGCGACCTTGCGAACGGCCGCCTAGACGCTACGCTCTTCGACGCCCCCATCGCCGTTTTCTACGCCGGCTTCAACCCCGACATCAAGTTCGTGGGACCTGAGATCGGCCGGATGGAATACGGCATCGCCGTGAGAAAGGAAGACAAGGAACTCCTGAAGGACATCAACGGCGCCCTCGTCGCCCTGCGGGACAGCGGGGAACTCCGCCGCATCTACGACCGGTGGAACCTCTGGAGCCCGATGATGGCCAAGGAGTTCAACGATTACAGTCCCCGTACGGTCGACGCCGTCATGTTCAACGAATGGGCAGAACTTCAAAAACCGGAATTCACCTTCCAGGACCGGATGAAGCGCTATGTTAGTTTCATGCCCGTCTTGGGCAGGGCCGCCGTCACGACCATGAAGGTCTCCATCGTGGCGATGATCCTGGCCATGGCCTTTGGATTTGTCCTTGCCGTCGCGAGGGTCTTCGGCCCTTCCTTCCTCTCCAGGATGGCCGTCGCCTACATTGAAACGATCCGGGGAACACCGGTCCTGATCCAGCTCTTCTTTATCTTCTACGGGTTGCCGAACATTGGCATCAAGTTATCCCCCTTCGTGGCGGGCGCGGTTGGCCTGGGCCTGAATTACGCGGCTTACGAAGCGGAAAACTACCGGGCCGGGCTCATTTCCGTCCCCAAGGCCCAGATGGAAGGAGCCCTCGCCCTGGCGATGACTCGCTGGCAAGCACTCCGCCATGTTGTCATCCCCCAGGCTTTTCGCCTGGTCCTTCCCCCCGTGACGAACGATTTCATCTCCCTCCTCAAAGACTCTTCGCTCGTCTCGGTCATCACGATGGTGGACCTGACCAAGGCCTATGGACAGCTTGCCACGACCTACTACGATTACTTTGGCACGGGAATCATCGTCGCCGTCATCTACCTGCTGCTCGGTCTCCCCTTCGTGCGGCTCGCACGATGGGCGGAAGGGCGCCTGGCAAAGGTGGGGAACATGGCCCGTATCGAAAATGAATCGACGGAAGAGCTGATCGCCTCGAAGGACGGCGTCCTTTAGGGCTCATGAAATAAAGCGGGAGGAGGGTCCCCAGTGGCCTGCCTCCCGCTTTTTCCTTTTACCGTTTCACCCCTTGATGACCGCCAGGGGCCTCAGGCGGGCGACTTTCCGGCTTAATCCCGCCCTTTCCACGACATCGACAACGACATCCACGTCCTTGTAAGCTTCGGGAGCTTCTTCTCCCAGGGTTCTCAAGTCCCCTGCGCGAACCAGGATTCCCTTTTCCTTTAGCCTGGCCGCAACGCTTCCTGCATCGGCGGATTTCAGCGCCGCACTTCGGCTCATGACCCTTCCGGCTCCGTGGCAGGTCGAGCAGAAACACTCAGTAGAACCCTTGGCCCCGGCGAGGACATAACTTGCCGTTCCCATGCTGCCGGGAATGATGACAGGTTGCCCTGTTTTCGCGAAAAGTTGAGGCAATCCAGGATGCCCCGGAGGAAGGGCCCGGGTCGCTCCCTTCCGGTGGACGCAATACAAGCCCTCCTTACCATTGTAGGTGTGCCTTTCCATCAGGGCCATGTTGTGGCTGACATCGTAAAGAAGTTCAAGCCGTTCCCCCGGGAAAAACCGGGAAAAAACCTCCCGGACCCTTGAACCGATCGCCTCTCGATTCGCCAGCGCAAAGTTGGCGGCGGCCTGCATCGCTCCCAAATAGGCTTTCCCCTCACCCGAGTCCAGGGGGGCGCAGCAGAGTTGTCGGTCGGGAATCGCGATGCCATGGCGGGATACCGACCGAGCAAGTATTCTCAAGTGATCGTCGCAGACCTGGTGTCCCAATCCCCTGCTGCCGCAATGGATCATGACCGCAATCCCGCCGGGCTCAAGGCCAAACGACTGGGCCAGGGTCGGGTCGAACACCTCGTCGACGCGCTGGATCTCAAGGAAATGGTTGCCCGAGCCCAAGCTTCCCAGTTGCCCCTTGCCCCGCTCCTTTGCTCTTTGGGAAACCTCTTCCGGTTCTGCCCCATCGAGACATCCCCCATGCTCGATCCGGTCGAGGTCGGCTATCTCTCCAAAACCGTTTTTTGCCGTCCAGCGCGCCCCTCCTTTCAGGACCGCGTCCAGGCGGTTCCCCTTCAGGGAGGTCAATCCTTCGGAACCCACACCGCAAGGAACCGAGGAAAAAAGGGCGTCAAGCAAAGCGGGCAGGACTCGGCTGACCTCCTCCTCTTCCAAGCGGGAAACGTGAAGCCTGACCCCGCAAGAGATGTCGTAACCCACTCCTCCGGGGGAAACGATTCCGCCCTCCCGGGAAAAAGCCGCCACTCCCCCGATGGGGAAACCATACCCCCAATGCAGGTCCGGCATCGCGAAACTATAACCCGTTATGCCGGGCAAGCAGGCGACGTTCGCGACCTGCCGGAGGACCGGGTCATCCTTGACCTCCGACAGGATGCGGCCGTCGGCATAAAGCAGGCCCGGCACCCGCATTCCATCCATGGCGGATTCCGGGATCAGGCAACGAACGGGGTCCTTCCTGACCACCTGTATACCCATAGGATTCGCCCCCTACACATCCATGATAACTCGGAGCCTCGGGCGGGGTGTCGTGGAAAACTCGACTCCCCCATACGTTACGGCCTTGACTCGGCTTCCCTGGCCCGAGGCAGGGACCCATTGTCCCTTGACGATCAAGACCCCCTTCGTCAAATCGATAACGACTTCTGCAGGGAGGAATGCCTGTCTTGCCGTTTCAAGGTTGAAAAGAAGTTCGTTCATCCATGAAACAAGAAGCCCCTCCACATCACCAGGTGCAGCCGAGATAGAGATATTCCCCGGATTTCCGTAAAACGACCCGTCGAATGAATGCCCCGCGGAAACCCAGTAAAAGCCCCTGGCACATTCTTCCACCAGTTCCTCGAGGCTCTCGGCTTCGATCTCGAGGCGGATATCGGCAGGGTGCTCCAGTTCACGCCACGGCAAGGGACTTCCTCCTCTTCTTTTCTTTTAGCTGCTTAATTATATCGCAGAAGCGAAAGTCAAAAAAAGCGGGGATTTCTCCCCGCTGTAGTGACTCTTCTTTTGTCAGTCGATTATTTGTGCCCTTGGCCAGGGTTATCCGAATCGTCTCCCTTTTCACCGGGATCGTCCCCATCTTCAGGACCATTGCCGAGCCCCTTGTTGTCCTTGTCTTTGTCGTCCTGTCCCGTTCCACCGCCAGGACCCCCTCCGCTGGGGCCGCCGCCGCCGCCCTGTCCGGGATTACTGTCGTCGTCACGATCGTCGTCGTTCCCGTGCCCATTATCTCCGTCGTCGTCATCGTCGTCATCGTCATCGTCGTCATCGTCATCGTCGTC